>MEEK01000032.1 GCA_001724425.1 Microbacterium sp. SCN 70-27
TGACGCTCGTCGATCTCGGGGTCGAGGATGACCATGAGCTCGTACTGGTGTGAGTGCGTCACTAACCCACCTCCTTCGGACTAGAACGGATGCCGGGCACTTCCCGGCATCAGGAGGGTTGATGCACGTGCCCGCCGATACGCATGCGCGCAGACGGACAACCACAACAGTCTACCGGATCGACGACGAGCGTGTCTCCGCGGCACTCTGCGTCGTCTCGAGCACCCGGTCGAGGCCGTCGAGAGCGGATGCCTGCGCATACGCCCCGGCCAGGTCGCGCGCCCGCCGCCGGTACCGATCGTCGGAGAGCACCCGCCGCACCGCCGCTCCCACCCGAGCCGCGCTCGGCGTGTTCGTGCGCAGGTCGAAGCCGGCGCCCGACCAGCCGACCCGGGCAGCGACTTCGACCTTGTCCTCCGTCTTTCCCGCGACGACGAGCGGGATGCCCTGTGCGAGCGCCTGCTGGACCCCGCCGTACCCGCCGTTCGTGACGACGACGTCGGTGAGCGGCAGCAGCCGGTCGTAGGGGAGATAGGCGGCCGTGCGCGCATTGGCCGGGACCGGCCCGAGCGCGCCACCGAGGCGACCCCCCAGGGACGCGACGACGAGGACGTCGTCGCCCGCGAGCGCCTCGAGCGTCGGCCCGATCAGCTGCGAGAAGTCCGCGTTGGCGATCGTCCCCTGTGTCACGTGGACCACGGGGCGCGAGCCGTCGAGGTCGCCCCACCACTCCGGCAGGTCGACGGCCGGCGCGGTCGGCGGCAGTGCTCCGACGAAATGCACGTTCGCGGGAAGGTCGGAACGCGGATACTCGAACGCCGGCACCGTGAACTGCACGACCGCATCGGCGGCGCTGTGCCAGTCCAGGAAGAACCGGCTGAAGGGCCGTCCGACGGTGCGCCGAGCGAGTTCGTCCGCCTCGCGTGCGACAGCGCCGAACACCGCCTTCTCCGCGAACAGCGTCAGAGCGGCATTCCGCCACCGCGCGAGGGCGCCTCGGCCCGGCGGCACGCCCAGTCCGAACGGCGCGGTGTCGCGGCTCTTCACCCCGAGGGGGAAGATGCCGAGCGCCACCACGGGTGGACGCTCAGTACGCGGCAGCTCGTTCAGGAGGGCCGCTCCGACGAACAGCGGCTCCGTGAGCACGGCATCGGCGGGAGCCTCCCGCAGCGCGGCGCGCACGGCGTCGAGCTGCGCCTCGCCGGGAGCGAGGAACAGGTTGATCATGTCGAAGCGCAACGCCGCGGGGCCACGCAGGCCCCGGCGCTCGGGGAACGCGGCATCCGGTTCGTCCAGGTCGACGTCGGCGGCTGCGGGCAGCGGGAGGAACTCGACATCTGCGGCACGCACGCGCGCCGCATAGCGCTCACTGGTGAGCATGCGGACGCGGTGCCCGCGCCCCCGCAGGTGCCGCGCGATGGTGAGCAGCGGGGCGATGTGGCCGTGCGCCGGCGTGCACGTGATCAGGTAGGTCGACACGGGGCATCCTCCAGAGTGAGACGTTCGCGATGATAGGTTTGAGTTACCTGTCAGAGTATTCACCACACCGTTAGGGTAGTCAATAGTGGGATCCGCTCCTCGCGCCTATCACTCCGACCTTCGGGCGGCCCAGGCGGCCCAGACCCGACGCCGCGTGCTGCAGGCAGCCGCGGCGGTCTTCGCGCGGCGCGGCTTCCAGGCCGCGACCTTCGCGACGATCGCCGCAGAAGCCGGCGTCTCCGTCGAGACGGTGAAGGCCGCGGGCACGAAGCCGGCGCTGCTGATCGCCGCGTTCGAGCTCGTCTTCTCGGGCACCGAGGGCGCCGATTCACTCACCGACACCGAAGCAGGAGCCGACGTCACCGCCCTCGACGACGCCGGATTCCTGCCCGTCGTGATCGAGCGGATCGTGGATGCCAACGCGCGGGCGCACGCGCTGTGGACCGTCCTGCTCGGCGCCGCGGGCTCGGACGAGCTCGTCGCGGAGGCGCTGCAGGGGATGCTCGCCCACCGCCGCGCCGACTACCGCCGGCTGGTCGGCGAACTCGCGGGGCGCGGCCTCATCCCCGCCCCACGGCAGACCCGGAGCGCGGACGAGCTCGCCGACGAGCTGTCGTTCCTGATGTCGCCGGAGGGGTACCAGCAGCTCGTGGTGCAGAGCGGGTGGTCTCCCGGGCGCTACTCGGACTGGCTCGTCGAACGTGTGCTGGAGCGCGCACGCGGCGGTACCGTGTCGGAATGAGCGCCCCCTCGGAACCGGCTCCGTTCGACCCTCGCCCCCTGACCGAGCCCGTCGACGCGCACACCGCTCGGGCGTACGTGCGGGAACTGCGCCGCTCCGGCCGCGCGCCGGCGACGAACACGGTGGGCCTCATCGTCGGGATCGTCGTCGGCGGGATCTTCCTGGTGATGTTCGGCACCGTGTTCTCGGGGATCCTGGGCGTCTTTGTGCAGATGAGCACGAGCGGCGGCTCCGGCATGGGGGTGCTGGCACTCGTCCCGTTCCTGGTGCTGATCCTGATTCTGGTCGGCGGCGGCTTCGGCATCGCCCGCCTCGTCCGCGGCACCGGCGCCGCGCGCTGGTACCGGCTCGACCGCTTCGCGAAGACGAACGGGATGGCCTGGTACCCCGAGGCGCGGAACCCCCCGCTGCCGGGCCTCATCTTCGGTCTCGGCAGCTCTCGCACGGCGACCGACATCGTGCGCGGGACGACGCCGCGACTCGTGGAGTTCGCGAACTATCGGTACACGACCGGGTCGGGCAAGGAGCAGACCACGCACCGCTGGGGGTACGTCGCGGTGAAGCTGTCGACACCCCTGCCGCACATCGTGCTGGATGCCGTGGGCAACAACGGCCTGTTCGGCTCGAACCTGCCGGCGGCGTTCGACAAGCACCAGCGCCTCAGC
Source organism: Microbacterium sp. SCN 70-27 (assembly GCA_001724425.1). Lineage (GTDB taxonomy): Bacteria > Actinomycetota > Actinomycetes > Actinomycetales > Microbacteriaceae > Microbacterium. Next base: position 2,887 of record MEEK01000032.1, read on the forward strand.
CTCGAGGGCGACTTCGATCAGCACTTCGCGCTGTACTGCCCGCAGGGTTACGAGCGCGACGCGCTGTACCTCTTCACACCCGACATCATGGCGCGATTCGTCGACCACGCCGCGGCGCTCGACGTCGAGATCGTCGACGACTGGCTCTTCCTCTACCTCCAGCGCGACGTCTCCACCCTCGATCCGGCGACGTGGGCCTGGCTGTTCTCGGTGGTGGGCGCTCTTCTCGACAAGCTCGCCCAGTGGGAGCGGTGGCGCGATGACCGACTGGCGGCGACGGTCACCTCCCCGGGTATTGTCGGCCCCGCGGGTGTGCCCGGGGCGCCGGGTGCGCCCGGCGGGGCCGGCGCCCCGGGCGCTCCGGGTGCCCTGCCGTTCGCGGCACCGACGGCCGCACTCCGGCCTCCGCCGGGCGTCGCGCCGCAGGGTCAGCGGTTGCGCCGCGGCCGCCCCTGGGGGTTCATCATCATCGGCATCCTGTTCATGGGCTTCTGGCTGCTCGTCCAGTCAGGCCTGCTCGCGGGAGGTCTCAGCGGGTTCCTCAACCGCTGAGGCCGCCGGCCGGGTGCCGGAAGCGCCGGGCAGGGCCCGGGGCGCGGCTCAGCGATAGTCGTCGGGGTTGCCCGGCGCGCACGTCGAGGTCGCCGCGAAGGCGTACGACCCCGGCCCGGTCTGGAAGCTGATGCTCTGCACGGGGCCGCCCTCGCCGAAGACGACGGGAGCGTGCGACGTGTCCATGCGGGCAGTGATCCCGAGAGAGGTCCAGTAGTCGAGCACCGTCTGCGCGTCGGCTTCATAGTCGGCATCCGGGATCGGGGCGCCGTACGTGTAGCCCCACTTCACACCGTCGCCGCAGCGCATCGCGCTCGGCACGTCGCTCTCGTCCCAGCCCGTGGCGTCGAGCTTCGCGGCCGAGTCGTGCACAAGGGCGACCAGGGCGTCGCGGGTCTCTTCGGGTGACATCCGTGCCTCCTTGGGGCTGCAGCCGGTGACGATCAGCGCCAGGGCGCACAGCGCGCCGAGCGCGCCGAGCGCGGTTCGCGTCCTACGCACTGAGTCCTCCTAGTAACCCGACTGAGATGCGTTGATGATCGCCTGCTGGAAGAGCGTGGGCTCATGATCGAGCCTAGGCGTGACCTCATCGCCGCGACCGGTCGTGGCGAGAGCGACATTGCGCAGCGATTCCGTACCGGGGTCGAGATACCCCGTGCCGTCGGGGGTGCTGACGCCGTGATCGGTGACGGACGTACCGCCCTTGCCGGTGTCGACGCCGAACGTCTTCGCCCCGAAGTCGTCACCGACAGGATTCACGGGGTGGTCGCTGAAGGCGCGCCCGAACCACGCCCACTTGTCGCCCGGCGCGGGGTCGATCGCCCAGACGTCGTTCGCCTGCCCGGCGAAGACCTGGTCTGCGTGCAGATCGGATGCCTCGTCGATGCTCGGGGTGAGACCCGCAGAGCCGATGCTGACGAAGGAGTCGACGTGCACTCCGGGTTCGGTCAACGCGATCGAGGCCGTCGTCGTGCCGTAGCTGTGTGCGAGGACGTTCAGCTGCGCGTCAGGACGTGTGGCCTCGAACCCGCGCAGCGCCGTGCCGAGGTGCGGCGCCCCCTCCCGCGCGAAATCCGTGCCGAGCACACCGAACGGTCCCACCGGCGGCGCCTCGTATCCGATCCAGGCGACCACCGCGTGGGTCTGCCCGGGGGCCATCAGTCCCTGCGCGGCGGAGACGTTCCGCGCCGATTCCACCCAGTCGCCCATCCCCTCGGCGGACGAGCCCATGCCGGGGACGGCGTAGGTCACGTTCTGAGCCGTGTCCATGTTCCCGATCGCGATGGCGGCAAGAGGCGGTGAGCCACCGGTCAGCGAGATGAGCTGGCGACCGGGCGCGAGTGCGTTCTGGATGCCCTTGAGGCCGCGCAGCCGTTCGAGCATCTCGGCGACGGCTGCCTCGTTCTGATATCCCCCGGCGCCACCGTACGACGATGCCGTGGCGCCGAAGCGGCCTGCATCGATGTCGTCCTCGATCTGGGTGATCTGCTGGGTGAGCCACATGCGGTTCGCCGTGTCGCGATCGCTGTACGCGACGCCCTCGAGGTTGCCGATGATCGACGGCATCGCCTGGATCAGCACCGTGCGCTCGCCTTCGCCGAGCCCGGCCCACCAGTCGCGCACCTTGACGGGGTCGGCGGACATGAGCTTCGCCGCGAGGTCGGGGTCCGTGCGGGCAAGGACGGCGAGGTCGGTCGCAGACAGGCGCTCGAGCAGGGCATCCCCCGTGTTCGCGCCGCGCAGGCGCGACGGCGCGAGCGCGCCCTGCACGTCCCCCGCCGTGAGCGCGGCGACGCAGGCGCGGTTCACCGCCTCGCGATCGGAGACGAGGTTCTGCCAGGCGGCGTCGACCGCGGCGAGGTCGGCCTCGCTCTGCGCGATCCAGTCGGCGTAGGTCGCGGATCGCTCCTGGGCATCCGTCGACGCCCCGATCGCCATGTCTGTGGTGGCCTCGATGTCGGCCGTGCGCTTCTGCCTCTTGTACAGGGCGAGGTCGGCCGTGGCGTCGGCGCGGCGCAGCTCGAGCCGGGCCTGCTCGTCCTTGATCGACTGGACGCCCTGCGCGTACGTCGAGAGCGCGGATGCCTCGGCATCCGCCTGCCCCGCCAGCGTCGACAGCTCGGCGGCGAGGGCCGTCGCACCGACGATGAACGCCTCGCGCGACTGCCCGGTCCAGACCTCCGGCGACGCCTCGGCGATCGCCGCCGTCACCTGGTCGTGCGCCGTGCGCAGGGTCCTCGCACGCGACGCGCGCAGCGACGCGGCCGCGGTGATGCCGCCGACGTCTCCGCGCCCGGGGTCCGCCGCGTCGACGCTCACTGCAGACTCCGCGCGAGTCCGCCGTCGAGGCGCGCGAAGGCGGCCACGGCGCGCGTGGGGAAGACGGCCGCGGCATCCGCTGCCTCTTGCAGGATGTCGGTGCGCGCCACCCGCTGCTCGCTCACCTGTGCGAGCGCGTCGGCGACGCCCGTGTCACCGAGGACCCCGCTGCCGAGCTCCGGGAGCTCCCAGGTCACCGAGGTCGCGGCGGTGCGCACCTGTGCCGCGACAGCGCTCACCGCGCTCCGGTTGATCACGACGTCAGCCACAGTCCGACCCTATGCCGTCTCCGTCGGCGCGCGCGTCCCCCTTTCGGCGGACGTGCCCGGTCTCGCGACTTGAGTGCGCGCGCCCCGTCACGGAGACAGGAGAACTCACCAACACAGGACGTTGTAACGTCAAACAGTCCTGCCTCGGTGAGATCTCCTGCGTCGGTGATGCCGGCCGCGGCCGCCGAGGAGCGCGGGATGCCAGGCACCCGCGACTCCAGGGGATGCCATGCGCCCGGCGACGCCGCGAATGGACCCGGTGACGCAGCCCTCCCCGGCCACGCCCCACACGAGCAGCCCCGTCACGGAGACAGGAGATCTCACCAGCACAGGCCGTTGTAACGTCAAACAGTCCTGCCTCGGTGAGATCTCCTGCGTCGGTGATCCCAGCGCGGGATGCCAGGCATCCGGATGCCCCCACACGGGCGCAGCCCGGGCAGCCCCCAGCCCGTCAGCGCGCGGCGCGGCGCTCGGCCTGGGCGACGGGATCGGGGACGGGAAGGGAGGCGATGAGCTTGCGCGTGTACGCGTCCTGCGGGTCGCCGAGCACGCGGGCCGTCGTGCCCTCTTCGGCGATGCGGCCCTTGTGCAGCACGACGACGCGGTGCGCGAGCAGGTCGACGACCGCGAGGTCGTGCGTGATGAACAGCGTCGCGAAGCCGAACCGGTCCTGCAGCTCGCCGAACAGGTCGAGCACGCGCGCCTGCACCGACACGTCCAGTGCGCTCGTCGGCTCGTCGGCGATCAGCAGCTTCGGGTCGAGCGCGAGCGCACGTGCGAGGGATGCCCGCTGGCGCTGCCCGCCGGACAGCTCGTGCGGGAACCGGTCGCCGAACTCCTTCGGCAGCTGCACCGCCTCGAGCAGGTCGTCGACGCGGTCGCGGGCGTCGGCGGCATCCTTCGCTCCGCCGTGCACGATGAGGGGTTCGGCGACGCACTGCGCGATCGTGAGCAGGGGGTTGAAGCTCGTCGCCGGGTCCTGGAAGACGAAACCGAGCTCCTTGCGCCGCGCGCGGAAGTGCCGCTCCTTGACGCCGCGCATCTCGGTGCCGAGCACCCGCAGCGACCCGCCCGCGACCGGGGTGAGCCCGGCGATCGCGCGACCGATCGTCGTCTTGCCCGACCCCGACTCGCCGACGAGGCCCAGCACCTCGCCCGGCCGGATCGCAAAGTCGATCGCGTGCACGGCGCGGAACGTCGGCGATCCGAGGCGCCCCGGGTACTCGATCACGAGACCCTTCGCCTCGACGACGGGCGCGGCCGAGGCATCCGCCGACGCCGGCAGCGCCCGATCGACGAGCTCGACGCGCGGGACGGCGGCAAGCAGTCGCTTCGTGTACTCGTGCTGCGGCGACGCGAAGATCTGGCCGACGGGGCCCGTCTCGACCACCTCGCCGTTCAGCATGACCGCGACCCGGTCCGCGAGATCGGCGACGACCCCCATGTTGTGGGTGATGAGCACGATCGCCGTGCCGGTCTCGTCGCGCAGGCGCCGCAGCAGATCGAGGATCTCGGCCTGCACGGTCACGTCGAGCGCGGTCGTCGGCTCGTCGGCGAGGATCACGGCCGGGTCGAGCGCGAGCGCCATCGCGATGACGATGCGCTGCTTCTGCCCGCCCGAGAACTGGTGCGGGTAGTCGTTCACGCGCTTGGCGGGATCGGGGATGCCGACGCGGCCGAGCATCTCGACGGCCTTCGCCTTCGCCTCGGCGCGCGAGTACGACCCGTGCGCGCGCAGGCCCTCGGCGAGCTGCCACCCCACCGTGAACACGGGGTTCAGGGCCGTCGACGGCTCCTGGAAGATCATCGCGGCCTTGGTGCCGCGCACCTCGCGGAGCTTCTCGGACGACAGGCCCACGACGTCGACCCCGTCGAGCACGACCGCGCCGCGCTGGGCGGCGGTCTCGGGCAGGAGGCCGAGGATCGACCGCGCCGTGACGGTCTTGCCACTGCCGGACTCGCCGACGATCGCGAGCACTTCGCCGGGCCGGACGTCGAGCGACACGTCGCGTACGGCATGGACATCGCCCCCGTCGGTCGCGAAGGTGACGTCGAGGTGACGGATCTCGACCGCCAGATCGGTGTTCGCGGTCATCACGGAACCTCCCCGAGGATCTCCTGCGCGGTCGGCTGCGTCGTGGCGACGGCATCCTGCGGCGTCTGCTTCGCGTTCGCGCGGCGCCGCGCGCGCAGGCGCGGGTCGGCGAGGTCGTTGAGGCTCTCGCCGATGAGGGTGATGCCGAGGATGGTCAGCACGATCGCGACCCCCGGCGGGATCGCCGTCCACCAGATGCCGGACGCGACGTCGGAGATCGACTTGTTGAGGTCGAAGCCCCATTCGGCCGCCGCCGTCGGCTGGATGCCGAAACCGAGGAAGCCCAGGGCGGCGAGCGTCGAGATCGCCTCGGACGCGTTGAGGGTGACGATGAGCGGCAGTGTGCGGGTCGAGTTGCGCAGCACGTGCCGGAACATGATGCGCGGCGTCGAGGCGCCGATGACCTTCGCCGACTCGACGAACGCCTCCGACTTCACGCGCACGACCTCCGCGCGGACGACCCGGAAGTACTGCGGGATGAAGACGACCGTGATGGATGCCGCGGCGGCGATGATCCCCGAGCGCAGATCCGACTGACCCCCCGAGATCGCGATCGCGACGACGATCGCGAGCAGCAGCGTCGGGAACGCATAGACGGCGTCCGCGATGACGACGAGGGTCTTGTCGACCCAGCCGCCGAGGTAGCCCGAGACGAGCCCGAGGAGGATGCCGATGAAGACCGACATCGCGACCGCGACGACGACGACCATGAGGGCCGTCTGCGCACCCCAGATGACGCGGGAGAGGACGTCGAACCCGCCGACCGTGGTGCCGAGGAGGTGGGCCGCGCTCGGCGGCTGCTGCGCCCCGAAGTTGTTGCCGGAGGCATCCGTCAGCTGGCTGTAGCTGTACGGCGCGATCCACGGCGCGAGCAGCGCGCACAGGACGAAGAGCGCCGTGAGCACGAGACCCGCCACGAGCATCCCGCGCTGGAGCCCCACGCTCTGCCGGAGCTGACGGATGACCGGGAGGCGGCCGATCAGTGGACGCTTCGCCATGTCAGTACCTCACTCTCGGGTCGATGAACGCGGCGATGATGTCGACGATGAAGTTCGTGACCGCGACGATGATCGCGATCATCGCGACGATGCCCTGCACCGCCACGAAGTCGCGCGAGGAGAGGTAGGCGGCCAACTGGAAGCCGAGCCCCTTCCACTCGAAGGTCGTCTCGGTGAGCACCGCGCCGCCGAGCATGAGGGCGATCTGCAGTCCGATGACCGTGATGATGGGGATGAGCGCGGGGCGGTAGGCGTGCGTGCGGACGAGCCGGCTCTCGCGCACACCGCGCGAGCGGGCCGCGTCGATATAGGGCATGTTGAACGTACCGATCACATTCGTGCGGACGAGCCGCAGGAAGATGCCGGCCGTGAGGAGTCCGAGCGTGAGCGCGGGCAGGATCGCGTGCGAGACGACGTCCCACACGTACGCCGGGTTGCCACTCGCGAGTGCATCGATCAGGTAGATACCCGTGCTGCCGTCGCGCTTCAGGGCGATCTCGGTGCGGACGTTCGCGCGTCCCGAGACCGGCAGCCACCCGAGCCACACCGAGAAGACGAGCTTCGCGACGAGGCCCGCGAAGAACACGGGCGTCGCATAGAAGAGGATCGCGCTGACGCGCAGGATCGCGTCGGGCCAGCGGTCGCGGAGCGCTGCGGCGAGCATGCCGAGCGGGATGCCGACGATGAAGGCCACGACGAGCGCGTAGACGACGAGTTCGAAGGTCGCGAGGCCGTAGGTCACGAGGATGTCGATGACCGGCTGGTTGTCGGTGATCGTGGTGCCGAAGTTCAGCGTGAAGACCTGGCCCAGGTACTCGAAGTACTGGACGAAGATGTTGCGGTCGTAGCCGGCCTCGTGGATGCGCTCGGCGAGCTGATCGGCGGGGAGGCGGCCGCCGAGGGCCGCCGTGATCGGGTCGCCCGTGAGCCGGATGAGGAAGAAGACGAGGGTGACGAGGATGAGGATCGTCGGGAAGATCAGCAGGAAGCGGATCAGGATGTAGCGTCCGAGCGTCGACCCGCCGCCACGGGTGCGCGGCACCTCGAGTGCGGGGGGCGGCTCCGCGACAGCGGCAGCGGCGTCGGTGGTCATGGGTGTCTACCTTACGGGCGCCGTTCCGACCTGCCGCTTCGCGGCTCGCCGAGCGGCGGGGAGGGATTCCCCACCGCCCGGCGAGTGCGTCGAGCCGGAGCGGCGTCGATTACTTGGTGATCGGTGCGAAGCGCAGCTTGAACGAAGCGTCGAGCGTGATGCCCGACACGTCCTTGCCGGTCACGGCGACCTGGGCGCCCTGCAGCAGCGGCACGGTGGACAGGTCACCCGCGACGAGCTTCTGGATCTGCTCGATGTCGGCCTGACGCGTCGCGGCATCCGGCTCGACGGCCTGCTTCAGGATCAGGTCGTTCACCGTCTGGTTGTCGTAGTGGTTGCCGAGGAAGTTCTTCGTGAGGAAGAACGGCGTCAGGTAGTTGTCGGCGTCGGAGTAGTCCGGGAACCAGCCGAGCTGGTACGCGGGGTACACGTCGGCCGTGCGGTCCTTCGAGTACTGCACCCACTCGGTCGACTGCAGGTCGACCGAGAACAGGCCGTCCTTCTCGAGCTGCGACTTCACGAGCGCGTACTCGTCACCCGACGACGGGCCGTAGTGGTCCGGGCTGTACTGGAGGCTGAGCTTAACCGGGGTGGTGACGCCGGCCGCCTCGAGGGTGGCCTTCGCCTTCGCGGCATCCGGGCCGCCGTTGCCGTCGCCGTAGAGGCCCTTCAGCGCGTCGGTCGCGCCCGCGAAGCCCTCGGGGACGTAGGAGTACAGCGGGGTGTAGGTGCCCTTGTAGACCTGCGTCGAGATCGCCTCGCGGTCGACGAGGTCGGCGACCGCCTGGCGGACGGCGAGCGCCTTGGCCGGGTCGGCGTCGGCGGTGGTGGCACCGTACGGCTGCGTGTTGAAGTTGAAGACGATGTAGCGGATCTCGCCGCCGGGGCCGTCGACGACCTTCACGTCCTTGTTCTTGCCGAGGTCGTCGACGTCGGTGGCGGACAGGCTCCGGTACGCGACATCCACGTCACCCTGCTGGACGGCGAGCTTCAGGTTCGACGACTCGGCGAAGTACTGCAGCACGACACCGCTGTTGACCGGAGCGGCGAGCAGGCCCTTGTAGTTCTCGTTGGGGCTGAACTCGACGGCCTTGTTGAAGTCCCACGAGGTGACCTTGTACGGTCCGCCGAACGCGTCGGCATCCACGATGTCCTTGTCGGGGGTCACCGCGTCGGCCGAGAAGACCTCCTCGTCGACGATCGCGCCGGGGAAGCTCGTGAGGATGAACGGGAACACCTGGTCGTTGTCCGTCTTGAGCTTGAAGACGACGGTCGTGGCGTCGGGGGTCTCGACGCTGTCGAGGTTGTAGAGGAGGCTCGATGCCCCGTTGGGGTCGGCGATCTTGAGGTTCCGGTCGAACGAGAACTTCACGTCCGAGCTCGTCAGGTCGTGGCCGTTGGCCCACTTGAGGCCCGCGGGGAGCTTCACGGTGTACTCGTTCGGCGCCGTGAACTCGGCCGACTCGGCGAGGTCGGGGACGACCTCGGTGGAGTTGTAGTCGGTGTTGACGAGGTACGGGAAGACCTGGGTCTGGACGGCGAGCGACCCGTTGTCGTACGAGCCGGCCGGGTCGAGGGTCGTGACCTTGTCGGTCGTGCCGACGATGATGGAGGGGCCCGAGCCGGCGTCGCCGGACTGGCCGCCGGTGCCGCCGCCGCCCGAGGCGCAACCGGCCAGGACGATGGAGGCGACGCCGAGCGCCGCGGCGACGCCGACGACACGGCCGCGGGAGAACCCGCTGGTGTGGTGCAGTGACATGCTTTTTACCTCTGCTGTTGTGGGACGGCTCCGCATGCGCGCGGAACCCATGCGGAACATCTTTCACCCGCCGCGGCGCCCGCCGTGTGCAGAAGCCGCAAACCGTAACGAGACTGAAACGCTCCGTCATGAGGTGCGGACCGGTTCCGCGTCTGCCCATGACGGATGTCACGGGCACATCGTGACGGGCGTGTGAGGCATCCGACGTCCCTCCGCGGGAGGGTCGAAGCATGAACGACACGAACCTGCTCGCGGTGGATGCCGCGGGGCTGCGCAAGAGCTTCGGGACCGTCCACGCGGTCGACGGCGTCGACCTTCGGGTGCGCCCGGGCGAGATCGTCGCCTTCCTCGGCCCGAACGGCGCCGGCAAGACCTCCACGATCGACATGCTGCTGGGGCTGTCCGACCCCGACGAGGGGAGCGTCCGCGTCTTCGGCGAGAGCCCGCGCGCCGCGATCGCGCACGGTCTCGTCTCGGCGGTGCTGCAGACCGGGGGGCTCCTGAAGGACATCACCGTCCGCGAGACGCTGCAGCTCACGGCGAGCCTGTTCGCCGACACCCGCCCGATCGAGGAGGTGCGCACGCGCGCCGGCATCGCCGGGATCGCCGCGGCATCCGCTCTGCACACCGCGCTCCCTGGCTGCCGTTCGCTCATCGTCACGACGTTCGGGAGGCCGGGCTACCTCACGCGCGCGATGCGCGCCGGCGCCTCGGGATTCGTCGTCAAGGACACTCCCGCCGCACAGCTCGCCGACGCCGTCCGCCGGGTCGCGCAGGGGCTGCGCGTCGTCGACCCTGCGCTCGCGGCCGACTCCCTCGCCCAGGGCGAGTCGCCGCTCACCGAACGCGAGACGGATGTGCTCGCGGTCGCGCGCTCGGGCGGGTCGATCGCCGACATCGCGCATGCCCTGCACCTGAGCGAGGGCACGGTGCGAAACCACCTCTCGGGCGCGATCGGCAAGACGGGCGCCCGCAACCGGGCCGACGCCGTGCGCGTCGCCGACGAGAACGGGTGGCTGTAGGCATCCGTCTGTCATGGCGCCGACGCCGCGACCGGCACAGTCGCGGGCCCGTGCAGCCGCGCGGGGCGAGGTCCCATCACGGAGACAGGAGATCTCACCGAGACAGGACCGTTTGACCCGGTTTCGGCCTGTCTCGGTGATTTCTCCTGCCCTGGTGACCCGCTCGAGGAGGGATACCACGGGCGGATGCCGCACGGTGGGGATACCACGGGCGGATGCCGCGCGGTGGGGATGCCGCGCGGTGGGGATGCCGCGCGGTGGGGATGCCGCGCGGTGGGGATGCCGCGCGGGCGTCACCCCCGCTCGGCGAGCCCGAAGGCCTCGAGCTCCGCGGCATCCAGCATGCGCGAGCGGATCAGGAACCGCAGCCCCGTCGGGCCTTCCACGCTGAACCCGGCCCCGCGCCCGGGGACGGCGTCGATCGTCAGGTGCGTGTACTTCCAGTACTCGAACTGCGACTCGGACATGTACACCTCGATGGGATCGTCGAGCCCGGCGTCGATCGTGCCGAGCAGCACGTCCGACGGGCCGGTCTGGAACATCCCGATGGGGTAGCACATGGGGGCGCTGCCGTCGCAGCATCCCCCCGACTGGTGGAACATGAGCTTGCCGTGCTGCGCCGTCAGTTGGCGCAGCAGGGCCGCCGCGTCCTGCGACACGGCGACCCGGCTGGCTGGCGTGGTCATGGCTCGAGGAGGGCGCGGCTCAGAAGAAGCCCATCGCTCCTTCGGCGTACGACACGAGCAGGTTCTTGGTCTGCTGGTAGTGGTCGAGCATCTTGAGGTGGTTCTCCCGACCGATCCCGGACTGCTTGTAGCCGCCGAACGCCGCGTGCGCGGGGTACTGGTGGTACGTGTTCGTCCAGACGCGACCGGCCTCGATGCCACGCCCGGCACGGTACATCGTGTCGGCCGAACGGCTCCACACACCCGCGCCGAGCCCGTACAGGGTGTCGTTGGCGGTGTGGATGGCGTCATCGAAGTCGTCGAAGCTCGTCACCGAGACGACCGGCCCGAAGATCTCCTCCTGGAAGATGCGCATCGAGTTCTGCCCCTCGAAGACCGTCGGCGCGACGTAGTAGCCGCCCGACAGCTCGCCGCCGAGGTCGACCCGCTCACCGCCGGCGAGGAGCTTCGCACCCTCCGCCTTGCCGATCTCGATGTAGCTGAGGATCTTCTCCAGCTGGTCGTTGGATGCCTGGGCGCCGATCATCGTCGCCGGGTCGAGCGGGTTCCCCTGCACGATCTTGCCGACGCGGTCGAGGCCATCGGCGAGGAAGCCGTCGTAGATCGAGCGCTGGATGAGTGCGCGGCTCGGGCAGGTGCAGACCTCGCCCTGGTTGAGGGCGAAGAAGGAGAAGCCCTCGAGCGCCTTGTCGTAGTACGAGTCCTTCTGGCGGGCGACGTCCTCGAAGAAGATGTTCGCGCTCTTGCCTCCGAGCTCGAGCGTCACCGGGATGAGGTTCTGCGACGCGTACTGCATGATGAGCCGGCCCGTCGTGGTCTCACCCGTGAAGGCGACCTTGCGGATGCGCTTGTGCTGCGCGAGCGGCGCACCCGCCTCGATGCCGAAGCCGTTGACGATGTTGACGACACCGGCGGGCAGCAGGTCGCCGATGATGTCGAAGAGGAAGAGGATCGACGCGGGCGTCTGTTCGGCCGGCTTCAGCACGACGCAGTTGCCGGCCGCGAGGGCCGGCGCGAGCTTCCAGGTCGCCATGAGGATCGGGAAGTTCCACGGGATGATCTGGCCGACGACGCCGAGCGGCTCGTGGAAGTGATACGCGACGGTGTCTTCGTCGATCTGGCTGAGCGACCCCTCCTGGGCGCGCAGCACGCCGGCGAAGTAGCGGAAGTGGTCGATCGCCAGCGGGATGTCGGCGGCGAGCGTCTCACGGACGGGCTTGCCGTTCTCCCACGTCTCGGCGACGGCGATCTTCTCGAGGTTCGCCTCCATGCGGTCGGCGATCTTGTTGAGGATGTTGGCGCGGTCTGCCGGGGTCGTGCGCTTCCACGAGTCGAACGCCTTCCAGGCGACGTCGACGGCGCGGTCGACGTCTTCGACGGTGCCGCGACCGACCTCGGTGAACGGCTTGCCTGTGACGGGGGTGATGTTCTCGAAGTACTGGCCCTTGATCGGCTCGACGAACTCGCCGCCGATGTAGTGGCCGTAGCGGGGGCGATACTCGGCCACGGAGCCGCGCTGGCCGGGAGCTGCGTAGACGCTCGAGACGCCTTCTTCGACGATGGTCATGATGTCTCCTTCGACTGCATGAGCCGCGGCATCCCTTGCCGCGTTTCGGATGCCGAGGAAACTACGCCCCGCAACGTTGCATCCCGTTGCGGGGTCGGGATGCCCCTGCGGTTCGGTTCGCGGCGCGCGTCTGCGGGGGCCGGTTCGCGGGGAAGTCAGTTCGCGGTGAGAGCGGCCAGCCAGTGGCGAGCACCCTCGCGCAAGGCGTCCGCATCGTCCGGGGAGATGAGCGCCAACAGGCGATGCTCGTTGGTCAGGTGCGCCGTGAACGCGCGATCGATGAGGTCCACGCCGTCGTCGGTGAGACGAACCAGGCGGCGGCGACGATCATCGCCGTCGTCCACGCGAGCGACGAGCCCCCGCTCGACGAGACGATCGACCCGCTTCGTCAGCCCACCGGTCGTGACCATCGTGTGCTCCGCCAGGGCACCGGCCGCGAGTTCGTACGGCGCACCCGAGCGCCGTAGGGCGGCCAGCAGGTCGAACTCCGCCTCGCTCAGCCCGAACTGCGCATACACCGCGGTCAGCTCGTCGGTGAGGGCGAGGGCGAGCCGGTGGATCCGCCCGATGACGCCCGACGGGGACGCATCGAGATCGGGGCGCTCGCGGCGCCACTGCTCCTGGATGAGGTCGACGTGATCCTGCATATCCCGAGACTTTACCTTCCAGGGAAGGTAAAGTCTCTTCCATGGAAGCGAAAAGGATGCGGTGGATGCTCATCACCGCGATCGCGCCGATCGCGTGGGGCAGCACCTACTTCGTGACCCGCCACCTGCTGCCCCCCGACGCCGCGCTCTGGGGCGCCATCATCCGATGCCTTCCCGCCGGGCTCATCGTGCTGCTCGTCGCGCGGCGGCTGCCCACCGGTGTGTGGTGGTGGCGCTCCCTCGTCCTCGGCGCGCTCACCGTCGGCGGGCTCAACGTCCTGGTCTACATCGCCGCGCAGCGTTTGGCCACGAGCCTCGCCGCGACGATCATGTCGGCCTCGGCAGGGGCGCTCCTCGTGCTGAGCTGGATCATCCTCGGGCAGCGGCCGGCGCTGCGCGCCGTCGCCGGCGCACTGCTCGGCATCCTCGGCGTCGTCGTCATGCTGCAGCCCGGGGGCGGAGCCGCGGATGTGTGGGGCGTCGTGGCATCCATCGTCGCGATGCTGTCGTCCTCGCTGGGCTTCGTCCTCACGCGGCGGTGGGGAGCGGACATCCCGCCGCTGACGATGACGGCATGGCAACTGATCGCCGGATCGCTCGTCGTGCTGCCCTTCGCGATCGCCGTCGAGGGCGCCCCGCCTGCGCTCGACGGACCCGCGCTGCTCGGCTTCGCCTACGTCATCGTGATCGCCACGGCGGTCGCCTACGCCGCATGGTTCACGGGCCTCGCGCGGCTTCCCGGTGCCGTCGTGGGAGTGATCGGCCTGCTGAACCCCGTCACCGGCGTGCTTCTGGGCGTGTGGCTCGGCCACGAATCGTTCGGCCCGGCGCAACTGCTCGGCCTCGCCCTCGTCGTCGTCGGAGTGCTCGCGGGCGTGCTGACGCGCTCCGCGCCCGCGACACACCGCCGCTGACGGATCGACCGCGCTGCGGTCAGAAGCGGGCGTCGACGGCGCGCGTGAGCGAGAGGAACCGCGGGTTCGTCGCGAGGTCGTCGAGCAGAACGGCCCGGCCGTCCCCATCGGCGAGCGGGATCTGCCAGTTCGGATATTCCGTGTCGGTGCCCGGGACGTTCTGCGCCCGCCGCTCGCCGACGGCGTCGACGAGCGCGACGCCGAGCAGCTGCGACGGCGCAGCGGTGATGAAGACATTGAGCGCCTCGATCACCTGGGCCTCGGATGCCGCGTCGGCGAGGAGGCCCCGGTCGCGCAGCACCGCGAGCACGGCCGCCCGCTCGGCATCCGCGTCGGCGAGCTCCTCCTCGACCGGACGGGTGAGCAAGCCCAGCCGCGCACGCAGCGCGACGTGCTCGTCGGCGAGATACCCCGCGGTCGGCGGGAGGTCGTGCGTGTTGACGGTCGCAAGCAGCGAGCGACGGTAGTGCTCGGGCGGCCGGAATCCGTCGCCCTCCCGCTCGAACCACAGCACGCTCGTACCGAGGATTCCCCGGTCGGAGAGGTAATCACGCACCCACGGCTCGACATTGCCGAGGTCTTCGCCGATGAGGACGGCACCTGCGCGCACCGCCTCGAGCATCAGCACGCCGATCATCGCGTCGTGGTCGTAGCGGACATAGGTGCCCGCCGCGGGGCTCCCGCCGGCCGGGATCCACCACAGCCGGAAGAGCCCGATCACATGGTCGATGCGCAGCGCCCCGGCATGCCGCAGGAGCGTCCGGATCATGTCGCGCAGGGGGGCGTACCCCGCCTCGGCGAGCGCCTCGGGCAGCCACGGCGGCTGGTTCCACGTCTGCCCCTGCTGGTTGTACATGTCGGGCGGGGCGCCCACCGCCATGCCCTGGGCGTACATGGGGCGCAGCGACCAGGCATCCGACCCCTCCGGATGCACCCCGACGGCGAGGTCGTGCATGATGCCGAGCGCCATGCCGGATGCCTTCGCCGCCGCCTGCGCGCGCTCGAGCTGCTCGTCGCAGACCCACTGCAGCCAGGTGTGGAAGCGCACCCGCGACGCGAGGTGTTCGGCCAGTTCGGCGACGAGCGGCGAGCGGATATCCCATGCCTCGGCGGGGCGCTCGGTGCCGGCGTAGTGCTCTTCGAGCGCGCACCACAGGGCGAAGTCGCGGAGGGGCTGACCCTCCCGCTCGACGAAGCGGGCGAGTTCGGCGGCGCGGCCCGGCGACAGGGTCACGCCGAACACCTCCTCGAGCGCCGCGCGCTTGGCCGCCCACACGGCGTCGCGGTCGATGCGCGAGGGGTCGTCGTCGGTCGCGGCGACGGGTGCGCGCGCCGCCTCGAGCGCCGCCCGGCCGGCGGTGTCGAGGTAGGCGGCCTCGCGGATATCCTCGGGGCGCAGGTACAGCGGCGCGAGGAAGCGTCGCGTCGCGGGACGGTACGGCGACGCCTCGATCGGGCTCGTCACCTCGGCGGCGTGGATCGGATTGATGAGCAGGAAGTCGGCGCCCTCGTGGCCGGCGACCGCGGCGAGATCGCCGAGATCGGCGAAGTCGCCCATGCCCCACGACGCGCGCGAGCGCACCGAGTACAACTGCGCCATGAGGCCCCACCCGCGGCCACGGCCGGGGCGGGTCGGCGGGTCGGGCATGCGCTCGGGGGCGACGATGAGGGTTGCGCCCGAGCGGTGGACGAGGCCGCCGCCGAAGGGCGTCTGGTCGGCGTGCAGCGTGTGCCACCCGAGCGGGAGGTCCGCGGGGAGCGGCACGGTGACCTCCCAGCGGCGCACACCGTCGACCTCCCGCGAGGCCGGCGTCTGGGCCGGGATCGACAGGTCGCGCGTCGATCCGTCCTCGAAGCGCACCCACAGGCGCACATCGTGCCCGTCGAGCACACGGACGGCGATCACGCGGCCGCCCTGCCGTGTGACGACGGTCGGGGGGAGGGCGGAGCGCCACGGACGTTCGTCGGCGTCGACGAGGGCGGCCGTGATGGCGGCATCCGTCGTGGCATCCACGTGCATCGCGCGCAGCACGGCGCGCAGGGTGGCGGCGGGCACCTGCACGCGGTCACCGAAGAACGACCAGTACTCGGTCGCGATGCCGTGCGCCTCCGCGAGCCGCACGAGGTCAGGCGTCGGCGCCTCGGGGGCCGGGCTGTCAGGGGTCATGGTTGCCTCCGCTGCCATCCTGCCACCCGGCGTCGCCCCGCGCTACGCGAGCGCGCAGGTCCGCCTCCGCCGAATCCCGGTCCGTACTCAGGCTCTGCGCCGACAGGTTCGCGCCTCGACCGCGGAAACACGCGGAAGTACCCCGACGGGGCGCACGCGGATCCTGAATACGGTTCACAGCGTGGATGAGACGCCACCGCTTCGGGAGCGGGTGCCGGTGCCGGGGCGACCGTGCGGCGGCGCCTCAGGCCTCGAGCTTCTCGAGGCGGGCGACGAGACCCGCGCGGCGCGGGGAGCGGGCCGGCAGCATCCCGAGCGCGAGGCGCAGCACCTCGGCGTCGGCCTGACCGTCGGGGGTGTCCGCGTACGCGAGGAGCACGTCGACGGATGCCTCGCCGAGCAGCGCGTCACGCAGGGCCATCCGCACGTTTTCGCGGAACTCCTCGACGCCCGGCGCGGTCGAATCCGGCAGAACCGCACCCCGGTAGGCGGCGAGCGCGACACGGTGCGCGCCGCGGTCGAGCAGAGACACGAGCTGGTGCGCATCGGTGTCGAGCTCGGCGGGGAGGCGGTAGGGGCGCGAGGACGGCACGAGGTGCGGCGCGAGGCGCTGCAGCACCTTGCGCAGCCGCACCATCTCGGGGCGCAGCGTGCTCTCTCCGGCATCGGCGCCGTAGACGAGCTCCGTCAGCCGGTCGGCCGACAACCCTTGCCGGTGCACCGCGAGCATCAGCAGGATCTCGGCGTGACGAGCCGACAGCTCAGCGATCGTCTCGCCGCTCTGGCCCATCACCTCGATGAGCCCCCGGTCGCGCCCGAGCACGCGGAGCGTCGCCGTCTCCGGCGCACGCGGCGCACGCGCCGACCCACGCCCGCCGCGCCGTACGGGGATCGGCGCCGTCGCGGCGGCGCGGGCGCGCAGCCGCGACACGAGGAGCTCGCCCTCCACGGCCCGCGCGGTGGCATCCACGAGCAGCTGCGCCTGCGGGGTCGCCGCCTCGAGGCCGCCCGTCACGTCGATGACGCCGAGGAGGCGCCGCGTCTCGGGGTCGTGAACGGGCGCCGCCGTGCACGACCACGGCTGCACGAGCCGGTTGAAATGCTCGGCGCCGTGGATCTGCACCGACCGCCCGAGGGCGAGGGCGGTGCCCGGCGCGGAGGTGCCGACGACCTCTTCCGACCAGTTCGCGCCCGCGACGAAGCCCATGCTCCCCGTGAGATCCCGCACCCTCCGGTCGCCCTCGACCCACAGCAGGCGCCCGGCCGCGTCGCCGACCGCGACGACGACGCCGGAGTCCTGCTCGGGCAGCAGGAGCCCGCGGATCATGTCCATGACGCTCGCGAGCGGATGCCTCGTGCGGTACTCCTCGAGTTCATCCGGAGTCACGTCGAGGGGAGGCAGGACCTCCGCTCCGACGAGGTTCGCGAGCGACCGGCGCCAGGAGTCCTGCACGAGGCTGCGCACCTGCGTCAGCCGCGCATCGCTCTGGTTGCCGCCGACGAACTCCTCGTGCGCGCGCTCGATCAGCAGGCGAGACGTCTCGGGCGAGACATCACGCCGCGACGACCACGACGAGGGCACGGCGGCTCCATTCGACGGTGAGGAGTGTGCCGCCCAGTGTAGACGGGATGCCGTGAATAATCCCGGGTCCGGAAGACGACCGCCCGCGATCCGGGTGGAGGCCGCGAGCCCCGCGCGGCCCGACCGCGTCAGCCCCGCGCGGCCCACCATTCGCGCAGGCGCTGCTCGGCGGCATCCGCCCCGATGACGCCCTCGTCGAGGCGCAGGTCGAGGAGGAACCGGTACGCCTCGCCGACCTCGCGCCCGGGGCCGATCCCGAGGACCTCCTGGATGCGGTTGCCGTCGAGTTCGGGCCGGATGGCGTCGAGCTCCTCCTGCGCGGCGAGCTCGCCGATGCGCCGTTCGATGTCGTCGTACGCGCGGCGCAGGCGGGCCGCCTTCTTGGTGTTGCGGGTCGTGACGTCGGCGCGGGTGAGGATGTGCAGGCGTTCGAGCTCCGCGCCCGCGTCGCGCACGTACCGACGGACAGCGGAGTCGGTCCAGGCCCCTTCCGAGTAGCCGAAGAACCGCAGATGCTGTTCGATCAGCTGGCTGACCGAGCCGATCGTGTCGGAGTCGAACCGCAGCGCGGAAAGGCGCTTGCGGGACATCCGCGCGCCCTTGAGGTCGTGGTGGTAGAAGCTCACGCCGCCACCCGGTTCGAGCCTGCGCGTCGACGGCTTGCCGATGTCGTGCAGGAGCGCAGCGAGGCGAAGGGTGACATCGGGCGCAGCGCCGGGGTGCCGCTCGTGCTCGAGGTCGATCGTCTGCGCGAGCACCGTCAGGGAATGCTCGTAGACGTCCTTGTGGTGGTGGTGCTCGTCGATCTCGAGCCGCAGCGCGGGGATCTCGGGCACGATCTCGGCCATGAGTCCCGTGTCGACGAGGATCCGGATGC
The DNA here is from genome assembly GCA_001724425.1 of Microbacterium sp. SCN 70-27. Lineage (GTDB taxonomy): Bacteria > Actinomycetota > Actinomycetes > Actinomycetales > Microbacteriaceae > Microbacterium. The sequence goes on from MEEK01000032.1 coordinate 21,434, forward strand.
CCCGGACCGGGTCGTCGCTCGCGAGCAGCTTCACGAGCTCCCCCTGCACCCGCTCGGGGCTGACGATCTCGATCGATTCGCGCAGCCGCGACATCGCGTCGAGGGTCTCGGGGGCGACGTCAAAGCCCAGCTGCCCCGCGAAGCGGGCGGCCCGGAGCATCCGGAGCGGATCGTCGCCGAAGCTCACATCGGGGTCGCTCGGGGTGCGGAGGATGCCTGCGACGAGGTCTTCCACGCCGCCGGTCGGGTCGACGAGCGCCGGCACGGGCAGCCGCAGGGCCATCGCCCCGATCGTGAAGTCACGACGGTGCAGGTCGGCTTCGAGCGTGTCACCGAACGCGACGGTGGGCTTGCGGGTCACCCCGTCGTAGCTGTCGGCGCGGTATGTCGTGATCTCGACCTGCTCGGCGACGCCCGAGGGCCCGGAGATCTTCGCGCCGATCGTGCCGAATGCGCGCCCGATGTCCCACGTGGCGGATGCCAGGGGCTTCACGATCCGCAGGATGTCGTCGGGGCGCGCGTTCGTCGTGAGGTCGAGGTCGTGGGTGTCGCGTCCGAGCAGCGCGTCGCGCACCGGCCCGCCGACGACCGCCAGCTCGAAGCCCGCCTCCGCGAACGCCGCGCCGAGGCGCGCCATGATCGGGGAGGTCGCGAGTGCACCCAGACGGTCGAGGCCCTCGGCCATGTTGAGCATGGGTTTCAGCCTACCGGCGCCTCCCCGTCGGGGCCGGGGCGAGTAAGCGGTCGCCCCCAGGACTCACGTGAACCGCAGGAACCCCGTGAAGACGAGCTCCCGCACGCGCGGCAGCACGTCCGCGGCGAGCGCCGTGGCATCCACGTCGAGCAGCTGTGCGATCGCGCCGACGAGGGCTCCGACGCTGAGGTCGCCGTCGCTCGCGCCGACGAGTGCGGCGAGGGCCGGGTCGACCTCGATCGTGCGCGAGAGCGCACCGCCCTGACGCAGTTCGATGACCGACGGCGCCTCGGCGCCGGGCAGATGATGACGCGCCTCGGTGACGTCGCCGGCGACGACGAACGTCGCGGCGGCGAGCGCGTCGTCGTCGAGAACCGTGAGGCGGTCGTGGGCGGCGAGCGCCTCGGCGAGATGCGTGCCCAGCGAACCGTCGCCGAGCGGCTGGACGATCCGCTCGAACCGTCGCAGCGTGGGCGTGCCGGATGCCGCGCGGCGCAGCAGCAGGTACCCGAACCCGATCGCCGTGACCTCGCGCGCCGCGAAGTCGGCGAGCCAGGCTTCGACGAGGGCGGCGTACCCGGCGGTTCCGGGCGCGGTGCCGCCGTCGCGCACCCACAGTTCGGCGTAGGCGAGGGGGTCGAGCTGTTCGCGCTCGATGATCCAGGCATCCAGCGGCACCGGCGAGGCATCCACCCACGCCCGCACGCGGTCGAGGCCATCCTCGCCGCCGCGGTACTCCCAATTGCCGAGGAGCTGCGCGACACCACCGGGCGCGAGCACCGCGCCGACCCCCGTGACGAACGCCCGCACGAGCTCGTCTCCCGCGAGCCCCGCGTCGCGGTACTCGTAGGCCGGCACGCCCGCGACGCGCGGCGTGATGACGAACGGCGGGTTCGACACCACACGGTCGAACTCCTCGCCCGCGACCGGGTCGAACAGGCTCCCGAGCCGGGTCTCGATGCCCCGGCGGTCGTTGAGCAGGGCGTTCAACCGCGTGAAGGCGAGCGCGCGCTCGGAGATGTCCGTCGCGACGACGGTGTCCGACGCCGACCGCAGCGCCTGGATGCCGCACCCCGCCCCGAGGTCGAGCACGCGCGCCACCGGGGTCGGCAACTGCAGCCCGGCAAGGGTCAGCGACGCCCCGCCGACGCCCAGCACGTGCGCGGTCGGCAGTGCCCCGCCGACCGCGGCCTCGTCGAGGTCGCTCGCGATCCACCATTCCCCACCGGTGTACTCCTGCGGGCGGACGAGGGCGAGCGGGACGACCTCCCCGGCCGTCACCTCCGCGAGGCCCAGCGCCACGAGACCGGCGGAGCCCGTGCGCGGCAGGGCGGCATCGACGGATGCCACGGCCGCCGGCGACCCGAGGAACAGCGCCCGCGCGAGGGTCGCCACAGGCTCGGTGGCCCCCGCGAGGGCGGCGAGTGCCGGGCCGCGCAGGCCGTGCCCGACGGCCTCATCCGCGAGTGCACCCCACGTGTCGCGCACGGCGGAGGATGTGTAGCCCGCCTCCAGGAGATCGGCGCGGAGACTCGCGACGATGTCGGGCGTGGGGGTGATCTCTGGCATCCCTCTATTCCAGCGCATCCCGCGGAGTGCTGCACCGCCATTCCCCCGGTGCGCGGGGGGTCGCGGGTAGCGTTCAGGACAGGGACCCTAGACTCTCCCCGGACCCGCCATGACCTCCACTCGCCCTTCCCGCGCGCCCCGAACCCGCCGGTTCCTCGCCGCGCTCACCGCCACGGTCGCGCTCGCCGCGGCCGTGTTCGGGGCGGGCGCCGCCGTCGCGGCGGACCGCGCGGGCGCCACCAGCCCTCCCGACGAACCGTCGATCTCGTTCACCGCTGCGCCCGCGGACGGAGGCGTCCTCGCGGCGGGTCAACCGCTCACGGTGTCCCTCTCGGCGCGCAACTCCACGTCGCTGTCGGTCGCGACAGGCACCGTGCATCTGTCCACGTCGGCGCGCCCACTCGCGACCCGCTCCGACCTGCGCGCGTGGCTCGAGGGCGATGGCGCCGCCGACCGCACCGACGTCGCGCTCGCCGACACCGCCATGCCGGGGATGGCCGCCGGCGGCACCTCGGTCCTCACCGCGACGGTCGACGGGGCGCTGTTCGCCGGGTACGCCCCGGGGGTGTATCCCCTGCGCGCGGCGTACGACTCCGACGGTGGCGGCGGCATCGCGACGAGCGTCGTCGTGATCCCGGGCGACCCGGGCACCGGCGCCCTCGGGGTCGTCGTCCCGATCACCGCGCCCGCCATCGGGACGGGACTGCTCGACTCCGAAGAACTCACCGAACTCACCGCTGCGCGCGGAGCCCTGCGGGTGGAGCTCGACGCCGTGACGGGAACGAGCGCGATCCTCGCCGTCGATCCCGCCATCGTCGCAGCGATCCGCGTGCTCGGAACGAAGGCCCCGGCCACGGCCACGCAGTGGCTCGACGACCTGATGGGTCTGCCGAACCCACGGTTCGCGCTGCAGTTCGCCGACGCCGACCTCGCGACCCAGGTCGCCGCCGGCCTCAAGGCCCCGCTCGCCCCGACGACGCTCGACTCGTACATGACCGCGTCCTCGTTCCCCGCCGCGTCCTCGCCGACCCCGCAGCCCTCCGGCAGCCCGGACGGCTCCCACAACTCCAACGACTCGACCGGCGGCATCCCCACTCTCGCCGACCTGACGGATGTGGGCGCGGACCCAGGCGTCGTCTTCTGGCCCGCAACCGGCACGGCGGGGGCGGAGGTCGTCGCGGCCGACGCGACACAGTCCACGCCGACGAGCCCCGCGATCACCCTGATCGATTCGGGAGCGCTCACGACCGACGACACCCCCGCGCGTGCGCAGGCAGGCGACGCGCAGCTGCTCGTATACGACGCGGATGCCTCGACAGCCCTCGGTTCCGCGGCATCCGCCACTTCGTCGACCGACCGCCAGGGCGCCCTCGCCGCGGCATCCGCCTACGCCGCCCTCGCGGTCGCGAAGGCTCCGGGCGCTCCCCTGCTCGTCGCCGTGGATCGCAGCCTCGAGCGCACCGACCTCCGGGGTGCGGTGATCGCCGCGCAGCAGTTGGGCGGGCGCACCGCGACCGGGCTCGCGCAGATCGCCGCGACCCCGCCCGTGTCGGTCGGCCTTCGTGCCGTGGCGGGAGACGACTCGCGCGCCGACGCCCTCGGGCACCTGATCGCCGATGAGACCGCGCTCGCCGACTTCTCATCGATCCTCGCCACACCCGAGGTGCTGACCGCGCCCGAACGTGCGAGCATGCTGCAGGTCCTCGGGAACGCCTGGCGCCTCACCCCCGACCGCGGCGCGAGTGCCTTCGCGGACCATCGCGCACAGACGAAGAAGACGCTGGCATCCGTCTCGATCACGCCGTCGAGCTCGATCACGCTCGCCGCGACGAGCGCGCCGCTCGGCTTCGCGGTGCGCAACGACCTGCCCTGGCCGGTCTCGCTCGTGCTCATCGCGACACCGGGTGACGCGCGCCTCGTCGTGCAGAACACGACGCCCGTCGAAGCGGGGCCGGAGCAGACGACGCGCGCCAAGGTGCCGGTCCAGGCACGCGTCGGCAGTGGCGAGTCGACCCTGCACCTGCAGCTGCGGAGCCCCACCATGGTCGCGATCGGCGACCCGGTGTCGTTCGCGGTCTCGGTCCGCGCGGAGTGGGAGTCCGTCGGCCTCATCGTGATGGCCGCGATCGTCGGACTGATGCTCGTCCTCGGTGTCGTCCGCACCGTCACGCGACGGCGGCGGCGTGCCCTCGCGCGTCGGTCGGATGCGGCCCCGGAGGCGGACCCGGCGGAGGATGCCTCGGCCGCCGACCGCTCCGACGATGCCACCGACCCCGTGGGCGCCCCTGTCGACCGCGCAGATCCCTCCGACAGTGAACGAGGTGGGGATGCCTAGTCACGCCCGCGCGAGCGCCATCATCGGCGCCGGGACGCTCTTCTCACGCCTGACGGGGCTGCTGCGTACCGTCATGCTCGTCACGGTGATCGGCTCGTACGGCAGCCGCGCAGCCGACGCGTTCACCACGGCGAACCTGCTGCCGACGAACATCTACGAACTGCTCGCCGCCGGCGTGATCACCGGCATCATCGTGCCGCAGATCGTCAAGGCGGCGACGCACAGCGACGGCGGCTCACGCTTCGTCTCGAAGCTCCTCACCCTCGGCACCGTGCTGCTCGTCGGGGCCACGGCCATCGTCATGGCCATCGCGCCCGCCCTCATCTGGCTGTACTCGTCCCGGTACCCACCCGATCAGCACGCGCTCGCAGTCGCGTTCGCGTACTGGTGCCTCCCGCAGCTGATGTTCTACGGCCTGTACGCCCTCCTCGGCGAGGTCTTGAACGCCCGGCGGGTGTTCGGCCCGTACAGCTGGGCGCCGACGGTCAACAATCTCGTGTCGATCGCCGGGTTCGGCGTGTTCCTGGCCCTGTTCGGCGGCCCCCTCAAGCAGGTCTCCGACTGGGGACCGACCGAGATCGCCGTGCTCGGCGGTACCGCGACCCTCGGCATCGCGCTGCAGGCGCTCGTCCTGCTGTTCTTCTGGAAGCGCACGGGTCTGCGCGTGCGACCGGACTTCCGGTGGCGCGGCATGGGTCTCCGCCACATCGGCGCGCTCGCCTACTGGACCTTCCTCACCGTCGTCGTCGGTCAGGTCGCCGGGGCGCTGCAGGCCAACGTCGTGTCGGATGCCTCGGGATCCTCGGGCATCACGGTCGTGACGATCGCGTGGCTCATCTTCATGCTCCCCCACTCGATCGTGGCGATTTCGATCTCCACGACGTACTTCACGCGGCTCTCCGAACTCGTGGCGCAAGACCGTCGCGAGGAGGTCGGCCCGAACCTCGACGAGTCCATCCGGGCGATCGCCGTGTTCGGATTCGGCTTCATGGCCGCCATCGCGGCGGCATCCGTGCCCCTGTCGCGCGTCTTCGTCGACTCCGCCGACGGTGCCGTCGCGATCGCCTGGGTGCTGTGCGCCTACCTCGTCGCGCTCGTGCCGTTCGGGGTTCTCGTCGTGATCCGCCGCGCGTTCTTCGCGTTCCACGACACGAAGACCCCCTTCCGGTTCTCGCTCGTGCAGGCGATCCTCGCGGCTGCGGGAGCGGGACTCGCCTGGGTCGCCGCCGTCAACGGCCTGCTCCCGGTCGCCTGGCTGGCCGCAGCAGTCGCGTTCACGCAGTCGATCTCCTCCTTCGTGCAACTCCCCATCGCCGTGCACCTCCTCCGCCGCCGCCACGTGGGTGACCTCGACCTCGCCCCCACATGGCGGGCGCTCCGCCGCTTCACGGTCGCCGCGATCCCCGCCTTCGGTGCGGGATGGCTGACTTTCGTCCTCCTCGGCGGCGCGACCGGGTGGACGACGGGGTCCCCGCTCTCGGGGCTCCTCGGTGCCGCCGTCGTCGGCGCGGCATCCCTCCTCGTCTACATCGGAATGCTGGCGCTCGTGCGGGCCCCCGAGATGGCGATCGCGACGCGCGCGCTGCGCCGACTGCGGGGCCGCTGAGCATCCTCGGCTGACACACAGCGGGGCCGCCGAGGCGGGGAATGTCGCGCGGCTACCATGGGTTGAATGCGCTGAGGCCCCTCGTCGGGCTCGCAGACGAAGGAGAGAGACGTGCGTCAGGTCATCATCATCGGTTCAGGTCCGGCAGGATTCACTGCCGCCATCTACGCGGCCCGCGCGAACCTGACACCGCTCCTGATCGCCAGCTCGGTCGAAGCCGGTGGCGAACTCATGAACACGACCGAGGTCGAGAACTTCCCCGGATTCCCCGAAGGAATCATGGGGCCCGACCTCATGGCGAAGATGCAGGAGCAGGCCGAGAAGTTCGGCACCGAGGTCGTCTACGACGACGTCACCGCGCTCGACCTCGCGGGCGACGTCAAGACGGTCACGCTCGGCAGCGGCGCCGTCCATGAGGCGGAGTCGATCGTGTTCGCGACCGGTTCCGCTCCCCGCAAGATCGGCATCGAGGGCGAGCAGCGTCTCTCCGGCCACGGCGTCTCGTACTGCGCGACGTGCGACGGCTTCTTCTTCCGCGAGCAGCAGATCGCCGTCGTCGGCGGCGGCGACTCCGCGATGGAGGAGGCGACGTTCCTCACGAAGTTCGCCTCGAAGGTGTACGTCATCCACCGTCGCGAGGAGCTGCGCGCCTCGAAGATCATGCAGGAGCGTGCGTTCGCGAACGAGAAGATCGAGTTCGTCTGGAACAGCGAGATCATCGACATCCTGGGCGGCGACTCGGTCACTGGGGTGCTGCTGCGCGACACGGTCGACGGATCGACGCGAGAACTGCCGCTGACCGGGGTTTTCGTTGCGATCGGCAACGACCCGCGCACGCATCTCGTGCACGATCAGCTCGACCTCACCGAGCACGGCACCATCTGGGTCGACGGTCGCACCTCGCGCACGTCGCAGCCGGGCGTGTTCGCCGCCGGCGACGTGGTCGACCCGACGTACCGCCAGGCGGTCACCGCCGCGGCATCCGGCACGACCGCCGCCCTCGACGTCGAGCACTACCTCGCCGCGCGCGCCGATGCGGGCGCCCCGGCCCCGGATGCCTCGGAGATCGACGGCCTCACCGACGCCGCGTGACCGTACCGGTCGACCGCGTCGCCCGACCGGGGAACAATCCACGCACACGCGACGTTTGACACGCTGACATGAGAGTGTCACCCCCTGTACGAATGAAGGAGCAGGACATGACCGCGAAGGCCACGAGCGAGACCACCTGGAAGCAGGACGTCTTGGACGCCGACGGGCCCGTGCTGGTGGACTTCTGGGCCGCATGGTGCGGTCCGTGCCGCATGGTCGGGCCGATCCTCGACGAGATCCAGTCGGAGAACGGCGACAAGATCACCGTCCTCAAGCTGAACGTCGACGAGAACCCCAACCTTGCGATGGAGTACCAGATCACGTCGATCCCGGCGATGAAGGTGTTCAACAAGGGTCAGGTCGAGAAGACGATCATCGGTGCCAAGCCGAAGTTCGCCCTCGAGCAGGACCTCGCCGCGTACCTCGGCTGACCAGCGTCCCCCGCAGTCGTTGCGTCGACACCGCGGGGGATGCCCAGACGGCTGAACCTCAGGATGCCTCGGCGCGTGCCGAGGCATCCGCTGCCGTCGACCACCGGCGGTGCGGCTCGTTGCCGAGCAGCCGCCAGACGGCGCGCGTGAGCTCGGGGTGGTCGAGGGATATCTGCCGGAGCACCCGGTAGTTCCGCGACACGGACGGCTGTGCGCCGCCGTCGGCCGCGATGTTCTCGGCGCGGAGCGTCAAGACGACCAGTTCGTCGACCGTCGGCAGGTCCTCCATGAAATCCCACGGGTCTTCCCCGTCGCGGAGGCGCGCTTCCACGAGCACCGACAGTTCATCCGATGCCTCGGCGCGCAGCAGCTCGAGGCTGGCGCGGCGCGGGAGGGACGATCGATCGGTCACCCCTCCAGCCTACGTCGTGGGCTCCTGTGCGAGGGTGTCCGGCGGAAGTCGAGAGGGCGGCAGCCCGGCGATGGTCAGGCGGCGCCGAACTCGGTCTCGCCGAGTTCACCGAGGATCCGGTTGAGATCCTGCACTGTGGCGAAATCAATGATGATCTGGCCTTTTCGTGCCGTCAGCGCGATCTTCACCTTCGTGTTGAGACGGTCGCCGAGCTTCTCAGCGACATCGTCGAGGTGCGCCCGACGAGCCCCTGCCTTGGGGGCCGGTGTCTTCACGCGGCCCGCCGGGGCACCCTTCGCCGCGGCTTCCGCCGCGCGGACGGAGAGGTCCTCGTTGACGATCTTGTCGGCCAGGCGCTGCATGGCATCCACGTCGTCGAGCGAGAGGATGGCTCGTGCGTGTCCGGCGCTGAGCACGCCGGCCGCGACCCGCTGCTGCACCGGCATGGGGAGCTTCAGGAGCCGGATCGTGTTGCTGATCTGCGGGCGGGAGCGGCCGATACGGGTCGCGAGCTGCTCCTGCGTGATCCCGAAGTCGTCGAGGAGCTGCTGGTAGGCGGACGCCTCTTCCAGGGGGTTCAGCTGCGAGCGGTGGAGGTTCTCGAGCAGCGCGTCACGAAGCAGGTCGTCGTCCGCCGTCTCGCGGACGATGGCGGGGATGGACGTGAGTCCCGCGGCGCGTGAAGCGCGCGTGCGGCGCTCGCCCATGATGAGCTCGTATGCCCCGTCGTCGTTCTTCCGCACGACGACCGGTTGCAGCACACCGAACTCGCGGACGCTGTGGACGAGCTCCGCGAGGTCGTCGGGGTCGAAGTTGGTGCGCGGCTGGCGCGGGTTCGGGACGATGTCGTTCGGGTCGATGTGGACGAGACGCGCCCCCGGGATCTCGACGAGCTCGGCCGTGACCTCGATGGTCTCCTCGGTGTCAGCCGCGGCGGCATCCGCTGCCCGCTCGACGATCTCTGTGGCGGCCGGCGCGGTGGATGCCCCGGGGAAGAAGACGTCGACGGGGCGCGTCTCCGCGCTGTCCGTGGTGGGGATGAGGGCGCCGATGCCCCGTCCGAGTCCTGTGCGCTTGGCCATCAGCTGTTCTCCTCGTTCGTCTTCTGCTGCTGTCGCAGGACCAGTTCCACGGCCGCTTCGCGGTACGAGATCGCGCCGACGGACTGTGGATCGTACGCGATCACCGTCTGGCCGAAGCTCGGCGCCTCGGAGACCCGCACGGTGCGCGGAATCACAGCCCGCAGCACTTCCGTCGGAAAGTGCGACCGAACCTCCTCCGCCACCTGCTGAGCGAGGCGCGTCCGTCCGTCGTACATGGTGAGGAGGATCGTCGAGAGGTGCAGCCGCGGGTTCAGGTGCTTCTGGATCATCCGGATGCTTCCGAGCAGCTGGCTGAGGCCTTCGAGCGCGTAATACTCGCACTGGATGGGGATCATCAGCTCATCGGCGGCCGTGAAGGCGTTGATCGTGAGCAGTCCGAGCGAGGGTGGGCAGTCGATGAAGACGAAGTCGACCCCTTCACCGGGGAGTGCGAGGTAGTCCTCGAGGGCCGTGCGCAGGCGGTGTTCGCGCGCCACCTGTGAGACGAGTTCGATCTCGGCGCCGGCGAGGTGGATCGTGCTCGGCGCGCAGAGGAGGTTCGGGGACTCGGGGCTCGTCTGGATGATATCCGCGAGGGGGAACTCGTCGATCAGCACGTCGTAGACGCTGGGGATGTCGGCGCTGTGCGGCACACCCAGCGCCGTGGAGGCGTTCCCCTGCGGATCGAGGTCGATCACGAGCACGCGCGCACCGAGGGATGCCAGTGCTGCCGCCGTGTTGACGGTGGTCGTGGTCTTGCCGACCCCGCCCTTCTGGTTCGAGATGGTGATGACGCGGGTGGGCCCGGAGAACTCGAGCGACACGGCATCCAACGCCTTGCGCCGGGACGTGAGGTCGGCCAGTTCGCGCGCAATGGGGCTGTCATCGAGGGAGAAGGGTGCGGGAGCCGTCGCGTTCTCCGATTCCTGCACCACTGACTCCTGTTCGTTGCGGGACCATCCCACTGTAGTCGACCACCCACTCCCCGGCTCCCCCGGCCGCCCACCGGTATCCCCCGCCGGTGATCGAGTGCCGCGCGCAGCGCGGTGTATCGAGATCACCCCCGTTTCACGTGAAACATGAGCTGTGAGTGGTTTGGTTTCGATACGGCCGCTGCGCGGCCTACTCAACCACCGGGGCGGCTCGCCACGCGGTGATCGAGTGCCGCGCGCAGCGCGGTGTATCGAGATCACCCCCGTTTCACGTGAAACATCGTGCGACGTGAGTGGTTTCGATACGGCCGCTGCGCGGCCTACTCAACCACCGGGGCGCGGCTCGCCACCCGGTGATCGAGTGCCGCGCGAAGCGCGGCGTATCGAGATCACCTCGTTTCACGTGAAACAGCGTCACCGTGGTGCGGTTTCGATACGGCGGCTGCGCCGCCTACTCAACCACCGAGGGGGGGTTCCTGTCCGGCCGGTGATCGAGTGCCGCGCGAAGCGCGGCGTATCGAGATCACCTCGTTTCACGTGAAACAGCGTCACCGTGGTGCGGTTTCGATACGGTGGCTCCGCCACCTACTCAACCACCGGGAGTGGTCCCGGTGATCGAGTGCCGCGCGAAGCGCGGCGTATCGAGATCACTCACCGTCCGTGAAGTCCTTCTTGCTGAGGGCGGGGAGATCTTCACCGCGGTACTCGATGAGTGCTTTCCGTTTCGCGCGACTCCACCCCTGCACCTGCTTCTCTCGCGCGAAGGCCTCGTCGATGCGCGCGAACTCCTCGACGTAGACGAGTTCCAGGGGTCTACGTCGGCGGGTGTACTCCGCTCCCTCGCCGACGTCGTGCTGCCAGAGACGCCTCTCTATGTTCACGGTGCTGCCTACGTAGAAGGATCCGTCCGCGCACTCGAGGATGTACATGTATGCCATCGCTCGAGTATCGACAGACGGGAACGACGGGACTCCGGTGCGTACCCGGAATGGGGATGAACAGCGACATTCCCCCACTGTGGAGGGGGTTGCGTGGTTTCGATACGGCGGCTACGCCGCCTACTCAACCACCGAGGGGGGGTTCCGGTCCGGCCGGTGATCGAGTGCCGCGCGGAAGCGCGGTGTATCGAGATCACACCGTTTCACGTGAAACATGGTCGACGGATGTGGTTTCGATACGGCGGCTTCG
>MEEK01000033.1 GCA_001724425.1 Microbacterium sp. SCN 70-27
CTCAGAGAGCGGCGACCTGCTTCGCGATCGACGACTTGCGGTTCGCGGCCTGGTTCTCGTGGATGACGCCCTTGCTCACGGCCTTGTCGAGCTTCTTGGTCGCCTTGGCGAGAGCCTGCTCGGCGGCGGCCTTGTCGCCCGCGGCGACGGCCTCGCGCGTGCGGCGCACGGCGGTCTTCAGCTCGCTCTTGACGGCCTTGTTGCGCTCGTGCGCCTTCTCGTTGGTCTTGTTGCGCTTGATCTGCGACTTGATGTTCGCCACGTTAGACGGCTCTTTCGTTCGGAGTTTTCGATGGATGTGCCGGTCTGGCGGTAGAGGGGCGCCTCCGGCGGCGTGTGAGGTGGGACCCGCACGCAAGCCAATCACCGAGTCTATCAGCTACCCGCGGCGACCCTCGAATCGCTCCGCGCGCCGTGCGCGTCCGGCGTGCGACGGATGCGGCAGGATCAGAGCAGATCGGCCGGTGTGGCCGTCCTCCCGCTGACCCTCCAATGAAGGAGAGCCGTGCCCGCGCATTCCGCAGTCACGTCCGCGCCGCGCCATCGCGTCGGCGCCGGGTGGTTCGTCCTGTTCACCCTCGCGTGGCTCGCGATCTGGACAGCACAGCTCGCGCCGCTGCAGCTGCTGATCCCTCTACAGCTCGACACGCCGAACAGCGCCGACGGGTGGATCTCCGGCGTCGTGTCCTCCGGGTTCGTCCTCGCGATCGGAGGCCTCGCGGGGGTCATCGCGGGGCCGCTCGCAGGAGGCATGAGCGACCGCACGCGCGGAGCGTTCGGTCGCCGTCGCCCGTGGGCGCTCGGCGGTACCGTGCTCGGCGCCGCCTCGCTCGTCGGCATCGCCGTCGCGACGGGCCCCGTCGGGGTCGGCATCGCCTGGGTCGGCGTCTCGGTCGGGGTGGCAGTGGCATCCGCCGCGTTCACCGCGATGATCGCCGACCAGCTCACCGACCAGCGCGGGGGCGCCGCTGCCGCGATCTCGTCGGCGCAGGCGGTGGGGATCGTCGTCGGTGTCGGTGTGATCGTGCTGCTCGGGCTCGGCGTGTTCGCGGGGTATCTCACCCTCGCGGGCATCCTGCTCGTCGGCGCCGGGTCGGCGGCGCTCCTGCTTCCCGACCCGCCCGCACCGTCGGCGACGGCGGGGGCGCGGACCGTGCGCACCCTCCGCGCACGCCTCGCGGCGTTCGCCGACCATGACTTCGCGTGGCTTCTGTGGGGGCGGCTCGTCGTCAACATCGGCAATGCGCTCGGCACGGGGCTGCTGCTGTTCTACCTGCTGTACGGGCTCGGACGCGGGGCGGGATCCGAAGACGACCTTCTCCTCCTGATCGTCGTCTACACGGTGTTCGTCGTGGCCGCGTCCGTCGTCGCGGGCGCCGTATCCGACCGGCGCGGTCACCGCGTGGGACTCACCCTCACTTCCGCGCTCATCCAGGGTGCCGCGTCGCTCCTCATCGCCCTCGTGCCGAGCTTCGAGACGACACTCGTCGCCGCCGCGCTTCTCGGGGTCGGGTACGGCGGCTACATGTCGGTCGGGCTCGCACTCGCGACCGACCTGCTGCCGTTCCCCGACGACACGGCCCGCGACCTCGGCTTCGTGAATGTCGCGGCCGCTCTCGGTCAGCTGCTCGGGCCCCTCATCGGTGCGGGACTCGTCGCGCTGGTCGGCGGGTTCTGGCTGCTGTTCGCGGTCGGGGGAGCGCTCTCGGTCCTCGGCGGTCTGATGGTTCTCCCCATCCGAGCGGACCGCACGTCACGGCTGTGACGTGCGCGCGGCATCCATCGTCGCGAGAGCCACATCGAGGAGGGCGTTGAAGACACGCGGCCTCATCGCGGTGACGAGGTGCGAGGTCCGCGGCACGACGATGAGCTCCGACTGCGGCACGAGAGAAGCGAACAGTCGCTCGTTGATGCGCAACTGGTCGTACTGGCCGTTGATGAACCAGACCGGCACGTCGATCCGCCGAAGCGCCGCGAGCAGGTCGAGGACGGACAGGCTCTTCAGTGCGACGTCCTGCGCGTCGTAGGCGTAGCCGCCGGCTCCGAAATCGGCACGGGTCTCGTCGGGCAGGGTGTGCTCGAGCACCCATTGCGCGATGGGCTCACCGCGGCCGGGCAGGCGGTCGAAGCCGCGGGCGAGGGCACGGTAGGCCGTGAGCCCGAGTCCCCGGGGGATCGCGGTGCAGGATGCCGCGATGAAGGCGTCCACGGGAGGTTTGTCCTCCTGACCGACGTATGCCGTCGAGACGAGCCCGCCCATCGAATGGCCGACGAGGAGCACGTCGCCCGTCTCCGCGGCCGCGCGTACCACTGCGTCGATCGTGGCGAAGGCGCCCTCGAGCGTGAACTCCTCGGCCATCCGCGTGCCGTGTCCGGGTAGATCCACGGCCACCGACGGAACGCCCAGACTGTCGAGGTGTTCGATCTGCGACCGCCACATGGTCGCGGACGTGCGGATACCGTGCACCATCACCACCGTCGTCGTCACGCCTCCAGCCTAGGCACGCGACGACGGTGCACGCGCACGGACGGCGCGGGTCGAGGATGATCCGCGACCCGCGCCGTCCGACGTTCAGAACAGGACCAGCACCCGGACGGCCGAACTCTTCGATCCCGACGCGACGGTGGGATCGTTCGGTTCGAAGCTCGCCGTGAACGTGTGCGTTCCCGAGGTGAGTCGGCCGAGCGTGTACGTCGCGAAACCGCGCTGGACGGGAACCTTCGCGATGACCTTGTCACCCTCTCGGAAGACCACGACCCCGTCGGCACGCCCACCGTCCTGCCGGACCGTCGCGATGAGCGTCGACGGGACCAGCCGGTTGATGTGGATCGGCAGGATCGCGACGAGGCTCGTCGTCGTGGTCGCTGCCGGCGGCGCCGCCTTCTCGATCGTGATCGGGACGCGGACGACGGTGCCGGATGCCGGGGAGGTGAGCGTCAGCGATGTCGCCCCCGCGGCGGTTCCGGCGGGGATCGTCACGCTGACCGTTGCCGCACCGGCGGTGACGGTGGCGTTCCCGAGCGACGCGGCTCCGAGCGTGACCTGGAGGGCCGTGTTCTGCGGTGCACCGCGGCTCGTCAGGTCGAGACCGCTCACCTGGAACGTCAGCGCGGCTCCCGCCGTGATCTTCTCCGGCACGCCCGTCACCTGCACCGCGTGCTTCGCGAACGACGGTGCGAGCGGCGAGCCGTCGGCGATGTAGTCCATCCACGCCTCGTAGTCGAGCAGGCCCGTGTCGACGTAGTCCGCGCCCTGCGTGAAGACGCGGAAGTTGTCGCCGCCGGTGGCGAGGAACGAGAACGTGCCGATGCGGTACTTCGCGGCCGCGTCGAGCGGCTTGCCGTCGACCGTGACCGACGTGATGCGCGAGCCCTCAGGACGTGTCGCGTCATACGTGTACGACACGTTGTCCGAGAGGCCGAGCTGCAGGTACGGACGCTGCGGCACGCTGCCGTCCGCCGCACGCTGCCACTGCTGCTCGAGGAGCGTCTTGAACTGCGCACCCGTGAGCGTCACGAGGGCGAGGGTGTTGTTGAACGGCAGCACCGCGTTCGCCTGCGAGAACGAAATCGTGCCGTCGGGGAGGCCCGGCACGGCGGTCGCACCGAACTCCGACTGCGTGTCCCACAGGTCTGCGCGCAGACCGCCCGGGTTCGTGACACCGATCGTCGCACCGTTCGGGAGCGCCGAGAGGCTGTCGCGCAGCATGTTGCCCACGGTGTTGCCGAGCGCCGATTCGCTGGCACGGTCATCGCGGCTACCGCCGGTCCAGACCCCGTTGACGAACGATCCACCCGCGAACGCCGTCGTGATGTCACCCGACACCTTGCCGATCGCGGTGTTGCCGATCTCGGCGGCGGCAGCGAGCGCCTTCTTCACGATCGCGTCGACCGCAGCGACACGGGGGTACGTGGAGATGAGCGTCGCGGCATCCGTCGTCGTCCGCTTCACGAGCTGCTCGGTGTGCGCCGTCACGGCGCCCGTCGAGCCGTCGAGAGACAGGGTGATCTTGCCGACGTTGGCCCCGTACGAGCCGGTCTGAACGACCGGACGCGTGCGATCGGTGCCCGGGATGGGGGCCGACCAGGCGTAGTCCTTGTGCGTGTGGCCGGTGAAGATCGCGGCGACCTTCGGGTCGGTGTCGTTCACGAGCTTCGCGAACGGTCCGGCTGCGGCGAGCTCCTGCTCGAGCGTCGCCCCGTCCGGCGTTCCGGCCCCGGCACCCTCGTGGTAGAGCGCGACGAGGACGTCGGCTTCGCCGTTGGACGGGTCGCCGTCCGTCAGCTGGGCCGCGACGCGGTTCACGGCGTCGACCGGGTCGCCGAAGGTGACGCCGGTGATACCCGCCGGGCTCACGAGCGACGGCGTCTCCTCGGTGACCGCCCCGATGACACCGACGGTGAGGCCGCCGGCGTCGAGGAGCGCGTACTCGGGGAGAGCCGGCGTCGTCGTGCCCGCACGGTAGACGTTCGCACCGAGCTGCGGGTAGTCGGCGGCATCCGTCACACGACCGGCGAGATCGTCGAACCCGCGGTCGAACTCGTGGTTGCCGACGGCGGTCGCCTGCAGGCCGAGGGCGTTCAGGACGTCGATCGTCGGCTGGTCCTTCGCGACCGACGACGGGAACAGGGATGCCCCGATGTTGTCGCCTGCCGAGAGGAACAGGACGGGGCCGGGCGCCTGCGCGCGCTGCTGCTCGACGGTCCCCGCGAACGCGACGGTGTTGCCGTCGATGCGACCGTGGAAGTCGTTGATGCCGAGGAGGGTGAGCTCGACCGGTGCCGCCTTCGCGGAGAGCCCGACGAGAACGGGGTCGTGGTCGCTCGAGCGGTAGGCATTCGGGGCGTAGAAGTCCGTCCCGTGGCTGAGGTAGCGGCTGTACTCGAGGGCGAACGACTCACCGGAGTTGATGTTCCAGATATCCGCGCCGCTCGCGCGGGACTTCGCCGCGGTGTTCAGCAGGATGTGGTCGAGCGAGCCGGACAGCCCCTGGAAGCTGTACGACGTCGTCTTCACGTCGAACGACTGCGCGGCGTCGACATAGCCCGCGTCGTACAGCACCTGCAGCGGGTCCTCCTGCGTGTAGGAGTTGAAGTCCCCGGCGAGGGCGACGGCGGAGACATCACCGCGCACCGTCTCGACCCAGTCGCGGAGCGCCTTCGCCTGACGCACCCGCGACTCGTTCGATGAGCCCTGACCGTCGCCGGCATCGGCGTCACCCGGCCACGGACCGGCGGACCCCTTCGACTTCAGGTGGTTCACCACGAACAGGAACGGCGCACCGCCGCCGGCGGGCGCGAACTCCTGCGCGATCGGCTCACGGGCGTTCTGGAACGCCTCGCCGGTGGCGCTCTGGTCGCCGAGCGCGCGGGAGGCGCCCACCCGGTCGACCGCCGCGGTGCGATAGATGATCGCGTTCGTGATGACGTCCTGCTCGGATGCCGGCGGGAGCTCCGACGACGAGGGCACGTACGCCCAGGTGCCGGCCCCGGCTGCGGCGTTCAGCGCCGCCACGAGGGTCGCGGTGGCCTCATCGGCGGGCTCGCCGAGGGCTGCGGAGTTCTCGATCTCCATGAGCCCGACGACGTCGGCGTCCAGCGCGTTGATCGCCGCGACGATCTTCGTCTGCTGACGTCCGAGGTCACCGGCATCCCACGCGCCGCGCTGCGGGCAGCCCTCGCGGACCGTGACACCTTCGCCGAAGCGGTCGCGGTAGGCGACGCAGGACGGGGTCTGGTCGCCGAGCGTCGTGAAGTAGTTCAGAACGTTGAAGGACGCGAGGCGCACATCGCCGCCGACCGCCTTCGGAGCCGTGGTGCGGGGGTCGGCGAACTGCACGCCGTCGACGCCCGAGCCGTCGCCCGCGAGCGGGGCGGTCGGGTTGAACTTCCAGGTGTTGTTGCGCCAGTCGGCGATCACCGGTGCGGTGAACGTGACGGATGCCCCGACGACGATCGGCTCCACGAGCGAGACGTACGCGGGCGTGAGAGCGCTGTTGGCGCTCGAGAGGTAGTTGATGCTCGTGCCGTCGTCGAGGGTCACGCCTCGCGCGGCGTTGTCGGCGGCGACCGCCGCGGCCTCGGGGGAGCCGGGGCGCGCGGCATCCGTGGGCTGACGAAGCGGCGTCGTGCCGGAAGCCAGCCCGACCTCGCCGTACTGGTTCGTCGTGTAGGTGTTCGACACGGTGAACGCGCCCTGCGGTGCGACGAGCATCGACTCGAGCGACTCGCGCTGCGCGCCGTCCGACGGCCAGGTGACCGTCGCGGGGGTGGGTGCGGGCTGGGCGGCGATCTTCACCGCGCCGCCCTTCGCGACCGTGATCTCGGTCAGACCGTTCCACTCCGAGACGACGCCGGTGACGCGCACGGTGTCACCGAGGGACACCTCCGTGACGGCACCGGGTGCGTAGACGAACAGGGCGTCGGAGGCGGTGTGCGTGGCGAGGTCGATCGCCCCGCCGGTGCCGGAGGTCTGGATGACGTAGCCGTCGAAGCCTCCCGTGGGGTACGAGGCGGTCACGACGCCCTCCGTCGTCACGGGCTTGCCCGCCGCTGACGAGACGTCGGTCGTGCCCTGGATCTCGGCGATCGTGAGCACGGTCGGGTCGGTCGGATCCGTCGGGTCGGTCGGGTCCGTGGGGTCCGTCGGACCGGATGCCAGCCCCTTGGGCGTCGGGGCGCCGACCGTGAAGTCGGCGCGGTTGTCGGCCGTGTTCGCGAAGGTCGCAGACCGCGACACGCTCGTGCCGTTCCCGGTGCCGGGAGCGGCGGCCGAGCCCGCATAGTGCGTCGCACCGCCCCAGCCGACGAGATCGACGACCTGCGGCAGCGTCGCGATCCCCGTCGCACCCGACAGCGCGGTCGCGTTCGAGACCAGGGCGACCTTGCCCTGCGTGCCCGACATCGGGATCGAGCCGTCGACGTCTGCGGTGAAGCCCGGCTGCGTCGTGTCCGTGCCGAACGCCTCGCCGATGAGCACCTGTCCGCCCGCGGGGATCGTGATTCCCGTGAGCGGCGTCACCTGCCACGACGCCCCCGTCGCAGAGGCGTACTGCACGCTGTACTGCGAGAGGTCGACGGGTGCGCCGGAAACGTTCGCCAGTTCGATGAAGTCGCGGCTGAACGCGCCGCCGTTGTTGCCGCCGCCGCCGTACACCTCGCTGATGACGACAGGAGCCGTCGCGCTCACCGCCGCCTGCGCCGACAGGGGAGCGAGCACGAGGCTCGAGACCGCCATCGCGATCGAGGTGGCGAGCGCCGTGGTGCGCCGGCGTCCGCGCGCACGTCGGTCGCGGGGAGAATCGAGGGATGGCAGGTCAGACGGGGGCAACGCAGTCGTCACGATGATCACTCCGGGATGCGGCCGTGCGCGTCAGGGATTTCCGCACAGTGGACGGCCGACAGATTTGAGCATCCATGGCATCTACCGGCGGTGACAAGAGACGGTCCGGTTAACTCTTTCTCATTCCTGTCGAGGCTGGCGTGTCCCGGTTCGCGCGGGCTATGGTTCGCCGAGCCGTCGCCGGGCACCCCGCGCGCCGCGGTCGGACACTCGGCGCGCCGGTAGACTGGCCCGCGACATGTCACCCCGTGCCCTGAAGCCTCTCGAGCCGTCCGCGACCCCTCCTGAGCTGATCCGCAATTTCTGCATCATCGCCCACATCGACCACGGCAAGTCCACGCTGGCCGACCGGATGCTGCAGATCACCGGCGTGGTCTCCGATCGCGACATGCGCGCGCAATACCTCGACCGCATGGACATCGAGCGCGAGCGCGGCATCACGATCAAGTCGCAGGCCGTGCGGATGCCGTGGGCCACCGGCGCCGGCACGTTCGCCCTCAACATGATCGACACGCCCGGCCACGTGGACTTCACCTACGAGGTCTCGCGTTCGCTCGCGGCCTGCGAGGGAGCGATCCTCCTCGTCGACGCGGCGCAGGGGATCGAGGCGCAGACGCTCGCGAACCTCTACCTCGCGCTCGAGAACGATCTGCAGATCATCCCGGTCCTGAACAAGATCGACCTGCCCGCCGCCGACCCCGAGAAGTACGCGGCCGAGCTCGCGAACCTGATCGGCGGGCGTCCGGAGGACGTGCTGCGTGTTTCCGGCAAGACCGGCATCGGCGTCGAGGAGCTGCTCGATCAGATCGTGGAGAAGATCCCCGCTCCCGTCGGCGACGCGACGGCGCCCGCCCGTGCGATGATCTTCGACTCGGTCTACGACGCCTATCGCGGCGTCGTGACGTACGTGCGCATGGTCGACGGCAAGCTGGAGCCGCGCGAGCGCATCCAGATGATGTCGACGCGCGCGACTCACGACCTTTTGGAGATCGGCGTGTCGAGCCCCGAACCGGTGCCCACGAAGGGTCTCGGCGTCGGGGAGGTCGGGTACCTCATCACGGGCGTGAAGGACGTGCGCCAGTCGAAGGTCGGCGACACGATCACGAACCAGCGCAAGCCCGCGCAGTCCGCTCTGGCCGGGTACACCGATCCGAAGCCGATGGTCTTCTCCGGCATCTACCCGATCGACGGCAGCGACTACGCCGACCTGCGCGAAGCGCTCGACAAGCTGAAGCTGTCGGATGCCTCGCTGCAGTACGAGCCCGAGACCTCGGTCGCGCTCGGCTTCGGCTTCCGCGCCGGGTTCCTGGGGCTCCTGCACCTCGAGATCATCACGGAGCGGCTCGCCCGCGAGTTCGGTCTCGACCTCATCACGACTGCCCCCTCGGTGACCTACGAGGTGACCACGGACACCGGTGAGACCGTCGTCGTGACGAACCCCAGCGAATACCCGGACGGTCGCGTGGCATCCGTCTCCGAGCCGGTCGTCAAGGTCGGCATCCTGCTGCCGAAGGACTACGTCGGCACCGTGATGGAGCTCTGCCAGAGCCGTCGCGGCACGCTCCTCGGCATGGACTACCTGAGCGAAGACCGCGTCGAACTGCGCTACAACATGCCGCTCGGCGAGATCGTGTTCGACTTCTTCGATCAGCTGAAGTCCAAGACGCAGGGCTACGCGTCGCTCGACTACGAACCGGCCGGGTCTCAGACCGCCGATCTCGTCAAGGTCGACATCCTTCTGCAGGGCGAGAAGGTGGATGCCTTCTCGTCGATCGTCCACCGAGAGAAGGCCTACGCGTACGGCACGATGATGACCGAGCGGCTGCGCAAGCTCATCCCGCGTCAGCAGTTCGAAGTGCCCATCCAGGCCGCGATCGGCGCACGCATCATCGCGCGCGAGAACATCCGCGCGATCCGCAAGGACGTCCTGGCCAAGTGCTACGGCGGTGACATCACCCGCAAGCGCAAGCTCCTCGAGAAGCAGAAAGAGGGCAAGAAGCGCATGAAGATGGTGGGTCGCGTCGAGGTCCCGCAGGAAGCGTTCATCGCCGCCCTGTCGGGCGACGTGGAGACGAAGAAGTAGCGACGGAGGATCGGATGCGCCGCGGGAACTTCCAGGACAACACGGTCGACTATGCGGCCGTGGGGGCGACGCACGCGCCCGATCTCATGACGTATCCGCCGGAGCGGAGCATTCCCGCCGAGGCGTCGTGGCTGCTCGGCAGCGGCCAGGCACGGTTCGAGTCCTCGGCAGACGCCCTGCTCTCTTGGGGCGCGCTGCGGGGCGCCGGGCTCGAGATCCGCGATGTGCGTCCGGCATCCGGTCCGATGTACTCCGGCGTGGCGTTCGACGCGGAGGGCACTCCCGTCGCGGCGAGTCGCCTCGACAGCGAACAGCGCTTCGACGCCGACGGCACGCCGTATGTCGCGGCGGGGACGACGATCCGGGTGCACGGCCGGGTCCGGGGGATGAACGCCGACGGCGAACTGCGCGTCATCTCCGCGACGGAGGAGTCCCGCCGGGTCGGCTTCGCGCTCGGCACGGTGTCGTCCTCCGTCGTCAGCGGCGAGGAGTCGTTCATGATCGAGTGGGACGAGTCCGACGGGGTGCGCTTCGTCGTCCGGGCCTTCGACCGCCCCGTCGCGCTCGCGTACCGGATGCTGCCGCCGCTCGTGAAGCGGCGCCGCACGGCGCTCTTCCAGGGCTATCTGCGCGCGATCTCGCCGCTGTTCACGACGCCCTCCTGATGGGCTCCGCGCTTCCGCTCGGCGACCCCGCGCCCACCGACGGTGCCCTCCCGGGCGACATCGAGATCGACGCGGACGCCGACTTCGGCGTCTACCTGCACGTGCCGTTCTGCCGCGTGCGGTGCGGCTACTGCGACTTCAACACCTACACCGCGACGGAACTGCGCGGCGCGCGCCAGGATGCGTACGCCGACGAGGTGCTGCGCGAGATCGCCCTCTCCCGCGACGTGCTCGGCGCGCGGGGTGCACTGAGACCCGCGCAGACGGTGTTCTTCGGCGGCGGCACGCCCACGCTCCTTCCCGCCGGCGACCTCGCCCGGATGCTCGGCGGCATCCGCGCCGCTTTCGGCATCGCTCCGGATGCCGAGGTGACGGTCGAGGCGAACCCCGACACGGTCACCCCGCAGCTGGCCTCGGAGCTCGCCGGCGCCGGCGTGACGCGCCTGTCGATCGGGATGCAGTCGGCCGTGCCGCACGTGCTCGCGGCCCTCGACCGCACGCACGATCCGGCGAACGTCGCGACCGCCGTCGCGTCGGCCCGCGCCGCCGGGCTCGACGTCAGCGTCGACCTCATCTACGGCGCACCGGGGGAGAGCCTCCGCGACTGGGAGGCATCCGTCCGCGAGGCGATCTCACTCGCGCCCGATCACATCTCGGCGTACGCCCTCATCATCGAGGACGGCACGCAGCTGGCCCGCCAGATCCGTCGCGGTGAGGTCCCCGCCCCCGACGACGACCTGCAGGCCGACATGTACGAGCTCGCCGACGACCTGTTCCAGCAGGCGGATTTCGACTGGTACGAGGTGTCGAACTGGGCGACCTCGCCCGCGCACCGCTCGCGGCACAACCTCGCGTACTGGCGCGGCACCGACTGGTGGGGCTACGGTCCCGGCGCCCACAGTCACGTCGGCGGCCTGCGCTGGTGGAACGTCAAGCACCCCGCCGCCTACGCCCAGCGCCTCGCCGCGGGGGAGTCGCCGGCGGCGGCCCGCGAACGGCCGGATGCCGCGGCCCGCCGTCTCGAGTCGGTACTCCTGCGCTCGCGCATCGCCGACGGGCTGGCGGTGTCGGAGCTCGAGGGCGAGGGGCGGCACGCCGTGGCATCCCTCATCGCGGACGGGCTGATCGACGGCGCCGCCGCCGTCCGCGGGCGCGTCGTGCTGACGCGACGGGGTCGCCTCCTCGCCGATGCCGTCGTACGCGCCCTCACTGCCTGAGCACCCCCGCGCCCGGCCCGCCGTGCGGCGCCGGTACAGGTCGCCGCGCTAGGATTGGCACTCGAAGGTCCGGAGTGCCAGATGCTCCGGAGAGGCGACGCGGAGGAGGAGCGATGGTCTCGGAACGCGGCCTGCAGGTGCTCCGCGCGATCGTGCAGGACTACGTCGAC
The DNA here is from genome assembly GCA_001724425.1 of Microbacterium sp. SCN 70-27. Classification (GTDB taxonomy): domain Bacteria; phylum Actinomycetota; class Actinomycetes; order Actinomycetales; family Microbacteriaceae; genus Microbacterium. The sequence continues at coordinate 11,478 of MEEK01000033.1, forward strand.
ACCAACGAACCCGTCGGCAGCAAGACGATCGTCGACCGGCATCAGTTCGGCGTGTCGGCCGCGACGATCCGCAACGACATGGCGCTGCTCGAGGACGAAGAGCTCATCGCGGCACCGCACACGTCGTCGGGACGCATCCCGACCGACAAGGGCTACCGCGTCTTCGTCGACCACCTCGCAGAACTCCGCCCGCTCTCCAGCGCCCAGCGCTCGGCGATCGCGATGTTCCTCGCCGACCCGGTCGATCTCGACGACCTGCTCACGCGCACCGTCCGGGCGCTGACGCAGCTCACCGGACAGGTCGCGATCGTCCAGTATCCGTCGTTCGCGCGCGCGAGCGTGTCGCACGTCGAGTTCGTGCACCTCGGCGGTTCGCGCGTCGTCGTCATCGTCGTGACCGACACGGGGCGCGTCTCGCAGCGCGTCGCGTTCCTCCAGAGCGAACTCACCGACGAGGATGCCGCGCACGTGAAGCGCGCGATCGGTGCCCTCGTCACGGGTACGCACGTGCGCGAGGCGGCCCAGGCGATCGCCGATCTCCTGGCGCGCGAGCCCGCAGCCGACCGGATCGACGACGCCGTCCGCGCCGTCGCGCGCATCGTCGCCGAGGAGCTCGACGAGTTCCGTCAGGACCGGCTCGTCATGGCGGGGAGCGCGACTCTCGCCAAGCGCGAGGGCGACTTCCGCGGGAGCATCTACCCGCTGCTCGAGGCCATCGAGGAGCAGGTGACCCTGCTGCGCCTCATGGGCGAGATGGTCGCGGACGACAAGGGTCTCGCGGCCAGCATCGGACGCGAGAACGCCGCGTTCGGCCTCCCCGAGGCCTCCGTCGTCACCGGCGACTACGACAGCGCCGGAAGCCGTGCACGCGTGGGGCTTCTCGGCCCCACGCGCATGGACTACCCCACGAACCTCGCGGCGGTCCGCGCCGTCGCGCACTATCTGAGCAGGCTGCTCGACGAGGACGAGACGTCCCGCTGACGCGACTGTTCGCACGACAACCCACCGCGCCCCGCGGGGCGCCGAAAGGCGATTGTGGCTGACCACTACGAAGTACTGGGCGTCTCGCGCGATGCGAGCCCCGAGGAGATCAAGAAGGCGTATCGGCGTCTGGCCCGGCAGCTCCACCCCGACGTGAACCCGGGCGAAGAGGCATCCGAACGGTTCAAGCTCGTCACGCACGCCTACGACGTGCTGAGCGACCCCGAGCAGCGCCAGCGCTACGACCTCGGCGGCGACGGGTCGCCGTTCGGCGGCGGCGCCGGAGGGTTCGGCGGCTTCGGCGACATCTTCGAGACGTTCTTCGGCGGCGGGGGCGGCGGGCGTGCAGGACGGCCGCGTTCGCGCCGCGAACGGGGGCAGGATGCCCTCGTTCGGGTCACCCTCGACCTGAAGGACGTCGTCTTCGGCGCGCACCGCGACCTCGAGGTCGACACGGCCGTCCTGTGCGAGACGTGCGACGGGTCCTGCTGCCAGCCGGGCACGCAGCCCGTGACGTGCGACATCTGCCACGGCTCAGGCCAGGTGCAGCGCACCGTGCGGAGCCTCCTCGGCAACGTCGTCACGTCGCAGCCGTGCACGACGTGCCAGGGCTACGGCACGACGATCCCGTACCCGTGCGCTTCCTGCCAGGGGCAGGGCCGCGTGCGCGCCCGTCGGACGGTGTCGGTCGACATCCCGGGCGGCGTCGAGACGGGGTTGCGCCTGCAGCTGCCGGGATCGGGCGAGGTCGGCCCCGCCGGAGGCCCGGCCGGCGACCTGTACCTCGAGATCACCGTCGCCCACGACGACGCCTTCAGCCGCGAGGGCGACGACCTGCTGGCGACCCTCGAGGTGTCGATGCCCGACGCGATCCTCGGCGCCAAGACGACGATCACCTCGCTCGACGGCGACGTCGACCTCGAGGTGCGCGCCGGCGTGCAGTCCGGCGACGTCCTCACGATCAAGGGGCGGGGTATCACGCCGCTGCGGGGAGGCACGCGCGGCGACCTGCGCGTCGGCGTCCAGGTCGTGACCCCCACGAAGCTGGATGCCAAGTCCCGTGCGCTCATCGAGGACTTCGCCAAGAAGACGAAGGCGCCCGCGCCGCAGCTCGCGCAGTTCCAGCAGGGCCTCTTCTCGAAGCTCCGCGACCGGTTCCGCGGCTGACATGGCCCTCCATTTCCTCGCCGACGACGCGGATACCGCGGTGTCGCGTCCGGGCGCGGACGCGGACCTCACGCTGACGGCGGCTCTCGCCGACGCGCACCCGGACGACGTGGTCACCGTGCGTGGCGCGGAAGCCCACCACGCCGTCGTCGTGCGTCGCGTGCGGGCGGGTGAGGAAGTGACCCTCGGCGACGGACGGGGAGTGTGGCTCACCGGGATCGTGGAGGCTCCGCTCGCGCCGAAGCAGTTGTCCGTGCGCATCCGCGATCGACGGGACGTTCCGGCATCCACGCCGCGGCTCGTCCTCGTGCAGGCTCTCGCGAAGGGCGACCGCGACGAGCTGGCGATCCAGGCCGCCACCGAGCTCGGTGTCGACGAGATCGTGCCGTGGCAGGCATCCCGCAGCGTTTCGCGCTGGTCGGCGGAGAAGGCTGCGAAGGGCGTCGCACGCTGGAGCACCATCGTCCGCGAGGCGGCCAAGCAGGCGCACCGTGCCTGGGTTCCCGCGGTGGGCCTGCCGGCGACGACGGCACAGCTCGCGCAGCGCGCGGACGCTCGCCTCGTCGTACTCGAACCCAGCGCGACCGACGCCTTGACGACGATCGACGTCACTGCGGGTGACGAACGCGAGCTCGTCCTGATCGTCGGCCCCGAAGGCGGGATCGCTCCCGACGAGCTCGACGCCCTCGCCGCCGCGGGCGCCCAGGTCGTGCGCCTCGGCGAGACCGTGCTGCGCACCTCGACCGCAGGTCCCGCCGCCCTCGCTGTGCTCAACGCCCGTCTCGGACGCTGGTGACGGCGGACACGGACCGGCGCACGCCGCCCCGCCTCCCGGCCGGGGCGGGGCCGTCCGCCGTAGACTGAGGCCATGAGCGAGCCGTCGATCTTCACCCGCATCCTCGAGGGCGACATCCCCTCCGAGATCATCGCCGAGACCGAGAACGTCTTCGCCATCCGCGACATCGCGCCGAAGGCGCCCGTGCACCTGCTCGTCATCCCGAAGTCACCCGAGTACCGGAACGTCGTCGAACTCGCGGCAGGCGACCCCGCGCTCTTGTCGGAGATGATCGGGCTCGCCAACTCGCTCGCCGCGGAGCACAGCGACGGCGATTTCCGCCTCGTCTTCAACACGGGCCCCGGCGCCGGGCAGACGGTCTTCCACGTGCATGCGCACGTCCTCGCGGGCGGACTCTCGGAGGGGAGCCTCGGTGGCTGACGACGCCTCCGCAGAGCCCGTCGTCGAGCGGATCTACGCCGACGGCGTCGCGATGGTGCAGCTCCTCGGCCCGCAGGACCGCCTGCTGCGCGTCGTGGAGCGCGAGCACCGCGACGTGCAGGTGCACGTGCGCGGCAACGAGATCACCCTGAGCGGCGAAGCGGATGCCGTGGCCCGCGCCCGCGCCCTCGTGGAGGAGCTCATCGCGCTCTCGCGCACGGGACACGGGCTCGACCCGTCCGATGTGGTCTCGAGCGACCGGATCCTCCGCGCGGAGGGCGGACCCCGGCCGTCCGAAGTGCTGGGCGAGGCGATCCTGTCCTCGCGCGGGCGGGTCATCCGCCCGAAGACGCTCGGCCAGAAGGCGTATGTGGATGCCATCGACGAGAACACCATCACGTTCGGCATCGGCCCGGCCGGTACGGGCAAGACCTACCTCGCGATGGCGAAGGCGGTGCAGGCCCTCCAGCGCAAGGAGGTCAGCCGCATCATCCTCAGCCGCCCCGCCATCGAGGCGGGGGAGCGGCTCGGGTTCCTCCCCGGCACGCTGACCGACAAGATCGACCCCTACCTGCGGCCGCTCTACGACGCGCTCAACGAGATGATGGACCCCGAGATCGTGCCGAAGCTCATGGCATCCGGCACGATCGAAGTCGCGCCGCTCGCCTACATGCGCGGACGGACGCTCAACGACTCGTTCGTCGTGCTCGACGAAGCCCAGAACACGACCCCCGAGCAGATGAAGATGTTCCTCACCCGTCTCGGGTTCGGCACCCGCATGGTGGTCACAGGCGACATCACCCAGATCGACCTGCCGCAGGGGGCATCCGGGCTGCGGCTCGTGACGCGGGTGCTCAAGGACATCGACGACATCGAGTTCAGCTACCTCACGAGCGACGACGTCGTGCGGCACACGCTCGTCGGGCGGATCGTCGACGCGTACACGCAGTACGACGAGCAGCGCCTCGCCGATCGGCGAGAGCGCGACGAGGCATCCGCCTTCGTCGCCGCGCGCGACGGCGGCGGCAACCGCGCCCAGCGCCGCGGTCAGCCCTCCCGCCCGGGCGGCCCCCGAGACCATCTCCCGAAGCGAGGCGTATCATGACGATCGAGATCACGAACGAGTCCGGCGTCGAGGTCGACGAGACGGTGCTGCTGCGCCTGACGGAGCACAACCTCGCCGAGCTGAACGTCAGCCCCGACGCCGACGTCGCGATCCTCCTCGTCGACGAGGGGGCGATGGAGGCTCTCCACGTCCAGTGGATGGACGAGCCCGGCCCGACCGACGTGCTGAGCTTCCCGATGGACGAGCTGCGACCGGGCACCGCCGAGCAGCCGACACCCGCCGGGCTTCTCGGCGACATCGTGCTGTGCCCGCAGGTCGCCGAGACGCAGGCGCAGGCCGCGAAGCACTCGACGCTCGACGAGCTGATCCTCCTCACGACACACGGCACGCTACACCTTCTCGGCTTCGACCACGCCGAACCGGAGGAGGAGCGCGAGATGTTCGGCCTGCAGCGCGAGCTCATCACCGCGTTCCAGGCCGCTGAGCGTCGACGACGCGCATGACGGTCACCCTCCTGCTCATCGCGGCCGTCCTGCTGGTCGCCCTCGGCGGTCTCATGGTGGCCCTCGACGCGGCGCTCGGTGTCACCTCGCGCGCCGATCTCGCCGAGATGGGCACGTCGGGTCGGGGGAGCGCCTCGCTTGCGGCGATCGCACGCGACCCCGAGGCGCACGGCAACGCCGTCGTCTTCATCAGGATCCTCACCGAGACGACGGCGGCCGTCCTCGTCACCGTCGCCTTCATGCTCGCGTTCGACAACATCTGGGCGGCGATGCTCGCGGCGGCGGTCCTCATGACGGCCGTGTCGTTCGTGCTGGTCGGAGCGAGCCCGCGCGCCGTCGGACGCCAGCACGCGAAGGGTCTCCTGCGTGCGTGCGCGCCGCTCATCCGTGGCGCGCGCATCGTCCTCGGCCCGCTCGCGCATCTCCTCGTCCTGATCGGCAACCGGGTCACCCCCGGTGTGCAGCGCGGCGCATCCTTCGCGAGCGAGGAGCAGCTCCTGTCGATGGTCGACGAGGCGGCGTCGCAGGATCTCATCGAAGAGGATGACCGCGAGCTCATCCACTCCGTGTTCGACTTCACCGACACGTACGTGCGCGAAGTGATGGTGCCGCGCACCGACATGGTGACGGTGGATGCCGACGCCTCGACCCAGCAGGCGATGCGCCTGTTCCTCGACCGCGGCGTCTCCCGCGTGCCGGTGGCCGATGGCGACGCCGACGACATCACGGGCGTCGTGTACTTGAAGGACCTCGTCCAGTTCGCCTTCCGCGACGAGTCCGCCTGGCGCGACGCGCCCGTCGCGCAGGTCGCCCGCCCCGCCGTCTTCGTCCCCGAGTCGATGAAGGCCGAGACGCTGCTGCAGCAGATGAAGCGGGATGCCGTGCACGTCTGCCTCGTCGTCGACGAGTACGGCGGCGTCGCCGGCCTCGTCACGCTCGAAGACCTCATCGAAGAGCTCGTCGGGGAGATCGCCGACGAATACGACGCCCCCTCGAACGAGATCGTGGACCTCGGCGACGGGCGGTTCCGTGTGAGCGCAAGACTCGGCCTCGACGAGGTCGGCGACCTCTTCGGCATCGAACTCGAAGACGAGGACGTCGACTCGATCGGGGGCCTGCTCGGCAAGGCACTCGGCAGGGTGCCGCTCCCGGGAGCGAGCGCGGAGTACGGCGGCATCGTCATGACCGGCGGAACGTCGCGGGGGCGCGGACGCGGCCTCGCCACGGTGTTCGTCGCCCCGACCGGTGCGCTCGAGGCTGCAGACTCCGCGTTCGCCGGCAAGGCGCCGCGCACCGGTTCCATCCCCACTCAGAGAGGCGAAGACAGATGACGACGGAGTCGAGGTCAGGGTTCGTGACCTTCGTCGGGCGGCCCAACGTCGGCAAGTCGACGCTCACCAACGCCCTCGTGGGGGAGAAGGTGGCGATCACCTCCGACAAGCCGCAGACGACGCGACGCGCCATCCGGGGGATCGTCAACCGTCCGGGCGGCCAGCTCGTCATCGTCGACACGCCCGGCATCCACAAGCCGCGGACGCTCCTCGGGCAGCGTCTCAACGACCTCGTGGAGCAGGTGCTCGGCGATGTCGACGCGATCTGCTTCCTCGTGCCCGCCACCGAGAAGGTCGGCCCCGGCGACCGCCGCATCGCGGCATCCCTCGACGGCTACCCGCGGGCGAAGAAGATCGCCGTCGTGACGAAGACCGACATCGCCTCGCGCGACGAGGTCACCGAGCGCCTCATGGAGGCCGACAGCCTCCGCGAGGACTGGGCCGCCGTGATCCCCCTCTCCGCCGTCGCGGGCGAACAGCTCGACGTGCTCGCCGACGAGCTGCTGTCCCTCATGCCGGAGGGCCCCGCGCTGTACGAGGAGGGCGTCGTCACCGACGAGAGCCTCGAGGACCGCATCGCCGAGATCATCCGCGAGTCCGCACTCGACGGGGTGCGCGACGAGCTGCCGCACTCGATCGCCGTGACGATCGAGGACATGCAGCAGCGCGACACCGGGTCGATGACGGACATCTACGCGAACATCGTCGTCGAGCGCGACAGCCAGAAGGCGATCATCATCGGGCACAAGGGCTCGCGCCTGCGCGACGTCGGTGCGCGTGCGCGCGCGCAGATCGAACCGCTCGTCGGCACGAACGTCTTCCTGAAGCTGCACGTCCGGGTGGCGAAGGAGTGGCAGCGCGATCCGAAGCAGCTCGGCCGGCTGGGCTTCTGAGGCTCCGTTCGTGCCGCCGTGCGCCCGGGTGTACTCTGTCACCATGCGCTTCGGCCAGCTTCTCCTTAGCTGCCGCGACGAGGCCTCGATCTAGGGCCTTCCTCGTCGCGGAGCTTCTCGACGGTTCGAATCCCTCGACACCCGCCGGCCCGCCACTTCAGACGAGAGAAGCGACACATCATGGAGAACACCCAGAAGCCCTCCGGCGCGCCGGTCCACAAGTACCGTCCGTACCACGAGCAGATCCGCGTCGACCTGCCCGACCGCACGTGGCCCGACGCCCGTATCACGACGGCGCCCCGCTGGTGCGCCGTCGACCTCCGCGACGGCAACCAGGCGCTCATCGACCCGATGAGCCCCGAACGCAAGCGCATCATGTTCGACCTGCTGGTGACGATGGGCTACAAGGAGATCGAGGTCGGGTTCCCCTCGGCATCCCAGACGGACTTCGACTTCGTGCGGCAGCTGATCGACGACGGCGCGATCCCCGACGATGTCACGATCCAGGTGCTGACGCAGGCGCGCGAGCACCTCATCGAGCGCACGTACGAGGCGATCGCGGGAGCCAAGCAGGCCATCGTGCACCTGTACAACTCGACGAGCATCCTGCAGCGCGAGGTGGTCTTCCGCAGCGACAAGCAGGGCATCACCGACATCGCCCTCGCTGGCGCGCGGCTGTGCCGTGAGTTCGAGAAGCGCATCCCCGAGACGACCGTGTACTACGAGTACTCGCCCGAGTCCTACACGGGCACCGAGCTCGAGTTCGCCGTCGATGTCTGCAACCAGGTGATCGAGATCTTCGAGCCGACGCCCGAGCGGAAGGTCATCATCAACCTCCCCGCGACGGTCGAGATGGCGACGCCGAACGTGTACGCCGACTCGATCGAGTGGATGGGTCGCCACCTCGCGCACCGCGAGAACGTCATCATCTCGCTGCACCCGCACAACGACCGCGGCACCGCTGTCGCCGCCGCGGAACTCGGCTACATGGCGGGCGCCGACCGCATCGAAGGATGCCTGTTCGGCAACGGTGAGCGCACCGGCAACGTCGACCTGGTGGCACTGGGCGTCAACCTGCTGACGCAGGGGATCGACCCGATGATCGACTTCAGCGACATCGACCACGTCAAGCGCACGGCCGAGTACTGCAACCAGCTGCCGGTGCACGAGCGGAGCCCGTGGGCGGGCGACCTCGTCTTCACGGCGTTCAGCGGTTCGCATCAGGACGCCATCAAGAAGGGCTTCGAGGCGATGGAGGCGAAGGCGGAGGCATCCGGCGTCTCGGTCGACGACATCGAGTGGGCGGTGCCGTACCTGCCGATCGACCCGAAGGACCTGGGGCGTTCGTACGAGGCGGTCATCCGCGTGAACTCCCAATCCGGCAAGGGCGGAGTGGCGTATCTCCTGAAGACCGACCACGCGCTGGATCTGCCGCGGAAGCTCCAGATCGAGTTCTCCGGTGTCGTGCAGGCGAAGACGGATGCCGAGGGCGGCGAGGTCTCGAGCGATCAGATCTGGTCGATCTTCACCGACGAGTACCTGCCCGCCGCCGCGAACGACGACAAGTGGGGCCGCTTCGAACTCCTGTCCACCCGCACGCAGAGCGACATGTCGGGCGAGGTCTCGCTCGAGGTCTCCCTGCGTGACGGCGACGGCGAGATCACGACCCGCGGTGTCGGCAACGGCCCGGTGTCGGCGTTCCTCGAGGTCGTGCGCGAACAGGGCTTCGACATCACGCTGTACGACTACGTCGAGCACACCCTGTCCGCCGGCGGCGACGCGCAGGCCGCCTCCTACGTCGAACTGCAGGTCGACGGAGTGCGCCTGTGGGGCGTCGGCATCGACGGCGACATCTCGACGGCATCCCTCAAGGCGATCGTGTCGGGCGTCAACCGCGCGATCCGCACCCGCGAGCGCAGCGCCGACCTCGCCGCCGTCTGACGCGCGCGCGTCGCCCCCTCTGGACGTCGAGACCCGGTCTGGGCGCCGAGACCCGCCGATTCGGCGCGGGGTTTCGGTGGCCGGGACGGGTCTCGGTCTTCCTCCCCAGGCGCCGGATCCGCGCGGCTGTGCACAGATCGGGGGTGCGGGCACCCGCGGAGAACGGGGAGGGTGTGAGGTGGGGGGATGCCGGTCGTCACCCCAGCCCCCGCGGTGGTCGCCGCGCCGCTCGCGCTGAGCCGCGCGGGCGATCTGTCTCACCCCGACCGCGATGTGCGCGTCGGCCAGCGCGTGCGCGTCGCTCGCGGTGTCTATGCCGATGCGGCTGCCTACCGGGCGCTCCCACCGTGGAGCAGGTACCTCGCCCGGGTGCATGCCGTCGCCCTCGCGTGGCCGGATTCGGTCTTCACGCTGGAATCCGCGGCGGCGCTCCTCGGGCTGCCGGTCTTCGGCGACCCTCGTGACGTCCACGTGCTCGTTCGTTCGCCCGCAAAGGCCCGCGCGCTGCACGGCATCCGCGTTCACACGAGCACGGTGATGCCTCACGTCGTCTCGGACGGCCCGCTGACATTCGTGAGCGCCGGCGACACCACGGTCGACATCTGTCGCACGAGGCATCCCGCCGTCGGACTCGCTGTGGCGTGCGCCGCACTCCGCGCAGATCCGTCGCTCAGCGTCGACGACCTCGTCGCTCGCAGCGCGGAACGGCCCAGCGGACGCGGACGTCGCGCCGCCGAGTGGATGTTCGCACGGGCCACCGCGACGCCGGAGTCGACGCTCGAGGCGACGAGCCTCACGGTGATCGAATGGCTGGGGTTCCCTCCGCCCGAGTTGCAGCAATGGTTCGGTGCGGCGGGCGAGGCCAACGACCGTGTGGACTTCTGGTGGCCGCGGGTGCGCGTCGCGGGAGAGGCCGATGGCGAGGTCAAATACAGCGGGGCGCTCGGTGATGCGCGAGCCGCCCTCCGGGCGCGCAACGCGCGTGACGCCCGACTCATGGCGCGTGGGGTGTCGGCAACGGCGCACTGGGGGTGGAGCGACCTGCTCGCGCCTGCGCAGCTGCGCGCGATCCTCCGAGCCGCGGGCGTGACCCAGACCGGCCCCGAGCACAGCGAACCGCTGCGCACCCTCCCTGCGGCGTTGCGCTCGGCAACCCCCCGGCCCCTCCCGCCTCGCGCCAGCCAGCGCTGACCCCCGCCCGTCCGTCCGCCCCGCCTCACACCGCGCCCTCCCCGCACGGCACGCCGAGACCCGCGCTACACGCCGAGACCCGCGGCAGATCCGCAGGGTCTCGGCGCGCAGACGCGGTCTCGGGGCTGGGCCCGGGTCTCGGGGTGCAGACGGGTCTCGGTATTGGGCCCGGGTCTCGGCGCGCAGACCCGGGCGTGCCGACATCTGCCGCCGCTCCACGTGACTCATCGTCCGGATCTCTCGCATCGAGATCGACCACCTCCCGTCGCCGCCTCACGCCGAGACCCGCGCTATACGCCGAGACCCGCCGTCCGTCTGCAGGGTCTCGGTGCGCAGACCGGGTCTCGGCGTGCAGACCGGGTCTTGGTGCGCAGACCGGGTTTCGGCGTGCAGAACGGGTCTCGGCGTGCAGAACGGGTCTCGGCGGGCAGACCGGGCTCGGTACGGGGCCGGGTCTCGGCGGGCGGATGGGGCACCGCGCGGATGGGAACGTGGAGGGGGCGCGGGGTCAGGGGGTGCGCGGGGGGACGATCGGGATCGCGGAGGTCTCGAGCGCGACCTTCCGCCGGTGCAGGGCGCGCTGTTCGGGGAGCGAGATGTCGAAGATCACGGCGAGGAGCCTGATGATGGTCGTCACCACGACGCAGGCGGTCGCGGCGGCGACGATCGGCGCGCCGAATGCGTGCGTCACCGCGAGCACCGCACATCCTGCGGCGGCCGCCACCGCGTAGAGCGAACCGACGTGCATGATCGCGACCGGCAGTCCCATGAACACGTCGCGCAGGATGCCTCCGCCGATGGCCGAACACACTCCGACGAATACCGCGGGGACAGCGGGAAGCCCGAGCGCCAGGGCCTTGGAGGTGCCGAAGGCGCCGAACAGGCCGATCACGATGGCATCCAAAGCCACGATGACGCCATTGAGCCGCCGGAACACGTTCGCGAGCAGCATCCCGACGAGCGCGGCGACGACAGCTGTGATGAGGTACCAGTTGCTCTGGAGCGTGGCGAGCGGCACGTTCAGGAGCAGGTCGCGGATGATGCCGCCGCCCATCCCCATGACGATTCCGATGATGGCGACGCCCAGCATGTCCAGGCGCCGCTGCCCCACGAAACCGGTGGCGAACAGTGCTCCCTGCACGCCACCGAGGCCGACCGCGAGCAGGTCGGCCCACAGGGGGATCTCGAAAAGCTGGCCACTCACCCCTCCATTCTCGCGGGTCGCGCGCACTCTCGCGGGTGGCGGCGCGGGTGGCGGCGCGGGTGGCGCATCGGATGGCGCGGCGCCGTGGCGCACGGGCCCGTGTCGGTGCGAGCGACGATAATGGACGGGTGCCCACCTACCGCGACGAGGTCGTGGTCCTGCGTACCCACAAGCTCGGGGAGGCGGACCGCATCGTGACGATGCTCAGCCGTCGTCACGGCAAAGTGCGTGCCGTCGCGAAGGGCGTCCGCCGCACCTCGTCGAAGTTTGGCGCGCGCCTCGAGCCCTTCATGGTCGCCGACGTCCAGCTCTACCAGGGCCGCACGCTCGACATCGTGCAGCAGGCCGAATCGCTCGGGTCGTACGGGGCTCATATCGTCGAGGACTACGAGCGCTACACGGCGGCGCACGCGATGGTCGAGACCGCTGACCGCCTGAACGAGGCCGAGGCCACGCCGCAGCAGTACCTGCTGCTCGTCGGCGGCCTGCGCACGCTGTCTCAGGGCGGTCACGATTCGCGCTCGGTGCTGGATTCGTACCTCCTGCGCGCGATGGCGCTGTCGGGGTGGGCTCCCGCCCTCGACGAGTGCGCGCGCTGCGGCGCGGTCGGACCGCACGAGTGGTTCGTCGGACAGCTCGGCGGCAGCATCTGCGGCGATTGCGCCCCGGCGGGTTCCGCGCGGGTGCGCCCCGAGACGCGCGACCTTCTGCGCGCGTTGATCGCGGGGGAGTGGGACGTGGTGGATGCCGCGACACACGCCGCATCCGCCGCGGCATCCGGGCTCGTCGCCGCCTACACCCAGTACCACCTCGAGCGCGGGATCCGTTCGCTCGCCCAGATCCAGAATGCGGGAGCTGTCCGCCGGTGACCCCGAAGCCCTACACCCACCGCGATGCGGTGCCCTATCGTCCCCTCGACTGGACGGGCGTCCATCCGCCCGCGTTCCCCAAGGGCGGCGTGCCGAACCATGTCGCGATCGTCATGGACGGCAACGGCCGCTGGGCCAACCGGCGCGGTCTGACCCGCATCGAGGGGCACCGCGCCGGTGAGGAAGTGCTCCTGGACGTCGTCGCGGGCGCGATCCAGGCCGGCGTCAAGCACCTGAGCGTCTACGCCTTCTCGACGGAGAACTGGGCGCGTTCGCCCGAAGAAGTCCGGTTCCTCATGGGGTACAACCGCGACGTGCTGCATCGGCGGCGGGACCAGCTCAACGAATGGGGCGTGCGGATCCGTTGGGCGGGGCGCAAGCCACGACTCTGGGGCTCCGTCATCAAGGAGCTGCAGTATGCCGAGCAGCTCACCCGCGCCAACAGCACCCTCACTCTCACGATGTGCATCAACTACGGCGGCCGTCACGAGATCATCGATGCGATGCGGGCGATGGGGGCCGACATCGCGGCCGGGCGGCTGAAGCCCGCGGCGATCACCGAGAAGACCCTCCGCAAGCACCTCTACGTGCCCGACATGCCCGACGTCGACCTGTTCCTCCGATCGAGCGGCGAGCAGCGCACCTCGAACTTCCTCCTGTGGGAGGCGGCCTACGCCGAGATGGTGTTCCTCAACACGCTCTGGCCGGACTTCTCACGCACCGACCTCTGGCACGCGATCCAGCTGTACCTCGACCGCGATCGCCGCTTCGGCGGCGCGGTCGACGCGCCGAAGCCCTGAGATCCCATATCGCCGCCCGGGAATACGTCGGGGCGTTGTCGAGGTTGCACTCCACGTGACGGAGAGAATCAAGATCGACGTGTGGAGCGATATCGCCTGCCCGTGGTGCTACATCGGCAAGCGCAACCTCGAGAACGGCCTCGCCACGACGGCGTCCGACGAGGATGCCCCGGAGGTCGAGATCACCTACCACTCGTTCGAGTTGTCGCCCGATACACCGGTGGACTTCGCCGGTGACGAGCTCGACTTCCTCGAGGGCCACAAGGGGATGCCGCGTGAACGCGTGCGCGAACTGCTCGACAACGTCACGGGCGTGGCCGCGAACGCCGGCCTCGAGTACCGTTTCGACATCCTCCAGCACACGAACACCGTGAAGGCGCACGAGTTGCTGCACTTCGCGAAGGAGCAGGGCGCTCAGCAGGCGATGGCGGAACGTCTCATGGCGGCCTACTTCACCGAAGGCCGGCACGTGGGCCGGATCGACGATCTCGTCGCCCTCGCCGCCGAAGCGGGGCTCGACGCGGATGCCGCGCGCGAGGCGCTTGAGTCGGGGCGCCACCTGCCGGACGTGCGGGCCGACCAGGCGCAGGCGCAGGCCTATGGCATCCAGGGCGTCCCGTTCTTCGTCATCGACGGCAAGTACGGCGTGAGCGGCGCCCAGCCCGCAGAGGCCTTCGCGCAGATCACTCGCCAGGTCTGGGCCGAACGCCGCGAAGGCCTGCCCTCCTGACCGACCCTCGCCGTCAGGTGCGGTGTTCGTCGTGGGCGCTGCGATCCCGTTCTTCCAGGTGGCCTTCGCCCAGCCGGATGCCAGCGGCAACTACACCTATCGTGTGTTCTGGTACCCGCTCGCGGCGGGCGCCATCCTCACGATCGTGGGCGTCGTCCAGTACTTCGTGGCTGCGTCGCAGGTGCGCAAGAACGGTTCCGCCGAGCCGATCGGGGCGCCTGTGGCCACGCCGGATCAGGGTGCACCGGGGGTCGCGTACGCCCCCGTCGACGGGCAGCCCCCGCTGGCGCAGCCGGCCGGGCAGCCGTACCCGGGGCAGCCGTACGCCGGGCAGCCGTACGCTCCCGCTCCGCCGCAGGCACCCCGGTACCAGACCCAGCCGCCCGTCTACGAGGCCCCGACGGCGCCCCAGCCGCCCGTCTACGAGTCTCCGAGCGCCCCGCAGGCACCGGCCGAGCCGAACGTTCGGACGGACGGTCCCGCGGAGCGCTGACGCGCGTCGTCGCGGCGGTCAGGCGGGAAGACTCGCTTCGATCGCCGCGACGACCTCCGGGGCATCCGGCTTCGTCTGCGGGCGGAACCGGTGCACGTCACCACTCGGGGTGACGAGGAACTTCTCGAAGTTCCACATGACGGGGCCCTTGGCGCCTTCGACGTTCTTGGCCTTCTTGAGCGCCTTGTAGAGGGGCGCTGCGTGCGAGCCGTTGACACGGACCTTCTCCGCGACGGGGAAGGTCACTCCGTACGTGACCGAGCAGTACTCGAGGATCTCGTCCATCGACCCGGGCTCTTGTCCCATGAACTGGTTGCAGGGGAACCCGATCACCTGGAAGCCGCGATCGCCGTAGGTCTTCTGCAGCTCCTCGAGCTGTTCGTACTGCGGTGTGAGGCCGCATTTGGACGCGACGTTCACGATGAGCAGCGTCTTGTCGCCGAACTCCGCGAGGGTGCGCTCGGTGCCGGAGGCGTCGGTGTAGGGGATGTCGCGGATGTCCGCGGGGAGCGTGTCGGCCATGTTCTCCACGATAGGCCTGCCGCGGCGGCCGAGGGCGCCGCGCGTCTGGGAGAATGGACAGGATGTCCACCCTCGCGCCCGCCCCAGAGCCCCGAACCGCCGCTGCGGCGCCGTCCGGCCTGCGCATCGGGCCGATCGCCCTGGAGGCGCCGGTCGTCCTCGCGCCCATGGCGGGCATCACCAACACCGCGTTCCGGCGCCTGTGCCGTGAGTTCGGCGCCGGGCTCTACGTGAGCGAGATGATCACGACGCGCGCGCTCGTCGAGCGCAACGCGACCACGATGCGCCTCATCACGCACCACGAGTCGGAGACGCCCCGGTCGATCCAGCTCTACGGCGTCGACCCCGCCACGACGGAAGCGGCGGTGCGAATCCTTGTCGAGGAGGACCGCGCCGACCACATCGACTTGAACTTCGGCTGCCCCGTTCCGAAGGTCACCCGCAAGGGCGGGGGAGCGGCGCTCCCGTGGAAGACGGAGCTGTTCCGCGAGATCGTCACCCGTGCCGCGCGCGCGGCAGGGGATGTCCCGCTGACGGTGAAGATGCGCAAGGGCATCGACACCGACCACCTCACGTACCTCGATGCCGGCCGCATCGCCGAGGATGCCGGCGTCGCCGCCGTCGCCCTGCACGCCCGCACCGCCGCGGAGTTCTACTCCGGCCACGCGGATTGGAGTGCGATCGCGGCCCTGAAGGAGGCGGTCACGGGCATCCCGGTGCTCGGCAACGGCGACATCTGGTCGGCGGAGGACGCTGTGCGGATGATGGCGGAGACAGGCTGCGACGGCGTCGTCGTGGGGCGCGGATGCCTCGGCCGCCCGTGGCTCTTCGGGGATCTGGCGGCCGCGTTCGGGGTTCCCGGCGTACGCCCCGACGCGACCCTCGGCTACGTCGCCCAGGCGTTTCGCCGCCACGCCGAGCTGCTCGTCGAGTTCTTCGAGGACGAGGACCGCGGATGCCGCGACATCCGCAAGCACGTCGCCTGGTACTTCAAGGGCTACCCCGTGGGGGGAGAGCTGCGTGCGGCCCTCGCGACGGCATCCACCCTCGCCGAGATCGACGATCTCCTCGCGACCATGGACCACGACGCGCCGTACCCCGGTGCCGCCGCCGAGGGCCAGCGCGGGCGCGCAGGCACCCCCAAGCGTCCGGCACTGCCCGATGGCTGGCTCGCCTCGCGTGAGGTGTCGCGTGAGGCATCCCGCACGCTCGCCGACGCCGAACTGGACACCAGTGGCGGCTGAGGGCGGCGCCGTGGGGATCGCGTCCGGGCGTCCCGCGGGCTACGACGACCACGACGCTGAGCGCTACCTGCCCGAGACGCACCGCTCCCAGCGTGACAGCTTCGCGCGCGACCGTGCCCGTGTGCTGCACTCCGCGGCGCTGCGCCGGCTCGCATCGAAGACGCAGGTGCTGAGCCCCGCGAGTCCCGCCGACTTCGCGCGCAACCGGCTCACCCATTCGCTCGAAGTCGCCCAGGTGGGGCGCGAACTGGCCGTCGCGCTCGAGCTCTCGCCCGACGTCGTCGACACGGCCTGCCTCAGCCACGACATCGGGCATCCGCCGTTCGGACACAACGGGGAGCGTGCGCTCAACGAGTGGGCCGCGGACATCGGCGGGTTCGAGGGGAACGCCCAGACGCTGCGGATCCTCGCGCGCCTCGAGCCGAAAGTCGTCGACGACGAGGGGCGCAGCGTCGGCCTGAACCTCACGCGGGCGAGCCTCGACGCGACGTGCAAGTACCCGTGGACGGTCGACCATGCCGTGCCCGACCCCGGCGGGCGCGACAAGTTCGGCGTCTACCCCGAGGACGAGGACATCTTCCGCTGGATGCGCGAGGGCGCGCCGGGGCGGCTGCGTTGCATCGAAGCGGAGGTGATGGACCTCTCCGACGACATCGCCTACTCCGTGCACGACTTCGAAGACGCCGTCCTCAACGGATACCTCGACCCGGCGCGCCTCGTCGATCCGCGCGAGCGCGAGGCGCTGCTCACCGCGATCCAGACCTGGGTCGGCTACGACTACCGCCGCGACGAGCTCGAGGATGCCCTGTACCGCCTCTCCCGACTGCCGGAGTGGCTGACCTCCTTCGCGGGCGACCGGGCCGACGTCGCGCGCCTCAAAAACCTCACGTCCGACCTCATCGGCCGCTTCGCGCGGGCTGCGACGACGGCGACCCGCGAGCACTACACGGCCCCCTCGCTCACGCGCTACCGTGGCCGCGTGGTCGTCCCGCGCATCATCGAGGTCGAGATGGCGGTGCTGAAGGGAATCATCGGCGCCTTCGTCGTCTCGATCGACGGCAGGAAGGGCCTCTACAAGGAACAGCGCCGCGTACTGAAGCGCCTCGCGACGGCGCTCTGGGAGCGCCCCGACCACCTCGACCGGCTGCACGCGGAGGACTTCGTCCGGGCATCCACCGACGCCGCGCGACGGCGAGTCGTCGTCGACCAGGTCGCAAGCCTCACGGACCGGTTCGCGATCGAGTGGCACGCACGCCTCATCGGCCCCGTGGACCTCCGCGAACTCGGTCTGCGTTCGGGCGACACCCGTGCCACGGCCCACGCGGGCTTCGCCCTGCCCGAGCCGATCCCCGGCCTCTGGCCGCTCGAGGGGCCCTGACATGGCCCGCATCGCGCAGGCCGACGTCGACGAGGTCAAGGCGCGTACGAATATCGCCGATATCGTGGGCGAGCGCGTGGCGCTCAAGAGCGCCGGTGTGGGCTCGCTCAAGGGCCTGTGCCCCTTCCACGACGAACGCAGCCCCAGCTTCCACGTCCGGCCGCAGGTCGGCTACTACCACTGCTTCGGCTGCGGCGAGTCGGGCGACGTCTACTCGTTCCTCCGCGCGATGGACCACCTGTCGTTCACCGAGGCTGTCGAGCGACTCGCCGCCCGTATCGGCTACACGCTCCACTACGAGGACGGCGGCGCCGCGCCCGAGATGAGCGGCCGGACCCGGCTGTACCAGGCGAACACGGCTGCGGCGGAGTGGTTCCGCGCCCAGTTGTCGAGCCCCGAGGCCGATGCCGCCCGCCGCTTCCTCGGAGAGCGCGGGTTCGATGCGGGTGCGGCCGCCCACTTCGGTGTGGGCTACGCGCCGAAGGGGTGGAACGGGGTCCGGGATGCCTTGAAGGCACAGGGCTTCACCGACGAGGAACTCGTCGCCGCGGGACTCCTCTCGCAGGGCCAGCGCGGCGTCTACGACCGCTTCCGCGGGCGCGTCGTGTGGCCGATCCGGGATGTCACGGGGCAGCCGATCGGCTTCGGCGCGCGCCGCCTGTACGACGATGACCAGGGCCCGAAATACCTCAACACCCCCGAGACCGCGATCTACAAGAAGGCTCAGGTGCTCTACGGGCTGGACCTCGCGAAGAAGGACATCTCCCGCTCTCACCGGGTCGTGGTCGTCGAGGGCTACACCGACGTCATGGCGTGCCACCTCGCGGGGGTGACGACGGCGATCGCGAGCTGCGGGACGGCGTTCGGCTCGGAGCACATCACGGTCCTCCGCCGCGTCATGGGCGACGATACCGCGGCCGGCGAAGTCGTCTTCACGTT
Source organism: Microbacterium sp. SCN 70-27 (assembly GCA_001724425.1). Classification (GTDB taxonomy): domain Bacteria; phylum Actinomycetota; class Actinomycetes; order Actinomycetales; family Microbacteriaceae; genus Microbacterium. The sequence continues at coordinate 29,946 of MEEK01000033.1, forward strand.
CGATCCCGATGCGGCGGGGCAGAAGGCCGCCCTCCGCGCGTTCGGCGACGAGAAGCGATTCGCCGCCCAGACCTACGTGGCGGTCGCCCCCGACGGCCTCGACCCGTGCGACCTGCGCCTGCACAAGGGGGATGCCGCCGTGCGCGCCCTCATGGACACGAAGGCGCCCATGTTCGAGTTCGTCATGGACCAGCGTCTCTCGGGTTTCGACCTCGCGACCGTCGAGGGCCGCGTCGGCGCCCTCCGCGCGACCGCACCGATCGTGAGCGACATCCGCGACCCGGCGCTGCGCCCGGGCTACACGCGCGTGCTCGCGCGGAAGCTCGGCATAGATCTCAGTGAGGTGCGCGGGGCCATCGAGCGCGCCGCTCGCGCCGCACGCTCCACGGATGCCCCGGGGCGCACACCTGCCGCGGCGCAGCCCGCGGCCGAGGACGCTCCCCTCACCAGAGTCACGATCGCCTCGCTGCCCCGAACCGCGGACGTGTCGATCGAGCGCGATGCGCTCATGGGCATCCTGCAGTACGGACACGTCGTGGATGCCGCGGAGATCGACGCCGCACTCGCTCTTCCGATGCATCACCCGGCCCTCGACGCCGTCCGTCAGAGCATCGCGGCCCAACCCGATCGCGCGCGGGTCGGCTGGGCGTCCACCGCGGCGGAATCGACGCGCGAGCCGTATCGATCGCTCGCCGTGGAGCTCCTCACGGCGAGCTTTCCCGCGCTGAGCGAAGCCGAAGCCGTCGACTCGACGCGTTCCCTCGCGCGTCGGCTCCGGGTGCGCGCGGTCGATCGCGAGAAGACCGAGCTGCTCGGTGCGATCCAGCGGCTTCCCGCCGAATCGGAGGAGGGGCGCGCGGTGCGCGTGAAGCTCCGCGATCTGGACGCCGAGCGCCGCCTACTGGCGGAGGGTCTCTGACACCGGCATGGCGCGTGGGCGTTGGCGCCGTCGCCGGGAACCGGGCAGGATGACAGGTATGCAACGGCGATCCGCATCGGCCCTCGCGATCTCGTGCGACGACCTCTCCGTGGGTCACGGCGGCGCGCGGGTCGCCGAGGGCATCACGTTCCGCCTCGCACCCGGGCGAGCACTGGCGCTCATGGGGCCGACGGGCGGCGGAAAGTCGACCGTGGCGGCGCTGCTCGCGGGCGCGGACGACCCGACCCTCGCGCTCCTCGGCGGCACTGCGCAGGTCGCCGGCATCGATGTGCGTAAGGGCGGACGCGCCCGCCGTGTGCGCTCGTACTTCACGGGCTATCTGCCTCAGCGGGCCGGCACCGACCTGCCCGCGCGGCTCACGGTGGGGGAGACGATCGGCGAGCCCGTGACCTCGCGGGATCGCCGGGTGAATCAGCGGGCGCTCTCCCTGCAGGTCGCACGCCTCCTCGACGAGTTCCAGCTCCCGCTCGGCGCTGCCGCCAAGTACCCGTATGAACTCAGCTCCGGCATGCGTCAGCGCGTGGCGCTCGCCCGGGCGCTGGTGCTCGAGCCGCGCCTGTTCATCGGCGACGACCCGTACGCGAACCTCGATGTCGAGGTACGTCTCGCCGCGCGCGATGCACTCGTGCGGCGGCGCGACGAGAGTGGCATGGCGATCCTGATCGTGACGAATGACGCGACCGCGGTGGACGAACTGGATGCCGACGTCCTCGTGCTGAGGGGCGGCCACCCGGTGGGATTCGGGCACGGCACATCGGATGTCCTGTGGACGCCCGATGAGGGGACGCGACTCGCCTCCTGAGCGTGTCGAACTCGTGCCCGCGTGCACGAGCACCCCTCCGGCTTTGCTAGTATGGACGGGTTGCCCGCTCGCGGGTGACTGATCCTCGGTAGCTCAATTGGCAGAGCAGCCGGCTGTTAACCGGCAGGTTCTTGGTTCGAGTCCAAGCCGGGG
>MEEK01000034.1 GCA_001724425.1 Microbacterium sp. SCN 70-27
GTCACCCTTGATGATGAGGTTGAGCGACTCGACCTTGCCCTCTTCGAGCGCGCGGGTGAAGTCCTCGAGCGAGATGCGCTTGCGGGCCTTGGCCAGCTGGGCGTTGCGCTCGGCGGCCTCACGCTTCTCGGCGATCTGGCGGGCCATGCGGTCCTCGTCGGTGACGATGAACGTGTCGCCGGCGCGGGGGACCGAGTTGAGACCCTGCACCTGGACGGGACGCGACGGGAAGGCCTCTTCGACGGCATCCCCGTTCTCGTCGATCATCGCGCGGACGCGGCCGTACGCGGTGCCCGCGACGATCGCGTCGCCGACGCGCAGCGTTCCGGACTGGATGAGGACGGTCGCCACCGAACCGCGGCCCTTGTCGAGCTTCGCTTCGATCGCTACACCGCGGGCAGCCTTGTTCGGGTTGGCCGTGAGGTCGAGGCCCGCGTCGGCGGTCAGCAGCACGGCGTCGAGGAGATCCTGGATGCCCGTGCCCTGGCGCGCCGAGACGTCGACGAACATCACGTCGCCGCCGTACTCCTCCGCGACAAGGCCGTACTCGGTGAGCTGCTGGCGCACCTTCGCCGGGTTCGCCTCGGGCTTGTCGATCTTGTTGACCGCGACGACGATCGGAACCTGCGCCGCCTGGGCGTGGTTCAGGGCCTCCACCGTCTGCGGCATGATGCCGTCGTCGGCGGCGACCACGAGGATCGCGATGTCCGTGACCTGCGCACCACGGGCACGCATGGCGGTGAACGCCTCGTGACCGGGGGTGTCGATGAAGGTGATAGCGCGCTCGATGTCCTCGTGCTCGGTCCACACCTGGTAGGCACCGATGTGCTGCGTGATGCCGCCGGCCTCGCCCGCGACGACGTTGGTCTGACGGATTGCGTCGAGCAGTCGCGTCTTACCGTGGTCGACGTGGCCCATGACGGTCACGACGGGCGGACGGATCTCGAGGTCGTCCTCGCTCTCCGCCTCCAGCTCCGCCTCGAGGTCGAGTCCGAAGCCCTCGAGGAGCTCCTTGTCCTCGTCCTCGGGAGAGACCATCTGGATCTTGTAGCCGAGTTCGGCGCCGAGCACCTCGAACGTGGCCTCGTCGAGCGACTCGGTCGCCGTCGCCATCTCACCGAGGTTGAAGAGGATCGTGACAAGCGTTCCGGGCTGCACGGTGTAGCCGCGGATCGCCTCGAGCTTGTCCGCGAAGTCGGCGATCGATGCGCCGCGACGGAGCCGGACGATCTCGCCGTTGCCCTTCGAGACGTTGACGCCGCCGACGACCGGGGCATCCCGCATCTCGAATTCTTGCCGCTTCGCCCGACGCGACTTGCGCTGCTTGGACTTGCCGCCGCCCTTGCCGAAGGCACCCGCGGTGCCGCCGCCGGGTCCACGACCCCGACCGCCACCACCGCCGGGACGACCGGCGAACCCACCGGGGGCACCGGGCCCACCCGTGCCGCCGGGGCGCTGGAATCCGCCGGCACCGCCGGGACGACCGGGACCACCGGGACGCTGCTGGAAGGGGGCGCCGGGACGACCGCCGCCACCGGGGCGACCAGCACCCCCGGGACGCGGGGCGCCCGGGCGGGGTGCGCCGGGGCGCGGGGCCTGCGGGCGCGGGATGTTTCCGGGGCTCGGGCGCTGACCCATGCCCTGTGCCGACGCGAACGGGTTGTTGCCCGGGCGCGGGCCGGCGGGCCGCTGGCCCATGCCCTGCGCGGACGCGAACGGGTTGTTGCCCGGGCGCGGGGTGCCACCGGGGCGCGGCGCGCCGGGAGTCGGCGCGGCACCGGATGCCGGGGCGTCGCCGCCCTCGCTCTTCGCCGCGGCCGGAGCTGCAGGGGTCGCCGCGGTCGCCGCGGGAGCGGAAGCCGTAGGCGCGGACGCCGCGGGAGCCGCAGCAGCGGGCGTCGCCGCCGGGGTCTCTGCCCCGGCGGGCTCAGCCTGCTTGGCCGCCGCCGGGCCGGGGGTGGGTGCGGCGGGCTTGGCGGGGCCCGGGCGTGCGCCGGACGCGGGGCGCGGGGCCGGCGACGCCGACTTCGCGGCCTCGGCGGGCTTGGCCGCACCGTCGGCCTCGAGGGCCGCGCGCAGCTTGCGCGCCACGGGGGGCGCGATCGTCGATGAGGGGCTCTTGACGTATTCGCCGAGCTCCTTCAGCTTCGCGAGGGCGACCTTGCTGTCGACGCCGATCTCGGAAGCGATTTCATGCACTCGTGGGTTTGCCACAATTCTCCTGTCTGAGGTCTCCCCGGACAGGGCAGACCGTTAGATGCGGACGGGTCTCATTTCGAGCCGTTCACTTCGTGTCCATAGCCGTTCAGCCTTTTCGCTGGTGGTGGTGTTGAAAGGTCTGCGTGTCCACAGGTGCGGACACTCGCAGTGCTCGCCCGAACGCGCGCCGACGGACCGCCGCCTGCACGCACGCTTCCGTGTCGTGCACCCACGCACCCCGGCCGGGCAGGACCGCCTTCTCGTCTGCGACGATCACGCCATCCCGCACGACGACCCGCAACAGGGCGGATCGGGGGGCACGAGCGCGGCACCCCACGCACGTTCGAACGGGTTCCATCCTACCCCCTCCACGGGCGGGCCGTTTCGACGCGGTCGCCCGCGCAGCGGCCCCGCGCGTCACGATTCGAGGATCGAGTCCGGCTGGATGTCGATCTTCGCGCCGGTGAGCTTCGCGGCGAGTCGGGCGTTCTGGCCCTCCTTGCCGATCGCGAGCGACAGCTGGTAATCGGGGACGAGGGCGCGGACCGCCTTCGACGAGGCATCCAGCACGAAGCTCGAAGTCACCTTCGCGGGCGACAGCGCGTTCGCGACGAACTTCGCGAGCTCGGGGTCGTAGTCGACGATGTCGATCTTCTCGCCGCCGAGCTCCTCCGTCACCGCGCGCACGCGCCGACCGAGCTCCCCGATGCAGGCGCCCTTCGCGTTGATCGCAGGGTCCTTCGCGGTCACGGCGATCTTGGTGCGGTGACCGGCTTCGCGGGCGAGCGACGTGATCTCGACGAGACCCGAGGCGATCTCGGGCACCTCGAGTGCGAAGAGCTTGCGAACGAGGCCCGGGTGCGTGCGGGACACCGTGATCTGGGGCCCCTTGAGACCCTTCGACACGGAGGTCACATACACGCGCAGGCGTGCACCGTGCGGGTACTCCTCGCCGGCGACCTGTTCTTCGGGCGGGAGGATCGCCTCGACCGTGCCGAGGTCGACGTGGATCATGCGCGGGTTCGGGCCCTGCTGGATGACGCCCGCGACGATGTCGCCCTCCTTGCCTCGGAACTCGCCGAGCACGGCCTCGTCGGCGATGTCCCGCAGGCGCTGGCTGATGACCTGCTTCGCGGCGAAGGCGGCGATGCGGCCGAAGTCCTCGGGCGTCGACTCCTCCTCGCCGATGACGGCGCCCTCCTCGTCGAGGAGGGGGATGAAGACGGCGACATGGCCGGTCTTGCGGTCGAGTACGGCGCGGGCGCCCTCGGGCAGCTCGCCGTCGGGCGACGTGTGCTTGGCGTAGGCGGTGAGGATGGCCTGCTCGATGATGCGGACGAGTTCGTCGAAGGGGATCTCCTTCTCGCGCTCGACCGTCCGCAACAGTCCCAGATCGATGTCCACAGGTGCCTCCCTATTCAGCTCTTCGACGACGGGTCACCCCGCATCATCCGACCGAGTTTACCGGATGCCGCGCAGACCCCCGCCGTCCTCTCGGCACGTGGGGCCGGCGAGTATGCACCGTCATACTGGAATCATGGAACCCCACTCCGCCCGCACGACGGCAGACCCCGGACTCATCGGTCTGCTCGGCTTCATCATCGCCACCCTCACCGCTCAGCTCGCACATCTCGGCGTCCAGAGCGAGAGCGCCGTGTTCTGGGTCGGGGCGGTGTTCGGCGGCATCGTGCAGGTGACCGCCGGGATGCTCTCCTACTTCATCGGCGACGACTTCCACTTCATCGTCTACAACGCCTTCGGCTGGTACTGGATCTGCATGCCCGGGTTCCTCCTCGGCGGCGAACTCGGCTTCTTCGAGGTGTCGGGGCCCGCGAGGCCGCTGTTCTCCCTCATCTTCTCCGTGCTGGCGTTCGGCTTCATGTTCGCGGGGGCGACCCACAACACGGCTCTTCCCGTGACGCTCCTGTGCGTCTCGATCGGCCTCGGCCTGGAAGCGGTCGGCGGCTTCACCGGCGTCGACGGCTGGGCCAACGTCGGCGCGTGGTTCCTCATCGTGGCGTCGGCGCTCGCCGCCTACCTCCTCATCGAGAAGTTCTACTGGCGCACGATGGGGCGCCACATCATCCCCCTCGGCCGCCCGTGGATCGCGGGCGGCGCCGACCGGGAGCCGTAAGCCTTCAGAATCCGGACGCAGGAACGGGCGGGGTCGCCGGCTCGCCTGCGGCAGACGGCAGCGCGTTCAGCGCGCGGATGAGGCGATGCAGCGACCCGACCTTGAACTGGTTGAGCGTCAGCACGACGCGCGGCAGGTCGAGCCGGTCGCCGTCGCGCTCCTCCGCGCGCAGCGGCCGGGTCGCCTCGATACGCCCGGCCACCAGGAGGTCGCCGAAGCGCACGTTGAGATCGTCCAGCTCGGCGGGCGTGGGCTCCGCATGCAGCCGCAGGACCAGGCGGTCCTTGACCCAGCGCAGGGAGTCGAAGTTGCGGTAGAACCCGGTGATCTCGGCCACCGCGGCATCCACCGAATCGGTCACGAGCACGCGTCCGAAGTCGTCCGGCGAGATGACGCCGCTCGCGACGAGCTGCTCGTCGACGAAGCGCTCGAGCCCCGCCCAGAACGTGCCCCCGGGCCGGTCGAGCAGGACGATCGGCGTGGGCTCGGCCTTTCCGGTCTGCTGCAGCGTCAGCAGCTCGAACATCTCGTCGAGCGTGCCGAAGCCGCCCGGCACGCAGATGAATGCCTGGGATTCCTTCACGAGCATGAGCTTGCGCGTGAAGAAGTACTTCATCGCGACGTTGCGCGAATTCTTCGCGATCACGGCGTTCGGCTTCTCTTCGAACGGCAGGCGGATGCTGACTCCGATCGAGTGTTCGGGACCGGCACCCTCGGCCGCCGCCTGCATGATTCCGGGGCCGGCTCCTGTCACGACCATCCAGCCCCGGTCGGCGAGCGCGTGCGCCGCCGCCGCGGCCGCACGGTACAGCTCGTCGTCGGGGCGGGTGCGTGCCGAACCGAAGATCGTCACCTTCGGGATGCCGCGGAAGGGTGCGAACAGCGCGAACGCGGCCCGCATCTCGGTGAGCGCGGCGGAGGTGATCTTGAGGTCGAGGCGGTCGGTGTCGTCGAGTCCGAGACCGACGCCGGTCGCGAGGATGCGGGCGATGAGATCCTGATCGGCGTCGATTCCGGCATCCGCGATGAGCCTGCGGATGTCGTCGGTGACGGATGCCGGGATCTGGGTGGAGCTTCCTGCCATGCGCCCAGCCTGGCACGGTCGGGTGAACCGCGGGTGGCGCACGGCGCGATCCTCGCCTACCTCGACGCGATCGCCGACTGATTCCGTGCTCGCACGGATTCCCTTCTGGGCGTCGCAGGACGATGATGCCGGTATGGCGCGGTTCATGGTGACGGCGATGCCGTTCTCGGGCCACGTGGCACCGATGGCGGCAGTCGCGGCGGCGCTCGTGGAGCGGGGGCACGACGTGCGTTTCTACACGGGCGCGGCGTTTCGCGGTCAGGTGGAGCGGACGGGCGCGCGGTTCGTCGCGTGGCGGAACGCGCCCGACTTCGACGAGCAGAACCTCCCGGCGACCTTCCCGCGCCTGCGCGGCAAGAAGGGCTTCGCGCAGTTGATGATCAACATGGAGGATCTTTTCGTCGCCACGGCGCCGGCCCAACTCGCCGACGCGCGCACCGAGTGGGACCGCGAGCGGTGGGACGTGCTCGTCAGCGACGAGGCCTCCCTCGCACCGAGCGTCATCGCCGAAGCGCTCGGATGCCGGTGGGCCACCGTCGCGATCCTGCCCCTCCACCTGGTCTCGTCGCACAGCCCGCCGCCGGGCCTCGGGCTCCGGCCGGGGCGGACAGCCCTCGGGCGGGCTCGGGATGCCGCACTGCGCGCCCTCATCCCGGCGCTGTCGGGGCGGCTCAACCGCGCCGCCGATCGAGCACGTGACGCCGTCGGGCTGCCGGCCGCGGGCGCCGGATTCGATCGGCAGGTGTGGTCGGCGGAGCTGATCCTCGCGTCCGGGGTCGCGGCACTCGACTTCGACATCCCGAGGCCGTCGCACCTCCACTGGGTCGGACGGCTCTCGGAGCCCATGCCGGTCCCGCCGCCCCCGTGGTGGAGCGAGCTCGACGGGCATCCCGTCGTCGTCGTCACACAGGGCACGCAGAACGTCGACCCGACGGACCTGCTGCAGCCCGCACTGACGGGCCTCGCAGACCTGGATGCCGTCGTCGCTGCCTCCACCGGCGTCCGCGGCGTCGACACGGTTCCGTTCGCGATCCCGGCCAACGCCCGGACCGCGGCGATGCTCCCGTTCGACGAGCTGTTCCCGCGGGCGGAGGTGCTCGTGACGAACGGCGGCTGGGGCGGTGTGCTCACCGCGCTCGCGCATGGCCTTCCGCTCGTGGTCGGCGGGGGCGATCTCGACAAGCCCGAAGTGGCGGGGCGGGTGGATGCCGCGGGTGTCGGCATCAACCTGCGGACAGGCACGCCGACGAGCGCCGCGGTCCGCGCCGCCGTCGACCGGGTCCGCGCCGACCCCCGTTACCGCACGCGCGCCCGAGCGGTCGCCGCACAGCTCGCCGCCGCGGGCGGGGCTCCCCGCGCGGCGGAGCTGCTCGAGGGCTTCGCTGCGACCTGAGGGTGCTGATCGGCGGAGCGCCGCCTGTCAGGCCCGACCGCCGCCGCGGCGCCGGCGGGTCCCGGTCACGTTGCTGCGCGCGGCATCCGCCGCACGATCCCTCGCGATCTGTTCGCCGAGCACCTGCCCGCCGCTCGTCAGGAGGGCACGCCGCCACGGCAGCACACCCTCGATCTCGATCTGGATCGACATGGACAGGACGGTCCGGATCAGCACGATGAGCCCGAGGATCAGGGCGTCCTCGAGGGACGGCTTCGACGTGATCGTACGGATGAGATCCGCCGCGACGAGCACCTCGAGGCCGAGCAGGATCGCCGCGCCGAGGGTGGTGCGCAGCGTCTGGAACGCCGCCTGTCCCCCGTCGCCGCGACGCAGGGCGCGCATACCCAGCACCACGGCGATCACGAACCCGACGCACATCGAGACCGCGCCGATGACCTCGAACACGACCGCGACGGTCGTGAAGACGGGCTCGATGTCCATGCCGTCAGTGTAGGGAGGTCACCGGCCGGCCGCGTCAGCGCGCGGTCAGTCGCGCGATCGCCTCCGCGGCGGCGACGGTGTCGCGCTCGCCCGAGCGCCGCTCCCACATCTCGACCTCGCCGTCGGCGGCGCCGCGACCGGCGATCACGATCTGCGGCACGCCGAGCAGCTCCGCGTCACCGAACTTCACGCCCGGCGAGACCTTGGGGCGATCGTCCAGCAGCACGTCGAGACCCGCTGCCTCGAGCTGCTGGGCGACGTCCTCGGCGAGCGCGAATGCGGCCTCGTCACGACCGGCGGCGACGACCTGCACGTCGAACGGGGCGATGGATGCCGGCCAGACGAGACCCTTCTCGTCGTTGTTCAGCTCGGCGAGGATCGCAAGGATGCGGGTCACCCCGATGCCGTAGGAGCCCATCGTCACGGTGACGAGCTTGCCGTTCTCGTCGAGGACCTTGAGGCCCAGCGTCTCGGCGAAGAAGCGCCCGAGCTGGAAGACGTGCCCGATCTCCATGCCACGCGCGAGCTCCACCGGGCCCGACCCGTCGGGTGCGGGGTCTCCGGCGCGCACGTTCGCGACCTCGACGACGCCGTCGGCGAAGAAGTCGCGGCCCGCGACGACCGAGTGGGCGTGCTTCTGGTCGAGGTTCGCACCCGTGATCCAGCTGGATCCCTCGCCGACGCGCGGGTCGACGAGGTACCGGATGCCCGTGGCCGACTCCTCGCCGAGGACGGCCCCCTCAGGCGACCAGGGCCCGATGTAGCCCTTGACCAGAAGGGGGTTCCGCTCGAAGTCCTCGGCCGTCGCGGCCTCGACCGCGGCGGGGGCGAAGGCGACCTCGGCGCGCTTGTCGTCGACCTCGCGGTCGCCGGGCAGGCCCACGACGACGAGCTCGCGCGTGCCGTCGAGGTGCGTGAGGGCGAGCACGACGTTCTTCAGCGTGTCGGCCGCCTCGTAGGCACGGCCGTCCGCGCGCGGTTCGAGCACGGCGTCGCAATGCGCGACGAGCGTCTCGATCGTCGGCGTGTTGGGCGAGTCGAAGACGACGGGCGCCCCGTCCGCATCGAAGGGAAGCGCATCCGGCACGGTCGTCGTGTACGCCTCGACGTTCGCGGCGTAGCCGCCCGCAGAGCGGACGAAGGTGTCCTCACCGATCGCGATCGGGTGCAGGAACTCCTCCGAGCGCGCACCGCCCATGAGGCCGTTGTCGGCCGCGACGATGACGTACTCGAGGCCGAGACGCTGGAAGATCCGCTCGTACGCGTCGCGCTGCGACATGTACGAGGCATCCTGCCCGGCATCCGTGTAGTCGAACGAGTAGGCGTCCTTCATCGTGAACTCGCGCCCGCGCAGAAGCCCGGCGCGGGGGCGCGCCTCGTCGCGGTACTTGTCCTGGATCTGGAAGATCGTCAGCGGCAGGTCCTTGTACGACGAGTACAGGTCCTTCACGAGGAGCGTGAACATCTCCTCGTGCGTCGGGGCGAGGAGGTAGTCGGCACCGCGACGGTCCTGCAGCCGGAAGATACCGTCGCCGTAGGAGGTCCAGCGGCCGGACTGCTCGTACGGGTCGCGGGGCAGGAGCGCCGGGAAGTGCACTTCGAAGGCGCCGGCGGCGGCCATCTCCTCGCGGATGATGTCCTCGATCTTCGCCTTGACCTTGAGCCCGAGCGGCAGCCACGTGAAGATGCCCGGGGCGGCGCGGCGGATGTAGCCGGCGCGCACGAGCAGCTTGTGGCTCGTGACCTCGGCATCCGAGGGGTCCTCGCGGAGGGTGCGGACGAAGTAGTTCGAAAGACGTGTGACCACGAGCGTCAAGCCTAGTCTCGGGGGCGCACGCCCGTAGGCTGACCCCGTGCCTTCGCGTCGCGCCCGTCTCGCTCCGATGGATGTCCACGGCGAGCTCGCCGCATCGCTCGCCCGCCTCCGGCGCGACCTGGGCCTGCCCGACTCCTACCCGCCGGACGCCGTGGCCGAAGCGGAGCGCGCCGCCCGCGAGGTCTCGGCGGACCCCGGCCGAGCGGGTCTCGCCGACCTCCGCGACATCGAGTTCCTGACGATCGACCCGGCCGGTTCGACGGACCTCGACCAGGCCCTGCACCTCGAGCGGACGCCGACAGGCGGGATCCTGCACTACGCGATCGCCGACCTGCCCGCGTACGTCGCGCCAGACGGCGTGCTGGATGCCGAGACGCGCCGCCGTGGGCAGACGATGTACGCGCCTGACGGCCGCGTCCCGCTGCACCCGACAGTGCTGAGCGAGGATGCCGCGTCGCTCCTCCCGGGTCGTGACCGGCGCGCGTTCGTCTGGCGGTTCGTCCTCGACGAGGGTGCCCGCCCCGTGGAGGCGACCCTGACGCATGCCGTCGTCCGCTCGCGGGCCCAGTGGGCGTACCCCGAGGCACAGCGAGCGATCGACGCGGGCGAGGCTCCCCCGACGCTCGCCGCGATGCCGTGGTTCGGCGCCGCGCGGTCGGAGCGCGAGCGTGAGCGCGGCGGCGCGAGCCTCAACGTCCCCGAGGCGCGGATCATCGCGGACGGCGACGGCTACCGCATCGAGCGCAGCTACGGCGTTCCCCTCGAGGACTGGAACGCGCAGGTGTCGCTCCTCACCGGCATGGCCGCTGCGGAGATCATGCTGCGCGGCGGCATCGGGATCCTCCGCACGATGCCGCCCGCGGACCCCGCGGACATCGAGGAGTTCCGCGCGCAGACGGTCGCCCTCGGCCTCCCATGGGCCCCGGGTGTCCCGTACGGCGACTACCTGCGGGGCCTCGACCGCTCCCCCGCAGCTCGCGCGGTCAAGGAGTATGCCGGGGGCCTCTTCCGCGGTGCGGGGTACGTCGCGTTCGACGGCGCTCCACCCGCGAAGGCGACGCAGGCGGCGATCGGCGCGCCGTACGCGCATGCGACCGCCCCGCTGCGGCGGCTCGTCGACCGCTGGTCGCTCGTCGTGTGCGACGCGCTCGCGAACGGCCACGAGGTGCCGAGTTGGGCGAGAGGATCGCTGCCCGCGCTGCCCGCACTCATGGCGCGCACCTCGCAGAAGGCCGCACAACTGGATGCCGGTGCGCTCGACCGCGTCGAGGCGGCGCTGCTCGCCGGTCACGAGGGCGACGTGTTCGAGGGGGTCGCGCTGACCCTCCGCGGCGACGGGGTGCGCGTGCAGCTCACGACCCCGCCCGTCGAAGCGAAGGTCAAGGGACTGGATGCCACGCCGGGCTCCACCGTGCGTCTGCGACTCGTCTCGGCATCCATCGATGACGGCACGCTCGTTTTCGCACAGGCCTAGCTCGACATCGAGCACCGTCGATTCCTGACCAACGCCGACGATCATGTGCGATATATTGCATATCGTGCCGATCCCGACTCAGAGCCTCCCGCCTCGTGCGCTGCTGCGCGATGAGGTCTTCACGCGGCTGCGCGACGCGATCGTCGACGGCACGCTCGCCCCCGACGAGCAGTTGCGCGACGGCGAGCTCGCCGCCTGGCTCGGGGTGAGCCGCACCCCGGTGCGCGAAGCGCTGTTGGAGCTCTCGCGGGCCGGGCTCGTGCGCGCGACGCCGGGGCGATCGACCGTCGTGACGCCCGTCGATCCCGCCGCGGTGCGGGATGCCCGGGCCGTCGTCGCGGCCCTCCACGCCCTCGCCGTCCGGGAGGCGGCAGCGCGGCTCACCGCGGAGGATCTCACCGAGATGCGCGCCGCGAACGACGACTTCGCTGCGGCGCAGCGACGCGGCGACCTCGAGGCGGCGCTCGCAGCCGACGAGCGGTTCCACGCGATCCCGCTGCGGGTGAGCGGCAACGCCGCCGTCGCGCAGGTCATCGCGCAGTACGAGCCCGTACTCCGCCGCGCCGAGCGGCTGCGGTTCGCGTCGCACGAGGGCGAGGCATCCGTCATCCGCCACGACCTCCTCATCGAGCGGTGCGCCGCCCACGACGTCGACGGCGCCGCCCGCATCTCCGAGCAGATCTGGCAGACCCTCGTCACCGATCCGACCACCGCACCCCCGATCCCCCGCCCCGACACCGAAGGACCGACGCCATGAAGCTCCACGAGTTCCCCCGCTACCCCCTCACTTTCGGGCCGAGCCCGCTGCAGCACCTGAAGCGCCTCACGCAGCACCTCGGCGGAGCCCAGGTCTGGGCCAAGCGCGAAGACGTCTCGAGCGGTCTCGCCTTCGGCGGCAACAAGACGCGCAAGCTCGAGTACATCGTCCCCGACGTCCTCGCCTCGGGCGCCGACACGCTCGTGTCGATCGGCGGCTACCAGTCCAACCACACCCGTCAGGTCGCCGCCGTCGCGGCGCACCTCGGCCTCAAGGCGCGCCTCGTGCAGGAGAAGTGGGTGCCGTGGGAAGACCCGGTGAACGACAAGGTCGGCAACATCATGCTCTCGCGCATGATGGGCGCCGACTCGCGGCTGGATGCCGCGGGCTTCGACATCGGCATCCGCGACTCGTGGAAGAACACGCGCTCGCCGAGGTCGAAGCCGCAGGCGGCACGCCGTACCCGATCCCCGCGGGGGCCAGCGAACACCCGCTCGGTGGGCTCGGGTTCGCGAACTGGGCGTTCGAGGTGGCCGAGCAGGAGAAGCAGTTCGGTGTCTTCTTCGACACGGTCGTCGTGTGCACCGTCACCGGTTCGACGCACGCCGGCATGATCGCGGGCTTCGCCGCACTCGAGGATCTCACCGGTGTCAAGCGGCGCATCATCGGCATCGACGCGTCGGCGACGCTCGAGAAGACGCGCGACCAGGTGGCGCGCATCGCCCGCAACACCGCCGCGCTCATCGAGCTCGGCCGAGACCTCCGCGACGACGAGATCCAGGTGCTCAAGGGCTGGGCGGGAGAGTTGTACGGCATCCCGGTGGATTCGACGATGGATGCCATGGCGCTCGGCGCGCAGTTGGAGGCCATGATCACCGACCCCGTCTACGAGGGGAAGTCTCTCGCGGGGCTCATCGACCTCGTGTCCTCCGGGGACATCCCCCGGGGTTCGACCGTGCTGTACGCACACCTCGGCGGGCAGCCTGCGGCGAATGCCTACCACCGGCTCTGGGATCCGACCGCCTGAGCGAAAAGGTCACCCGACGACGCGCGCGAGGGGCCCGATCCCCTCGCGCCGCTCGAACACGAGGTGCGTCGCGGTCGTGCGCACCGCGTCGTGCACCGTGATGTGCTGGAGCACGAGGTCGCGCAGCGCGACGGCATCCTCGACCGCCACGTGCACGAGGAAGTCGTCGTCGCCCGCGACGTGGAACGCCTCGATGACGCCGGGGGTCCCCACGATCGCGTCGAAAAGGCGCTCCACGCCCTCGCGCGTGTGGCGCCCGAGGCGCACCCGGATCACCGCCTGCAGCGGAAGTCCGAGTGGCGCGGGGTCGATCACCATGCGGATGCCGGAGATCACCCCCCGCGCTCGCAGTGAGCGGAGACGATAGGCGCACGTCGATTCCGCGATGCCGACGGTGTCGGCGACCTGGCGGTTCGAGCGCCCAGGTTCGCGCACGACCTCGGCGAGGAGCCGCAGATCGAGGTCGTCGAGGGCGGCACCGGACGGTTGGCGATCCGACAAGAGAACCCCTTTCTGGGCAAACCATATTGCGGAGCGGTCAAGATCAGACGTACTGGTTTGCTGGAATCACAGCCTAAGCCACGCAATCCTGCGTGATGGCGCACAATCTCAATATGGACCACCTCGATACGATCGCCGTCCATGCCGGACGCGACGACTTCTCCGCCCTCGGCGTGCACACTCCGCCGCTCGACCTGTCGTCGACATACCCGCTGCCGGATGTCGAGCGGGGCGGCGACTCCTACGAGGTGCTCGCCGGCGGCGGTACCCCACCCGCCGAGGGCAGCTTCGTCTACGCCCGGCTGTGGAATCCGACCGTCGCACGGTTCGAGCAGGCGCTCGCGCAGCTGGAGCGAGCGGAGGCATCCGTCGCATTCGCCTCGGGCATGGCGGCGCTCACCGCCGCCGTGCTCTCGCACACGACCGCGGTCGGCAGGCCGCACGTGATCGCCGTCCGCCCGCTGTACGGCGGTAGCGACCATCTGCTGCAGACCGGCCTCCTCGGCACCGAGGTGACGTTCTGCGCCGCCGACGAGGTCGCCGCGGCCGTGCGGGCGGACACGGGGCTCGTCGTGGTGGAGAGCCCCGCCAACCCCACTCTCGAACTGGTGGACATCGCCGCCGTGGTCGCGCAGGCTCGCGGCATCCCCGTGCTCGTCGACAACACCTTCGCGACGCCCGTGCTCCAGCAGCCGCTCGCCCACGGGGCGGCGATGTCCCTCCACAGCGCGACGAAGTACCTCGGCGGGCACGGCGACGTCGTGGGCGGCGTCATCGCCTGCACGGAGGAGACCGCGGCCGCGCTGCGCCGCGTCCGCGCGATCACGGGCGGCATCCTGCACCCCCTCGGCGCGTATCTGCTGCACCGCGGACTGCCCACCCTCCCCCTCCGGATGCGCGCGCAACAGGAATCGGCAGGGCTGATCGCGCGCCGCCTCCTCACCCACGAAGCCGTCGCGGAGGTGTTCTACCCCGGCCTGGACGGCGACCCGCGGGGTCTCCTCGCCGGGCAGCAGCACGGAGCCGGTGCGATGGTCTCGGTCCGCGTGCGCGGCGGGTACGCGGCCGCAGCGCGCGTCGCGGAGGAGACCCGGCTGTTCACCCACGCCGTGTCGCTCGGCGGGGTGGATTCCCTCATCCAGCACCCCGCCGCGCTGACGCACCGACCCGTCGCCGCCGACGCGCGCCCGGATGCCGACATCCTGCGCCTCTCGATCGGGCTCGAACACGTCGACGATCTCATCGCCGACCTCGTGCAGGCCCTCGACCGGGCATCGTCGGCGTCGGAAGCCGCCGCGGCTCCAGGCGAGGAGCGCACCGCGGCCGCGAGATAGCGTGACGGGATGAGCACCGTCCTCCTGACCGGATTCGAGCCCTTCGGCGGCGATGCCGTCAATCCGTCGGGCGATGCCGTTCGCCGAGTCGGCGCCTCGTGGCACGGCCCGGCCGAGCTCGTGGTCGAGGTCTTGCCGGTGACCTTCGCGGGCGCCTCAGCGCGCCTGCGCGAACTGATCGCGGCGCACCGCCCCGACGTCGTGATCGCCGTCGGGCTCGCGGGCGGCTCCGACCGCATCCGCGTCGAGCGGATCGCCGTGAACCTCGCCGATGCGCGGATCCCCGACAACGCCGGCGCGCAGCCGATCGACGAGGAGAGCGTCCCCGGCGCACCACTCGCTCGGGAGGCCACTCTCCCGGTGAAGACGATCGCCGCGGCGATCCGCGCAGTCGGCATCCCGGCAGAGGTGTCGCACTCCGCCGGCACGTTCGTCTGCAACCACGTGTTCTTCACCGCGCTCGACGCTGTTCCCGCGGGCGTCGCCGCGGGGTTCGTGCACGTCCCCTGGGCCGACGGTCAAGACCCGGAAGATTCATCCGGCCTGCCGCTCGACGACATCGTCCGCGCCCTCGAGATCGCGATCGACACCGCGCTCACCACGGAGACCAATACGCCACTCGTCGGCGGCGCGCTGGACTGACCGATCAGGCGGTGACGACCTGCGCCGTGCCGAGGGGTGCGTCCGGACCCATCTCGTCGGCGAGGCGGTTCGCCTCTTCGATGAGGGTCGCGACGATCTCGGACTCGGGCACCGTCTTGATGACCTCGCCCTTGACGAAGATCTGCCCCTTGCCGTTGCCGGATGCCACGCCGAGGTCGGCGTCGCGCGCTTCGCCGGGACCGTTGACGACGCAGCCCATGACGGCGACGCGCAGGGGCACGGTCATGTCCTTGAGCCCCTCGGTGACGTTGTCGGCGAGGGTGTAGACGTCGACCTGCGCGCGCCCGCACGACGGGCACGAGACGATCTCGAGCTTCCGTTCGCGGAGGTTCAGCGACTGCAGGATCTGGTGGCCGACTTTGACCTCTTCGGCGGGCGGCGCGGAGAGGGACACGCGGATCGTGTCGCCGATCCCCTCGGCGAGGAGGATCCCGAAGGCGGTCGCGCTCTTGATCGTGCCTTGGAAGGCGGGCCCGGCCTCGGTGACACCGAGGTGCAGCGGCCAGTCGCCCCGCTCGGCGAGCAGGCGATAGGCCTTCACCATGACGATGGGGTCGTTGTGCTTGACGGAGATCTTGAAGTCGTGGAAGTCGTGCTCTTCGAAGAGGGATGCCTCCCACACGGCCGACTCGGCGAGCGCCTCGGGCGTCGCCTTGCCGTACTTCTCCAGGAGGCGCCGGTCGAGCGAGCCCGCGTTCACGCCGATGCGGAGTGACACCCCGGCATCCTTCGCCGCCTTCGCGATGGCCCCGACCTGGTCGTCGAACTTCCGGATGTTGCCCGGGTTGACGCGGACGGCGGCGCAGCCCGCATCGATCGCCTGGAAGACGTACTTCGGCTGGAAGTGGATGTCGGCGATCACCGGGATCTGGCTCTTCTTGGCGATGATGTGGAGGACGTCCGCGTCGTCCTGCGACGGCACCGCCACCCGCACGATCTCGCAGCCCGACGCCGTGAGCTCGGCGATCTGCTGCAGCGTCCCGTTGATGTTCGTGGTCGGCGTCGTGCACATCGACTGGACGCTGATGGGGGCGTCGCCTCCGACGAGCACCTTGCCGACCTTGATCTGGCGGCTCTTGCGACGCGGGGAGAGGACTTCCGGCACGCGGGGCATCCCGAGGTTCACTGCTGGCACGCCCACCAGCCTACGCCGCGGGCGCTGGGGCGGGGCTGTGCGCGCGAGGGACGCGGCGCCCGTATCCCGCCCGGAACGTGATCAGTCGAACCGAGGACGCAGGGTCTCGTCGAGGGTGTCGAACGTCTTCGGCGTCAGCCGCCACCGGTTCGGGTCCTCGTCCTCGAACGTCACCTCGTAACGCCCGCTCGCGCGGTCGAACTGGACGAGCAACTGCACCGGCAGCGCATCGCCCTCACCGAAGAAGCTGTCGAGGTAGGTCTTGACAGCGGGATCGACCTCCGACGGCGAGATCGCCGCGGGCACGCTCTCGCCGTCCGCGTCGTACGCGATCGCCAGCGCACCGCGCACACCCGACCGACTCACGTCCAGCACGACGGCCAGTGACGCCCAATCCTCCGGCGCCTTCCGCAGATGCTCCACCACCGACCGGATCAACCCGACCGTTACGTCTTCCGTCATCATTTCCCTTGCATGTCTTTCTTGTAGATTCGATCGAACACTTGATCGGGTTCATTGTCGAACACAGGCGTAAACGTCATCTGTTTGCCCGTCGCGGGGTCAGTAACGGTGTACTCGACCTCGAATTTGTCGGGGCGAGTCGAGCCGGGCGGGTAGACCCGTATCTCATAGTCAACGTGACGGCCGGTAGCGACCCAGTCGGCCCACTCGTTCTCCATCTTCCTCCACGCGCCGCGGTTGAGGTTGGCGGCCTGCGGCGCGATGCCCTGATCTGGCGTATCGCCGAAGAAGCGATGCCCGCCCAGATGGCCACCATCGTCGCCGCTGCGACCCGTGCGCCCAATCTCCGTTGCGTTATCGCCACGATGGCTGCTGCCGAAATCCTCACGAATGTGGCCGCGTTCGGAGATTGGACGGTTCGTCTTCGGATCGAAGATCGTGGTTTTGATGTTGTCGCCGCGGACGGTGTGAACGCCGTCGAACTTGTCGACGTCGGCAATGCCGTCATTGTTTCGTCGCTGCTTCTGTGCGTGCTTGCGGAACATCTCCGCTAGTTGCCGGATGTGTACCGGCATATCGTCTAGCGCGTCCTTCAGCGGCCTGATGACGGACTTTCCAATGCTCATATGTCTTCAGTCCCCCGCAGTGCCCGAATCCGAGTGCCCTCCGGCAGAGTCGACGCTGCCGACTTGCCCCGGCTGACAAAGGTTGTCACAGATCATCTGGGCCCGGCTACTCCCCGCCTCGCCCGACCTGATCACCTCTTTCCAGATGCTCACACGTCGCCTCCGAGGTTCAGGCCACCAGATCCGCCATCAGCCGCACTCAAGTGACCTCTCGGCGTCTGATATCGTGACCGCATGTTCGCGCTCGACTCCTGCTGGCACACCCGCTGAGGCGGCGTGCGCGCGAACGACGACACACGGACCGCCCCTCTCGCGAGCAATCGCCGGGCGGTCTTGTCGTTTGAGCGATGAGGCGGCCCGCCAGACACCGAAGAAAGAACCGGCATGACCACCGACCCCCTCGCCGACGCGATCGCCGCAGCAACCGAGTCCGGCCGCCCCTTCGCCCTGCTCGCCCGCGACGGTGCGACCGTCGAGATCCTCACCGGCGACGTCGTCGATGTCGACCGGCTCGCCGACATCCCGCTCGAGGATGCCGACGGCACACGCCGCGAGGTGCTGGCCCTCGTTCCCTACCGGCAGATCGCCGAGCGCGGCTTCGAGCACCACGACGACGGCGCACCGCTGCGCTGCCTCGTCGTGACGGAGCATGCGAGCGTCCCGCGAAGCGATGCGATCGCGGCGCTCCCCGCCGCCGCCGTCACCCTCGGCGATGCCGGCTTCGACATCTCCGACGAGGAGTACGCGGCGATCGTCCGGCGCGTGATCACCGACGAGATCGGCCGCGGCGAAGGCGCCAACTTCGTCATCCGGCGCGACTTCACGGCATCCGTCGACGCCGACCCGCTCACCTCCGGGCTCACGTGGTTCCGCGCGCTCCTCGAACACGAGCGCGGCGCGTACTGGACGTTCCTCGTCTCGACCCAGGGGCACCTCGCCGTCGGTGCGAGCCCCGAGGCGCACGTCAGTGCACGGGACGGCGTCGTCACGATGAACCCCATTTCGGGAACCTTCCGCCACCCGGCGGGCGGCGCGACCGCGTCGACGCTCACCGAGTTCCTCTCCTCGACGAAGGAGACCGAGGAGCTCTTCATGGTCGTCGACGAAGAGCTCAAGATGATGTCGGCCGTGTGCAGCGACGGCGGCCGCATCACGGGCCCCCACCTGAAGGAGATGTCGCGCCTCACCCACACGGAGTACATGCTGCGCGGGTCGAGCACGATGGATCCGCGCGAGATCCTGCGCGAGACGATGTTCGCCCCGACCGTGACCGGGTCGCCCATGCAGAACGCGTGCACCGTGATCAAGCGGCACGAGACGTCGCCGCGCGGCTACTACTCCGGCGTCGCCGCCCTGTTCACGCCGTCCGCCGGCGCGGCGGGTCACGACCTCGACGCACCGATCCTCATCCGCACCGCCTACCTCGTGGACGGGCGCCTGCGCGTGCCCGTCGGGGCGACGCTCGTCCGCCACTCCGACCCTGACGGTGAGGTCGGCGAGACGCACGGCAAGGCGGCCGGCGTTCTCGGCGCGATCGGCGCGATCCCTCGTGACGAAGCCGCGGAGCGGGCGGCCCTCGACGAAGACGCCCCCGCCGAGGTGCGCGCGCCGCTCGGCGACGATCCGGAGATCGCGGCGCTCCTGGCATCCCGCAACGAGCGCCTCGCGCCGTTCTGGCTGAACCCGCAGGACGACGAGCCGCACGGCATCGGATCGGGGCTCACGGCGCTCGTCGTCGACGCCGAAGACCGCTTCACGACGATGCTCGGCCACCAGCTGCACCACCTCGGCTTCGCCGTCGCGATCACACCCTGGAACGAGGTGACGGATGCCTCGGTGGCCGCTGCCGACCTGGTGGTCGCGGGGCCGGGCCCCGGCGATCCGCGCGACCTCTCGAGCGCACGCATCGCGCGGCTACGGAGCGTCGTCGACGCACGGCGGGCATCCGGCCGCCCGCTCCTGGCGGTGTGCCTCAGCCACCAGATGCTCGCGGACACCCTCGGTATCGAACTCGCGCCGCTCGCCTCGCCCCACCAGGGCCTGCAGAAGACGGTCGATGTGTTCGGCGTGCCGGCGTCGATCGGGTTCTACAACACGTTCACCGCGCGCGTCGCGCCGGGGACCGTGCGGGTGGGCGACGCCGGGCACGCCACGGAGGTTTCGGCCGATCCGGCATCCGGCGACGTGTACGCGCTCCGGGGTCCGGGGTACGCCTCTGTGCAGGGGCACCTGGAGTCGATCCTCTCGCGCGACGGCCTCGAGACCCTCGAGCGCCTCGTCGCGCACGCGCTCGCACCCGCCACGAGCTGAGCGCGCGAGCGGGAGCCGAGCGCCCGGAGCGCCCGGGTGCGGGATCAGCCGAGCAGCTGGATCGGGTTGAACACGTCGGCGAGGATCAGGACGCCGCCCATCACGACGAGCCCGATGACGACCACGAACGTCACCGGCACGAGCTTCACCGCGTCGACGGGCTTAGGTGCCGGGCGACCGACGAGCTTCGCCCACGTGCGCTTGACGCCGTCCCACAGCGCCACGACGACGTGTCCGCCATCGAGCGGCAGCAGTGGCACCAGGTTGAAGACGAACAGTGCGATGTTGAGCGCCGCGAGAAGCCCCAGAAGGCTCGCGAGACGGTTGAGGATCGGCGCGTCCGTGGCGGCGACCTCGCCCGCGAGGCGCCCCGCACCGACGACGGAGAGCGGGCTGTTCGGGTCGCGACTCTGCCCCGTGACCATGTCGACCGCGGTCTGATAGACGCGGACCGGAAGCTGGCCGATGATCCCGACGACCTGACCGGTCTGCGCGAACGCGGCCTGCGGTCCCGACCAGATCGGCTGCGGGACGTACGCGACGGTCGCGGTCATGCCGACGAACCCGACCTCCGCCGTCGTCGGCTTTCCGTTCGCACCCTGCACCTGACGCTCCGCGAGCATCGGCGTCACCTGCAGGGTCTGCTGTTGGCCGCCCCGCTCGACGACGACGTCGAGCCGCTCGTTCGGGGATGCCTGGATGATGGCCGACGCGTCCGCGAAGGTGTCGACGGCCGTCCCGCCGACCGAGACGAGCACGTCGCCGGGGAGGATGCCGGCCGCCGCCGCGGGCGACGCGGGATCGCCGGCGGAGCACGAGGTCTGCGTCGATCCCGACGGCAGGACGCATTGGCTGACGGATGCCACGGTCGTGGTCGCGGTCTGCAGGCCGATGCCGCTGAAGACGATGCCGAACAGGACGATCGCGAGCAGCAGGTTCATCACGGGCCCGCCGAGCATGATGATGATCCGCTTGTAGACGGGCAGCTCGTAGTAGAAGCGCCGGCCGCCGACACCGACGAGGGTCTCGTCGTTCGCGGCACGGGCATCCTGCACCATCGTCGCGAAGAACCCGCCGCCGGCTCGACCGGTCGACTCCTTCGCGCCCGGCGAGGGCGGGTACATGCCCGCCATCGAGATGTAGCCGCCGAGCGGCAGCGCCTTGAAACCGTACTCGGTCTCCCCGATGCGGCGCGACCACAGCGTCGGACCGAACCCGATCATGTACTGACCGACCCGCACGCCGAAGGCCTTCGCGGGCAGCAGGTGCCCGATCTCGTGGAGCGCGATCGACACGGCGAGCCCCACGACGAGCAGGGCCACCCCGATGACGAAAGCGATGACGGTCACAGCCCCCGAGAGTACCGGGGAGCGCTTTGAGTTTCCCGTTAGGCTCCCTCTGTGGAGGACAGCGTGGAGCACAGCGGCGAGTATGCCTCGCCGCGCGTGCGACAGCGGCGTCTGCGCACCCTGCGCGGCACGGGCGCCGCCCTCGTCGCCGTCCTCTTCGCCGCGACCGCGCACACGCTCGCGGGCGGTACGCCGCCGCCACCCTGGCTCGTCGTCGCCGTGACGCTCCTTGCGGCTCCCGCGTGCGTCGCCCTCGTCGGGCGACGCCGCAGCATCGTGCGCCTCGGCGCGGCCGTCTCGGCCGCGCAGCTGGCCCTCCACGCCGCCTTCGCCGCCGTCGGCGGCGCGACGCCCACGATGGCCGCCGGCGGACACGTCCACGCATTCGACCTCGCGGCCTTCACGTCGGGCGCGGGCGCAGCCGTCGATCCGGCCACGGCGACGATGACCTTCGGCCACGCTCTCGCGGGCGTCGTGACGTGGGCTGTGCTCGCGTGGGGCGAGCGCGCCGCCGCGGCCGTCGTCCGCGGCATCCGTCGCCTTCTCGCGCGACCCAGGGGGCGGATGCCGGCAGCTCCGCACGGCGTGGACGTCACCCCCGCTCGTGTGCCGGCCACTCTTCCGGCCGTCTTCCTCTCGTGTGTCATCCGACGGGGTCCACCGGCGCTCACCGCGCCCGCATCGGACTGAGCGTTCGCTCGGCCGGATCCGGCGCGGCCCCGCCGCGCACCCCGTTGACGCACCCTGTTCACTAAGAGACCACCATGACCCGCTCCTCACTGCGCACCCGCGCGCGCCTTTCCGCCGGCATCCTCGCCGGCGCCGCCCTCGTCCTCGCCGCGCCGCTCGCCGCGTCGGCCCACATCCACGTCACCCCCGAGGAATCCGCCGCGGGCACGTCGACGCGCCTCGCGTTCTCCTTCAGCCACGGCTGCGAGGACTCCCCCACGACATCCGTCGCGATCACGATCCCCGAAGGCATCGACGGGGTGACCCCCGTCCTCGACGGCGCATGGACGATCTCGCGCGATCTCGGCTCCGACGGCATCCCGACGAAGGTCACCTTCACCGCCGTGAACCCCGTCGAGTCGGGGGTCTCCGCAACAGTGGCGCTCGACGTGATCTTCGCGTCGTCGGCCGCCGACACCGCCGTCGCCTTCCCCATCCGGCAGACGTGCGCCACCGGCGAGACCGACTGGTCGGAAGTCCCCGCCGAGGGCCAGTCCGAGGACGACCTCGCAGCACCCGCCCCCGTGGTCGCGGTCGGCGCGGTGAGCGCGGGCGGCGGCCACGGTCACCAGAGCGGCGACGGCGACGGCGACGGCGACGGCGACGGCGACGCCGACGGAGCCACGGACCATGGCACGGACCACGCGGGCGGCTCAGACGCCGGTGCGACGGCCCCCGCGCCCGACGCCTTGCCGCTGTGGCTGAGCGGTGGCGCGCTGGCCGCGTCCGTCGTCGCCCTCGGAATCGCGATCACGGGCCGCCGCCGCCGCGACTGACCGTGCATCCGCACGGGCGGAGCGCGGGGCGGGGTGAGAGTATGGACGGGACATGACAACGCCCGCCGGTTCCCATCTCCCGCCCGTCCTGCGCCCCGCGCGCCCGCCGCAGCGGACGCTCGGCGATCTCGCCGCCCGGTTCGGCACCGAAGTGCGAGGCGAGGTCGACGGCGTCGTCCTCACCGGGATCACGCTCGCGACGGCGGACCTCCGCCCCGGCGAGGCGTTCGTCGCGATCCGCGGCGTCAACCGGCATGGAGCCGAGTTCGCCCGCGCGGCCGCCGATGCGGGCGCCGTCGCCATCGTGACGGATGCCGCGGGCGCCGACATCGCAGAAGGTGCCGGCGTGCCGATCGTCGTGGTGGACGATCCGCGTGCGCTCCTCGGGGATCTGTCGGCGTGGGTCTACGACACCGCAGACGACCTTCCCGTCCTCCTCGCGACGACCGGCACGAACGGCAAGACGAGCGTCTCGCACCTCCTCGAGGGCATCCTCGGCCAACTCGGCGTCGTGACCGGCCTCTCCTCGACGGCCGAGCGTCACATCGCGGGCGAGGTCATCGTCTCGCGGCTGACGACGCCCGAGGCATCCGAGTTCCATGCCCTCCTCGCGCTCATGCGCGAACGCGGCGTCGAGGCCGTCGCCGTCGAGGTCAGCGCGCAGGCGCTGACGCGGCACCGTGTCGACGGCATCGTGTTCGACGTCGCGGGGTTCACGAACCTCACGCACGACCACCTCGACGACTACGCCGACATGCGGGAGTACTTCGAGGCGAAGCTGCCGCTGTTCCGCCCCGATCGCTCCCGCCGCGCGGTCATCTGCCTGGATTCTCCGTACGGACCGGAGGTCGCCGAACGCAGTGAGGTCCCGTCCGTCACGATCGTCACCCCGGCGATCGCGAGCGATCCGAGCCTCGCCGCCGACTGGACGGTCGAGATCGTCGACGAGCGCCAGGACGGCACGGAGTTCACCCTCACGGGCCCGGGCGGCCGCGCCCTCACGACGACGGTTCCCGTGATCGGCCGCCACATGGCTGCGAACGCCGGACTCGCGATCGTCATGCTGCTCGAGGCCGGGTACGCCTGGAGCAGCCTCGTCGCGGCGCTCGACGGCGGCCGCATCGACGCGCACCTCCCCGGCCGCACGCAGCGCGTCTCCGGAGAGCGCGGACCGGCGGTGTACGTCGACTTCGGACATTCGCCGGATGCCTTCACGAAGACCCTCGCGGCAGTGCGCCGTGTCACGCCCGGCAAGGTCATCATGGTCTTCGGCGCCGACGGCGACCGCGACACGACCAAGCGCGCCGATATGGGGAGCACCGCCGTCCTCGGCAGCGACCTCCTCATCGTCACGGATCACCACCCGCGCCACGAGGATCCCGACTCGATCCGAGAGGCGCTCGTCGCCGGCGCGCGCGCCGCCCGGCCGGACGCCGAGATCCTCGAGTTCTCCCCGCCCGAGCGCGCGATCCTCGAAGCCGTCGCACGTGCGGGCGACGGGGACGCCATCCTGTGGGCCGGTCCGGGGCACCAGGACTACCGCGACATCCGGGGCGTCCGCACCCCGTATTCGGCGCGCGAGCTGTCCCGACGGGCACTTCGCGACGCGGGCTGGCCGGTGCCCGAGCCGTCGTGGCCGGTGCCGTATCCGACCGACGAGACGCCTCTGTCGGACCCTGCCCGCGACTGGCGCTGAGCCGACCTCCACCACTTGTGGTCTGGCCACAAGCGGTAGGGGTGATGAAGCCTTCGCCTTGTGGCATCCGTGCACGAAATCGTTTGTGGTCTGACCACAGTTCTATTCTGGTGACACGGTCTCGTGATGAGTGCGCAGACCGACTCCCATGAGGATGGAAAGAAGCGAGACCATGAGCACCGTCACCCCCTCCGCGCAGGACGTTCAACCCGCCGCCTGGAACGGATTCACCGCCGGACCCTGGCAGGACGAGATCGACGTGCGCGACTTCATCCAGCGCAACTACACGCCGTATGCCGGCGACGCCGCGTTCCTCACCGGCGCGACCGCCCGCACGAACCGCATCTGGGACACGCTGTCGGCGATGTTCCCCGAGGAGCGCGAGAAGGGCATCTACGACGTCGACGCGCACACCCCCGCGGGCATCACGGCCCACGCGCCCGGCTACATCGCCCAGGACGACGAGGTCATCGTGGGCCTTCAGACCGACGCGCCGCTGCGTCGCGCCATCATGCCCAACGGCGGCTGGCGCATGGTCGAGGGCGCCCTCGAGACCTACGGCTACGAGGTCGACCAGACCCTCAAGACCGTCTTCAGCGAGTACCGCAAGACGCACAACCAGGGCGTGTTCGACGTCTACCCGCCCAACGTCCGTGCGGCGCGCTCGTCGCACATCATCACGGGCCTGCCGGATGCCTACGGCCGCGGTCGCATCATCGGCGACTACCGCCGCGTCGCGCTCTACGGCATCGACCAGCTCATCGCCGCGAAGAAGGTCGACAAGCTGGGCCTGGACACCCAGCCGTTCACCGAGACGATCGCCCGTGAGCGCGAGGAGCACGCCGAGCAGATCCGCGCGCTCCAGGAGCTCAAGCAGATGGCGGCGTCCTACGGCTTCGACATCTCCGGTCCCGCCTCGACGGCCAAGGAAGCCGTGCAGTGGCTGTACTTCGCCTACCTCGGCGCGGTCAAGGAGCAGAACGGCGCCGCGATGTCGCTCGGACGCACCTCGACGTTCCTCGACGTGTTCATCCAGCGCGACCTCGAGCAGGGCACGCTCACCGAGACCGAGGCGCAGGAGATCATCGACGACTTCGTGATCAAGCTGCGCATCGTCCGGTTCCTGCGCACCCCCGAGTACGACGCGCTCTTCTCGGGCGACCCGACGTGGGTCACCGAGACGATCGGCGGCATGGGTGAGGACGGCCGCCCGCTCGTGACGAAGAACTCGTTCCGCTACCTGCAGACGCTGTACAACCTGGGCCCGGCACCCGAGCCCAACATGACGGTGTTCTGGAGCCCGGACCTCCCCCAGGGGTTCAAGGACTTCTGCGCGCAGGTGTCGATCGACACGTCGGCGGTCCAGTACGAGTCGGACGAGATCATCCGGCCCGCCTGGGGCGATGACGCCGCCATCGCGTGCTGCGTGAGCCCCATGCGCGTCGGCAAGCAGATGCAGTTCTTCGGAGCGCGCGTCAACCTCGCCAAGACCCTCCTGTACGCCATCAACGGCGGACGCGACGAGGTCTCCGGCAAGCAGGTCTCCCCGATCGCCGCCCCCGTCGGCGACGGTCCGCTCGAGTTCGACGACGTCATGGCGAAGTTCGACCTCACGATGGACTGGCTCGCGGCGACCTACGTCGAGGCGCTCAACTGCATCCACTGGTCGCACGACAAGTACGCGTACGAGCGGCTCGAGATGGCCCTCCACGACAAGGACGTGCTGCGCACGATGGCCTGCGGCATCGCCGGCCTGTCGGTCGCCGCCGACTCGCTGTCGGCCATCAAGTACGCGACGGTCACGCCGGTGCGCGATGACCGCGGCATCGTGGTCGACTACATCACCGAGGGCGAGTTCCCGACGTACGGCAACGACGACGACCGGGCCGACGACATCGCCGTCGACCTCGTCGAGCGCTTCATGACGAAGATCCGCCGGCACCCGATGTACCGGAACGCGCTTCCGACGCAGTCGGTGCTCACGATCACGTCGAACGTCGTGTACGGCAAGGCGACGGGCAACACCCCCGACGGCCGCCGCGCCGGCGCCCCGTTCGCCCCGGGTGCGAACCCGATGAACGGCCGCGACACGCACGGCATGCTCGCGTCGGCGCTGTCGGTCGCGAAGCTGCCCTACTCCGAGTCGCAGGACGGCATCTCGCTCACCAACACGGTCGTCCCCTCGGGCCTCGGCCGCACGAAGGACGAGCAGGTGCACAACCTCGCCGGACTCCTCGACGCGTACGTCGGCTCCGAGGGCTACCACATGAACGTCAACGTGCTGAACCGCGAGACGCTCATGGATGCCATGGAGCACCCGGAGAACTACCCGCAGCTGACGATCCGCGTCTCCGGCTACGCCGTGAACTTCGTGCGACTGACCCGCGAGCAGCAGCTCGACGTCCTGTCGCGGACGTTCCACGGCTCGATGTGACACCCCGTCACTGACCCCCCACCAGACCCGCAACCCCCGAGAGGAGCATCGGATCATGCCCGCGTCACTCATCCGCACCGCGATCGATGCTCCTCTCGCGGGTCTGGAGATCGCCGACGTCGACCGTCACGAGCGCCTCGTCGCGATGCGCGAAGGGCGACTGGGATCGGTGCACTCGTGGGAGCTCGTCACGGCCGTCGACGGCCCCGGAACACGTCTCACGACGTTCCTCAGCGGGTGTCCGCTGGAATGCCAGTACTGCCACAACCCCGACACGCTGCAGATGAAGGACGGGCACCCCGTCACGAGCGATGAGCTCCTGGCCCGGATCTCCCGCTACCGCGCCGTCTTCGGTGCGACGGGCGGCGGGATCACCCTGTCGGGCGGCGAGGTGCTCATGCAGCCGACGTTCGCGGCGCGGATCCTCCGCGGGGCGAAGGAACTCGGCATCCACACCGCGATCGACACGTCCGGGTACCTCGGTGCCCACGCGAGCGACGCGATGCTCGACGACGTCGACCTCGTCCTCCTCGACGTGAAGAGCGGCGACCCGGAGACCTACAAGCAGGTCACGGGGCGCGAACTCGAGCCGACGCTGGAGTTCGGCAGGCGCCTGGCATCCCGCGCGAAGCGGCCCGAAGTGTGGATCCGCTTCGTCCTCGTCCCCGGGCTCACCGACGATGTCGACAACGTCGAGAAGGTCGCGCAGTACGCCGCCTCGCTCAACGAGATCGCGGCGGACACCGTCACCCGCGTCGAGGTCCTGCCCTTCCACCAGATGGGCCGCGACAAGTGGGCGGCGCTCGGTCGCGAGTACCGCCTCGGCGACACCCAGCCCCCCACCCCCGAACTCACCGAACGCGTACGGGACCAGTTCCGCGCGCACGGTCTCACGACGTACTGACCGCGCTCCCCGGCTGCGATCAGTCGAGTCGCCGTCCCCGTGGCGACCTCGGATCAGCCCGCCTCGTATCCCCAGTCCTGGCGGGCTGGTCCCTTTTCTCTGCGCCCCGACATCCGCCCCGCACGGGGCCTCAGGCGTCGGCGATCAGCCGATCCGCCTCGGAGCGCGCCCAGCGTTCCGCCTCCGCGAGGGACTCCCGCGTGAGCTCAGCGGGCGGGGTGTGGGCGTCCACGACCCTCCGGACGGTGTCGAGGATGCCGAGGAATCCGAGAGCGCCCTCGTGGAAGGCATCCACGGCCTGCTCGTTCGCGGCATTGAAGACCGCAGGGTACGTCCCGCCCGCACGGCCCACGGATTTCGCGAGTTCGACAGCGGGGAACGCCTCGGCATCCAGCGGCTCGAACGTCCACGTCTGCGCGGTCGTCCAGTCCAGGGGCACGCCGACTCCCCCGACGCGGTGCGGCCAGTCGAGCCCGAGCGAGATCGGCAGCCGCATGTCGGGCGGGGATGCCTGGGCGATGGTCGATCCGTCGACGAACTCCACCATCGAGTGCACGATCGACTGCGGATGCACCGTGACGTCGATGTCGTCGTAGTCAACCCCGAACAGCAGGTGCGCCTCGATGACTTCGAGCCCCTTGTTGACGAGCGTCGCGGAGTTCGTCGTGACGACACGGCCCATGTCCCACGTCGGGTGCGCGAGCGCCTCGGCCGGGGTCACCTGCTCGAGAGACGACCGGTCGCGGCCCCGGAACGGGCCGCCCGACGCGGTGAGCACGAGGCGGCGCACCTCACGGGCCTCGCCCGCGCGCAGCGCCTGGGCGATCGCGGAGTGCTCGGAGTCGACGGGGACGATCTGGCCCGGCGCGGCGAGCGCCGTGACGAGGTCACCGCCGACGATGAGCGACTCCTTGTTGGCGAGGGCGAGGGTCCGCCCCGTCTCGAGGGTCGCGAGCGTGGGCCCGAGCCCGACCGAGCCGGTGATGCCGTTCAGGACGACATCGGCGTCGACGGAGCGCACGAGACGCTCGATCTCCTCCGGGGCATCCGCGCCGAGCACCGTGTCGGCGACGTCGAACTCACGCGCCTGCGCGGCGAGGAGTTCGGCGTTCCGCCCCGCGGCGAGCCCGACGACGTCGAACCGGTCACGGCGCGTGCGGATGACGTCGAGAGCCTGCGTCCCGATCGAGCCGGTGGAACCGAGGATCAGGACGCGGCGCATGCCGTCAGCCTAGCCGCGCGGCGGTCACTGAGCGGGCTGGGCCTTCTGCGACGCGAGGATGTCGATGACGAAGACGAGCGTGTCGCCCTTCAAGTCCTTGTCGTTGATCTCACCCTCGCCGTAGCCGTCCTTCGGCGGGATGACGACGAGCACCTGGGACCCGACGGTCTGACCCTCGAGCGCCTTCGTGAAGCCGGGGACGAACCCTGTCGTCTGGCCCGGGTACGGCGAGGAGGTCGCCCACGTGTCGCCGCCGTCGAAGAGCTTCCCTGACGACCAGCGCGCTCCGCGGAACTGGATCAGGACGTAGTCGCCCGATTCGACCGTCGCGCCGTCGCCCTTCTTGAGGGTCGCGATCTCGGTCTCCGTCGGCGGGGTCGCCGAGGTGTCGATCGAGATGTTGGGGGTGCCGTCGGCATCCAGCGTGACGGTGGGCATGCCGGCGACAGGCGGCTGCGGCTCGCCCCAGGCGGCCGTCGGCACGACGCCGAGAAGGTCGACGACGTAGACCTGGGCGGACGAGTTCTCCGCGGCCGGGAACGCCGCGACGACGCGGGTGCCGGGCTTCGCACAGCCGAAGAGTTGCCCGATGGGGTTGTCTGCCGAGATCTGCTGCGGGAGGCCGAGATTCGGCGCGTATCCCTGCTCGCCGAGCTTCTGCCCGGTGGCCGCGTCGTACGCCGACAGCGCGAAGGAGACGAAGTCTCCGGCCTTCACCGGCGTGCCCGACCCTTCGGAGAGCTGCGTGACCTGAAGCGCGGGGACCTCGAGCGGCGAGGTGAACGTCACGTCGGTCGCGGGCTTGCCGGCGTCACCCGTCACCTTGACGGCGTCGGATGCCGCACCGGATGCCGCCTGCGCCGCGCAGAGGTCCGCTGCAGGCGTGGCCGGGCCGGAGGGCGTGCCGCTGGCGTTGGGCGCACCGGCCCCGGAACACCCCGCGAGGAGAAGGACCGAGACGGCGGCGGCGGACAGGGCGGCAAGCGGGCGCAGACGCACGGTGAGACCTCACAGGGATGGTGGTTGGGGGATCCGCTCCATCCTGGCCCACTTTCTTCTGTTCCGGCTGAGAACCGGCGTTCGTGTTTCGGCGGGAGCCGACGTGCGGCTCGACAGGGGCACCCCCGGCTCATGCACGGCTCGGCATGGAATCGGGAGTAGCCTCGATAGGTGGCAGACGAGCACGAGAGCGCACCCGACGCGCCCGCCGCACCCCCGCAGCCCGAGCCCGCCGAGGTCGCCCCGGTCGGGTTCACCTACTACTTCGGCAAGGGCGTACTGGTGCCCCTGACCCGGCTGTTCTACCGGCCGCGCATCGAGGGACGCGGGAACATCCCCCGCACCGGCAAGGTGATCTTCGCGAGCAACCACCTGTCGTTCATCGACTCCCTCGTCATCCCGATGTTCTCCCCCCGCCCCGTGTACTTCCTCGCGAAGTCGTCGTACTTCGAGGGCACCGGGTTCACCGGCTGGGTGAGTCGCACCTTCTTCCGCGCGATCGGTGCGACTCCCGTGCAGCGCGGAGCAGGCCAGGCCGCACTCGACGCGCTCGACCAGCAGCGGCGCATCCTGGCATCCGGACGTGCGATCGCGCTGTACCCCGAGGGCACCCGTTCCCTCGACGGCCGGCTGTACAAGGGCCGTACCGGCGTCGCGTTCCTGGCGCTCGAAGAGGGCGCACAGGTGGTGCCGGTGGGGATCATCGGCACCAACGAGGCGATGCCCGTGGGCGCGAAGTTCCCCCGGCGGCATCCGCGCGTCACGGTGCGCTTCGGTGAGCCCATCGACCTGTCGCACCTCGGCGCCGCGGGCAGCGGCAAGGCCCGCCGCCTCGCGACCGACGAGATCATGTCGGCGATCCACGCCCTGTCCGGGCAGGAACTCGCGAACGCCTACAACGAGGCCCCGGCGGCCAATCCCGTGGAGCGCCTGAAGCAGGTCCTGCCCCACGAGCGTCGCTGACCGGGTCTCTCCCCCTCCCGCGCAGCGAGCCCCCCTCCCCCGCAGCGAGCCCCAACTCGCGGCTCCGCCCCGGTCGCGGCTTCGCGCCATCCACCCCGGTCAGCGTTCCGAAAGCAGGGCCAATCGCCGTTTCCGACCGCGCCGCGGTCGAGAAGTGCCACTTCCCCCTGCTCCCACAACGCCGGCCCCGCCCGGCCGCCCGACCCCTCACCCACCGGACCCCTCGCCCGCTCGACCCCACCGCCTGCCGCCACGGGGTCTCATCGAACAACCCGCCGGAGGTTCCGCGAGCAGGGGCAGACGGCCCCCTGAGCGATGTCGCCGACCAGGTCAACGGGTTGGCCCTGCTTCCGCGACACCGCTCGGCTCCCGGCGATGCATCGCCTCCTCCCCAATCGGCCGATCTCCCGATCGCTCCACAGTGGCGACATCTGAACGTCCGCGGCAGCTGCGCGCCGGGCAGGGTGAGCGCATGCAAGACACGATCGAGGCCGACGCGGGGGCCACGCCCTCCTTCTTTCGCACCCGCGACCTACGTGGCCGGGGCTGGCGTACGCGCGACCTGAGCACGGCTGTCGCGACTGGGCACCTCACGAGACTCCGACCGGGCGCGTACTGTGCGGTCGACACCCCGCCGGACTGCGTCGCCGCCGGCCGAACCCGCGGGAGGCTCGCGTGCATCTCGGAACTGCGACGTCTCGGGGTCTTCGTCCTCGATCATTCGACCCGGCACATCCACATCGAGCCTGAAGCCGCGCGGCTGCGCGCTTCAGCGCCGGCCCGCGTACACCGCGACAAACTGATTCGGACTCCCCATCCGAGGGCGTTGAGCGTCGAGACCCTCGACGCCCTGCGTCAGTCGGTGATCTGCCAGAATCCGCGGGCGGCGATCGCCACCATCGATTCGGCGCTGCATCTTGGTGTCATCCCCCACGACGATCTCGACGAACTGTTCGCGGCGCTCCCTCGCCGTCACCGACGCCTTCGGCGCCTCCTCGACTCTCGCGCAGAGTCGGGCGCGGAGTCGCTGATGCGGCTGATACTCCGAACGATCGGATGCCGGTTCGATGTGCAGGTGTCCATCGACGGCGTCGGCAGGGTCGACTTCCTCATCGACGGGTGGTTGATCGTCGAGTGCGACAGCGCCGCCTTCCACTCGTCGTGGGAGGACCAGAAGCGCGACCGGCGACGCGACCAGGCCGCCGCGGCACGCGGTTTCGCCACCTATCGGCCGATTGCGGAGGACATCATGTGGCACCCCGACGTCGTCCGCGCCGCCGTGACGGGGCTCCTCGCCGCACGCTCACGCCGCTGAGAGCGACCGTCGTAGAGGCCCAGTCGTGTTCCGAAGGCAGGGACAACCGGCAATCTCACGCTCCGCACGGTCGCCGCGCGCCGGTTCGCCCTGCTTTCGGAACGCGCGGGGGGCGGAGCCGATGTCCGCGGCGGGCGTGGCGGCCGGCTCCTCGCCGCGCACCCACGCCGCTGAGAATGACCGTCGCAGAGCCCCTGTCGTGTTCTGAAAGCAGGGACAACCGGCAATCTCACGCTCTGCACGATCGCCGCGCGCCGGTTCACCCTGCTTTCGGAACGCGGCGGGACGGAGCCCGGGGTCGATGGCGCGCACGGGCGAAGGCCCGGCGGGTTCAGCGGGCGGTGACCGTCGCGATGTGGTGAACGGGGAAGTTCACCGAGTTGGCGATGAAACACCATTCGCGTGCCTGGGCGTGGGCCTGTTCCGCCGCCGGGATCATCGCGGCCTCCGCGACGACCACGCGCGGGCGCAGCGTCACCTCGGCGAAGGCACCGCCGCCGCGACCATCCTCGACCATGCGCCCCGTCGCCTCGTCCTCGTACGACACGACGACGACCCCTGCCGTGACGCACGCGCGCAGGTACGACAGCAGGTGGCACTCCGACAGCGCCGCGAGCAGGAGATCCTCGGGGTTCCACTTCGCGGGATCGCCGCGGAAGGGCTTGTCGCTGGATGCCTGCAGCTCGGGCTTGCCCGCGACCGAGATCGTCACGGAACGGTCGTAGTCGCGGTAGCCGCTCGTGCCCGTGCCGCGGTTGCCCGTCCACTCGCTGCGGAGGCGGTACCGGTGTTCGCCGATCATCCGCCCAGTCTGACACCTGCGCGGGATCTGCGGCGAAGGCTTCCGCGCCGCCGATCCTCGAGCGCGCGGCGCGCCGGGGATAGGCTGAGCGGGTGCCCGAGACCCTCACCGTCCCCGCGTCCGTCGAACTCGCCGTCGTCGAGCGGAGCGGGTTCGTCGAGTCGCGGCACGCGGGCGCCGCGGTCGTGCTCGATCCCGACGGCGTCGTGGCGCTGTCCCTCGGGGACGTCGAGGCGCCGATCCTCCCGCGTTCGAGCATGAAGCCCCTCCAGGCGCTCGGCTGTGCGACGGCGGGAGCCGTGCTCGAGGGCGAGCACCTCGCCCTGTCGACGGCCAGCCACGCCGGCACCGACCGGCACGTCGCCGTCGTGCGCGACATCCTGGACCGTGCGGGCCTGTCCGAGTCCGACCTGCGGTGCCCACCGGCATGGCCCGGCGACACCGCCACGCGCGACGAGATCGTCCGTGAGCTCGGGCAGCCGGAGCGCATCCGGATGAACTGCTCCGGCAAGCACGCCACCATGCTCCTCGCCTGCTCCGTCAACGGATGGGACACGGCGACGTACCTCGACCCCGCCCACCCGCTCCAGGTGCACATCCGCGAGGTCATCGAGCGCCTCACGGGCGCGAAGATCGCGACGACCGCGATCGACGGCTGCGGTGCTCCCGTCTACGCCATGAGCCTCTCCGCACTCGCGCGGGCCACCCATCGCGTCGGGACGTCGTCGGAGCGCTCCCCGTTCGCACTGCACCGGACGGCGGGCGCCCTCGTGCGCGCCGTCCGCGAGAACCCTTGGGCGATCGACGGGCCGGGCCGTCAGGACACGATCGCGATCGAGCGCCTGGGCGTGTTCGCCAAGGGCGGTGCCGAGGGCATCATGATCATGGTGGCCCCGAACGGCGCCACGGTCGCCCTCAAGATGCTCGACGGATCGGGGCGGGCGGCCACAGCCGTCGCGATCTCCCTGCTCCAGCGGGTCGGCGCCCTCTCCCCCGCGGAGGCGGCGCAGACCCTGACACAGCTTCCGCTCACGATC
Source organism: Microbacterium sp. SCN 70-27 (assembly GCA_001724425.1). Taxonomy (GTDB): domain Bacteria; phylum Actinomycetota; class Actinomycetes; order Actinomycetales; family Microbacteriaceae; genus Microbacterium. The sequence continues at coordinate 33,625 of MEEK01000034.1, forward strand.
ACGGGCGGCGGACAGGACGTGGGCCTCATCCGGCCGACGGTGTAGCCGTCCCGCGGCCTCCGCAGCCCACCCGGCAAGGCGGCGCGGGACCCAGAGAGGAGTCTCATGCGTATCAGCGTTCCCACCGAGATCAAGAACAACGAGTATCGGGTGGCACTCACGCCCGCGGGTGTCCACGATCTCGTGGCATCCGGTCACGACGTGCTCGTGCAGCGCGGCGCCGGCGTCGGCTCGTCGATGTCGGATGCCGAGTATGAAGCGGCGGGAGCGACGCTCGTCGATGACCCCGCCGAGGTGTGGGGGCGCGCGGAGCTGCTGTTGAAGGTCAAGGAGCCGATCGCGGCTGAGTACGGGTACTTCCGCGACGACCTCGTGATCTTCACGTATCTGCACCTCGCCGCCGACCGCCCGCTCACCGAGCGTCTGACGGCAGACGGTGTGACGGCGATCGCGTATGAGACCGTGCAGCTCGACGGCGGCGGGCTTCCGCTCCTCGCGCCGATGAGCGAAGTGGCAGGGCGCCTCGCACCGACGGTCGGGGCGGCGACCCTGATGCGCTCGGCCGGAGGCCTCGGCCTTCTCATGTCGGGTGTTCCCGGCACGCGCCCGGCAACGGTGACGATCGTCGGCGGCGGTGTCGCGGGCGCGAACTCCGCCGTGATCGCGGCAGGTCTCGGCGCCGACGTGACGATCTTCGACACGAACATCGCCCGGCTACGCTTCCTCGACGACCACTTCCAGGGACGCGTGAAGACAGCCGCCTCGAACCCTCTCGACCTCGACCGCGCCGTCATCGCCTCCGACCTCGTCATCGGCTCGGTGCTCATCCCGGGAGCGAAGGCGCCGAAGCTCGTGACGAACGAGATGGTCTCCCGCATGCGACCCGGGTCCGTGCTCGTCGACATCGCCGTGGACCAGGGCGGCTGCTTCGAGGACACCCACCCGACGACGCACGCCGACCCGACCTTCACCGTGCACGGCAGCGTCTTCTACTGCGTCGCCAACATGCCGGGCGCGGTACCGAACACGTCCACGTCGGCCCTCACCAACGCGACGCTCCCGTACGTCCGGAAGATCGCATCGCTCGGGTGGCGCGACGCGCTGCGGGCGGATACCGCGCTCGCGCTGGGTCTCAACACGACGGCGGGACGCATCGTCAACGCCGGCGTCGCCGCGGCGCACGGAGCCGCGTCGCTGAGCCTCGCGGAAGCGCTCGTCTGAGGGCGGAGGCCCCCGCTCCCCGCGAGCGCGGCCCCGCTCCCGCCGCGGACGGGAAGGCTCGGGCGGTACCGCCCTCCGCTGGCGCGGGTTCCTCCGGCGCGCGTTCTGACTGCTCGAGGTGCCGGCGGGCACCGTCTACGTCGCCCCCGGGAGAGTGACGCGCCGCGGCGGTGCCCCCGGCGTGAGCGCCCAAGCCCGTCCGGCGCCCGAGCGAGCGTACGGGGGAAGGTCTCGCCGACCCGTGATCGCGCGGTACTCGGCGGCGCAATCGGCGTCGACGACGAGCGTCGCCCGCTCGCGCACGGCGGCGAGCGCGCGCCACTGCGCGAGCCAGGCCTCGGGCGATCCGATCACCACCGGCTCCTGCGCACCAGGCGACCCACCCCGACTCTCCGCCTGCACCCTCGCCGATCCGCCCTCCTGCGCGGCGCCGCCCGTGCCTGCGATCGCCGCCGTCCCCGCTCGCCCACTCGGCTCAGCGGACCCCCTCGCGCCGATCACGTCACCCGCGCCGGCTGCCCCATCGAGACCCGCGCCGCCCGTCGGATCATCGACCGCGCGCACCTGCCTTCCCTCCCGCGTGCAGGCCGCGACGACCGCGTCGGCGCGCGGACCCGGGCCGAGAACGAAGGCGATGGCCCCGCCGAGGAGCAGCGGCGGTGCGGGATCGGTATTGTCCACGAAGCCCGCGCCCGAACCCGACCCCGACCCCGAACCCGACCCCGACCCCGCGCCCGACCCCGCCGCCACCGCGAACTGCACGAGACGGCGCCCCCACCGTCCACGACCGGGGAGTGCGCCCGGCAGGTAATCCGCGGACTCTCCGCCCGCGGCGACATGGTCGCCGCGGCTCATCATCGGCAGCAGCGCGCGGTGCGGGAGGAGGTCGAGGACGCGCCCGACCGGACCGGTCGGGCGCGTGACCGACGCCACGATGTCGACTCCCCTCGAGCGCGCCTCGCGGCAGGCGCGCTCGAGGCTGGCGATCCAGGCGGCGGCGTGGTCGGCGGGGAGGCGCGCGACGAGGGCATCCGCGTCGTCGACGATCACCACGCTTCCGCGCGGGACGCCATCGAGCGCGGCAACGACGTCCCACGCCGCCTCCGTATCGGCGGGCACCCACACGGGCGCGCTCGCCTGCGCGGCGATCGCGCGCAGGAGCGTCGTCCGCCCGCTCCCGGGTCCGCCCACGACAGCAATGCCGCCCGAACCGACGGGAAGGTCGATCGCGACCTGGCGCTGGCGCTCCGGTTCGTCTGCGAGGCCGAGGACGATCCGCTCCGAGGCCGCCGGCCCCGCGGCGGGCCTCAGCCGACCATCCGATATGTCGACGCGATCGGGAAGCGGCGGCAGCCATGGTCGCCGCGCCGGCGGCGACCCCACAGCAGAGGCGCGGATCTCGGTTAGCGCCGCCTCGTCGCACCGGGCGACGCGCGCCACCCGCGGGGCGCTGTCGGCCGCGCGGCGGACGAGGGCGGTGCCCCGCGCCGCCTCCGTGCCGGGGAGGCGCACGGCGTCGTCCTGTCCGAGGATCGTCCGCGAGTCCGCGGCGTCCGTCACCCGGAACGCGATCCGCAACGGCGCGTTCGCGAGCACCCCGTCTCGGAAGGCCCCGCCGGCACGCTGCGACGCGAGGATCAGGTGCATTCCGAGCGCCCGCCCGCGCGCGGCGATGTCGGCGAACAGCTCGTGCAGTTCAGGCTGTGCCGCGACGAGCGCCGCGTACTCGTCGACGACGATCACGAGCCGTGAGAGCGCCCCTCCCGCCTCGAGGATGTCGCGGGCGGATGCCTCACCCAGCACCCGCTCCCGGTGACGGATCTCGGCGCGGAGGCTCTCGACGGCGCGCACCGCCTGCTCTTCGTCGAGGTCGGTGAGCACCCCCGTGACGTGCGGCAGGGCGGCGAGTGCGTCGAACGTGCGTCCGCCCTTGAAGTCCACGAGCAGCAGCGACACCTCCTGCGGCGTGCGCGTGCGGCAGAGCCCCGCGATCCACGTCGTGAGCAGTTCGCTCTTGCCCGAGCCCGTGACCCCGATGACCACGGCATGGGGACCGTCGGCGACGAGGTCGAGCACGATCGGCTCCCCCGCACTCGCCCCCACGGCCACGGCGAGGCTCTCCCTCCCACCGCCCAGGGCGGGCAGGTCGGCGAAGGACACAGCGCCGTCGAGCCTGTGGCCGAGCCGCTCGGCGCGTTCCCGGAGCGCCTGAGCGAAGGCCACGCCCTGCGCCGCGGACACCCCCTCGACGACGACCTCCTGCGACCTGCCGCCGTGCTCCAGGCGGGCGCGCCCCGCACTGAGGAGGGTGAGGACGGCCGCGCAGCGGGGTGGTGCGGGCGCCCCCTCGGCGAGGAGGATGAGCGGGGTGTCGACATCGTCCGGCACCGGCTGATCGCCTCGCCCGACGAACAGCACCCCGCCGCGCGTCGCATCGCGATGCGGGAGGTCGGCGAGCACGCCGTCGCCGCCCACGACCCGCACGGACCCCGGAGCGTGCGCGAGGCACACCTGTAGCGCGAGCGCCCGGACGACGGCCACGGACAGCGCGGGAGGGCCGCTCACGGCGATTCCGGCCGTCCGCGGGACGGTGACGGGGATGCCGGACAGCGAGCGCGCCCGGCGCCGCACATCGCGCGCCTCATCGTCGTGCGGGTCACCATCGATCCGCAGCGTGCTCGGGCCCTCGCCCTGACCCACGACGATGACGTCCGCGCGCCCCGGCACCGCGCGCCAGACCTCGTCGAGGTCGCCCGCGTACCCGGCGACGTCGGGCGTGCGCCGTCCGGCCACCCGGCGCTCATCGTCGTGCCGTCGCTCGACCTCCGTAGCCAGTTCCGCGAAGGCGGCCGCGCGCTCCTTCGCCGACCGTCGCCGGGCGCGCCGCGACGTGCGCAGCCCGTCGGCGAAGGCCGCGGCGGCCATCAGCGGGCCGAGCGCGGCGAACCACAGGGCGTAGGTCGAGCGCGTGAGCCACCACAGGACGACCGCCCCGATGACCGGCACGATCGCCGCGGCGAGCGGGATCGGCGGGCACGTCGGGGTCGCCAGCGGCGCCGGGAGTCGCAGCGGATCGTCGAGCGTGTCATCCATGCGCGCCAGTCAAGCGCGCGGCGTGGCCGCGGTGCCCCGCGGAACCGCGAAAAGTGGAGAAGTCGGCTCAGTCGGTCGCTGTGGAGGCGTCGTCGAACGTCCGATGGGCGTTCACGACGATGATCGACACGTTGTCGCGCCCGCCGTTCTCGAGCGCCGCCTCGAGCATGTCGTCCACGGCCTCGGTCGGGTCTTCGTGCTGCAGCAGGAAATGCAGGATGCCGTAGTCCGTGAGCTCCTTGGTGAGCCCGTCGCTGCAGATGACGAAACGGTCCCCGTCGATGACCTCGAGGCGCACGTAGTCGGGAGACACTCCCTCGGACGGGCCCACCGCGCGGGTGATGACATTGCCGTAGGGGTGGTTCTCGGCCTCTTCGGGGCTGAGCCGTCCGGCGGCGATGAGTTCCTGCACGACGGAGTGGTCGGTGGTCACCTGCGCCAGCCCGCCGTCGCGATAGAGGTACACGCGGGAGTCGCCGACGTTGAGCGTCACCCACGTCGGCTCGTCGCCCGTGAGATCGAGGAAGACACCTGTCACGGTCGTGCCGGTGCCCTCGTCGGTCGCTTCGGGGTGGGCGGCGATGTCGGTGACCGCGCGGGCGAGTGCCTTCTCGATGGTCTTGGGGCTGACGTCGCCCTTCGCGGCGACGGCCTTCAGGCGGTCGACGGTGCTGGCGCTCGCGATCTCCCCGCCGATGTGACCGCCCATGCCGTCGGCGACGACGAACAGCGGGAATGCCGCGAGCACGGCATCCTGGTTCGCATCACGGCGGCGACCGCGGTGGGTGATCTCCGACCACTGCAGTTCGAGCGTGCCGTCGCGCAGGGCGACGGTATGCGTTTGCGTGGCGGATTCGGGCACGCTCACACTCTAGTGGACACGCCCCCTGCGCCCCGCGAAGCGGGGTCGGCGCTCTCGTCCATCGGAGCGTCGAACTGCGCGTCGTACAGCCGCCGGTAGGCGCCGTGCGCCGCGAGCAGCTCCTCGTGCGTGCCCTGCTCGACGATGTCGCCGTGCTCCATCACGAGGATGAGGTCGGCGTCGCGGATGCCGGTCAGCTGCTCCCGGAGGATCTGGTTCAGCCGGTCGATGCGCGCCTGCATCTGCGTGAACGCGGGCACCATGCGCACCACGATGAGGGACACGGCGAGAAGCAGCACCGGGATCGCGACCGCCATGAGCCACGACAGCCCGGCATCCTGACGCACCGCCATGATGATGCCGCCGATCGCGAGCATCGGCGCCGACACCATGACGGTCGCGGACATCTGCACGAGCATCTGCACCTGCTGCACGTCGTTGGTGTTGCGGGTGATGAGCGAGGGTGCGCCGAACTGCCCGACCTCGCGCTGCGAGAACGCGACGACGCGGTGGAAGAGGTCAGCGCGCAAGCGCTTGCCGAGGCCCATCGCGAGGCGAGAACCGAAGTAGACCGCGACGAGGGCGCAGACGACCTGGACGAGGGTGACGGCGAGCATGACGCCGCCGGTGCGCCAGATGTAGCCGATGTCGCCGGTCACGACACCTTTGTCGATGATGTCCGCATTGAGCGTCGGCAATGCGAGGGAGGCGATGGACTGCCCCAGCTGGAAGACGACCACGAGGACCAGCAACGGCCACGCGGGGGCCAGGTACCGTCCGAGGATCCTGCCGAGCATGTGCGACCTCTCCGCGCGCGGTTTCGGCCGGGCGCGGATAGACGCTACGCCCACGGATGCCGGACGGACAAACCAGAAGCAAGCGGGGCCGTCCGCTGTGCGCGAACGGCCCCACTCGAGGGTGTGATCAGACCCGGGGTTCGCCCCCGTCGGGGGCTCCGGGCGCCTCCGGTGCGGCCGGGGGCTCGGGTGCCGGCGGCACCGCGGGCGGCTGGTACGTCGGCGGCTGAGCGGCAGGCGGCTGAGCGGCAGGCGGAGCCGCGGGCGGCTGATACGTCGGCGGCTGAGCGGCAGGCGGAGCCGCGGGCGGCTGATAACCGGCCGGCGGCTGGTACCCGGCGGGCGGCTGGTAGCCCGCGGGAGGCTGGTAGCCGGCCGGCGGCTGGTAGCCCGCCTGGGGCTGATAACCGGCGGGCGGCGCGGCCGACGGCTGCACCGGGACGCCCTCCCACACCGTGCGGTCGCCGAAGAAGCCGTTGGATGCCCACGACGCGGGCGGGATCGCCGGGTTCCAGACGGACTTGTCGAAGGCGTTGATACCGAGCCAGACGATGCCGAGGAGGACGTAGAGGACCACCCACGGCGTGTCCTTCTGCAGCTTCAGGCCGACGCGCCATGCGGCCATCGCCGTCGAGGCGACGACGAGCAGGCCGCCGAGGAAGCCGAGGCCGAGCGGCGCGAGGATGATCGCGGCGCCCCAGCCGATGAGCGGCACCCACGGGCTGACATCACCGAGCTTGCTGAAGACCATGAAGTTGTACACGGGCACCCAGGCGCGCCACGCGCCCTGCACGCCCGCCTTCTGGAAGATCTTCATCAGGAACCAGGAACTCAATACGTAGGCTGCGACGCCGAAGAGCAGGCCCAGGAAGCCTGCGATCACAGCGGCCGCGACGAGGGCGCCGCTGTCCGGATAGGTGTTCATGTTCTCCTCTGTCTGCGGCGGAGCCGCATCGGGGCGCAATGGGTGCCCATACGGTGTCATCGTAGGGGCAGCAGCCATCGGCGGCCACAATCGGACCGCTCGCGCCCGGATGTCACTGCTCGGTAGCCTGGCCTCAGGCATCCCTCGGAAGGAACCCCATGACCGACGCTTCGTCCTCGACGCCGCCCCTCCCCGACCGCTCCGCCGCCGAAGCGGCCGCGGATGCCGCGGGCCCCACGCCCGGGATCGCGGGCGTGGACGACACGGGCGTCCGTCGTCTGGAGGGTCAGCTCGACGAGATCGGGCGCGGCTTCCTCACCGCCCTGTTCGACATCACGTTCACGCGCTTCATCACGCGTCGCCTCGCGAGCGTGTTCTTCCTCGTCGGGCTCGTCGCGATCGGCATCGCCTTCGTCGGGACGTTCGCGGGCGGCCTGATCTCCGGCATCGGCGCACTCGGCTGGAACCTCGGCGGGGGGATCGCGCTCATCCTGTCGACGGTCATCGTCGTGCCGGTCGTGGCGTTCTTCGCCGTCGTCCTGCTGCGCTTCGTGATCGAGGCGGGCGTCGCACTCGTCGCGATCGCCGAGAACACCGAACGCACCGCGGAGAACACGCGGCGCTCCTGACTCAGACCTCGAGGTCGAGCTCACCCGGAGCGCCGGGCCGCAGGGCGAGCCCCGCCCCCACTGCCCACGCCACGAACGCCTCGGCCGACGAGATGCGCGGCCGCTCGTGCGCGAGGCGCCGAACGAGGGCACCCTTCGCATGCTTGTTGAAGTGGTTGAGGGCGCGGACGCGTCCGTCTTCCCCCGCTGTCACGACGCGGAGGTACGCGGTGCGGATGCCGTCCGGCACCGGGCCGAGCGCCGCGTAGGCCTCCGAGCGGAGATCCAGCACGAACCGTGGCGCCACCTCGGCGAGGGCCGCGGTGACGGCGCTCGCCCAGTGGCGGCGAAGCGGAGCCAGTCCGGGCAGGGACGCGGCCGCGGCGAGGCGGTAGGTGGGGATCGCATCGAGCGCCCCGACCGGGCCGAACGGGGCGGAGTGGACGAGCACGTGGCCGCCGAGCCATCGGCGTGCCGCGACAGGCAGCGTCCCGGCATCCAGCGCGTCGAAGAGGACTCCTGTGTAGCGGTCGACCGCGGGCAAGGTCTGGGCGCTGCGCAGCGCGGCGTTGTCGGCGATGTCGCCGCGCTGGCGCTCCGAGAGCTTCAACACGCGCGCCGCGGCATCCTCGTCGGCGCTCAGCGCCGTGAGCGCGTCGATCACCGCCTCCCGCTGCGGGGCGAGCGTGGGCAGGGCGAGTGCGGCGACGTCGAGCGGACGGGCCCGTCCGCCCGCGCGCTTCGTCTCGGACGGGGGCAACAGGATCAGCATGCGACTCCGATACAGCGAAAAACCACCCTCTGCGCGAGAAACCTCCGCAGGGGTGGTTTCTCGCGCAGAGAGTGGTTTCTCAGCGGGTGAGGCTCAGGACTGCAGGGCGGCGTGACCGGCCACGATGGTGAGCTCGTCGCCCTCCATCGAGAGGAAGCCGTCGTTCGCCGAGGCCACGACCTTCGTGCCGTCGGCCTGCGTGATGCGCACCTGGCCCTCGGCGAGGATCGCCAGCACGGGCTCGTGGCCCGTCATGAAGCCGATCTCGCCCTCGACGGTCTTCGCGACGACGAGGGATGCCTCGCCGTGCCAGACCTCCTCCTCGGCGGAGACGAGGGTGACGGTCAAGGCCACTTCGACTCACTCCGTTCGCTCAGTGCATGCATGTCAGCTGTTCTCCTTCTGGATCTGCGCCCACTTCTCCTCGACGTCGGAGATGCCGCCGACGTTGAAGAACGCCTGCTCGGCGACGTGGTCGAAATCCCCCTTGACGATCGCGTCGAACGACTCGATGGTCTCCTTGATCGGGACCGTGGAGCCTTCGACACCGGTGAACTTCTTCGCCATGTAGGTGTTCTGCGAGAGGAACTGCTGGATGCGGCGCGCGCGGGCCACGACGACCTTGTCCTCTTCGGAGAGCTCGTCGACACCGAGGATCGCGATGATCTCCTGCAGTTCCTTGTTCTTCTGCAGGATCTGCTTCACGGCGGTCGCCACGCGGTAGTGGTCGGCGCCGATGTAGCGCGGGTCGAGGATGCGGCTCGTCGAGGCGAGCGGGTCGACGGCCGGGTACAGACCCTTCGACGCGATCTCACGGCTGAGCTCGGTCGTCGCGTCGAGGTGGGCGAACGTCGTCGCCGGAGCCGGGTCGGTGTAGTCGTCGGCGGGAACGTAGATCGCCTGGAGCGACGTGATCGAGTGACCGCGGGTCGACGTGATGCGCTCCTGGAGCACACCCATCTCGTCGGCGAGGTTCGGCTGGTAGCCCACGGCGGAGGGCATGCGACCGAGGAGGGTCGACACCTCGGAACCGGCCTGCGTGAAGCGGAAGATGTTGTCGATGAACAGCAGCACGTCCTGCTTCTGCACGTCGCGGAAGTACTCCGCCATC
>MEEK01000035.1 GCA_001724425.1 Microbacterium sp. SCN 70-27
GGTGTTCCGCTCCTCGAAGTTCGGCAACATCGCCGGTGTCATCGTCCGCTCGGGCACGATCACGCGCAACGCCAAGGCGCGCGTCATCCGCGACGGCGTGGTCATCGCCGACGGGCTCGCGATCGAGTCGCTGCGCCGCTTCAAGGACGACGTCACCGAGGTCCGCACGGACTTCGAGGCAGGTATCGGCCTGGGCAAGTACAACGACATCCAGGTCGGCGACGAGATCGAGACGATCGAAATGGTGGAGAAGCCGCGCGGCTGACCCGCGGTCGTGAGTGCGGCTGCGGCTACGCCGGTCGTGCCGCGGAGGCAAGAATGGGGCCCCTACCCCAATTGCCTCCGCGGCACGACCGGCTCCGCCTCCGCCGGGCTCTCACTCGCTGTGTGAACCAGCCGTTGTCGGCGGGAGAGGGAAGAAGAGATGTCGAACGAACGTCAGGCGCGGATGGCGGACCGCATCCGCGTGCTCATCGCCGAGCGGCTCGAGAAGGGGCTGCGCGACCCGCGCCTCGGCTTCGTCACCATCACGGATGTGCGGGTGACGGGAGACCTTCAGCATGCCTCGGTGTTCTACACCGTGTACGGCAGCGACCAGGAGCGTGAGGACACGGCGGCGGCGCTCAAGGCCGCGACCGGCATGCTCCGCAGCGAGGTCGGCAAGAAGCTCGGCGTGCGCCTCACGCCGTCGCTCGAGTTCATCCCCGACGCGCTCCCCGAGACGGCCGGACACATCGCCGACCTCCTCCGCGAGGCGCGGGAGCGCGACGAACAGGTCGCAGGGCTGGCATCCAGCGCGTCCTACGCAGGCGAGGCCGACCCGTACGTCAAGCCCCGCGAGGACGACGAGGACTGACCCGCGCGGTCGCGGCTGCGGCGGCCCGTTGGTCGGTGCCGCGGGCGGTGTGGGTTCGGCATTCCGGGGTTGGCTGCGCTAGCGCGACCGGGCGCTTCTGGACCTTGTCGCGCGATCAGTGCGGAAGCCGCAGGACGCCGGCCGTCGCCTCGACGAGGCCGTCGGCGATGAGCGAGTCGATCGCGCGATCGCGCTGGGAGGCATCCGGCCACTCCGGCGCGACGGCGCTCTGTGGCAGTTCGTGCGCGGTCGTTTCGCGCAACGCCCGCAGGATCGCTCCGCGGGCCTGCCGGTCACTGCCCTCGTAGCGCGCCTGCTTGCGGCGATCGTCGCCCGTGTCGGGGTAGCCCGCTGCCCGCCATGCGCACAGGTCGGCGATCGGACAGGCTTCGCACCGCGGCGCGCGCGCCGTGCAGACGACCGCTCCGAGCTCCATCGTCGCGGCGTTGAAGGCCGCGGCATCCGCCTCATCCTCCGGCAGGACAGCCGCCATCGCGGCGAGATCGGACTTCGCGGGAGGTCCGGGCTGCGAGCGGCCGCCGAGAGCCCGCGCGAGGACGCGCCGCGTGTTGGTGTCGACGACGGGGTGACGGTCGCCGTACGCGAACACCGCGACCGCCCGCGCCGTGTAGTCGCCGATGCCCGTGAGCGCGAGCAGGGCATCCACCTCGCGCGGAACGACTCCCGCGTGCCGGTCGCGGATCTCCGCCGCGGCCCGGTGCAGCCACAGCGCCCGGCGAGGGTAGCCGAGGTTCGCCCATTCCCGGACGGCCGACGCCGGGGCATCCGCCGCGAGTGCCGCGGGGGTCGGCCAGCGCTCGAGCCAGGACTCGAGCCGCGGGATCACGCGATTCACGGGGGTCTGCTGCAGCATGAACTCGCTGACGAGCACGCCCCACGCCCCGAATCCCGGCCGACGCCACGGCAGATCCCGCGCGTTCGCCCGGTACCACGCGATGAGCGGCGCGGCGATCTCGGACATCCCGCCAGCCTACGTCGCACCAGCGTCCCGTCTTCCCGGGCCGGATCACTCGGACAGGCCGTCACCGATCACGACGTCACGCCTTCACCGATCACGACGTCACGCCTTCACCGATCACGCCATCACAGCGACCACCGACCTCCTTGAGTCCGTATTCAGTCTGCGCGCGGGCGGACGGAGGGCCCCGCGCGGCGGATCTAGGCTGGGGGGATGCCCACGCCCGAGACTCCTGCGCGGCCCGCGCCGAGCGGCATCCTGCTCGTCGACAAGCCGGGCGGGGTGACGAGCCACGACGTCGTCGCCCGCGCGCGGCGCGCGCTCGGCACCCGCAAGATCGGGCACGCCGGAACCCTCGACCCCATGGCGACCGGGCTGCTGATCCTCGGCGTCGGTCCCGCGACGCGGCTCCTCACGTTCATCGTCGGTCTCGACAAGACCTACGAGGCGACGATCCGGCTCGGGGTGTCGACGGACTCGGACGACGCCGACGGGGTCGAGACGGCGCGGGCGGATGCCACGGCACTCGGCGCCATCGCACCCGTGGCCATCGACGCGGGCATCGCCGCGCTCCGCGGCGAGATATCCCAGGTGCCGAGCACCGTGTCGGCGATCAAGGTCGGAGGCCGCCGTGCCTACGACCTCGCCCGCGCAGGCGAGGAGGTCGAGCTCCGCGCCCGCACCGTGACCGTCAGCCGGTTCGAGGTGACGGGCCGGCGCGCGGATGCCGAGGCGATCGACCTCGACGTCGTCGTCGACTGCTCGAGCGGCACCTACATCCGCGCCCTCGCGCGCGATCTCGGCGCCGCGCTCGGTGTCGGCGGTCACCTCACGGCCCTCCGCCGCACGCGCATCGGCCCATTCGAGGTCGCCGACGCCCTGCACGAGATCACACCCGATGCGGTGCTGCTGGATGCCGCGAGCGTCGCCACCGCCGTCCTCGGTGCCTTCCCCGTGTCGGCGGAGGAGGCGCGGGATCTGCGTCATGGCAAGCGTCTCGCGGGCGCCGCCGCGCGGCTCGACGCCGGAACCGCTGCGATCGACCCGGAGGGTCGCCTCGTCGGCATCGTCGAGCGGCGCGGCGCGGACGTCAAGAGTGCGATGAACATGGCGGAGGATGCCTCGTGATCACCTGGTTCACGATCGCGCAGGTCGCCGTCGCCGTCGCCGTCGGCGTGGTCGCCGTCGTCGCCGGCCTCATGGGGCGGCGTCCGGGGGATGTGACGGTCGGGGGGATGGCGCTCATCCTCGTCCTGCTGCTCGCGCAGGTCGTCGTCGCGATCGTCGCACCACTGACCGGCAATGCCCCCGTGGGCAGCGTGCTGGAGTTCTGGGTGTACCTCGTCTCGGCGGTGCTCCTGCCGCCGGCGGCCGCGTTCTGGGCGCTCATCGAGCGGAGCCGCTGGAGCACCGTCATCATGGGCATCGCCGCGCTGTCGGTGGCGGTCATGATCTGGCGCATGCAGGTGATCTGGACCACCCCGGCCCTCTAGCCACACTCCGGCAACCACGCGACCCCGCCGCCCTGCGACCTCGAGACGCCCGGCGCCGAACCCGAACCCGACCCCACCCGTCCCGGCGCCGCAGCGTGCGGGCCAACTATCATTGACGGGTCATGTCGCCCACGTCCCGCCCCCGCATGACCGGCATCGGCCGGGTGCTCGTCGTCGTCTACGCGATCATGGCACTCGCCGCGACCGGGCGCTCGCTCGTGCAGATCGTCGAGGACTTCGACAACGCCCCGCTCGCGTACACGCTGTCCGCGGCATCCGCCGTCGTCTACATCCTCGCGACGGTCGCGCTCGTCCTCTCCGGCAGCGCGCTCTGGTACGCGGTCGCGTGGGTCGCGATCGGGTTCGAACTCGTGGGCGTGCTCGTCGTCGGAACGTTGAGCCTCACGCATCCCGACCTGTTCTCGCACGATGCGACGGTGTGGTCGGGCTTCGGGTACGGATACTTCTGGGTGCCGCTCGTGCTGCCGTTCGTCGGGCTGTGGTGGCTGTACACCCACCGCCACGGCGCACCCGTGGACGAAGCCGCACCCGCACAGGCCGCGGTGTCGGCGGAGAGGTCGAGCTGGTGATCGTCTTCCGTGACCCGAGCGAGGTGCCCCACGGATTCGGTCCGTGCGTCGTCGCGATCGGCAAGTTCGACGGGGTCCATTCGGGCCACCGCGCTGTGATCGACCGGGCCCGTGTCGCCGCGACTCCCGCGAATGCGCGCGTCGTGGCGGTGACTTTCGACCGCAACCCGCTGAGCCTCCTGCGCCCGGAGCTCTGCCCCGATCCGCTCTCGAGCGTCGACCAGAAGCTCGCACTCCTCGCCGACGCGGGCGTCGATGCGACCCTCGTGCTGCGCTTCGACGAGGCGCTCGCCGGCCTGGAGCCGCGCGCATTCGTCGAGCACGTCCTCGTCGATGCGCTCGGCGTCGTCACGGTCATGGTCGGCGACGACTTCCGCTTCGGGCGCGGGGGAACGGGCGATCCGGCGCTCCTGACACAGCTCGGCCAGGAGTACGGCTTCGAGGTCGACGTCGTCGGCGACGTGCAGGGCGGCAGCCGGCGCGTCTCGTCGACCTGGGTGCGCGATCTGCTGTCTGCCGGCGATGTCGAGGGCGCCGCGCGGCTGCTCGGCCGGCCGCACGCGGTGCAGGGCGAGGTCGTCCACGGACTCAAGCGCGGTCGCGAGCTCGGCTTCCCGACGGCGAATCTGTCGGCGGATGCCGAGGGCTACATCCCCGCCGACGGCGTCTATGCCGGGTGGCTCATCGATCAAGCGGCGGATGCCGCGGCACCGATCACCCGGTACCCGGCGGCGATCTCGGTTGGGACGAACCCGACCTTCGACGACGTGTCGACGCGCCAGGTCGAGGCGTACGTGCTCGACGAGACCGATCTCGACCTGTACGGGCACCGGGTGCAGATCCTGTTCACGCACCGGATCCGTGGGATGGTCGCCTTCGAGGGCGTGCCGAAGCTCGTCGCGCAGATGACCGACGATGTGGCGCGCGCCCGGGCCGCACTCCGAGCCTGAGCTGCGTCGATATTCCACGGGATCGACCCGCCTCGGGAATACCCCAGGGGGGTATTCTGGTTGTCGAAGGTGCGGCCGCGGACGCGGCCCCCGAGACGAGGAGAACCCCATGGCCGAACTCACCTACACCGTCGAAGGCATGACCTGTGCGCACTGCGCCGGCGCCGTCTCGCGCGAGGTGGGCCGCATCGAGGGCGTCGACGACGTCCGCGTCGATGTCGCGGCGGGCCTCGTCACCATTCAGACGACGGGCGCCGTCTCGGACGACGCCGTCGCCGCGGCCGTCGACGACGCCGGCTACACCGTCGTCGCGACACGATGACCGGCGCGGCGGGTGCGCCGCAGGCCGAAGCCGTCCTCGACATCGAGGGCATGACCTGCGCCAGCTGTGTCGCCCGCGTCGAGAAGCGGCTCGGCAGGCTCGACGGGGTCGAGGCATCCGTCAACCTCGCCACGGAATCCGCAAAGGTCCGCTACCCGGAAGGGCTCGACACGGATGCCCTCGTCGCGGCGGTCCGTGAGGCGGGCTACGACGCCTCGGTGCGGCGCACCTCGGCATCCGCCCCGCCTGCGCGCACCCCGCACGCACACCACACCGGCGCCCAGCCCGGTGGCGAGCACGCCGAACCCACCGACCACTCCGAGCCCGAGCATGCCGAGCACGCCTCCGGCCACGTCCACGACGTCGAAGACCGTGCGGGGCGCACGACGCTCCGCACGCGCCTCATCGTGAGCGCGGCGCTCGCCGTGCCCGTCGTGCTCCTCGGCATGATCCCGGCGCTGCAGTTCCCCGGCTGGCAGTGGGTCTCGTTCGCGCTCACGACCCCGGTGATCCTCTGGGGTGGATGGCCCTTCCACCGCGCGACGTTCGCGAACGCGCGGCACGGTGCGATGACGATGGACACCCTCATCACGCTCGGTACCGGCGCCGCCTATCTCTGGAGCGTCTGGGCTCTCCTGTTCGGCACCGCGGGCCGCATCGGGATGACGCACGACTCGGGCCTGTTCGAGCCCGTCCACGACCCGTCTTCGCTCGTGTACTTCGAGGTCGCCGCGGCCGTCACGGTGTTCCTCCTCCTCGGCCGCTACATCGAGCAGCGCTCGAAGCGGCGGGCCGGCGCGGCGCTCCACGCGCTGCTCGACCTCGCCGCGAAGGACGTCGAGCTCGAAGACGGCACCCGGATGCCCGTCGAACACCTCCAGGTCGGTGATCGGTTCCTCGTGCGACCGGGGGAGAAGGTCGCGACCGACGGCGTCGTCGTCTCGGGCCAGGCGTCGCTCGACGAGAGCATGATCACCGGCGAGGCGGTGCCCGTCGAGGCATCCGCCGGCAGCGAGGTCACGGGCGGCACGCTCGCCGCCGACGGGCGCCTGATCGTCGAGGCGACCTCGGTCGGCGCGGACACGCGCCTCGCGCACCTCGCGCGGCTCGTCGAAGACGCCCAGTCGGGCAAGAGCCGCGTGCAGCGGCTCGCCGACCGCATCTCCGCGGTTTTCGTCCCCATCGTCATCGCCCTCGCGGTGCTCACGCTCCTCGGCTGGATGATCGTCGGCGGCTTCTCGGGCGAGTCGATCGCCTCGGGGTTCACGGCGGCGGTCGCGGTGCTCATCATCGCGTGCCCCTGTGCGCTCGGGCTCGCGACGCCCATCGCGATCCTCGTCGGGACGGGTCGCGGCGCGCAGCTCGGCGTCCTCATCACGGGCCCCGAGGCGCTCGAATCCGCCGAGCGCATCGACACGATCGTCCTCGACAAGACCGGCACCGTCACGAGCGGCGAGATGACCGTCACGTCGGTCACGCCCGTGGGCGGCGCCACCGACGACGAGGTCGCTCACCTCATCGGCTCGCTCGAACAGGCATCCGAGCACCCGATCGCGCGGGCCGTCGCCGCCCTCGCGCCGAACCGCGCACCGGTCGCCGACTTCGCGGGCCTCGCCGGGCGCGGCGTGACCGGCGTCGTCGACGGGCACACCGTGTTCGCCGGGCGGCCCGCGTTCGCCGCGGACGTCGCCGGTGCACTCCCGGATGCCGCTTCGGCCGCCGTCACGGCAGCGGAAGCGGCTGGTGCCACCGCCGTCGTGGGCGGTTGGGACGGCGCCGTGCGCGCCGTCATCGCGGTCGCAGACACCGTGCGGGGCGACAGCGCCGAGACCGTCGCAGAACTCCGCGGCCTCGGGCTCGATGTCGTGCTCCTCACGGGCGACAACGAGGGGGCCGCGCGCGCGGCGGCATCCGCCGTCGGCATCGAGGACGTGATCGCCGGGGTCCTCCCGGAGGGCAAGGTCGCCGAGATCGAGCGCCTGCAGGCGGCCGGTCACCGCGTCGCGATGGTCGGCGACGGCGTCAACGATGCGGCGGCCCTCGCGACCGCCGACCTCGGTCTCGCGATGGGCGGGGGAACGGATGCCGCGATGCACGCGAGCGACATCGCGCTCGCGGGGCACGGCCTCACGCCCGTCGCGACCGCCGTGCGCCTCAGCCGCCGCACGATGCGGATCATCCGCGGGAACCTGTTCTGGGCCTTCGCGTACAACGTGGCGGCGCTGCCGCTCGCGGCCCTCGGGTTCCTCAATCCGATGATCGCGGGCGCCGCGATGGCGTTCTCGAGCGTCTTCGTGGTGCTCAACAGCCTGCGGCTGCGCTCGACCCGGTGAGGTCGAGAGGTCGCCCCGGGGGCTCCCGGCGGCGGCTTCCCGCCGCCCGCCCGCGGGCCTCCTCCGACAATCCACCGGCCTCGCGGTGACGCTTCGCGGGGCGAACCCCCGCGAAACGGGTCGCCCCGCGCTAGACTTCTCCTCGAAGTCATCGCGCCGTCCGTCGCCGCAGCTCGCTGAAGCGAGTGCCCGCAGCCGGTGGTGCGGGCCTCGCGTATTCCCCTCCGCGGCATCCGTCGCGGACTTCGCACGGCCGACCCGGACGCTCCGGTGTCGGCGTCCGCCGGGCTCTCCCGGCGCATCTCGCTCAGGAGGAGCATGCCGACCACGGCATCCACTGCCCCCGCCCGCCGGCGGAAGGGCTCATCGGCGCGTCGCGACGACGACGCGCCCCTCATCCCGATCCTCGCCCGCAAGGTCCGCGAGGTCGAGGCGAAGGCCCAGCGCGGCAAGCTCGGGCCCACCAACCGCGTCAAGTTCCAGGTGATCGCTTTCCTCGTCCGCGAGGAGCGCGCCCGCGTCAAGGCCGACGAAAACGTCCCCACCGCCGCGCGCGCCGAGCTGCTGAAGCGGCTCGACGGCGTCGCGACGATCCTCGCCAAGACCGCGGCCCGCGACACGTCGCTCATCCAGCTGCTCGAAGTCGATCAGGCCACGTCGCCGGTCGCGAAGCGCATGCGCCGCGACTGGCTGCTCGAGTCGGGAGCCGAGCTCCCCGAGGACGAGCTCATCATCACCGACGTCGCGCCCCTCGCCCAGACGCCCGTCGTCCCGGCCGCGCTCGCCGAGCGGCAGGTCACGCCGCCGCAGATCGAGGCCCGTCGCGAGTCGAACCCGTTCCTCGCGCCCGACGTGGCACTCCGTGCCCCGGCATCCACGGCGCGTCGGCGGCTCGACGGCTGGGAGCTCATGGGACCCCTCTACAAGGCGTTCGAGACCGGTGCGGGCGGTGCCGCCGCGAGCATGGAGCTCCCCGCGGTGCCCGAGTTCGATCGGCTCTCACCGAAGGGCCTCGAGGTCATGCCGCACCAGTCGCGGTTCCTCGAGTCGGTGCGGGCGGGCCACCGCTCGTTCCTGCTCGCCGATGAGCCCGGCCTCGGCAAGACGGCACAGTCGGTGCTCGCAGCCTCCGTCGCCGACGCCTATCCGCTGCTCGCCGTCGTCCCGAACGTCGTGAAGATGAACTGGGCACGCGAAGTGGAGCGGTGGACGCCGCAGCGCCGCGCGACGGTCATCCACGGCGACGGCGACCAGGTCGACGCGTTCGCGGACGTCTTCATCGTCAACTACGAGGTGCTCGACCGGCACCTGTCCTGGCTCGGTTCGATCGGGCTCAAGGGCATGGTCGTCGACGAGGCGCACTTCATCAAGAACCTCACGTCGCAGCGCTCGCAGAACGTCCTCGCCCTCGGCGGACGCATCCGCGAGCAGGTGCGGAACCCCCTCATGCTGGCGCTCACCGGTACGCCGCTCATCAACGACGTCGAGGACTTCGACGCGATCTGGCGGTTCCTCGGCTGGACGAACGGCGAGAAGCCCGGCCCCGAGCTGATGGAGAAGCTGGATGCCACGGGCTTCACCCCCGCGGACAAGGCGTTCTACCCCGAGGCGCGCGACGCCGTCATCTCGATGGGCATCGTCCGGCGCAAGAAGAAGGACGTCGCCGCGGACCTGCCCGACAAGCTGATTGCGGACCTCCCTGTGGAGCTCGACGACGAGTACGGCCGGTCGATCCGTGCCGCGGAGCGCGAGCTCGGCGAGCGGATGGCGGCGAAGTACCGCCGCATCATCGAGGCGCGCGGCGACGGCGCCCACCTGCTGAGCCTCGCGACCGGCGGAGAGGCGGACGAGGACATCGTGCGCCTCGTCGCGCACGGCGAGCTCGAGGATGCCAAGGCCGCCGGAACCGGCGGCGACAACGTCTTCACGATGGTGCGCCGGATCGGTCAGGCGAAGGCCCTGCTCGCGGCGGACTACACCGTGCAGCTACAGCGCTCGGTCGGGAAGGTCGTCTTCTTCGCGAAGCACATCGACGTCATGGATGCCGCTGAGGCGCACTTCGCCGCAGCGGGACTGAAGAGCGTCTCGATCCGCGGTGACCAGACGACGCCGGCACGCCAGCAGGCGATCGACGCGTTCAACGGGGACCCCGGCGTCGCGGTCGCGGTCTGCTCTCTGACGGCGGCCGGTGTCGGCCTGAACATGCAGGCGGCATCCAACGTCGTCCTCGCGGAGCTGTCCTGGACGGCGGCCGAGCAGACCCAGGCGATCGACCGCGTCCACCGCATCGGGCAGGACGAACCCGTCACGGCGTGGCGGATCATCGCCGCGCACACGATCGACACGAAGATCGCGGAGCTCATCGACTCGAAGCAGGGGCTCGCGGCCCGCGCACTCGACGGTGCGCACCTCGACCCGACGTCGAGCGACTCGGTGCAGCTGTCGGCGCTCATGCACCTGCTGCGCCAGGCGCTCGGCGCGGCCTGACGGGCGTGAGGCGGCCGCCTGGCGCGCCCGCCCGCGTCCGTGCGGTTATGGACGGCGGCACGGCTGGCATGGTTCAGGCATCCGGCGATAGTGTCGGAGGTGGCAGTGACGCCTCCTGACATCCCCGAATCAAAGGATCTCCACATGAAGATCGGCATCCTCACGAGCGGCGGCGACTGCCCCGGTCTGAACGCTGTCATCCGCGGTGTCGTGCTGAAGGGCACGACGAACTACAACATCGAGTTCGTGGGCATCCGCGACGGCTGGCGCGGTGTCGTCGACGGCGACTTCTTCCCGCTGACGCGGCACGAGGTGAAGGGCCTGTCCAAGGTCGGCGGCACGATCCTCGGCACCTCGCGCACGAACCCCTACGAGGGCCCCCGCGGCGGCGCCGAGAACATCAAGGCGACGCTCTACGGCCACCACATCGACGGCATCATCGCGATCGGCGGCGAGGGCACCCTCGCGGCAGCGAACCGGCTCTACAACGACGGCATCAACGTCATGGGCGTGCCGAAGACGATCGACAACGACCTGCGCGCGACCGATTACTCGTTCGGTTTCGACACCGCCGTCAACATCGCCACCGAGGCGATGGACCGCCTGCGCACGACCGGCGACTCGCACCAGCGCTGCATGGTCGCCGAGGTCATGGGTCGCCACGTCGGGTGGATCGCGCTGCACTCGGGCATCGCCGCGGGCGCGCACGTCATCTGCATCCCCGAGGTGCCGATGTCGATCGACGAGATCACCGCGCAGGTGCAGAAGGCCCACGACCGCGGCCGCGCGCCGCTCGTCGTCGTGTCCGAGGGCTTCACCCTCACCGGCATGGACGAGGCCTACAGCGACAAGGGGCTCGACGCCTTCAACCGCCCGCGCCTGGGCGGCATCGGCGAGATCCTCGCGCCCGAGATCGAGCGCATCACGGGCATCGAGACGCGTGCGACCGTGCTCGGCCACATCCAGCGCGGCGGCTCGCCGTCGGCCTTCGACCGCGTGCTCGCCACGCGCCTCGGCCTGCACGCGGCGGATGCCGTCGTCGACGGCGCCTGGGGCCAGATGGTCTCGATGAAGGGCACCGACATCGTGCGCGTCCCCTTCGAGGAGGCTCTCGGCGAGCTCAACACCGTGCCGATCTACCGGTACGAAGAGGCCGCTGCCCTGTTCGGCTGAGTCCCTCGGGGGTGCGGCGGCGCATCCCCTCGGTGGGTTGCCGCCGTCTCGTGGCATCCCACCTCACGCGGGGATGCCGGGTTGGCGCTGCAGCCACCTCACGGGCACAGGAGATCTCACCCACGCAGGACGTGTGAGCGCTCACGCGTCCTGTCTCGGTGAGATCTCCTGTCTTGGTGACGGGTGAGTGATCGCCACCGACCGGCGCTGCCGGTCGCGCGGGGACGCCGGGTTCGTCTGGCATCCCACCTCACGGGGGATGCCGCGGTGGTGCCGCGCCCACCTCACGGACACAGGAGATCTCACCCACGCAGGACGTGTGACCGCTCACTCGTCCTGTCTCGGTGAGATCTCCTGTCTCGGTGATGGGTCAGCGACCTCTCCACAGGTGCCCGGATGCCTGAGTCATCCCCGATTCGGGGGTTCTGGCATCCACGCGTCCGCCCGGGGGAGGACGCTGGATGCCATGAGGCCGGCCCACGAACTGACGCCGTGGCTCGACGGCCGCGGCGGCGTCGCGCACACGACGACGCTGCGCTCGGCGGGGTTCACGACCCACGGCATCCGCGCGGCACTCTCCGACGGGGCGGTGAGATGGGCGCGCCGATCGTGGCTCGCCGCAACGGATGCGGACCCGATGCTCGTCCGGGCGGCCTCCCTGGGCGCGCGCCTGACCTGCCTCACCGCCGCGAGGCGGCACGGACTGTGGGTTCCTGAGCACGACGAGGTGCATCTGGCCGTCTCCCCATCCTCGTCAAGACTCTCCCCGGAC
Source organism: Microbacterium sp. SCN 70-27 (assembly GCA_001724425.1). GTDB lineage: Bacteria > Actinomycetota > Actinomycetes > Actinomycetales > Microbacteriaceae > Microbacterium. Next base: position 11,956 of record MEEK01000035.1, read on the forward strand.
GGATGCCGCGTCCATTGGGGCATCGCGCCGGAGCCCGTGGCGCTGGGCGCTCTCGTCGATCCGATCGTCAACGTGCTCTGCCATGTCGCGGCGTGCGTGCCTCTCGTGGATGCGCTGTGCGTGTGGGAATCGGCTCTTCGCAAGGGCGCGATTCCGGCGGGGATGCTGGGGGCCGTTCCGTGGCGCGGCAATGCCCGCCGCATCGCGGCCGAGGCATCCTCGCTCTCCGACTCGGGCCTGGAGACCCGCTTCGTCCGACTGGTCTCACCGCTCGGCGTCCCGGTGCGTCAGCAGGTCTGGATCGACGGCCACCCGGTGGATGCCCTTGTCGGAGAGCGGCTGGTGACGCAACTCGACGGATTCGCGCACCACCGGGCATGCGATCGTCGACGCGATCTGCGCGCCGACGCCCGCCTCACGCTGCTCGGGTACACGGTGCTGCGCTTTGACTACGCGCAGATACTGTTCCACCCCGACGAGGTCGTCGCTACGGTCTCGCTGGCACTCGCCCAGCAACGCCATCTGGTCGCCGCCCGGTGACGGTGGCGCCTGCGGTGGGGGCGCAGGCTGCCCGGCTGCCACGTTGTGCTGTGACGGCCAGGACCGCGACGGATGCCGGAGATGGATGGCCGCTGCCGCTCCTGCGCCTCACCGAGGCAGGAGATATCACCGACGCAGGAGGGGTGAGCGCTCACACGTCCTGTCTTGGTGAGATCTCCTGTGTGGGCGGGATGCCGATAGAGGAGGGCAACACGGATGCCACCAGCAACGCATCACGCACGCAACAGAGATCACGCACGCAGGAGATATCACCGACGCAGGAGGGGTGAGCGCTCACACGTCCTGTCTTGGTGAGATCTCCTGTGCCCGTGATGCGCCAAGCCGCAGCAAGGCCGCCACCCTCACCCCGCGGCAACCCCCGCCTCGGCAGCCCCCAGCTCGGCAACCCCCGCCTCGGCAGCCCCCAGCACGTCGAGCAGCCAGGCCAGCTCGAAGGCGCGCTGGTGCCACGCGTTGTACCGGCCCGACACGCCGCCGTGGCCCGCGACCATCTCGCACTTGAGCAGGGCATCCGCCCCGACCTCGCGCAGGCGTGCGACCCACTTGGCCGGCTCGACGTAGTAGACCCGCGTGTCGTTGAGCGAGGTCGTCGCGAGGATCCGCGGGTACCGCACCCCCGCGCGCACGTTCTCGTACGGGGTGTACGACTTCATGTACGCGTAGACATCTGCGTCGTGCAGCGGGTCGCCCCACTCGTCCCACTCGATGACCGTCAACGGCAGCGACGGGTCGAGGATCGTCGTCAGCGCATCGACGAACGGCACGTCGGCGAGGATGCCCGCGAACAGCTCCGGGGCGAGGTTCGCCACCGCGCCCATCAGCAGCCCGCCCGCCGAGCCGCCCTCGGCGACCAGCAGGTCGGGGGAGGTGACACCGGATGCCACGAGGTGCTCGGCGACCGAGACGAGATCCGTGAAGGTGTTGCGCTTGCGGTCGAGTTTGCCGTCCTCGTACCACCGGCGGCCCATCTCGCCGCCGCCGCGCACATGCGCGATCGCGAACACGACGCCCCGGTCGAGCATCGACAGTCGCGCGACGGAGAACCCGGGCTCGATCGAGTGCTCGTACGACCCGTAGCCGTACAGGTGCAGGGGCCGGGCCGCGCCCTCACCGGGTTCGCCGAACGAACGCTTCCACACGAGCGAGACCGGCACCCTCGTGCCGTCCTGTGCGAGGGCCCAGTCGCGCCGCTGCGCGTAATCCTCGGGGGAGTAGCCACCGAGCACCGGCTGACGCTTGCGCAGCAGGAACTCGCCGGTCGCGACGTCGTAGTCGTACACGGTCCCCGGAGTGACGAAGGACCCGTACCCGAGCCGCACCACGGGCGGCGCCCACTCGGGATTGCCGCCGGCCCCCGCGGCGTAGAGATCTTCGGGGAAGTCCAGCTCGGCGACCGTGTCGTCGCCGTACGAGAGGATGCCGAGACGTGCGAGGCCCTCGCGGCGGTACGACACGACCGCCCAGTCGCGGAACGCCGACACGTCCAGCAGGCGCCTGCCGGGCTGGTGGGGCAGCACGACGGCGCGCGCACCGGTCGGATCCTCAGCCGAGACCCGCACCAGCTCGAAATCGAGCGCGCCGTCGTTGTGCAGGACGTACAGCACGTCCTCACCGCCCACGACCGCGTGCGTCGCCGAGTACTCGACGCCCTCGCGGCGCGGCCAGATCGTCCGCGGCTCGGCGTGCAGGTCGGATGCCGGGACGAGCAGCTCCTCGGATGTGATCGACGACCCCACCTCGATCACGAGGTAGGCCTCGCTGCGCGTGAAGCCCGCGCCGACCCAGTAGCGCTCGTCGCTCTCGTGGTACAGCTGCACGTCGGCCGAGGCATCCGTTCCCACTTCGTGGAGCCACACGGTGTCGGGCCGCCACGCGTCGTCGACCGTCGTGTAGACGATGTGACGACCGTCGGGGGAGAAGCAGGCCCCCGCCGACGTGTTCTCGACGATGTCGTCGAGATCCGCACCGGTCGCGAGATCGCGCACGCGCAGCGTGTACCGCTCGTCGCCCTCGGTGTCGACGCCGTAGAGCAGACGCGTGCCGTCGGTCGAGACGTCGAAGCTGCCGAGTGAGAAGAACTCGTTCCCGTCCGCCTCGATGTTGCCGTCGAGCAGCACGACCTCACCGGCGACGTCGACGCCGGGCTGGAGCTCGGGGGGCGTCCAGTCGTCGGGCGAGGCGAGCGGCGCGCGGCAGTGGATGCCGTACTGCTTGCCCTCGACGGTGCGGCCGTAGTACCACCACGCGCCCTGTCGCGTCGGCACGGAGAGGTCGGTCTCGAGGGTGCGTGCCTTAATCTCGTCGAAGATCCGCTGCCGCAGGGGCGCGAGGTGGGCGGTGCGCTCCTCGGTGTAGGCGTTCTCGGCTTCGAGGTGGGCGATCACCGCCGGGTCGTCCTTGGCGCGCAGCCACTCGTAGTCGTCGACGAAGGCATCGCCGTGGTGAGTACGGGTCGCCGGCTGGACGGCGGCGACGGGAGCGGTGGGTCGGGTACGGGTCACCCCATCCACGCTAATCGACCTGCGCCGGGCGCACCCCGCGTGCGCGGGGTCTTTCTCCCGTTGTCGCGGTTTCTTCGCACCCCGCCGGATGTGCGAGGATTTCCCTGGCCCGGTTGCCGGGCGATGAACCCACGGTGAACTCTTCGTTCGCACCGCCGATCGTCTCGGCACCCTCCTGACACACCCCGACGGAAAGCGAACTGTGGAAACCGCTGCTCTCATCGTCGTCCTGGTGATCGCGCTCGCGCTGTTCTTCGACTTCACCAACGGCTTCCACGACACGGCCAACGCGATGGCGACGCCGATCGCGACGGGCGCGCTGAAGCCCAAGGTCGCCGTCATGCTCGCCGCAGTGCTGAACCTCGTCGGTGCGTTCCTGTCGACGGAGGTCTCGCAGACGATCTCCCACGGCATCATCAACGAGAAGGAGATCACGGGGCTCTCGTTCCTGCCGATCATCTTCGCGGGCCTCATCGGCGCCATCACGTGGAACATGCTGACGTGGCTCCTGGGTCTCCCGTCGAGCTCTTCCCACGCCCTGTTCGGCGGCCTCATCGGCGCGACGCTCGTCGGCGCGAGCGCCGCCGCGATCAACTTCGGCGCGGTGCTCAGCAAGGTCGTGCTCCCGGCGCTCATCGCCCCGTTCACGGCCGGAGTGATCGCGTTCGCGGCGACGCGCCTCGCGTACGCCATCACGCGCCGCTACGACAACAAGCCCGACGGTCGGGACGGGTTCCGCTGGGGTCAGATCTTCACGTCATCGCTCGTCGCCCTGGCCCACGGCACGAACGACGCGCAGAAGACGATGGGCGTCATCACGCTCGCCCTCATCGCGGTCGGCTGGCAGAGCTCCGCGCAGGCTGATCCGCACCTGTGGGTCATCATCGCGTGCGCGCTCGCGATCGCCCTCGGCACCTACATGGGCGGCTGGCGCATCATCCGCACCCTCGGCAAGGGCCTCACCGACGTCAAGCCCGCGCAGGGCTTCTCGGCCGAGACCTCGACCGCCGCCACGATCCTCGCCTCGAGCGCCTTCGGCTTCGCGCTGTCGACGACGCAGGTGGCATCCGGCTCGGTCATCGGCTCGGGTCTCGGCCGTCGCGGCTCCACCGTCCGGTGGCGGACGGTCGGCCGCATCACGATCGGGTGGGTCCTGACGCTCCCGGCGTCGGCCGCCGTGGGCGCCTTCGCGGCGCTGCTCGTGGTGTGGTTCGGCAACTGGGGCATCCTCCTCGATGCGATCCTCGCCGTCGCGATCATCGTCGCGCTGTTCCTGCGCTCGCGGCGCAGCGCCGTCGACGCCGCCAACGCGATGAGCGAGGTCGCCGACTCTGGCCTCGCCGTCAAGGTGCCGCGCAAGGCGCCGCCGACGCGTCGCCGCCGCGCGCTCCTGCGTGAAGAGGCGCAGCAGAAGGCCGCGGATGCCTCGCGCGCCACCGACCGGAAGGACGCGCAGCGATGATCGAGATCGACTGGGTCGCCTTCCTCCGGGTCGCCGGCGCTGCCCTCGCCGGCGCGATGCTCGTCGTCGGTTTCTACGCCGTGGGCCTCCGGATGCTCGTGCGCGCGGGTCGCGCGCCGGTCGTGGCGCCGGCGGAGTTCACCGACGCGATCACCGTCATCAGCGAGAAGGAAGCGCGAAAGGCCGCGAAAGCCGCGGCGAAGGCGGCGAAGAAGAGCCCGCTCACCGAGGGTCAGAAACGCCTCGCGCTCCTCGCCGCCTACGGCTCGTTCGCGCTGTGCGCGGCGGCCGTCGTCGCGGGCCTCGTGCTCATCATCGCGAAGTAGCCCCCCGGGTCGGATGCCACGAATAGGCTGACCCGCATGGAACCCGTGCAGTTCGGCCAGCACCCGCCCGCGCGTCGCGTGATCGTGCACGTGAGCGACACGCACCTGCTCGCGGGGAACCGGCCGCTCGGCGGCCGCTACGACACGGCTGCGAATCTCGCGGCGACCCTCGTCGCCATCGAGCGCACCGGTGTCCGACCCGACGTGATCGTCTTCACGGGCGACCTCACCGATCTCGGCGAGCCGGAGGCCTACGCGGCCCTGCGGGCGGAGGTCGAACCGTTCGCCGCACGACTCGGCGCGCCGGTCGTCTGGGTCGCGGGCAACCACGACGAGCGGCCGGCCCTCCGAGCCGGCCTGCTGGATGCCGCACCGACGAGCGAGCCCGTCACGGGCGTCTGGGACCTCGGCGGCCTCCGCCTCATCGCGCTCGACTCGACGGTGCCCGGCTGGCATCACGGCGAGATCGAGCCCGAGCAGCTCGCGTGGCTGCGCGGCGTCCTCGCCGCGCCCGCGCCGCTCGGGACGATCCTCGCGCTCCACCACCCGCCGCTGCCGAGTCACATCCCGTTCTTCGACATCCTCGAACTGCGCGATCAGAGCGCGCTCGAGGACGCGATCGCGGGCACGGACGTGCGGGCGATCCTCGCGGGACACCTGCACTACTCGACGTCGGGCACGTTCGCGGGAGTGCCCGTGAGCGTGGCATCCGCCACCTGCTACACGATGAACCTGCAGCGCCCCGCGGTGGAGGTGAACGGCATGGATGCCGGGCAGTCATTCCACCTCGTGCACGTCTACGACGACACGATCACGCACGCCGTCGTTCCCGTCTCGGCGGCGGAGACGGGCGACTACTTCTCGGCGGAGTGGGCCCGGCGGATGGCCGCGCGTACCCCCGAGGAGCGCCTGGAGGAGTTCTCCCGTAAGCGCGTCTGAGGGAGCCGGCTTGACTTGGAGCGCGCTCGAAGTTCTAGCGTGAAGCCATGACGTTGATCCATGAGCCGCGCAGCGGCATCCCGATCGCCGAAGCGGCCGAGATCTCCGGCGTCTCGACGCACACCCTGCGCTACTACGAACGGGCGGGGCTCATGCTGACGCCGGTCGACCGCGCGTCGTCGTCGCACCGCCGCTACTCGCCCGCCGACCTGTCCTGGGTCGCCTTCCTCACACGCCTGCGCATGACGGGGATGCCGATCGCCGGCATCCGGCGGTACACGGAGCTCGCCCGCGAGGGCGCTTCCACCATCGCGGAGCGTCGCGAACTGCTCGTCGCGCACCGCGAGCACGTACGCGAGGAACTCGCGGACATCACCGCGAGCCTTCGCGCCATCGACGACAAGATCGACATCTACGACAAGGAGATCTCATGAAGAACACCACTGTCGGAACCGGCGCGAACGCGCTCGAGGTGAGCCGCATCGGGCTCGGACTCATGGGTATCAGCGCCTTCTACACGGGCGCGGGTCAGGACGACGCGGACGGCGCGCGCACGATCCTCGGCGCGCTCGACCGCGGCGTCACCTTCCTCGACACGGCCGAGATGTACGGGCCGTACACGAACGAGGAGCTCCTCGGCGAGACCCTCGCCGCCGCGGGCCGCCGCGACGAGGTCGTGATCGCCACGAAGTTCGGCACCCTCCGACACACCGCCGGCGGCGTCCGCGGGTACGACGGCACGCCGGCGAACCTGCGCCTCGCCGTGGAGGGGTCGCTGCGGCGGCTGCGCACCGACCGCATCGATCTGTACTACCAGCACCGGATGGACCCGACGACCCCGATCGAGGACACCGTCGGCGCCCTCGCCGAGCTCGTCGCGGAGGGGAAGATCCGCGGGTACGGGCTCTCGGAGGCATCCGTCGCCACCATCCGCCGCGCCCACGCAGTGCACCCCGTCACGGCCGTGCAGACCGAGTACTCGCTGTGGACGCGCGACCCCGAGGCGGAGCTGCTGCCGGCCCTCGGCGACCTCGGCATCGGCTTCGTGCCCTATTCGCCGCTCGGTCGCGGGTTCCTGACCGGAGCGATCCGGTCGCTCGACTCGCTCGACGAGGCCGACTTCCGGCGCAGCAATCCGCGATTCGCCGACGGTGCACTGGAGGCGAACCTCGCGATCGTCGACACCGTCGAGAAGGTCGCGGCGGATGCCGGTGCGACGCCCGCCCAGGTCGCGCTCGCGTGGCTGCTCGCCCGGGGCGAGCACATCGCCCCGATTCCCGGTACGCGCCGGCTCGCCCGTGTCGAGGAGAACATCGCCGCGGTGGATCTCGAGCTGAGCGCCGACCAGCTCGCGACCCTCGACGCCGTCGCGACGCCGGTGGGGGAGCGCTACGAGGACATGACGTCCATCGATCGCTGACCCGAACGACAGCGCGCTCCGCCGGGACCTCCCCGGCGGAGCGCGCTGTCGTTCGTCGTGTACGCGGTGTACAGGAGTCGCGGGGGTCGGGGCGACTAGGCTCGGAGGACACCACCCGAGTCGATGAACCCACAAGGACGACACTCATGGCACTGGACGCAACGACGCGCACCGAGACCGATTCGCTGGGATCCCTGGAGATCCCCGCCGATGCCTATTGGGGCATCCATACCGCCCGGGCCCTCGAGAACTTCCCCATCTCGATGCGGCCGATCTCCGTCTATCGCGACCTCGTGAAGGCCCTGGCGATGGTCAAGCAGGCCTCGGCCCGCGCCAACCGCGACATCGGCGTCCTCGACGTGGAGCGCGCCCAGCTCATCGATGCCGCCGCGCAGCGCGTCATCGACGGAGAGTTCCACGACCAGTTCGTCGTCGGCGTCGTGCAGGGCGGCGCCGGCACCTCGACCAACATGAACGCGAACGAGGTCATCACCAACATCGCGCTCGAGATGGCGGGGCGGGAGAAGGGCGACTACGCCTACCTGTCGCCGATCGACCACACGAACCGGTCGCAGTCGACGAACGATGTGTACCCCACGGCCGTGAAGATCGGGCTGAGTCTCGATCTCGTGTCGTTGCTCGAAGAGCTCGACCTCCTGAAGCAGTCGTTCATGAAGAAGGCCGTCGAGTTCCACGACGTCCTGAAGATCGGGCGCACGCAGCTGCAGGATGCCGTGCCGATGACCCTCGGGCAGGAGTTCCACGGCTTCGCCACGACCCTCGGCTACGACCACCAGCGCCTCACCGAGAACCGCTACCTGCTGTTCGAGATCAACATGGGCGCGACCGCGATCGGCACGGGCATCACGACGCACCCGGGCTACGCGCCCGCCGTCCTCGCGCACCTGCGCGACATCACGGGGCTCGATCTCGCGACGGCCGACGACCTCGTCGAGGCGACGAGCGACACGGGATCGTTCATGTCGTTCTCCTCCACCCTCAAGCGCAACGCGATGAAGCTCTCGAAGATCTGCAACGACCTGCGGCTGCTGTCTTCGGGGCCGCAGGCCGGGCTCGGCGAGATCAATCTCCCCGCGCAGCAGGCCGGGTCGTCGATCATGCCCGGCAAGGTCAACCCGGTGATCCCCGAGGTCGTCAACCAGGTCGCCTTCTCGGTCGCGGGCGCCGACCTGACCGTCACGATGGCGAGCGAGGCGGGGCAGCTGCAGCTGAACGCCTTCGAGCCGATCATCGCGCACTCGATCTTCCAGTCGATCACCTGGATGCGCCGCGGGATGCGCACGCTCCGGATCAACTGCGTCGACGGCATCACGGCGAACCGCGAGCGGCTCGGCGCGATGGTCGGCGCATCGGTGGGGGTCGTCACGGCACTCACGCCCTTCATCGGGTACGCCGCGTCGGCCGCGCTCGCCAAGACCGCGCTGCTGACCCATCGCAACGTCGGCGACCTCGTCGTGGAGGCAGGGCTCATGACCCGCGAGGAGGTCGACAAGCAGCTCTCGCCCGCCCGCCTGTCGGGACTCGAGGCCATCACGCAGGCGATCCCGATCATCCAGCCGGTGGAGAACCTCGTCGAGAGCTGACGGCGCGGCCGCTGGCGGCACCGGCCGGACCCCGATAACGTCGAACGCGTGCCGGGGACACCGGTGTGATCTCGCATTCGAGGAGGCCGACATGACCGACCCCAACACCCCCGCGCCCGACGGGCAGCCGACGCCGCCCGCACCGCGCTACGGCGAGTACGCACAGACGCCTCCCGCTCCCGCGGAGCAGGCCGCCGCACCCGCGTACTCCGCGCCCGCCTACGCCGCCCCCGCGTACAACGCCGCCCCGGCCTACAACGGCGTGCCCGCCGCGGGCGGCCCGGTCCCCGGCAAGACGCTCGGCATCGTCGCGTTCGTCCTTGCGATCGTTCCGGTCGGCCTGTCACTGGTCGGTCTCATCCTCGGCATCATCGCGCTCGTGCAGTCGAAGAAGGCCGGCCGCAGCAACGGCTTCGCGATCGCGGCGATCATCATCGGCGCCCTCGCTCTGATCGTCGGCATCCTCCTGGTGTTCGCCGTCGTCATCCCGTCGCTGAACGCCGCAACGACGTGCCTCAACGACCCGACCGGGACCGCCACGATGTGGGGCGTGAACCTCCCGTGTGAAGAGGTTCTCAAGCAGTCCGGCCGCTGAAGCGGCTGACAGGACACGATCCGAAGGCGCGGGCACCCGGGAGGGGGCCGGCGCCTTCGGCGTATCAGCCGATGATGCGGCAGTGGGTCGTGAGCTCGCCGATCCCGTCGATCCCGACGGTGACGGTCGAGCGGTCACGGAGGAAGATCTGCGGGTCGCGGGAGTAGCCCGCACCGCCCGGACTTCCGGTCGAGATGAGCGTGCCCGGCAGGAGCGTCGCCGACCGCGACAGGTGCGACACGAGGGTCGCGACCGACCGGATCATCTGGCCCGTCGTGGCATCCTGCACCGTCTGCCCGTCCACCACGGCCCAGATATGGAGATCCTGGGGGTCGGGGATCTCGTCAGCCGTGACGACGAACGGACCGTTCGGGGTGAAGCCGTCGAAGGACTTGCACCGCGACCACTGTGCTTCGGAGAACTGGATGTCGCGCGCCGTGATGTCGTTGACGACCGTGTAGCCCCAGACGTGGTCGAGGGCATCCTCCGGGGCGACGTCCTTCGCGGGGCGGCCGATGACCACGCCGAGCTCCGCCTCGTAGTCGATCGACTCGCTGAGGGTGCGCGGCCACGTCGTCGTCTCCTCGTGCGCCGACAGCGAGTTCGGCCACAGCACGAACACGGTCGGCGCGGAGTCGGCCTTGAGACCCAGCTCGCTCGAATGCGCGGCGTAGTTGAGGCCCACGGCGAGCACGACCGGGGGAGTGCTCACGGCCGGGCCGAAGGTGACGTCGCCGAGCGGGATGCCACCGGCATCCGCCGCCGCCGCACGCACGCGGGCGAGGAGGTCGTCGCCTCCGGCGATGAGGGCCTGCAGGGTGGCGGGCGCATCGTTGAACAGGCCCGCGACCGGGATCGCGGTGTCGGCATCGATCACGGCGAGCGTCGGTTCGTCGGATTCGGGCAGACGAACGTGGGCGAAACGCATTCGACCAGGCTAACGTGCAGCGGTGTGCGGGAGACCTTCGTGTCATTTCGGAACCGCCGCGGCGGCCGTTGCCCTGCACTCTAGGCTGAACGCATGAGCCACCTGCCTCCGCTGGCCCAGCCGGCGCCGGCCGCGCCGCCCGCCGTCACGCCGCCTGCCACCCCGCCCGCCCCGCTCGGTGTCCCGGTGCCTCCGAAGAAGGGCCGCTCTGCCCCGATCTGGGCATTCGCCATCATGCTCGTCCTCCTCGTCGCGCTCATCGCGTACGTTCTGACGTTCCTCGGCGCGACGGCCTCGGCCGTCGGTATGGTGCTCGCGCTGATCCCGCTCGCGGGCGTGCTGCTGGCCGTCCGGATCGCCGACCGCTGGGAGCCGGAGCCCGTCTCCCTCGTCATCTTCGCCCTCGCGTGGGGTGCCGTCGTCGCCGTCGGGATCGCGCTCGGCGTCGACGTCCTGCTCGGCCTGCTGTTCCCGGCGGGGCCAGATGACGCGACCCGCGACGCGCTCTCCTCCGTCGTGCAGGCGCCGCTCGTCGAGGAGTTCGCCAAGGGCCTCGGCGTCTTCGTCGTCTTCGTGATCGGGCGCCGCGCTTTCGACGGACCGGTGGACGGCGTCGTCTACGGTGCGCTCGTGGGCGCGGGGTTCGCGTTCACCGAGAACATCATGTACTTCGCGACGAGTCTCATCGAGGGCGGCGTGTCGGACACCGCCTTCACGTTCGTGCTCCGAGGCATCCTGTCACCGTTCGCGCATGTCATGTTCACATCGCTCACGGGCTACGCCCTCGGCCGCGCGGCGCGCCGCGGCGCGAGCGTCGGCGGCGCGGCGGCCACGGGGCTCATCGGCATGCTGTTCGCGGCGGCCCTCCATGCCCTGTGGAACGGGTCGGCGGTGTTCGCCGATTTCTTCCACCTGTACGTGACGCTGCAGATCCCGCTGTTCGTCGCCTTCGTCGTGGGGTTCATCATGCTCCGCCGCGAGGAGGCGCGCCTGACCCGTGCGCGGTTGGGCGAGTATGCCGCGGCCGGCTGGTTCACGCCGGCCGAGGTCGAGATGCTCGCCACCGGCGCGGGGCGCCGCCGCGCGGTCGCGTGGGCGCGGACGCTCCCCGGGGACCGGTCACGCACGATGAAGGCGTTCATCGCGGATGCCACGGGCCTCGCCGCCGCACGCGAGCGAACCCGTTCGGGCCGTGACCCCCACGCCCCCGAGGATGAACGCATCTATCTCGCCCGGGCGACGACGGCCCGCCGCGCTCTGCTCGCCCCGGTGGCCTACGGACCTTGACACCCGGTTCGCGCGCCCGTCAGAATGAAGGCACAGTCTGACTCAGCGCTCGGTAGACACGCAGGCATCGCCGCGGCACCGGGCGCTGAGTTCGTCTCGGCGTCCGCGTTCCGGGCATCCGTGCTCCGGGCATCCGTGCTTTGATGGATGCCATGACTGAAGAGCGCACCAAGCCCGAGTTCGACGCCCCCGCCGGCCCCGCTCCGAGCGACCTCGTCATCCGCGACATCATCGTGGGCGACGGCGCCGAGGCGAAGCCCGGCGACACCGTCACCGTCCACTACGCCGGGGTCGAGTTCGAATCCGGCGAGGAGTTCGACTCCTCGTGGGGGCGCGGCGAGTCGATCCAGTTCCCGCTGCGCGGCCTGATCCAGGGCTGGCAGGACGGTATCCCGGGCATGAAGGTCGGCGGACGCCGCGAACTCGTCATCCCTCCGCACCTGGCCTACGGCCCGGCGGGCGGGCATTTCCTCGGTGGGAAGACGCTGATCTTCATCATCGATCTGCTCGCGGTCGGCTGATCGGTCGCCGCCCGTTCAGGGAATTTTTATATTCGTAGGAATAGATGGTCTGCGGGAGCGTTGCACTCCCGCAGACCATCTTCCGTTTCTCAACCCCTACACGAAGGATCACTCATGACCGACACCACCACGATCGACGTCCCCGGCTACAAGCCCGGCACCTGGGTGCTGGACCCCTCGCACAGTGAGGTCACCTTCTCGGTGCGCCACATGATGATCTCGAAGGTGCGCGGCGTCTTCGGCGTCAAGAGCGCGACGATCGAGGCGCCGGCGAACCCGCTCGAGGCCAAGGTCACGGCATCCGTCGACGTCGCGTCGGTCGACACGAAGGACGAGGGTCGCGACAACCACCTGCGCTCGGCCGACTTCTTCGACGCCGAGCAGTTCCCGACGCTCGACTTCGTCTCCACGGGCGTGCGCTACGAGAAGGGCGACTTCCTCGTGGACGGCGACCTCACGATCCGCGGCATCACCAAGCCGGTCACCTTCACGGTCGAGTTCGGTGGCTTCGGCACCGACCCGTGGGGCAACTACAAGGCCGGCGCGACGGCGACCACCGTCATCAACCGCGAGGACTTCGGCCTCACGTGGAACGCGGCGCTCGAGACCGGCGGCGTGCTCGTCGGCAAGGACGTCACGATCTCCCTCGACCTGCAGGGTTCGATCCAGGCCTGAGGGTTCCCGTACACCGCCCGAACCGCCCGGCATCCACTCGGATCCGGGCGGTTCGTGCGTACAGGGCGGTGCGCCCGGCTCAGGGCACAGGATGTTCGGCGTCGTAGGCGCGGAAGCCGGGGCTGAGGCGCAGGAGCAGCCCCGCGAGGCCGACGATGACGAATCCGCCGAGAAGCGGCGGCACCCACAGCGCCGTGAGGGTCGCGAGCGTGCCGGCGTAGAGTGCGCCGACGCGCGGGCCGCCGGCCACCACGACCATGAAGATGCCCTGCAGGCGCGCCCGCATGGTGTCGGGCACGGCCGCCTGCATCATCGTGGAGCGGTAGATCGCGCTCACGTTGTCGGCGGCGCCGGTCACGGCCAGTGCGATCATCGCGAGCACGATCAGCGCGAGGTTCGCGTGGCTCTCGTCGACGACGGCGGGCGCGAACCACCCCAGCTGGCCGGCCGCCAGCACGAGACCGAACACGACCGTGGCGGCACCGAACACCTGGATCGCGCGGGCGATGCCGACGCCGTGATGGCGCACCCGGCCGATCGGCCCCGAGAAGAGGCTCGACAAGAACGCGCCCGCGGCGATCGAGGCGGTGAGCAGCCCCGTCGTGATCGCGCCGCCGCCGAGGAGCACCGCGCCGATCGCGGGGAACAGGGCGAGCGGATTGCCGAACGTCATCGCGATGATGTCGAGGACGTACTGCAGGCGGATGTTCCGCGCGCGTCGGAGGAACGCGATGCCGTCGCGCAAGGACTCGAGGCCCGGTCGCACGATCTCCCCTTCGGGGCGGATGCCCGGGAGGGTCCAGAGCCCGAGGAACAGGCTCGTCATGAGCAGCACGTCGATCGAGTAGGTCCACGCGTATCCGGTGAACGCGACGAGCACGCCCGCAAGCGCGGGGCCGGCCATGACCATGATCCCGATCGTGATCCCCTGCAGCGCGGCCGCCGCGGGCAGGAGCTCCCGCGGGAGGAGGCGCGGCGTGATGGCCGACTTCGTCGCCCCGACGATCGAGTTCGCCGCCGAGTTGACGGCCGACAGCACGAACAGCCACGCGACGCTCTCGTGCCCCGCCCACGCGAGGATCGCGAGCAGCAGGGTGGAGGCGAACGTGACGGATGCCGCGATCAGCGCGACGACGCGGCGGTCGAAGGCATCCGCCAGCATGCCGCCGTAGAGCCCTGCGAAGACCATCGGGACGAGACCCACGACGGCGACCATCGAGACCGCGAGGGTGCTGTCGGTCAGCGCGAACACGTGCAGCATGACGGCGACGATCGTGAGCTGTCCGCCGAGGCCGGCGAGGGTCGACCCGACCCACAGCCGCGCGAACGCCGGGCTCACCCGGAAGGGGCGGAGATCGATGAAGTGGTCGCGGCGCAGGCGTGGGAGGCGGCGCGGGCGAGGCGCAGGCGAGCTCACGCGTCGACGTCGATCCGCTTGATGCGCGAAGACTGACCGCGCAGGATCGTGACGTCGCGGGGCGGGACGCCGAAGTGTGCGGCGAGTGCGCGCACGACCCCGTCGTTGGCCGCGCCGTCGACGGCGCGCTCGCGCACGTGGACGACGAAGTCCGCGGCATCCGACTCGGTGTCGGGTTCGACGAGCGGGCCCTTACGGCTGCCGGGCTTCACGCGGATCGAATACTGCACCCGTCGAGCCTACGAGTTTCTCGGAGCGTGTCGGCGCTGGTAGACTCTTCAGGTTGCCGTTGGATCGGCCGCGGATAAAGAGAGCCCACGCATCAGGCGTCGGGCGCCGCGCAACAAGGAGAGAGGGGATCACCTATGGCACTGGAAGCAGACGTCAAGAAGGCGATCATCGAAGAGTACGCGACGCACCCCGGTGACACCGGATCCCCCGAGGTGCAGGTC
>MEEK01000036.1 GCA_001724425.1 Microbacterium sp. SCN 70-27
GCTGGTCGGCGAGGCCGAGATCAGCCGCGCGAGCGGCAGCATCGGCGTGCTCGGCGAGTGGAAGTCGGGACGCCAGGGCATCGTCCTCAAGCCCGACACCTACGACGGCGAGGCGATCTTCAAGACGCCGTTCGGCCGGGTCAAGCGCTCCGACTTCCCGGTCGGACGCGGCATCTTCGTGCAGGCGGGCCGCGCCATCACGATGCAGATGCCGTTCGTCCCGGATGCCCCCGCGGCGGCTCCGGCGACGCCTGGGGCCCCTGCGGCGCCCATGACGCGGGCGACGGCGCGGGCGACCGCGCCCGAGGGTGTGTCGGAGGGTGTGTCGCAGGGTGCGTCGATCTCGACCGTGACCTCGGTGCCCACCGTGTCGACGATCACGGGGGAGTAAGGCGGAGCGGGCGGCGGCGCGCCGGCCGTGGGGCATGGGTAGTTCTCCCCATGTGCGGTTCTGGAGGAGTTCGCTAGCCTCGTTCACGAAGGGGCCGCTCGGCCCGATCGGGACGACACGCTGGGAGGCGGGTTCATGGCACACGATTTCGGTGCAACGTACAGCGAGATGGAGAGCGCGGCGCAGCGCCTGCGCGACGGTCGTCAGACCGTCACCGACACCCTGAAGGAGCTGCAGGGCATCATCGATGACCTCGTGCAGGACGGCTTCAAGACGGAGAACGCGTCGGAGGCCTACTCGACGGCGTACTCCGAGCTGACCACGTCGCTCGACGACGCAGCCGAGGCCGTCAACGACATGGCGCAGGCCCTCGACCGCATGGCCGACCGGATCCGCGACACGGACGCCGAGCTCGCCGGCGGCTGAGCACACACACACGAACGGGCCGTCGGGGCTGCCCCGGCGGCCCGTTCCGCGTGATCCGGTGACCTAGGATCGGGAAGAAGAAGGAGGCGCCCCGCCGATGAGATCCTCGCAGACCTACTGGTACAACCTCTCCACGCAGTCGGTGATCCAGGCCGACGAGCGCCCCTCGGAGGACTGCCTCGGACCGTTCGGCAGCGCCGCCGAAGCACAGGACTCGCCTGCCGTGCTGGTCGAGTACGCGCGGGCGTGGCTCGACAGCGAAGAGAGCGAGCCGTTCCGCGAGATGGCGGCCGAGCTCGACGACGGCGCCGACTACACCTACGACTGACCTGCCCGATGCGAACACCGCGCCTCGTGGCGGCATCCGTCGCCGCGCTGCTCGCCGCGTCCCTCGTCGCCTGCGCGCCGGCACTGCCGGCGACGGTGGTGCCCGGGACGGAGGTGACCGCGACGTGGTCGGGCGAACTCACCTCGCTCAATGCGCTCGCCGATCCGACCCCCGGGAACGTCGACATCGCCGCCGTGGTGCGGGCCCGGTTCGGCGACCGGGTCGACGGCGAGTTCGTGCCCGCTCCTTCCTTCGGCACCGTCGAGATCGTCAAGGACGACCCGTTCACGGTGCGTTACGACCTCGCTGAGCCGTCGTGGTCCGACGGCGTCCCGCTCGACGCCGCCGACCTCGTGCTCGGCTGGGCATCCTCCGTCGGGCTCCTCGCCGACGACGGTGCCTTCGTGGATGCCCCGACACCGCCTCGCGTGGATGAGTTCGCGCGTTCGATCGACGTGACCTTCCCCACCCCGACGATCCTCTGGCAGACCGCCGTCGGGGCGCAGGTGCCCGCACACGTCGTGGGGCGGATCGCTTTCGGCCTCGACGATCCCATGGAGGCCAAGCAGGCGGTCATCCGCGCCGTCGTCGACGACGACCGGGCCGCACTCTCGAAGATCGCGAAGGCGTGGCGGGACGGATTCACGATCGGCGACGCGGGCGACCTCGATCCCGCCCTCGCGATCTCGAGCGGCCCGTTCCTCGTGCAGTCGATCGAGCGGACGGATGCCGGGCAGTCGGTCGTCCTCACGCCGAACCCCGGCTACCGCGGAACCCCGACGCCGCAGGTCGCGCGCGTCGTGCTCGCCCCCGGAGGCGACGACCCGATCGCGCACGTCGGCGATACCTTCGGGGTCGTCCAGGCCGCGCCGACCGCGGCCGACTACCCTCGCGTCCACGAGCTCGAACGCCGCGACACCCAGGTGCAGACGCCGAACGACGGTCGCGTGTGGTCGCTCGCCCTGCGCAGCACGGGAGTGTTCTCCTCGGCATCCGCCCGTGCGGCGTTCCTCCGGATGGCGCCCGCGGGCGACATGATCGACCGCGGGGCGGGTCAGTGGTCGTCCGCCTACGCCAAGACGACCTCGATGCTGGCGCTCCCGGGCGACCGCTCCTACGCGGTCGTCGCCGAAGACTCGGGCTTCGCCGCCTCGATCGGGACGCCCGCGGACGACGCCGCCATCGACCGGGGCGCTGCCGGGGTCGCCGCGGGCACCGCCGTGTGCGTCCTCTACGACCAGGCGAGCGAGTTCGCCGCCGGCGCGTTCGCCGCACTCCGTGAGGGCGCGGCGGAAGCCGGTTGGACCGTGACGGACTGCGGCTCGGGCGACGTGGCCGCGAGCCTCGCGCAGGGCGGCTGGGATGCCGTCATCGACCGGACCGTCGTTCCGCAGACACCCGCGCAGCTGGTCGCCCAGTGGGGGACCGGCACGACCTCGGCGATCGCGGGTGCCGCCGACCCCGACCGCGACGCGCTCATCTCGCAGTACGCCCAGACGATCGACGTGTACACGGCGCGCGAACTGCTCGCGCAGATCGAGGCCACGATCGTGCGATCGGCGGTGGTGCGACCCCTCGCCACCGACCCGGTGCTGACGCTCGTCGCCCCCGGCGTCACGGGCGTCGCGGTGCGAAACGGCTCCACGGCCGCCCTCACTTCCGGCATCGCCCAGTGGGCGGTCGCGCGGTGACAGCGGATGCCCGGGATCCCGGCACCGTCGACGTGGACCTGCCGTGCGACGGCCCGATCGACACGGAGGGCATCCTGTCGTGGTTCGCCGCGCGCGCCGTCCGCGGCGTCGAGGTGGTGACCGCCGACTCGTATGCGCGGACGCTCCGGATGCCCGGCGGCGTGGCCTGGTTCGAGGTGCGGGTGGAGCCGTCCGGAGGCATCCGCCTCCGTGCCCGCCTCTCCGACTCGGCCGATCTGCCGGGTCTCGTCACGTCCGCTCGACGCCTGTTCGACCTCGACGCCGACCCCACTGTGATCGACGACGCCCTGCGCTCCCACGCGGAGCTCGCACCACGCGTGGACGCCGTCCCGGGCATCCGCGTTCCGGGCACCTCCGACCCGCACGAGATGCTCATCCGTGCGATGGTCGGGCAGCAGATCACCGTCGCTGCGGCGACGACCGCGCTCTCGGCACTCACCGAGGCCCTCGGGGAGCGCATCGGCGGGGCCTCCGGGCACGACCGGCTCTTCCCGACGATGGCGTCGATCGCCGAGCACGGCGCCGAGGTCCTGCGCGGGCCGGCCGCGCGCATCCGTGCCATCACGGCCGCAGCCGGCGCCCTCGCCGACGGCTCGCTCATCCTCACGGCGGCCGATGACGCGGCATCCCAGCGGGCGGCGCTCCTCGCCCGCCCCGGGATCGGCCCGTGGACGGCCGACTACGTGCGCATGCGCGTGACCGGCGACCCCGACATCACCCTCCCGGGGGACGTCGCCGTCCGTGCGGGAGCCGCCGCCGTCGGCATCCCGTCCGACCCTCGCGGCTTCGAGGGGTGGGCCGCGCGCACCTCCCCCTGGCGCACGTATCTCACCGCGCACCTGTGGCGCGCCGCCCCGGTCGCGCAGCGCGGCGTTCGATTGCCACTTCGTGCGGTATCGACGGACTGATTCCCGCGGGTTCTGGCAAGTGAACGCCCGTGCCACGCGGCCCGCACGAACTAGGGTGGTCAACCATGAGTGAGGATGCCGGGGAGGCCGCGCCCGCGCAGATCCGGGTGCGTCGCGGCGAGGTGGAGAGCGACGCCGCTCTGGCGTGGCGATACGAGGGCGGCGCGTGGATCGTGACCCTCACGATGGATGCCGGGGCCCAGACCTTCGAGGCGAGCGCCGACGACGCCTTCGAGGCGCTCTGCCGGGTGCGCGAGCAGGCGGAACCCGACGGGTGGCGGGTCGGCGTCGCCGGTGCCCGGCCCGACGTCTGGCCGAGCGGGATGGCGCGCGACCAGGGCGGCGGCCTCGTCGCCTACCGTTTCGGCCCCGCCGGTGTCGAGGGCACGGTCGACACCTTCGCGCCGGTGGACCCGGCGACGGCGACGATCGTGGCCGTGCAGCGCGAGAACGCGGCACGCGCCGGACTCGCCTGAGCCCGCGCTCGAGAGGATCGCGCGGCCCCGCCACCTCGCCGAACCCGGTCTTGCACTCAGCGGATTCGCAGGGATAGTCTGGAGGGCTGTCGGCCGTGACCCGGTCGACAGCCCACCGCCCACCGAATCCTGGAGGAAGCCATGTCCACGGCCATCGTCGCAACGAAGCCCGTCGCCTTCCGTCCGTTCGGGGCGGGGGACGCCCGGAGATAACGCCCCGCACCCCTCATGGGCGGCATAGTCCCGCCCCGCGCCGCGTTCTTCTCCTCACGTCGTCCTCTCGGGTCTCGTCCGCACTCTCGATGTGCGTCCGCGCGCCTGATCGCGCCCCCTCAGCATCCGCATCCTCCGTCCCACCCTCCCAAGGATCATGACTTCCTCCACCGAGAGACTCTCCACCGTCCGGGCGCTCGCGCGCCTCTACCCCTTCGCGAAGCCCGTGATGCCGCGCCTCGTGCTCGGCGCCGTAAGCGCCCTCATCGCGAGCCTGCTCGCACTGTCGATCCCCCTCGTGCTCGAGGCGATCGTCTCCGGACCGATCGCCGCGGGTGACCGCTCCGGCCTCGTCTGGGGCGGTGTCGCGGTGCTCGTCCTCGGCCTCCTCGAGGCGCTCATGGTGTGGGCGCGGCGCTGGTTCGTCCTCGCCCCCGCGACGAAGGTCGAGTACGACCTGCGCACCGGGTTCTACGAGCGACTGCAGCGACTGCCCGTCGCGTTCCATGACCGGTGGCAGTCGGGGCAGCTGCTCAGCCGCATGATGCAGGACATCTCGATGATGCGCCGCTGGATGGCGTTCGGTCTCGTGCTCCTCGTCGTCAACGTCTTGACGATCGCCGTCGGCGCGGTGCTGCTGTTCCAGTGGCACTGGGCACTCGGAACGACGTTCCTCCTCGTGTGCGCGCCGCTGTGGTACGCCGGGTACCGATTCGAGAAGACGTACGGCACCCTCGCCCGCCAGAGCCAGGACCAGGCCGGCGACCTCGCCACGAGCGTCGAGGAGTCCGTGCACGGCATTCGTGTGCTGAAGGCATTCGGCCGTGGCAAGCACGCCCTCGTCAAGTTCGCGCGGCAGGCCGAGTCGCTCCGTGAGACGGAGCTCGACAAGGCCCGTGCCGTCGGCTGGATCTGGTTCTGGCTCGTGCTCCTGCCGGACCTCGCGTTCGCGCTGTGCCTCGGCGTCGGCATCTACCTGAACCAGACCGGGCAGCTCGAGGTCGCCCAGCTCGTCGCGTTCTTCGCGATGGCGACCGTGCTGCGCTGGCCGATGGAGTCGATCGGCTTCCTGTTCTCCTTCCTGCTGGATGCCCGTACCGCGACCGATCGCATCTTCGAGGTCTTCGACGAGGAGAACACGATCGTCGACCCCGCGAACCCGCTGACGGTGCCCGCGCCGCGCGGCGCGCTGGCCTTCGAGGGCGTGCACTTCCGGTATCAGGACGCGCATGCCTCCGAGCGCGACCTGCTCGACGGCATCGACCTCGTGCTCGAGCCGGGGGAGACGATGGCTCTCGTCGGGCTCACCGGTTCCGGCAAGACGACGCTCACGACCCTGCCCGCGCGACTGTACGACGTCACGGCCGGCCGGGTCACGCTCGACGGCGTCGACGTCCGCGACCTGACGCTGCACGAGCTGCGCACGAACGTCGGCATGGCCTTCGAGGACTCGACGCTCTTCTCGCAGACCGTGCGGGAGAACGTGCTGCTCGGGCGCGAAGACCTCGAGCCCGGCAGCCCCGAGGCCGAGGCGGTCCTGCGCGAAGCGCTCGCCGTCGCGCAGGCGGGCTTCGTCGACGACCTTCCCGACGGTGTCGAGACGGTCATCGGCGAGGAGGGACTCTCGCTCTCGGGCGGTCAGCGGCAGCGGCTCGCGCTCGCGCGCGCCGTCGCGGCCCGCCCCGCGGTACTCGTGCTCGATGACCCCCTCTCGGCGCTCGACGTCGACACGGAGGCACTCGTCGAAGACGCGCTGCGGGAGGTCATGGCCGACACGACGACCCTCGTCATCGCGCACCGTCCGTCGACCGTCATGCTCGCCGACCGTGTCGCGCTGCTCCAGGCGGGGCGCATCACGGCGGTCGGAAAGCACTCCGAGCTGCTGCGCACCAGCGACCACTATCGACACGTCATCTCGAGCCTCGAGGAGAACGCGGCAGACGCCGCCGCCTCCGAGGCGAACGACCAGGATCCGGCCCGCACCGAGGCCGCGGAGGTGAACCAGTGAGCACCGCGACCGTCACCGGCACGAGCGGCGAAGACCGCTCCGACTACACGCGCGACGAGTCCCGGGCGATCCGGCAGCGATCGCTGCGCCTGCTTGGCTCGCTCGTGCGACCGCTGCGCTGGCAGCTCGTGCTCGCCGCGAGCGTGCTCGTCGTCTCCACGGCGCTGCGCGTCGCGGGGCCGGCGCTGATCGCCTACGGCATCAACTCGGCGCTGCCGGCGGTCATCGACCGCATGGACTGGATGCCGACGATCGGCGTCGTCGTCGTGTACCTCGTCTCGGGGCTCGGCGGAGCCGCCCTCATCGGGTGGTACGCCGTCGTCGCGGCGCGCCTCACGCAGGCCGTCATGCTGGATCTCCGCAAGCGCATCTTCCTGCACACGCAGCGCCTGAGTCTCGAGTTCCACGAGTCGTACACGTCGGGCCGCATCATCTCGCGCCAGACGAGCGATCTCGATTCGATCCGCGAGCTCCTCGACGGCGGGCTCAACGAGCTCGTCTCCGGCGTCCTCTACGGCGGGTTCACGCTCGTGGCTCTGCTGCTGATCGACTGGCAGTCCGGCGTGATCCTCCTCATCATGGGCATCCCGCTGTGGTTCGTGATGCGCTGGTTCTACCTCAGCTCGCAGAAGGTCTACCGCGAGTCGCGGGTCGTCTCGGCCAAGGTGATCGTGAAGTTCGTGGAGACGATGACCGGCATCCGCGCCGTCAAGGCGTTCCGCAAGGAGCCCCGCAACGACGAGGAGTTCGGCGACCTGTCCGCGCAGTACCGCGAGGTCAACATGCAGTCGATCCGCCTGTTCGGCACGTTCGAGCCGGCGATGATGGCGGTGGCCTCCGTCTCGGTGGCCGCGGTCGTCCTCTGGGGCGGCATCCGCGTCGTCGACGGGTCCCTCCTCGTCGGCACGCTGCTGGCCGCGGTCCTGTACGTGCGGAACTTCTTCTCGCCGCTGCAGGAGGTCGCGTTCTTCCTGAACTCGTACCAGTCCGCCACGGCTGCGCTCGAGAAGGTGTCCGGCGTCCTCGAAGAGGAGCCGACCGTCCCCGACCCGGTGGACCCCGTCGACCTGTGGGAGTCTCGTGGGCACATCGAGTTCCGCGATGTGTCATTCGGATACTCGAACGACCGGCAGATCCTGCCGCACTTCTCGCTCGACATCCCCGCGGGGCAAACGATCGCGCTCGTCGGGACGACCGGCGCGGGCAAGTCGACGCTCGCGAAGCTCGTCTCGCGGTTCTACGATCCGTCACGCGGCAGCGTCACCCTCGACGGCGTCGACCTGCGCTCGCTCCACCCGAAGGACCTCCGCCGTGCGATCGTCATGGTCACGCAGGAGGCGTACCTGTTCAGCGGAACGGTCGCCGACAACATCGCGCTCGGAAAGCCGGATGCCTCGCTCGACGAGATCAAGGCCGCCGCGCGCGCGGTGGGGGCGGATGCCTTCATCGAGCGGCTCCCCGACGGCTACGGCACCGACGTCAACAAGCGTGGTGGGCGCGTCTCGGCGGGGCAGCGGCAGCTGATCTCGTTCGCACGGGCGTTCCTCGCGAACCCGGCCGTGCTGATCCTCGACGAGGCGACGGCGTCGCTCGACATCCCGTCGGAGCGGCAGATCCAGGAGGCGCTGCAGACGCTCCTCGCCGACCGCACGGCGATCATCATCGCGCACCGCCTGTCGACGGTCGCGATCGCCGACCGCGTGCTCGTGATGGAGCACGGCGAGATCATCGAGGACGACGCCCCTGAGACGCTGATCGCCGGAACGGGCAAGTTCGCCCAGCTGCACGCGGCGTGGCGCGAATCGCTCGTCTGACCCGGTCGTGACCGGTGGTGGCGGCTGCCCGGCTGCCGCCACCGGACGGCCGGCACCACTCCCGGGCCCAGGACGACGGGGCCTCGAAGGGGGAGGGTGGCTCGAGGCCCCGCCGCCGTCTCGGGTCGGGGCGGATGGTGAAGCGAGTGGAGGGCGGTCTTACAGGCGGATCTCGGCGACGACTTCGCCGTACTCGGTCTCGTCGACGGGAGCGAAGCCCATGCGGCTGAAGAACGCCTCCGGACCGCCCTGGCCGGCTTCGTAGATGACGCTCACGCGGTCGAAGCCGCGCGAGCGCGCCTCTTCCAGCAGCTTCTCCACTGCGAAGCGGCCGACGCCGCGGCCCTGGTCATCGGCGTCCACGTTGATCCGCCACAGCACGGAGCGGAAGCGCTCCTGATCGGCGTCGGCGTCGAAGTTGGCGCTGACGAAGCCGACGACCTCGTCCTCGTCGAGGACGACGCGCTGCCAGGCGGTCGCGGGATTGACGACGGCGCCGGCGACGGCGTAGCTCGTCGGAGCGATGAACTGCTCCTGACCGGGCTTGAGGGACATGGTGTTCACCGCGACGATCGTCGCGGCGGACAATTCCACGAGGCGCAGCTCGGTCATGTCTCCAGGCTAGCGGGTCGCGCGCGACCGCGGCACCCCGCTGTGCAGGTCCACAGGTCTCCACCGCAGCGTCGGCGGTACGCAATAGGCTGTCCCCGTCGGATGCCGGGGTCCGGCGCAGTGGCCGAGGAGTCCGAAATGAGCGACGCCGTGAGTCCGGGGCGCAGCACGACGGCCGTGACGCGCCGCAATCGCTGGGCCTTCGGCGTGGGCACCGTGGGCCGTGACATGGCCTACACGCTGGTGAGCCTGTACCTGCTCTTCTACCTGAGCGACATCCTGCGGGTGTCGACGACGGCGTTCGCGGGGGTCACGGTCATCATGGTGCTGACGCGGGTCGTCGATGCCGTCAGCGATCCCTTCGTCGGGGTCATCGTCGACAACACCCGTACGCGGTGGGGGAAGTTCAAGCCGTGGATCCTCGTCGGGCTCGTGGCATCCACGACGCTCATGGTGCTGATGTTCACACCGAACGGGCTCGGGGATGCCGCGTTCATCGCGGTCTTCGCGGCGATCTACGTCGCCTGGAGCATCTCCTACACGGTCAACGACGTCGGCTACTGGTCGATGCTGCCGGCGCTCAGCCGCGACCAGAAGGAGCGCGAGAAGATCGGCGCGATCGCCCGCATCTGCTCGGCAGTCGGCGCGTTCACCGTCGTCGTCGCGATCGTGCCCGTCTCGAACGCGATCGGCGCGGCCATCGGAGACCTGCGCTGGTCCTATTTTTGGGTCGCGATCGGTGCGGCGCTGCTGATGTTCGCGTCGCAGACGATCACCCTGCTGTTCGTCCGCGAGGACCGCACGCTCCTCGTCGACGCGGGCCACACGCGATTCAGAGATCTCGCGCGGCTGATCTTCGGCAACGACCAGCTGCTGGCCGTCGCGGCATCCCTCGCCCTGTTCATGATCGCCTTCACGACGACCATCAACTTCGGGCTGTACTACTTCACGTATGTATATGGCGATGAGGGCATGTACACGGTCTTCGCGCTCGTGCTCGGGATCTCGCAGGTCACCGCGTTCGCGACCTACCCGCTGATCAGCCGCTTCGCGCCGCGCCGCACGCTCTTCACGATCGCGATCGCGGTCATCTCCGTCGGATACGTCGTGTTCTTCTTCGCTCCGCGTGGAGCGATCGTCGTCGTCGTGGTCTCGGGCGTCGCGATCTTCGCCGCGCAGGCGGTGCTGCAGCTGCTCATGCTCATGTTCGTGTCCGACACCGTCGAGTACGGGCAGTTGAAGTTCGGCACCCGCAACGACAGCGTCACGCTCTCGCTGCAGCCGTTCATCTACAAGCTCGGCTCCGCGGTGGCGAGCGGCATCGTCGGCTGGACCGTCATCGCGAGCGGGATGAAGGATGCCGGTGACGCAGCCGGCATGACCGAGTCGGGGACTGTGCTCGTGAAGGCGATGATGCTCCTGCTGCCGCTCGTACTGATCCTCGTGAGCTATGCGCTGTGGCGGCACTTCTTCACCCTCGACGAGAAGCGCTACGCGCAGATCGTCGCCGAGCTGGACGCGCGCCGCGCATGAGGCGGCGTGCGGAGGAGGTCTCGGGGCGCACGCGGCTGCGCGAGGTCTACCGGCATCCGCTCGGGCGCGACATCGTCGACAGTCTCGCCCACCAGACGGGCCTGTCGCGAAGGCTCGTCACCTCGTCGCCGCTCGGGTGGGTGCGGATCGGCGCCCTGCCGCGCCTGTCGCGCGGCGCCGTCGATGCCGCGTTCGTCCGAACGCTCGTCGACCTGCTCAACGCGCACCGTGATGTGCCGAGCGAGGGCCTTCCGCTGCGGGAAGCATGGTTCAAGGAGGCGGTCTTCTACCAGGTGTACCCGCGGTCGTTCCAGGACTCGGACGGCGACGGGATCGGGGACCTCCGCGGCATCCTCCATCGCCTCGATCACCTGAAGGACCTCGGCGTCGACGCCCTGTGGCTCTCGCCCATCTACGACTCGCCGGGCGACGACAACGGGTACGACATCCGCGACTATCGCCGCGTGCTGGCCGAGTTCGGCACGATGGCGGACTTCGACGCGCTCGTGGCGGGACTGCGCGAGCGCGGCATGCGCCTCGTCATGGACCTCGTCGTGAATCACACGTCCGACGAGCACGAGTGGTTCCGAGAAGCCCTCGCCGACCCGGACTCGCCCTACCGCGGCTACTACTTCTTCCGCGAGGGGACGGCCGAGGCGCCCCCGAACAACTGGCGGTCGTTCTTCTCCGGAAGCGCGTGGCGCTGGTTCCCGGAGGAGCGGGTCTGGGTGCTCCACCTCTTCTCGGGGAAGCAGATGGACCTCGACTGGTCCTCGCCCGCGATGCGCGCCGACGTCATCGACATGATCCGGTGGTGGCGGCAGCGCGGCGTCGACGGGTTCCGCCTCGACGTCATCAACCTGATCTCGAAGGCCCCCGGGCTCCCCGACGGCGCCCCCGCGATCGGCGCCGCCACGGGGTTCGCGGGGCTCGAGCACTACTTCCACGGGCCGCGGCTGCACGAGCACCTCCGGCAGCTGCGTGCCGAAGGGTTCGACGACCCGGACTGCGTCGCGATCGGCGAGACGCCCGCGATCGGGCTGGAGATGTCGAAGCTGATGGTGGGCGACGACCGCGGCGAGCTCGACATGGTCTTCAACTTCGACCAACTCGAGAACGACGGCAAGACGAGGTGGGACGAGTACCGATACGACCTTCGGCAGCTGAAGGCGTACTACACACGTTGGCAGGCGGAGCTCGGCGACGGCTTCTGGATGAGTCTCTTCTTCGACAACCACGACAATCCGCGCATGGTCTCCAAGGTCGATCCGCGGCCCGAGCATCGCGTGGCGGTCGCGAAGCTCCTCGCGATGATCCAGTTCACCCTGCGCGGCACGCCGTTCCTCTATCAGGGGCAGGAGATCGGCGCCGTGAATCAGCGCTTCGCGGGACTCGCCGACATTCGGGACGTCGAGAGCCTGAACCTCGCGGCCGAACTGGCCGCAGCAGGCGCGGGGCCCGCCGACGTGTTCACCCGCATCCTCGCCGGCACGCGCGACCATGCCCGGGTGCCGATGGCGTGGGATGCCTCGCACGCGGGCGGCTTCACGACGGGGGAGCCGTGGCTCCCCGGCGACGGGTCGCACGCGAGCGTGAACGTCGCCGCACAGACCGGCGACCCGGCGTCCGTCCTCGAGTGGCATCGCCGGCTGATCGCCCTGCGGCGCGCGTCGCGCACCCTCGTCTACGGCACGACCGTCACCGAGCGCTCGCCGCGAGGAGTATGGCGATATCGGCGCGCAGACGAGCAGGGTGAATGGCTCGTCGTGCTGAACCTCACCGATCGTACGCAGCGGGCGCGTCGCCCACTGCCGCCGTGGGAGTTCGTGATGGGCTCGGGTCCGCTGACGGGGCGCGCGCTCGCCCCCTACGAAGCTCAGCTCTGGCGGCGGCGCCGATGAGCGTAAATATCTTGATATCAAGATACTTTGCCCGCGTGCGGTAGGCTGGAAACCGACCCCTCGACGCTCTGACAGGAAGATCCGACGTGCCCGAGTCCACCATCATCTACACCCACACCGACGAGGCACCGGCACTGGCCACCGCATCGTTCCTGCCGATCGTGCAGGCGTACGCCGGCAAGGCGGGCGTCGAGATCGACACGCGCGACATCTCGCTCGCGGGTCGCATCCTCGCTGCGTTCCCGCAGCGGCTGACGCCCGAGCAGCAGGTCGGCGACGCACTCGCCGAGCTCGGCGGACTTGCGACCCTCCCCGAGGCGAACATCATCAAGCTGCCGAACATCTCGGCATCCATCCCCCAGCTGAAGGCCGCGATCGCGGAGCTCCAGTCGCAGGGCTACGACATCCCCGACTATCCCGACGAGGCGGCGACGGTCGAGGACAAGGATATCCGCGCCCGCTACGACCGCATCAAGGGCTCGGCCGTGAATCCGGTGCTCCGCGAGGGCAACAGCGACCGCCGTGCGCCGCTGTCGGTGAAGAACTACGCGAAGAAGCACCCGCACCGCAACAAGGCGTTCGCCGCGGGGTCGAAGACGCGCGTCGCCACGATGGGTCACGACGACTTCAAGACGAACGAGAAGAGCTGGATCGCCGCCCACGACGATGTGCTGACGATCCGTCACACCGCCGCCGACGGCACCGTCACGGTCCTGAAGGACGGGCTCAAGGTCCTCCCGCGCGAGGTCATCGACGCGACGTTCCTGTCCGCGAAGGCGCTCGACGCGTTCCTCGCCGACACGATCGCCCAGGCGAAGGCCGAGAACGTGCTGTACTCGGTGCACCTGAAGGCCACGATGATGAAGGTCAGCGACCCGATCATCTTCGGCCACGTCGTGCGCGCCTTCTTCAAGGACGTGTTCGACACGTACGGCGCGACGCTCACCGAGGCGGGCCTCGATGGCAACAACGGCCTCGGTGCGATCCTCGCCGGGCTCGGCGAGGT
This sequence comes from Microbacterium sp. SCN 70-27, assembly GCA_001724425.1. Taxonomy (GTDB): domain Bacteria; phylum Actinomycetota; class Actinomycetes; order Actinomycetales; family Microbacteriaceae; genus Microbacterium. Next base: position 13,329 of record MEEK01000036.1, read on the forward strand.
CGAGGGCGGCGACGCGATCGCCGCGAAGATCGCGCAGGACCTCGAGAGCGGCCCGCGCCTCAGCTACGTCAATAGCGACAAAGGCATCACGAACCTCCACGTCCCGTCGGATGTCATCGTGGACGCCTCGATGCCTGCGCTCATCCGCAACGGCGGCAAGCTCTGGGGCAAGGACGGCGGAGAGGACGACACGATCGCCGTCATCCCCGACTCCTCCTACGCCGGTGTCTACCAGGCCGTCATCGACGACGTCAACGAGAACGGGCCCCTCGACCCCGCGACGATCGGGACCGTCCCGAACGTCGGCCTCATGGCGCAGGCCGCCGAGGAGTACGGCAGCCACGACAAGACCTTCGAGATCGCCGCCGACGGCATCGTCGAGGTCGTCGACTCGGCGGGCACGGTGCTCATCGAGCACCACGTCGAGAAGGGCGACATCTGGCGCGCGACCCAGGCGAAGCACATCGCGATCATGGACTGGGTGCGCCTCGCCGTCTCCCGTGCACGCGCGACCGGTGCCCCCGCGGTGTTCTGGCTCGACGTCACCCGCGCGCACGACGCACAGCTGATCGGCAAGGTCCACCAGGCGCTCGCGACCCTCGAGACCGGCGACATCACGATCGTGATCCTGCCGCCCGCCGAGGCGACCAAGTACTCGCTCGCGCGTCTGCGCCGCGGTGAGGACACCATCTCGGTGACCGGCAACGTGCTGCGCGACTACCTCACCGACCTCTTCCCGATCCTCGAGGTGGGCACCTCGGCGAAGATGCTCTCGATCGTGCCGCTGCTCGCGGGCGGCGGGCTGTTCGAGACCGGTGCCGGCGGGTCCGCCCCCAAGCACGTGCAGCAGCTCGTCGAGGAGGACTACCTGCGCTGGGATTCGCTCGGCGAGTTCTTCGCCCTCGCGGCATCCCTCGAGCACCTCGCCGAGTACACGGGCAACCAGAAGGCGAAGGTCCTCGCCGACACGCTGGATGCGGCCACCGGCACCTTCCTCGAGAACGACCGGTCGCCGGGGCGTTCGCTCGGCACGATCGACAACCGCGGCAGCCACTTCTATCTGGGCCTCTACTGGGCGCAGGAGCTCGCGGCGCAGACCGCCGACCCGGAGCTCGCGGCGGCGTTCGCGCCGATCGCCGAGAAGCTCGCGCAGAACGAGGAGACGATCGTCGCCGAGCTCAACGCGGTCCAGGGCCACGCCGTCGACCTCGGCGGGTACTACCACCCGGACGAGGCGAAGGTCGCGCAGGTCATGCGTCCCTCCGCGACGCTCAACGCGGTGATCGACGCGCGGTAACGCGACACGAACGAGAGAGGGTCCGGATGCCAAGGCATCCGGACCCTCTCTCGTTCTGCGCGGGATCGATCAGTTGTGGACCCAGACGTCGACGCCGTTGGGCGCCCACTCGTAGATCTGCTTCGCGCGGGAGTTCGGCATGCCGACGCAGCCGTGGCTCTGCTTCGATCCGAAGTTGCTGTGCCAGTAGACGCCGTGGAAGGCCTGGCTGCCGTTGAAGTACATGATCCACTGGATGTTCGGGACCTCGTAGTCCCAGTAGCCGGTACCCGCCTTGCCGGCGCCGCTGGACATGGTCTGCACGTCGTAGTGGGAGTTGATGCGGTACCGGCCCGTCTGGGTCGGAGAGTACGACCCCGGGGAGTCCTTGCCGCTGGAGATCAGCCACGAGTCGACGACGTTGCCGTTCTCCTTGAGGTACAGACGCTGCTCGCTGAGGTTGACCTCGAGCAGTCGCTGGAGCGTCGTCGTGGTCGCCGGGGTGACCGTGACCGGCAGCGCGAAGACGCCGTTGCCGTCGGCGAGCTGCGCGGCGAAGTCCTTTGCGACCGAGCCGGTGTCCCCGAGCGCGCGACCGTCGGCTCCGGGGACCGTGGTCCGCAGCACCGTGCCCGAGTCGTTCGTGATGACCGTGCCGTCCACGGGGGCGCGGTCCACGAGGGGGGCGAGCGTGTCGACGACGGGCTGGATCTTCGTCGGGTCGGCGGCGATGTCGAACGTGCCGGCGGCGTCCGGGGAGACCGTCAGCCAGCTCGCCGCGGTCGCGGCGTCGACCGGGACGGTGCGCTCGTCGCCCACGTAGAAGCCGACGGTGCCGAGCAGCGCGTTCGCCTTGTCGGCGGCGGCCTGCGCGTTGGCCGTCGATGCGGTCGCCTCCACCGGCACCGCGGTCGGGTCGATCGTGACGGTGGTCTTCCCCGCGATGAACGCGTCGTGCAGTTCCTTCGCGAGCACGTCGACGTCGAGGCCGGTGCCCGCGACGGCGGGGGTCACGACGAACGATGCCCCGTCGAATGCGACGGCGGCGGGGGTCGGGTCGACGAAGGCGCTCGGGAGCGCTGCGCGAAGGGCCGCACTCGTCTTCGCCGGGTCGATCGTGACGGTGGCATCGACGCCGTCGCCGAACCACTGCGTCACGTTCCACATCGGGCGATCGGCGAACGCCGCGTCAGCGAGGGCCTTCGCGTCGACGGTCGCGCCCAGGTCGGCGCCGGTGACGGTCGGACCGCCGTCGCCGAGGACGAGCGTCGTCTCGGAGAGGCGCTGCGAGATCGCGTCGGTCGCGGCGCCCGCGGTCATGAAGCCGACGGGAACTCCCGCGACAGCCGTGCCGGGCGCGATGAGCACGAGCGAGGCGGCCACGGCGCCCACCGCGACGACAGCCGTCGGGACGCCGATCCACGCCCACAGGCGCTTCTTCTTGGGCGCGGGCTCGGTCGGCGCCCACTGGACCGGCGCGTCGGCTCCGGGGGTGTCGGACGTCGGCGTGTCGAGCACCTCGGTGGCGTTCGACGACGGCTCGGATGCCTCGTCGGCATCTGATCTTGTGGCCAAGTCGGTCACAGCGTCACCCCCCAAATCCCACGCATGCGCGCCTTTCCATGCTACGGGATGCGACCGAGCGTCAAGACCTCCGAAAGGCGACAGTCTGCGGCGACGTCAGCCGCCCGCGCAGAGGCGACCGAACTCGGTGAATGCGGACTGGATGTCACCCGTCGCGCTCTGCAGCGCGGGAAGCTGTGTGAGATCGCCCCCCGAGATCGCGCGGAGGATCTCCGCGGCCCTGCTGAAGGCGCTCTGGAGGCCGGGCAGCGCGGCGCCGACGTCCGGGTTGTCCACGGTGGCGGCGGCGTCCCCCAGTCGACTCGCGATGTCGGTCAGGGCGCCGATCGCCGCCTCGGGATCGTCGAGGTCGACGTCGCGGAGCCGTGCCGAGGCATCCGCGACACCGTCCCGCACCGCCGCGCAGGCTTCGGCCACGGTCTGGGTGCTGGAAGACGGAGTGGGAGAGCCCGTCGAGGCGCCTCCCGTGCAGGCGGTGAGTGAGGCGGCGAGGGCGATGGCGGCGATCGCCGTGGTCGTGCGAAGGCGCAGGTGCATGGGTCCTCCGGGTGCGGTCTTGCGTGTTGCGCGAATGTAACAGTTTTGTAAAGAGGCCTAGCAAACCGACTCGAAGTGTTGCGGCGGACCTATTCGTAAGGTCTACTAACAAACATGCCGGATGTCGATCTGCAACGAAGCGCCGAGAGTTCCCCTCTCGCGGGGCGCTCCTTCGGTGGTGCGCGCGCACTCCGTCACGCGACCAAGGTCCTCCCCGAGCACGCCCGGGCGCACAACCGATCGCTCGTGCTGCAGACGCTCTTCCACCAGGGTGCCATGAGCCGCGCGGACCTGTCTCGCGAGACCGGCCTCACTCGCGTCACGATCTCCGACCTCGTCGCCGAACTCATCGACGACGGGTTCGTCGCCGAGCGGGGGCTGCGCGAGGTCACGGGGCCCGGAAAGCCCGCGATCCTCGTCGATCTCGACCGTGAAGGGCACCGCATCGTCGGGCTCGACCTCTCGCGCGCCGACCGCTTCCGCGGTGCGGTGCTGACCCTCGACGGCGAGATCGTCGCCCGTGATCAGGTCGATGTGCCGACGGAGCCCACCGACATCCTCTCCGCCGTCGTCGAGCTCACCCGCCGCCTCGTCGCGGACGCCCACGCACCTGTCCTCGGCGTCGGCGTCGGCACCCCCGGCATCGTGGACGAGGCCGGCACCGTCCTCAGCGCGCCCGGTCTCGGCTGGTTCGGGATCGATCTCGAAGGCATCCTCCGCGAAGCGGTGTCCCTCCCCGTGCTGGTCGCCAACGACGCGAACGCCGCCGTCCTCGCCGAATACACGTTCGGCGGGGCACGCGACGACATGATGCTCGTCCGCGTCGGACGCGGTGTCGGCTCGGGGCTCCTCTCGGGCGGTCAGCCGATGCGCGGCAGCCGGTTCGCGGCGGGAGAGATCGGCCACGTCACGGTGGGGACCGACGGCGGACCCGTCTGCGTGTGCGGCAAGGTCGGATGCCTCGAGGCGTGGCTCTCGGGCCCGTCGCTCGAGCGCGCCCTCGCCGAACCCGGTGCGGACCGTGCCGCGGTGCTGCGCGACGCGGGGGAGCGGCTGGGCATCGCCCTGGCACCCATCGTCGGCGCCCTCGACCTGTCGGAGATCGTCCTCTCCGGCCCCCAAGAGCTTCTCGACGGCCCCCTCACCGAGGCGACCGTCGAGACACTGCGCACCCGGACGCTCGCCGAGTTCCACGACGGCGTCCAGGTGCGGATGACGGAGCAAGGCGAGGACATCGTCCTGCGCGGCGCCGCCGTCATGGTCCTCTCAGGACAACTCGGGGTGTCCTGACACCCCGCCCTCCCCCCCCGGATGGGCCGGGCGAGCGTCCCGTCGCCCGGCCACTGGGATCCACCAAGAAAACACAAAGGAAGTCGCTATGAACAAGAAGCTCGGAGCTCTCGCGCTCCTCGGCGCTTCGGCCATCGTGCTCGCCGGTTGTTCCGGAGGCGGCACCCCCGCCTCCACCGACGGCGCCACGGCGGGGTTCGACCCCGCAGCCGCGAAGGACCAGAACATCACCCTGTGGCTCATGGGCGGCGACACGCCCGACGCCCTGCGCGATTACCTGAAGACGGAGTACAAGGCGGCCACCGGCGGCACGCTGACCATCGAGGAGCAGTCCTGGGGCGACGCCCTCACGAAGCTCACGGCACAGTTGCCGGACTCGAAGAACACTCCCGACGTCACCGAGATCGGCAACACCTGGTCGCCGACGTTCACGACGGCCGGTGCCTTCGCCGACCTGAGCGGCATCTACAAGGACCTCGGCGGTTCGGATCTGCTCGACTCGTTCGTCAAGGTCGGCGAGGTCGACGGCAAGCAGTACGCCCTGCCGTACTACTTCGGCTCGCGCTACATCACGTACCGCAAGGACATCTGGGACAAGGCGGGGCTGTCGGTCCCGAAGACCCTCGACGAGTTCAACGCGGACGTCGCGAAGCTGAAGACCCCGGAGCAGTCGGGCTTCTACATCGGCGGTCAGGACTGGCGCAACGGCATCTCGTGGGTCTTCGCCAACGGCGGCGACCTCGCCAAGAAGGACGGCGACAAGTGGGTGTCGACGCTCAGCGACGAGAAGACCGTCGAGGGTCTCGAGCAGTTCCAGACGCTGTTCAAGGATGCCTCGAACGCCCCCGTCACGGAGAACGACTCCACGCCGTGGGTCAACATCAACAACGACAAGTCCGGCGCCGCCCCCACGGCCGCCACGATCATCGCACCCGGCTGGGCGCACTGGTCGATCGGTGACTTCAAGGAGGAGAAGAAGAAGGACGACGGCACCACCACCGAGGTCCGGGAGTGGAACGACGCCACGTTCGGCGTCTTCCCGCTGCCGGGCAACGACGGCAAGCCCGCCCCGGTGTTCGCCGGCGGCTCCAACATCGCGATCTCGGCCAAGAGCACCAAGCAGGCCGGCGCGAAGGAGCTGCTGCGCATCATGTTCTCGGGCGAATACCAGGACATGCTGGGCAAGAACGGTCTGGGCCCGGCCAACACGAAGCACGTCGACTCTCTCGGGGACGACATCTTCGCGAAGGCCCTCATCGACTCGGCGCTGAACTCGAAGCTCACCCCGGCCGCTCCCGGCTGGGCGGCGGTGGAGGGTCAGAAGATCCTCGAGGAGTTCTTCGGCAAGGTCGCCGCGGGCGGCGACATCGCCTCGCTCGCCAAGGAGTACGACACGAAGATCAACGCCATCATCAACGGCTGATCCTTCGCGGCCGGGCCGGGGCTCTCGCCCCGGCCCGGCACCCCCGGCACACCATCCCCCCATCTGTTCCGCGACCTGTCCCACCTGAAGGAGGTGCATCATGGCGACCGCGACCACGACACCCTCGCGCAGGTCGCAGGCACCCCGCGACGACGGCACCCGCAAGCGCTCGTTCGTCCCCTATGCCCTGCTGCTGCCCGCCGTGATCATCCTGCTGTTCGGCATGGGATACCCGGTCATCTGGCAGTTCTACATCTCGTTCCACAAGTACGGCGCTCTGCAGCAGCTGGGTGGCAAACCCCCGGAGTTCGTCTGGTTCGACAACTTCGTCGCGGTCGCCACGAACCCCGAGTTCTGGGCCGTCGCGATCCGCTCCGTGCTGTTCTGCGTCATCACGGCAGCCGTCACCGTCGCCGTCGGCATCCTGCTCGCGCTGCTCATGAAGAAGGTCTCCGCCGCGGCGCGACTCGTGCTGCAGATCTCTCTGCTGCTGGCGTGGGCCATGCCCGTCGTCGCCGCGATGACGGTGTGGATCTGGCTCTTCGACCGCCGTCGCGGCGTCGTCAACTACCTGCTCGACAAGATCCCCGGCGTCGACATGAACCAGTACAACTGGATCGGCGGCGCGCCGATCGTGTTCTTCGCCGTCGCGTCGATCATCGTCGTCTGGATGTCGGTGCCGTTCGTCGCGTTCTCGGTGTACGCGGGCCTCACCCAGGTCTCCGACGAGGTGATCGAGGCCACCGAGCTCGACGGCGCCGGCGGTGGGCAGCGCCTCCGCTACATCTACCTGCCGATGCTTCGGCCGGTCATCGCGATCGTCCTGCTGCTGAATCTCATCTGGGATCTCCGCGTCTTCGCCCAGATCACGATGCTGCAGGATGCCGGTCCGCAGTCGACCGAGTACGACCTGCTCGGCACGTACATCTACAAACTCGGTGTCGGCGGCCTGAACTTCGGCCAGGGCGCGGCGATGTCGATCTTCGTGCTGGCGCTCACCATCGCGCTCTCGTGGTTCTACGTCCGCAGCCTGCTCAAGGAGGATGAAGCCTGATGAGCGTCACCGCACTTCCCCCCACCGCCGTCGCCGACGCCCCGAAGGCACAGGCCGCCGGTCGGAGCCCGCGCACGCGTCCGCGGCTGCGCCCGACGACCGTGCTGTGGAATGTCTTCGCGGTCGTCCTCGGTATCGTGTGGCTGTTCCCCGTCTACTGGATGGTGAACTCCTCGATGCTCTCGCCGTCGACGCTCGAGGCCGCCACGCCCACCTTCGTGCCGTTCGGGGGCTCGTTCGCGAACTTCGCCGCCGTGATCGACGGCCGGTTCTGGTCCGCGCTCGGCGTCAGCGTGACGGTGACCCTCATCGCCGTGTTCTGCTGTCTGCTGTTCGCCTTCCTCGCGTCGATCGCGATCAGCCGTTTCCGCTTCCGGGGGCGCAAGAGCTTCATCCTCGCCGTGCTCCTCATCCAGATGCTCCCCGCCGAGGGGCTCTTCATCGCGCAGTACAAGATGATGAGCGAGCTCGGCCTGCTGTCGAACGTCATCGGACTGAGCATTCTGTACACCGCCGCGGTCGTGCCGTTCACGGTCTGGATGCTGCGCGGCTTCGTCGCGGGGGTTCCGGCCGAACTCGAGGAAGCTGCGATGGTCGACGGACTCAGCCGCACGCAGGCGTTCATGCGCATCACGCTGCCCCTGCTCGCTCCGGGGCTCGTTGCTGCGGGGGTGTTCGCCTTCCTGCAGTGCTGGAACGAGTTCACCGTGGCGCTGGTCATCATGAGCGCCGACAATCAGACGCTCCCGCTGTGGCTGCGCGGCTTCGTCCAGGCGAGCCAGACGCGCGCCATCGACTGGGGTCAGGTGATGGCGGCCTCGACGATCGTGGCGATCCCGGTGATCATCTTCTTCCTCATCGTCCAGGGTCGGATGACCAGTGGACTGGTCTCCGGAGCGGTGAAGGGCTGATGCGACTCGGATTCGACGTCGGCGGCACCAAGACCGACGGGGTGATCGTCGCGCCCGACGGCGAGATCGTCTCCCGCCTGCGCCGCCCGACAGGGTGGGGAGCGGCGCAGGTCGTCGCGACCATCACAGACCTCGCCGCAGACCTCGTGCAGGCGGCCGGCGTGCGGGCATCCGATGTGCGCTCGATCGGAGTGGGGATGCCGGGACAGGTCGCGCCGGGAAGCGGCACCGTCCGGTACGCCGTCAACCTCGGGATCGACGAACTGGACCTCGGCCGCACGGTCGGCGACGCGCTCGGAGTTCCGGTGCGCGCGGAGAACGACGTCAAGGCCGCGGCGCTCGGTGCGCACGCACTGTACGGTGCGCAGGCCGGTGCCGACGGTGCGATGGCGTACCTGAACCTCGGTACCGGCGTCGCGGCTGGCTTCGTCTTCGGGGGAGAACTGTGGCGCGGAGCCCGCGGCGCCGCAGGAGAGATCGGCCACCTCTCCGTCGACCCCCGGGGACCTCGCTGCACGTGCGGGCAGCGGGGCTGCATCGAGGCGTACTGTGGCGGCGGCGCGATCGCCGCGCGGTGGGGGCGGGATGTGCCCCTCCCCGTCCTCGACGTGTTCGACCACGCGGATGCCGGTGACCCCCTCGCCCTCGAACTGCGCGCGGGATTGATCTACGGCGTGGCATCCGCCATCCGCGTCATCATGCTCTCCGGCGACGCCGAGAAGATCGTCCTCGGGGGAGGTGTGACAGCCCTCGGCGCCCGTATGCTGGGCCTCGTGAAGGCCGACCTCGCCGAGAGCGCCGCCGTGTCCTCGTTCCTGCGCTCCCTCCAGCTCGCCGATCGGGTGGAGCTGCTGCCCCCGGACTCGCCCGCCGCAGCGCTGGGGGCGGCCCTCGTCGGTGCCGCGCCCGTCGCCCCGCTCGTCTCGACTCCGTCGCCCCTCGAAGGAAAGGCCGTCCTCCATGGCTGAGATCGTCATCGTCCCCTCGCCCGCCGCCGCCGGCGTCCTCGTCGCCTCCGAGATCGTGCGCCTCATCGAGTCCCGTCCGGATGCCGTGCTGGGCCTGGCGACCGGGTCCACCCCGCTCCCGGTCTACGAGGCGTTGCGCGCGCGCATCGGGGGGCTCGACGTCTCGCATGTGCGCGGCTTCGCCCTCGACGAGTACGTGGGCATCGACCCCAGCCACCCGCAGAGCTACCGATCGGTCATCACGAAGGAGGTCGTGGAGCCGCTCGGCCTCGACCCCGACCTCATCCACACGCCGAACGGCGCCTTCGCCACGATCGAGCACGCGGGCGAGGACTACGAGCGGGCGATCGCGGAGGCGGGCGGCATCGATCTGCAGATCCTCGGGATCGGCACGTCGGGGCACATCGGGTTCAACGAGCCCGGTTCGTCGTTCGGCTCGCGGACGCGCGTGAAGACCCTCATCGAGCAGACGCGGAAGGACAACGCCCGCTTCTTCGACTCGATCGACGACGTGCCGATGCACTGCATCACGCAGGGTCTCGGCACGATCCTGAAGGCGCGACACCTGTTCCTCCTCGCCTTCGGCGAAGGCAAGGCGGCAGCCGTCGCGGGCGCCGTCGAGGGCCCCGTCACCTCGTCGCTGCCGGGATCGGCGATCCAGCTGCACCCGCACGTGACGGTCGTGGTCGACGAGGCGGCCGCCTCCCAGCTGCAGTACGCCGACTACTATCGGTACGCGTTCGCCAACAAGCCCGCGTGGCAGGGGCTCTGATACCCGCGGCGGAGCCTGCGCGAGTGGAGGACACACGATGACGGATGCCCCGAAGGCCCCGGTCCGCGCCTGGATCGGGGGAGGCCTGCTGCTCATCCTCAGCGTGGTGCTGCAGATGGCACAGGCATCCGCGTGGGGCGTCGGCGGCGCGGCGTTCGATGCGTCCTCGGTGCTGCTCTGGCTGTCGCGGGCGGCGCTCGCGGCATCGCTGCTGGTGTTCGCCTTCGGCTGGAAGGGGGAGGGCTCGGTCATCGCGCGCCGACCGGTCGGAGTCATCGCCCTCGTCGTCCTCGCCTTCATGCCCCTCACCGACCTCATCTGGATCGCGATCCCGTACGAGGCCACGCCGTCGGACATCCTCCTCTGGCCGAACTACACGCTCCTTGCGGTGTGGCTCGCCGCCGCGATCATCGCGGTCGCCGCGGTCGCCCGCGCAGGCGTCATCGCGCGGCCCTGGAACATCGCGCCGGCGATCGGGCTCGCCGTCGTGGCGGGGACGGGTGCCCTGCTCCAGGTCGTCGGCGTCTCGACCGGGGCCGACGGCATGGGGTTCGGGCTGCTGCGGCTCCTCAACGAACTCGTGATGATCCTCGTGCCGGTTCTGCTCGGCGTGCTCGCCCTGGTCCTCGGGCTCCGCCCGGCCCCGCCGGCCGAGCCGACGCCGGTGCAGGTGTACCCGACGGTCAGCGAGTGAAGACCTTGCCCGGGTTCATGATGCCCGCCGGGTCGAACACGCGCGCGATCTGACGCTGCAGCTCCCACTGGTCTTCGCCGAGTTCGTCGACGAGCCAGCGTCGCTTGAGCACGCCGACGCCGTGCTCTCCGGTGAGCGTGCCGCCGAGGCGGAGCGCTGCGTGGAAGAGGTCGTCCGCCGCCGCCCAGATGACGTCGGGCACCCCGTCGCGCGCGTCGGCGCCCGCCGCGGCGTCGTAGACGAAGTTCGGGTGGAGGTTGCCGTCGCCCGCGTGGCAGACCGTCGGGATGACGAGATCGAACTCCCGCTCGATCCGCGCGATCTCGTCGAACATCGCGGGCAGGGCGCTGCGCGGCACCGAGACATCCTCGATGAGCGTCGTCCCGAGCGTCTCGATCGCGGGGTGCATCGAGCGGCGGATGCGCCACAGGAGTTCGGCCTCCGCGTCGTCCTCCGCGAGCCGCACCGTCCCGCCTCCGGCCCGCAGGACGTCCGCGATCGCCTCCGCCTCTGCGGAGGCCGCCGGCCCATCGGTCTGGACGGTCAACTGCGCGAGCCCGGGTTCGGGCGCGGGCAGCCGCAGGAGCGCGTGGACGGCCGCGAAGGATGTGGCATCCATCAGCTCCATGATCGCGGGTTGGAGACCTGCCGCGGTGACCGCCGTCGCCCCCTCCGCCGCGGCGCGGACGTTCGGGAACGTCGCCGCGAGCGTGCGCGTCTCGCCCGGGATGAGTCGACGGAGTTTCAGCGTCGCGCCGACGACGACGCCGAGGGTTCCCTCCGAACCGATGACGAGTGAAGTGAGATCGAGGCCGGTGACGCCCTTGACGCTGCGATGGCCGAGGCGCAGGAGCCGCCCGTCGGCGAGGACGAGGTCGACCCCGAGGATGGCGTCGCGCACCACGCCGTACTTCGCGCAGAGGAGTCCCCCTGCGCCCGTCGCGATGTTCCCGCCGACGGTCGCGACCTCGCGGCTCGCGGGGTCGGGCGCCCACCAGAGGCCGTGGGGTGCCAGCGCGCGGCCGAGGTCGGCGTTGAGGATGCCGGGCTCGACGACGGCGAGGAGGTCGTCGGGCCGCACCTCGAGGATCCGGTCCATCTGGCGCACCGACAGGACGATCTCGCCGGAGCCCGCGTTGGCACCGCCCGCGAGGCCCGTGCCGGCACCGCGCGTGACGACCGGGGTGCCGGTCGCGGAGGCGATGCGAAGGGTCTCCTGCACGTCTTCGACGGAGACGGCGTGCACGATCGCCAGAGGTGTTCCCGCGGCGGCCTGACCGGACTTGTCCGCGCGCGCCGCGTCGAGCTCTCCGGGGTCGACGTCGACACGATCGCCGAGCGCGGCGAAGAGCCTCGCGACGACGTCGGAGCGGCTCATGCCAGGCGGCGGCGTCCGGCGACGAGACCGACCGTCACAGCGACGAGGGCGAATGCGAGTCCGATCCACGGGCTGCCGCTCGTCCACCAGATGATCGTCGCCGAGGCGTAGACGAGCAGTTCGACGAGCGCGCGGACGAACGGGTGCACGGCGATCACGGCGCGAGGCGACACGAAGAACGCCCACAGGAGGATTGCGACGAGCGGCGCGGCGATCCCGAGGACGATGTTCCAGGGGAAGGCCCACGCGGTGAATCCCCAGACCGCGAAGGTGCCGAATGCGAACAGCTCGCACAGGAAGGCGAGGACGTCGACGGCATCGAGAGCGGGGCGTGTTCCGGCCGCGCTTGCCGTGCCGACGGTGGGCTTTTCGGGAGCCGTGGGCCGGACGGGAGGCAGATCGGACATGGCGTCCAGTCTACGCGGCGCCTGAGGAGGCTCTCCGCGTCACTCCGCGAGGTAGACGGCGGTGTAGGTCGTAAGGAGCCAGACGTCGAGAGCGACCGAGAACTCGATCGTGGCGCGTCCGTCGTCACCGAGGACCCCCGTCGCGACCACTTCGCGGCCGCCGAGGAGGGCGAAGGCCGCTCCGGGCTCGCCGTCGACGACGATGGATGCGCGGAAGTCGAGGAGGTCGTACACCTCGCTGATCACCTTGGGGGCACCCGCCGGGATCGTGGGTGTCGGTGTCGGTGTCGGTGTGGGTGTGGGTGTGGGTGTGGGTGTGGGTGTGGGTGTGGGTGTGGGCGTCGGCTCCGGGGTGAGCGTCGGTTCGGGGGTCGGGGTGGGTGTCGGCGTCGGCTCCGGAGTCGGCGTGGGCGTCGGGGTGGGCGTCGGTGCGGAAGGTGTCGTCGGCTGCGCG
>MEEK01000037.1 GCA_001724425.1 Microbacterium sp. SCN 70-27
CTCGGCTGAGCGGAAGTGACAGGATTTGAACCTGCGAGGCGAGTTACCCCGCCTACATGGATTCCAGCCATGCTCCTTAGGCCGCTCGGACACACTTCCACAGGCGATCCTATCAGGAGCGGAAGGCCCCTCCCGCAGGGGAGAGCGACGCGGAAGACGCGGTCAGTAGCCGGTCGCCTCGCCGCCGCTGAGGACGGCGCGGGTCGACGACACCCCGAGGCGCGTCGCGCCCGCGGCGACCATCGCCTCGGCATCCTCACGCGTACGGATACCACCGGATGCCTTGACGCCGAGGCGCCCGCCCACGGTGTCGGCCATGAGGCGCACGGCGTGGACGCTCGCGCCGCCCGCGGGGTGGAAGCCGGTCGAGGTCTTCACGAAGTCGGCCCCCGCCTCCTCCGCGGCGCGGCAGACGGCGACGATCGTGTCGTCGGAGAGCGCGGCCGACTCGATGATGACCTTCAGCACCACGCCGGGGGCGGCGGCGCGGACGGCGGCGATGTCGGCACGGACGCCGTCGATGTCACCCTCGATCGCGGCACCCACGTCGATGACCATGTCGACCTCGTCCGCGCCCTGCGCGGCGGCGAGTGCCGCCTCGGCGGCCTTGATCTCGGAGTGGTGCTTGCCGCTCGGGAAGCCGACGACGACGGCGAGCTTCAGCCCCTCCGGGAGCGTCACCGGCAGGACCGACGGCGAGAGGCACACGCTGTAGGTCTCGAGGGCTGCCCCCTCGGCGATCGTCGCCTCGATGTCGGCGCGGGTCGCCTCGGGCTTCAGCAGCGTGTGGTCGATGATCGCGGCGAGCGGGTCACGGGTCATGATCGTTGTCTCCTATCGGGTGGTGGTCTCGTCAGCGGGCGGCCGCAGCGGCGCGGGCATCCACGAAGCGATTCGGCGCGAGGCCTGCAACAAGGATGTCACCTGCGGCCCTCGCGCGGGACGCCCGCTCCCCTACGCGGGAAGCGGGAAGACGACGCCGTCGTCCCAGGGCTCGGTCCAGCCGAGCCGGTCGAACAGCGCGTCGAGGAGGATGCCGGTGAATCCCCACACGAGGTGCCCGCGCACCTGGAATGCCGGGCCGCGCCACTCCTGGCCCTCGCGGCGCACGAGCGTCACGCCACGGTTCTCGGGGGCGAGGAGGTCGGCGACGGGCGCGCGGAAGACATCCGCCGACTCGGCGACGTCGACGACGCGCACGGGCGACGGCTGCCGCCACCAGCCGAGCACGGGGGTCACGAGGTGCCCGGAGAACTCGAGCGGCACGTCGGGGAGCGTGCCGAGGACGTCGACGCCGTCCGGATCGAGCCCCGTCTCCTCCTCGGCCTCGCGCAGTGCCGCGGCGACCGGACTGTCATCGCCCGGGTCGAGCCGGCCGCCGGGGAACGCGACCTGCCCCGGGTGGGCCCGCAGCGTCAGGGCGCGGGCGAGCAGCAGCACGTCGAGATCGCGCGAGACGGCGGCGTCCTGTGCCTCGCGGGCGGAGGGACGGCTGTCGAGCACGCCGAAGAGGATGAGCACGGCGGCCGCCCGAGGCGACGAGCCGACAGGCAGGTCGCGAAGGCGCGCATCCCAGTGGTCGCCGCGTCGCGTCGCGGCGGCGAGCGCCGCCAGCTCCGCCCGTGCCGCCGGAGAGGTCGGGGGCACGGCGGGGTCGGTCACCCGCCCAGGGTACGCCCGGACGGGCGCACGAGGGCGCGAGCGGGCGCGTCTGCGCGGGTTACCCTGGGTGCCGTGACCGCCCCCGCACCCTTCATCGGCATCGTCGTGACGGATGCCTACGCCGACGAAGACCCCGACTACGACACGCCCCTCCTGGTCGACGCACTGAACGCGCGCGGGGCGGCGGCGCGACCGCTCGTCTGGCACGACGACGACATCGATCTCGCGGACTTCGATCTGCTGGTCGTCCGCTCGCCGTGGGACTACCCCGAGCGGCTCGCCGAGTTCCGCGCGTGGCTCGCCCGCGCCGAACGGACGACCCGCGTGGTGAACGCACCGGCGGTGATGCGGTGGAACCTCGACAAGCGGTACCTGGCCGACCTCGAGCGCTCAGGCATCCGCACCGTCCCCACGACGTACGCATCAACCCTCCCCGACGCCGCCACCGCGCTGCACGCCCTCGCCGCGCACGATCGCGTCGTGGTGAAGCCGGCGGTGTCGGCGGGCGCCCGCGACACGGGCCTGTTCGAGGCATCCGACCCCCGCGCCCTCGACCTCGCCGCGCGCATCATCGACGCCGGCGGCGTCGCGATGGTCCAGCCCGAGATCGCGGAGCTCACAGCGGGTCACGAGAAGGCGCTGTACGCGATCGACGGGGTTTTCACGCACGCGATCGCGAAGGGGGCCCTGCTCGAAACGGGCGGTGGACTCCGCGGCGGCGTCTACGTCGAGAACCCCGTGCTCGTCGACGCGACGGATGCCGAGCAGGCTTTCGCGGCGGCGGTGCTCCGGGCCGTCGGCGAGATCACCGGCACTCCCACGCCGCTTTACGCCCGCATCGACACGGTCGACTCCGCCGCGCACGGCCTGTGCCTGCTCGAGGTGGAACTCGTCGAGCCGGCGCTCAATCTCCACGTCGCCGGCCATGTGACGGATGCCGTCGCCGACGCCGTCCTCGCCGCAGCGCTGCCGGGCGGCCCGCTCAGTCCCGCGTCATGATCGACGGATCGTCGGCGCGCCAGTACTGCACGGATTGCAGGATCCAGAACGCGGCGAACAGCGCGAGCGCGACGACCTCGCCGACGAGCACGCCGTAGACGGACCCGACGTGAGCCTCCCCGTAGAGCGGGAGACCCAGGACGACCGCAGCGAGCGCAACGGCGATCGCGATGTACACGCGCCGCAGCCACCGCGGCGCGTCGTCGGCGGCCGGGGCGATCGCGTTGATCAGCGCGACGGCGGCGATGACGGAGAAGAACGCGACCGCCGCACCCAGATGCGCCCAGCGCAGGAACACGTCCCGTGCGAGCCACCAGAAGAGCCCGACGACGAGCAGGATCGCGACGGAGATCGCGAGTGACAGCAGCGTCCCGGAGCGTTCGACCTCGCCGGACAACAGGAGCGCCACCGCAACCGCGACCGCGACGAGGGCGACGACGAGGTAGGTGAGGATGCCGGTGTCCACCGCCGCGTCGAACGACTCGGGAACGCACGTGCGCGCACCCCGCGCGCACGTCGAGTCGATTCCCGGCACCGACCCGGGCGAGATCACGGTCGGGACGATCGCGACGAGCGGCAGGATCACGGCCGCGACGTCGAGGAGCACCCGCTCCGCACCGCGGCCCGACAGCGCGAAGAAGCAGACGGCGACGGCGATGAGCGCCCCGACGAACACGGTGTTCCCGGGGCTGTAGTAGTAGTGGCTGATCGACGGGAGCAGCCCCACGCGCGGGAGGCTCACTGCGACGCCGGCGAAGACCACGACGACCGACCCGGCGATCGCGAGCCGAAGGTACCGGTAGGTCCGCTGCAGCGACGTCGACGGGCGGCTCATGCGGTGCGCCTCAGTGCAGGAACTGCGCCGGGTCGAACTGGTCGATGGGGATGACGCGCACCCGCGGCAGCGGGGCATCGAAGGCGTCGACGTCGTACTCGAGGTCGAAGAACTGGATGCCGGGGAGCTCGGCGAACCCGGCGTTGCGGAACTCCGAGAAACCCATGACACCGACGCGGCGGCCATCGAGGAGGGCGCCGACGTCGGGGACGAAGTCGCCGTCGTTGCTGACGAGCACGACGTCGCCGGGACGGTCCCGCAGCGCCTGGAGCGTGCGCAGGATGGCGATGTCGACGACCTTCTCGTCGGCCTCGCCGGAGAGCGGGACGGGCTGGTAGCCGAGAGCCAGCAGCGCCTGGACGAACGACATCGGCAGGTTCGTCGAGGCGTTCAGGAAGAAGAGTCCCCGGGCTTCGCGATGCCAGCGCTGCGAGACATACGCGAGGATCCGGTCCCACCGCGGCCGCTCGTCCGGCTGGGGACGTCGCCCCAGGATCGACCCGCCGAGGGTCGCATCGATGTTCTCGCCGTCGACGAGCACCCAGGCCACCCCGCTGTCGTGCACCACGCGTCCTCCCTCCGGGAGCGTCGCCGTCGCACCGCCCGCCGTCGCCTCATCCTAGGGCGTGTCGGCCGGGTGCGCGGGGGCATAGCCTGGTGGGGTGACCGACCCCACCTCTCTCGTCCTCGTCGCCAACGCCGCAGACGCCTCGATCTCGTCCTTCCGCTTCGAGGGCGAGGCTCTCGAGCTGCTCGCCGTGACCGAGGGACTCACGGGCTGCTCCACCTTCGCGGTGGATGCCGCGCGGGGGCTCGTCTACGCGGCCGTCAAGGGCGAGCCGGCGGGCATCGTGACACTCACGCTCGATCGGGCATCCGGGCGCCTGACGCCGGTCTCGCGCCTCGACCTGCCGGCCGGGGGCATGAACTACCTCGCCCTCACGCCCGACGGAGACGGGCTGCTCGGCGCGAGCTACGGCGGCGGGTACGGCATCGCGTGCCGGGTCGCCGACGGCTCGGTGGGCGAGCCCGTCTCACGGATCGCGTATCCGAACCTGCACTCGGTGCTGCCGAGCGCCGACGGCCGCTTCGCGTACTTCGTGTCACTCGGTGCCGACCTCGTCGCGCAGTACGCGATCGCCGACGACCTCGTGCTCACCGCGCTGTCGCCGGCGACGGTCGCGGCACCGGCGGGCAGCGGCCCGCGCCACCTGCTCGTCGAGGACGACGCCGTGTACGTGCTGACGGAGTTCTCCGGCGAGGTACTGCACTACCGCCGCGACGCGCAGTCGGGTGCGCTGGGTTTTGTGGGCTCCGCCTCGGCGGTCGACCCCGCGGCGCAGCTCGGGCACAGCGAGTTCGGCGCCGATCCTCTCGCGCACCACTACATCTGGGGTGCCGACCTGCACCGCGCCGGCTCGCGCCTGTGGGCATCCGAGCGGACGGAGAGCACGCTGGGCGCGCTGACGGTCGCCCCTGACGGAACGCCCTCGGATGCCGAGCGCTTCACGGTCACGGAGCACCAGCCGCGCGGATTCGGCATCAGCGCGGACGGCCGTTTCCTCGTCGCGGCGGGTGAGAAGTCGACGACCGTCTCGCTGTACCGCGTCGACGGCGACGACCTGCACCTCCTGCAGCGCGCGGAGACCGGGCGCGGCGCGAACTGGGTCCGCTTCGTCTGAGCGTCAGAGAGCGGGCGCCGCGGCACGCGCCGTCGTCGGACGCCGCTCCATGAGCGCGTTCACGACACCGAGGGCGAGGACGAGCACGCCGGCGACCGCCGGGACGATCATCGCCGCGCCGAGTGAACCGTCTTCGGCGATCCGCCCGGTGACGGCCGAGGAGAGGGCCTGTGCGAGTGTCAGCGCCGACCCGAGGAGGGTCATCGTCGTCGCCGCACGTCCGGTGGGAGCCCGCTCCCCCGCGAGGGAGAAGAGCGTCACGAGCGTCGGCCCGACGCCGAGCCCCATGATGAGCAGCCACACGATGACGGAGCCGAAGCCGTCGGCGGTCGCGTAGCCCGCGGCGGCGAGCGTCAACACGAGCGCGAACAGGATCCACCGCGCCCGTAGCGCGAAACGCGCCGGCAGCAGCACGACGCCGAGCGCGAGCACCGCAGAACCGATGCCCATGAGCCCGTAGAGCAGACCCGCCGATGCCTCGTCTCCGTGCGCCTGCGCGAACGCGGTGAGGGACGTGAGCGTCCCCCCGAAGAACATCCCGACGGCGAAGGTCGCCGCGACGAGCACGAGGATCCGGCCCGAGAATACGGCGCGGATCGGAGCGCGCGCCGCCGCGGCATCCTCGGCATCCGGCATCACCCGCGCGGTCGGGTGGAGGGCGAACGCGATCACGAAGCCGAAGCTCAGCGCCGCGGCGATCGCGATCGGCGCCCACGGGGCGATGAACGCGGCGAGGATGCCGACGAGGAACGGGCCGATCACGAACGCGGTCTCGTCGGCCGCGGACTCGTACGACATGATGCGGCTCGTCGTCTGCGCGCGCCGTCCCGGCGCGAGCCGCGCGGTGATGATCGTGAGCAGGCGGCTGCGCGACATCGCAGCGGCCTGCGGTGCCGTGAGGCCGATCGCGAGCGCCGAGGCGAGGAGGACGCCTTCGGGCATCCCGCTCATGACGATGACGGGGAACAGAGCCAGCAGGATGCCGTTCGCGAGACCCACCGGTACGAGCACGCGCCGCTGGCCGTGGCGATCGACGAGGTCCCCGATGAGCGGACCGGCGATGACGACGCCGACGCCGACGGCGGCCGACGTGAGCCCGCCGACACGCACGGAGCCCGTGGCCGAGACGACGAGCATCAGGACGCCGACCGTCATCATGGCGAACGGCAGCCGGGCGATGAACGCGATCGGCCAGTACGCCCAGCCGGTGTGCTGCATCAGGGTGCGGTCGTCGGTCTGCGTGCGGGCGTGCTCCACGTGCTCCTCCAGGGAATCGGCTCGTTGTTCCCGTGCCGCCGTTTCCCGGTGTCGACATGACGTCGGTCGAGCTGGTAGATGCACCTCGCGGGCCGTGTCGCAGGCCTTGCGGAGGCATCCATCATCTCACGGATCGACTCCCAGCGCCCTGACAGGCTCCGGAGGGACCAGAATCGAGGGATCGTGCGTTGTGTCAGGTGATGCGGCGTCCGCGGCATCCCCGACCGAAGGAGACATCATGAACGACGGACTCATCACCCGCACTCCCGGCACCGAGACGGCCGTGCTCGCCGGCGGCTGCTTCTGGGGCATGGAGGACCTGATCCGGCGCCAGCCCGGCGTGCTGGACACCCGCGTCGGCTACACCGGCGGGCAGAACGACCACGCGACGTATCGCAACCACCCGGGGCATGCCGAGGCAGTCGAGATCGTCTTCGACCCCGAGAAGACGACGTACCGCGACATCCTGTCGTTCTTCTTCCAGATCCACGACCCGTCGACGTTGAACCGTCAGGGCAACGACATCGGCACGAGCTACCGGTCGGCGATCTTCCCGCTGTCCCCTGAGCAGGAGCAGGTCGCCCGTGACACGATCGCCGACGTGGATGCCTCGGGCCTGTGGCCGGGTCGGGCCGTCACCACGATCGAGCCGGAGGGCCCGTTCTGGGAGGCCGAGCCCGAGCATCAGGACTACCTCCTGCGCTACCCGAACGGGTACACGTGCCACTTCCCCCGCGCCGGGTGGGTGCTCCCCCGCCGCGAGCCCGCCCCCGGCCTCTGACCCCCTCCCGGCCGTTGAGCGAGCGCAGCGAGTCGAAACGGGCCAACCCACCCCCGGTCGTTGAGCGAGCGCAGCGAGTCGAAACGGCCCAACCCGCCCCCGGTCGTTGAGCGAGCGCAGCGAGTCGAAACGGGCCGCACCACGTTTCGACTCGGCCCTCCGGGCCTCGCTCAACGACCGGAAGCAGGCTGCGGGCCTCGCTCAACGACCGGAAGCCCCCGGTCGTTGAGCGAGCGCAGCGAGTCGAAACGTCAGAGCACGGGCGGGGTGTGCCAGATGCGGTCGATGTAGTCGCGCATCGAGCGGTCGGACGAGAAGAACCCGCATCGCGCGACGTTGAGGATCGCCGACCGCGTCCAGGCATCCTGGTCCGCGTACGCCGCGTCGACCTTCGCCTGCGCGGCGATGTACGACGAGTAGTCGGCGAGCACCATGAAGCGGTCGTCGTAGAGCAGGTTCGACACGATCGGCTCGAACACGCTCCGGTCACCGCCGGAGAACGCGCCCGAGGCGATGAGGTCCATCGCCCGTCGCAGGTTGTCGTCGGCCTGGTAGAACTCGGCCGGCTTGTAGCCGCGCGCCCACAACGCCTCGACCTGGGGCTCACTCATCCCGAACAGGAAGAAGTTGTCGTCGCCGACGAGCTCGCGGATCTCGACGTTCGCGCCGTCGTCCGTCCCGATCGTGAGCGCACCGTTGAGGGCGAACTTCATGTTGCCCGTGCCGGAGGCCTCCTTGCCGGCGAGCGAGATCTGCTCCGACAGGTCGGCGGCGGGGATCAGCCGCTCGGCGAGGGTCACGTTGTAGTTCGGCGGGAAGAGGACCTTCAGGCGCCCCTCGACGCGCGGGTCGGAGTTGACGACCGAACCGACCGCGTTGATCAGGTGGATGATCCGCTTCGCCATGGCGTAGCCCGGCGCCGCCTTCGCCCCGAAGATGAACGTCCGCGGCATGATGTCGGATGCCGCGACCCGGCCCGACGCGATGCCCTCGTACTCCGTGACGATGTGCAGGAGCTTCAGCATCTGCCGCTTGTACTCGTGGAGGCGCTTGACCATGACGTCGAGCATGTGCCCGTCGCTGATCTCGAACCCGTCGCGGGCGCGCAGCGTTTCGCTGAGGCGGCGCTTGTTCGCGGCCTTGACCGCCGCGAACTTCTCGCGGAATGCGGGGTCTTCCGCATACGTCTCGAGTTCACGCAGCCGCTCGAGGTCGGTCACCCAGCCGGTGCCGATCGCCTCGGTGATGAGCTCTGACAGGCCCGGGTTCGACAGCCGCACGAAGCGGCGCGGCGTCACACCGTTCGTGACGTTGGTGAACTTGCCCGGGTAGAACTCGTTGAAGTCGGGCAGCACCTTTTCGCGAAGCAGCTGCGAGTGCAGTTCCGCGACGCCGTTGACCTTCGAACCCGCGACCGTCGCGAGGTACGCCATGCGGACGTTCCGCTCGGGCACCTCACCGATGATCGACATGTTGCGGATGCGCATCTCGTCGTCGCCGAAGCGCTCGCGCACCTCGACGAGGAATTCCTCGTTGATGCGGTAGATGATCTCCAGGTGACGCGGCAGGAGGCGTCCGAGGAGTTCCACCGACCACACCTCGAGGGCCTCGGGCAGCAGCGTGTGACAGGTGTAGGCGAAGCACTGCTGGGTGATCGCCCACGCGGCATCCCACTCGAGCCCGCGCTCGTCGACGAGCACGCGCATGAGCTCGGGCACGCCGATGACGGGGTGGGTGTCGTTGAGCTGGAAGATGATCCGCTCGGGCAGGTTCGTGATGTCGAAGTCCTCGGGCAGGCGCTCGAGGAAGTCGCTGATGGATGCCGCGACGAAGAAGTACTGCTGCTGCAGACGCAGTTCCTTGCCCTGCGGCGTGGAGTCCTCCGGGTAGAGCACCTTCGAGATGTTCTCGGCGAAGGTCTGCGCGCGCACGGCGTCTTCGTAGTCGCCCGAGTTGAACACGCGGAGGTCGAACGAGTTGGTCGCCTTCGCGCTCCACAGCCGTAGCGTGTTGACGCGGCCGTTGAGGTAGCCGGGGACCATGTAGTTGTACGGCACGGCGAGGACGTCCCACGCGGGAATCCAGCGCGTGCGCGTCGTGCCCTCGTCGTCGTAGGTCTCGGTGTGGCCGCCGAAGTGGATCGTCTGCGCTGCCTCGGGGTGCGCGAACTCCCACGGCGACCCGAGCTTGAGCCACGAGTCGGGCTGCTCGACCTGCTGGCCGTCTTCGAACGTCTGACGGAAGATGCCGTATTCGTAGCGAATGCCGTAGCCCGTGTTGGGCACGCCGAGGGTCGCCAGCGAGTCGATGAAGCACGCCGCGAGCCGGCCGAGGCCGCCGTTGCCGAGCCCGGGCTCGACCTCGAGTGCGCGGAGGTCGTCGATGTCGATGCCGCACGCGGCCATCGCCTCGGTCGCGATCTCGGTGAGCCCGGAGGCGAGGAGGTTGTTGTCCAGCTGACGCCCGAGCAGGTACTCGGCTGACAGGTAGGCGACGCCCTTCGCCTGGGCGACGGACTGGCGCCGCTGGTCCTCGAGCCACCGCGCCATGAGGTAGTCGCGCACGGTCATCGCGAAGGCGTAGTAGCGGTCGCTCGGCGTGGATGCCGACAGCGGCACTCCGCGCTCATAGTTGAGGTTCCGCAGGAACTGCCGCACGAATCCGTCGACAGAGCTCGCGGGCCCGGTGACGGGGGCGAGCGCGAGCGGGTGCGTGGCGCCGGTGGGGTGGGACGATTCGGGTGTGATGTTGGATGCGGTCACTCATACGACGCTACACACTCTCGGGGCTCGCCGATGACCGTCACGGCATGCGGAACCCGAGATTTAACACACGTGTCATGGTGTCGTGCACTATCGCTGCGTCGACAGCGCCTCCCGCGCGCGGGTGAGCTCCGCGGCGGCCGCGGTGACGGCGTCTTCCGCCTGCTGCACGCGCCGCTCGGCGAATGTGCGGGCGGCGAGCTTCTCGCGGACGCGGTCCTCCCCCTCGCG
This sequence comes from Microbacterium sp. SCN 70-27, assembly GCA_001724425.1. Classification (GTDB taxonomy): domain Bacteria; phylum Actinomycetota; class Actinomycetes; order Actinomycetales; family Microbacteriaceae; genus Microbacterium. Next base: position 10,210 of record MEEK01000037.1, read on the forward strand.
GACGAGAGTGAAGATGTAGGCCACGGCGATGAGGATCACCTGCGCGGACAGGTTGAGCCACAGGAGCAGCGCGATGAGCGAGGCGAACGTGACCAGCAGAGGATTGGACGTCGCGCCGCCGACGAACAGTCCCGACAGCTGCTGCAACACGGTGAGGCCGACGGCGCCGAGGAACGAGCCCGTCCACAGAGCGCGCGCGGGGGCTCTGACTCCGGAGAGCACCAGGAAGAGGACGGCGATCGTCGCGGCATCCAGCAGGAACGTGACACCGATCGCGAGCCAGCGCGTCCCCCACACGATCGCGGCGGAATCATGCGGAAGACCGAACCAGTCGGCGAGTGTGCCGAGACCGGCCGTACCGAGCATCGTCGCGGCTGCAGAGACGGCGAGTGCCGCGCCTGCGCCGAGGGCGAGGCCGATGTTCCGGAGCATCACGAGCCAGAACGGCACGTCGTCGCCGGTGAGCTCGCAGATCACGCGAATCGCCGTACGCAGCGATCCGATCGCACCGATCGCCGCGCCGACGAGTCCGACGAGGGCGATCGCTCCCGCGAAGGACAGGCCGACCGGCACCGAGATCCCGTTCGGGTCGATCAGTCCACCGGGCCCGACGAGGCCCGGAACGGTGCGGTCGACGGCGGCGATGAGCGCCTTCCAGGCATCCCGATCCCCTGCGAGCCACAGCGCCGCGACCGAGAAGCCGAGGAGCACCGCGGCGAAGATCGAGAAGAGCGCTCGGTAGGTGACGCTGTCGGCGAGCATCGCACCGCGCCGCTCGCTGTATCGGAGGAACGCCCTCACGGGAGTCAGAGAGAGGGCCCAGGCGATGACGCGCGCGATGTCCATCCCTCCACGATGGCAGAGCCGCGCGGGTCCCGCCCGGGTCTTGACATGCCCTGAGCGCTCAGGACTGCGGCAGTAGTACCCAGGTGGTGCCGGTGAGATCGATCGTCGTGTCGTCGCCCGCCGTGTATTTACTCGAGGACAGGGTCACGATGCGCTGCGATCCTTGCAGCCGCCCGACGAAGTCCTCGAGCTTCGCACGGTCGCCCGCGGCGGTGAGGGTCAGCGGTACGGCCACGAGCGTTCCGCTCGAGGGGGTCGGGGCCTCGACACCCGCCGGCGCCTCGTAGGCGGTCGCGATGTCGAAGCGGAGGGTCTTGACCGTGACGCCCGCCGCCGTCGCCGCCGCGTCGATCTGGTTGATCAGCTCCTGCTGCGCACGCTGCGCGGGAATCTCCTGCTGCTTCTCCGCCAGCGCCTTCTTGTACTCGTCGAGACGCTCGTTCTCGGCGGCGAGGGCGTCGTTGCGCGCCTGCTGCGCATCGTTGAGCTGCTTGATGGAGGCGGTCTGCGACTTCGCCGCTTCGATCCGGTCGAGCTGCGGCTGCACGCCGACGAGCCACCCACCGAACACGACGGCGATCGCGAGCACACCGATGATGATGAAGCTGAGCCTGTACTTGTCCATGCCCGTCACTGTCCTTCGGTGGTTTTCGTCGTGGCATCCGGAGCGTCGGATGTCGGAGTGCTCGGGGCCGGCGGCGTCGTCGCGACGAACTCGAGCTGTTCGTGCAACGCCGCGATCAGTTCCGGATCGAGAGCGCCCACGCGCGCCGTCCCACCGAGTGCATCGGCCCCGAGTTGCACGACCCCGGTGATCACATAGCCCGTCTCGTTCGTGGCCGCGACAGCCTCAACAGTCGCGCTGACGTAGCCGGTGAGGCCGCTGAGCGCGTTGAGGAGGGGCGTCGGCGAGTCGAATCGGTCGGCGTTCGCTGTGAAGGCGATCTCGATGACGCCCGGGGTGTCGAGGCCGGTCGATTCGACGTCGGCTGTGGCGCCCGGCGCGGCGCCTTTGACGGTGATCGATTCGGTGGCGATCGTCACTCCCGCCGGCAGCACGGTGTCGAGCTCCGTCATGAGGCGCGCCCAGTTGGCTTCTGCGAAGAGCGCCGCGACGGCTGCGCCGTCGTACGCCCCGACCTGGGCCATCACGTTGGAGACCTCGGTGTACTGCTTCTGTGCGTTGATCAGGGTCTGGCTTCGCGTACGCTCCGCCGCGAGTGTGTTCTCCGCCTGGATCGCGAGGAAGGCCACCCCGAGGGATGCCGCGACGACGAGCACGAGCAGTGCGAGAAGCGCCGTCAGGAGTCGCCGTTCGATGGCGCGGTAGCGCCGACGTGTCTCGACGACCGGGGGAACGAGATCGACGCGCGCCGAGGCGTGCGCGGGTGGGCCCGCCTCTGCGGGTGCCTCGGCGACGGGCGCTTCGCGGTCGGCGCGTCCGCGCCGCCGCCCTTCGACCAGCTCGGCAGTCATCTGCGGCCTCCCTTCGACGCGGCCTTCTCCGCCTTGGCGTGCGCCTTGGCTGCGGCCTTCGCGTTCTTCTCCTGCTCCTTGGTCGGCTTCGTGGCCGCCAGTGGGGCGGGGGGTGCCGCCGGTGCCGCCGTACTCGCCTTCGCTCCCCCGCGCTTCGTCTTCGCTGCGGCACGCTCGGCCGCCTTCTCGGACCGGCGGTCGGCCTTCGCGCCGAGCGTCAGCCCGAGTGGAGCCGCGATCTCGAGGGCCCACTGCTCGATGCCGCTTTCGCGGACCTTGGCGTTCATCGAGAACGGGGCGAACGGATTGCCGTACGCGGTCGGCACGCCGAGCGCGCGAGAGAGGACGAGCGTGAGGCCGCCGAGGCGCGAGCCGCCGCCGCTGAGGATGACGCTCGCAACGGGCGATTCGGGGTGCGCGTTGCTCCAGAAGGCGAACGTGTTGCGGATGCTGTCGATGAGGCCGGCGATGTTCTCGCGCAGGACCGTCTCGGCGTCGACGTCGCGCGGCGTCGCGGCGCCGCCCTGGAGACCGCGGGTGATCTTGTCGAGTTCGGCCTCTGCGAAGCTCACGCCGAGCGCCCGCTCGATGCTGCGCGACACGTCGTCGCCGCCGCTCGGCACGATGCGCACGAACTGCGGCGTGCCGGCGTGGGAGATGACGACGGTGGTGCTGGAGGCACCGATGTTGATGATCGCCTGCGTACCGCGGGCCGGGCCCGGCAGGAGGCGCAGCAGCGAGAACCCGGAGAAGTCGATCGCGTCGATCGAGCGGCCCGATCGTTCGATCGCGTTGACGGTCGATTCGAGGCTGCTGCGCACCGTCGCGACGAGGAGCCCCTCCTGCTGGACCGCGCCCGATGTCTCGATGTTCCGCAACGGCAGGAAGTCGAGGATCGCGTCGTCGAGGTCGATCGGCACCTGGCCCTCGACGGCGAAACGCAGTGCCGTGCGGCGCTGGGCCCCCGTGAAGACCGGGAGGGTCACCTCGCGGACCACGACCTTACGGTTGCTCACACCGAAGACGACCTTCTTGGTGGTGAAGCCGCCGACCTTCCACAGCTGCTTGATCGCGGCGATCGCGCGCTTCTGGTCGAGGATCTCCCCGTCGAACACGGTGCCTTCGGGCAGTGGGATCGCGGCGAACCGGCTGATCGTGGGGCGCGCTGTGTAGGGTGCGTCGACCTGAACGGCCCTCAGTCCGCTGCGGCTGAGGTCGAGTGCGACTACTGCTGCCATGGGTTCCTCCGGGGGTTTGGATCGGGGTGCCGGGCCGGGGCCTCAGGCGAGCCCGGTCACGGTCAGATAGAGATCGGCGATGGGGCGGCCGGCGAAGACGCCGACGGCGGCACCCGCGATCATGAACGGGCCGAACGGGATGCGGGATTTGCGGGTCGCGCGTCGGCCGATCATGAGCGCGACGCCGACGATGCCGCCGAGCAGGAAGGCGGAGAAGGCTCCCACGACGAGGGCCGCCCAGCCGAGCCAGCCGAGGAGCATACCGAGCACGCCCGCGAGCTTGACATCCCCGAAGCCCATGCCGCCGCGGTAGCCGACCGCGAGGAGCCAGTAGAGGACGTACAGCGCGGCACCGCCGATGGCTGCGCTGAGGAGGCGCTCGTACTCGCCGGTGAGAACGGATGCCAGCACGAGTAGCGCCGCGGTGACGAGATAGCTCGGCAGGACGATCGCGTTCGGCAGTCGGTGGTGATCGAGGTCGATGAGGGTCAGGGCGATGCCGACGGCCGCCCAGTACAGAACGGCGGGCAGCACGGCGAAGGGGTACATGCCGAGGTAGGCGGCACCGACGACGAGGGCGAAGGCGAGACCGGTGCCGGCCTCGACGAGCGGGTAGCGCACCGAGATGTGCGCGCCGCACGAGCGGCATCTGGCACGTAGAACGAGCCACGACACGATCGGGATGTTGTCGTACCAGGCGATCTCGTGGCCGCAGGACGGGCACGCGCTCGGCGGCCTCACGATGCTGAGGCCCTGCGGCACGCGCCAGATCACGACGTTGAGGAACGAGCCGATGAGGGCGCCGAACACGAACGCGAGCGGCAGTGCTGCGGCGGCCGGAAGGAGAGGGTCGGTCATCGCGCCGCCCCGTTGGCCGCGAACGCGGCTGCCGTCTCGACCCACGTCGTGACGCCGTACGTCGTCGTGATCGGGTTCAGGAATTTCGGCGGCGCCTTGAACTTGAAGCGGGTGTCGTAGATGTAGTTCTTAGCGAAGCCGGTCACGGGCGCACCGGCGCTGTTGAACGTCACGACAGCACCCCGGAATTTCTGTGCGATGGCACCCATGACGGTCAGCGTGCCTTGAGTTCCCGCAACGTTGTAGTTCTGCGCCTGGAAGGTGTGCGCGACCGAGAGGATAGCGGCCTGGATTGTGCGATTGTCCGCCAGCAGGTTCGCATAGGTCGCGCTCGAGCTGCCGCTGCTGATGGTCGTGGCGGTACCACACGTCGCCGTACACCGGACCGGGTTCCATACCCACACGGCGTTGTTGCCGACGAGTCCCAACATGTCGTCGTTCGGGTCGGTGTAGGACGTGTCTCCCACGAGGAATACGTAGTTCTCCGCAGCGAATGTTGCCGCGCCCTTGAATTTGCCCTTGACGTAGATGTCGCCGGCCCGGCACCCGTACGTCGTGGGTGCGGGGGGGCGCTCATTGGCCATGGGGTACCCGGTGAGGTTGCCTGCCGCGGTCGTACCGAGCGTCCAGCCGAAGTTCGCCGTGCAGGCGAACCCCGTGGGAAGGGAGCCGGTACCGGAGGGGGGCCGGTAGTTCGCGTCGGTCGTGACGCTCGGCACATTCTGCACGTAAACGACGTTATTCGTCGGCACGGCGATCGTCGCTCCGGCCGGCGAGGTCAGTTGGGCGATCGTTCCGCACTCCGCGGGGGCTGACGCACGAGCCGTCGTCGCGGCGGCGTCACCGATGCGGGTGTATCGCGTGTACGGCGACTTCACGTTCATGGTGCCGTTGCTGAAGAACTCGATCTGAGTGGGACCGGTGTAGAGGCACCCGGGGCGGGGAACATCGGTCGCCGTCAGGTCGGAGCGAGTCTCCTTCTTGAGTTCGGAGTTCGTTGCCGGCATGCCGATCACCCCGCCGCTGTAGGCGGGTGAACCGGAGTCCTCAAAGATCGCCGGGCTGCATCCGGCCGAGTTGACCGTCAGCGGAGTCTTGTTGTTCGCCGTCGTCACCGTACCCTTGAACGTCGTGCCGCAGGTGCGGATGGTGTCATTGGAATGCACAGGACCACTCAGCACATCCACCTTGGGGAAGGTGAGCTCATTGCACGACCCCGACCGGCCACCCCAGGCGTAGAGAAACGTGGTCTTTGTCGCGTCGGAGTAACAACTCGCAGACGGAGTCGCCGCAACATCCGGATCCGAAATCTCGTAGTCGGTGAAGTAGAGGAAGTCGATGAACCCCTGCTGCTTGAGGTCGGCGATGATGGTGCGCGTCTCTTTGCCCACCTTGCCCGTCGAGCGGAGACGGATGCGACCCGTCGTCAGATACGCGGAGTTGTCGACCTCATAGCGGAAATGGCTGCGCCCATCGCTCCCGGCGACCTCCGCCCACGGGCCGGACACGCCGACGCCGAAGGCCGGGTTCGACGCGACCGCGTCGATGCGGGTGCCGCCCGTCTGGAACGTCGATGCCGGATTTCCGTACCGGTAATAGCTGGCGTCGACGGACAACCGGCTCTGGTATTCGTCGATGCCCGCGTAGGCGGCCGCGAGAGACGCGTTCCAGTCTTCGTCCGAACGCGCCTGGCGCATGCCGTTGACCGACACCGCGACGAGCATCGTCATCAGGAGCGCGAGCACCCCGGCGACGGCGATAACGAGCACGAGTGCGGCACCGCGGTCGTCCTGCAGCGCGTTCCTCCGAGCGAGCCCACGCCCGCGCATCGGCTTCACCATCAGCGCACCTCCACTCGGGCGACGCCGAGGTTCGGCAGTCCCACCATGTTCTGAATCTGTACCGGTGCGACCCGGCCGCTCTGATCGCCCTGTACCTGCATCGTGACCTGCACGCTCGCGATGTTGCGAATCTGTGCTGAGGTCAGGCTCGCACCGCTCGCCGGCGTCAACCGTGCGCCGGTTTTGTCGTAGTAGGTGAAGAGTGGGCTCGACGCGACGGGCGGCATCAGCGACCGCGCGATGATGCGCTCGGTGCTCGCGTCGCGGAAATCCCAATACCCGACGAACTTGTGGTAGCCCGCCCACCGGGTCTCCACGAGCTCGTTTGCGGCATTGCGTGCGAACTGCACTTTGAGCGGCGCCGGGTCGCTGGCAGTCTCCGCGTCGATGAAGGAGTACATCACGATCGTCTCGGCGCCCGCATAGGAAAACACCGCGAGGTTGGTACTACTGCCGCGCACCGGGATCTCGGTGCCGGCGCGGACGATGCGCGTCACCTCGTTCATCGAGGTCGAGGCGAGGCGGGCGTTCAGTGTCGACGCTTCCTGGTCGTAGACCGCGCGCGAACCGCTCACGAACATCGAGACGACGAGGGCGATGAGGATGCTCGAGATGCCCATCGCCACGACGAGCTCGAGCAGGCTGAGACCGTCGTCGCGTCGAGCGGGCGCCGCGGGACCGCCGGTCACTTCAGCACCCGGGGGTCGAGCGTCACGATCGTTGCCGGGCCGGTGCCGGAGACCATGCCGACGGTCGTGACGGCGATGCCACTGGTGATCTGCGAGGTCACGGCACCCGGCGTTGTGCCGCGGTAGATCTTCCAGGTGCCGTACGGCAGCGCGAGCGTGGCGGCGTTCGACACAATCGTTGTATTGCCGAATGTGTAGGTGGGTTTGGTGGCGTAGCCGCAGCCGGGATCACCGTCGCCGCCGCCGACGTACACAGCAGTCAGGAAGCTACCGGCTCCCGTGAGGCCGGTGAGTCGCACGACGCCCATCGATACGGCGACCGGCACGGTGCCGCCGGGTGCGGCACCGATAGCGTCGGGCCGGTGCCCGATCGTCGTGCTGGTCTCGGCCCACGCCCCCGGGTCGGGTGCGAGGCACGATGCCGCGACGTCGCCGGGGTTCTCGGCGAACGCCCCGGCGACGAAGCTGTAACCGGAAGGGGTCGGGTAGAGGGCGAACGTCTTCGGGTTGGCGTTGGTGGTCGCGGCGACCTGACGGTTGCCGTAAGTGGAAAGCAGCGTCGTGGTGAGGTTCGTCGGCAGGCTCGCGGTGCCACCGGCGTAGGTCGCGGTGAACGTCGCTGCGCGATCGTAGGCGAAGCTCACACGCGAAGAGCCACCCTTGGTCACCGGCACGGTCGCCGTGGGCTTGTCCACGTGCTGGTCGTTGACATAGCCTGCCTTGGCGATGCTGACGGTGTAGTCGCCTTCGGGGACCTTCAGGAGGTAGGCGCAGCCATCGCTGTCGGTCGTGACCGACGCAACACCGTTGGTGGGGGTGAGGCTCACGGTGACGCCGCTCACGCCCACGCCCGACGCGTCGATGACGCCGACGAGCACGGTGCCACGGGTGACGTCGTTGATCTTGGTCTTCGGCACCATCGAGGTGTCGCTGTAGACCGCCTGATCGGGGCTCGGCATGTTGTCCCACGTCACTTTGACGGTCACCTTCTTGTAGGTGAATGCGCCGCCGGCGGTGGGTCCGGACTCGCAGGTGGCACTACCGCCGCCCGCGGTCGCCCAGGCCCAGCTTGTTTTGACGTGGAAGGTATCACCGTTCAGCGTGACGGTGTCGGTGACGTTCCTGACGTCGAGCGCGTTCTGCGAGCGGACGAAGTCGATGCGCTGAGAGGCGAGGTTCGCCGCGACCACGCGGGCCCGTGTGTCCCGCGTCGAGACGAGGGCAGATGTTGCGACGTAGATGAAACCCGTCGCGACGATCGCGAACACGACCATCGCGACGACGACCTCGATGAGGGTGAAGCCGTCGTCCTCGTTTCGGGCCGAGAACTGTTCGTGCACGAGATCCTCCTTCCGTGTCTCGCCGTGGATAGACGTTGTGCCTGCGCGGGCGGGGCCGCGCAGGCACAACGTGGATCAGGCTGTCAGGCCGAGCGGCTTAGCTCCAGGCGCCCAGGCCTCCCGCCGCGCTGTCGTAGACGAGCGTGGATCCGCCGATGTCGGCGGCGTCAGTCCGGCTACCCGTGATCGTGTAGGAGCCGTCAGTGTCGATGGCGACGACCACCGTGTTGCCGTCGGACGCCTTGATGGCGCCCGTCGCATCCGTGTAGGTGGCGGCCAGCGTGCTGTCAGGCTTGCCGTTGTTCTCGGTCGCGCTCTGCTCGATCACGAGCGCGGCGTTGGTCAGGTCAGACTCGATCGACGACTTCCACGCGCCCTGGCGCATGTTCAGGAAGACGGGGATGGCGATCGCGGCGAGGATGCCGATGATGATGACGACGACGAGGAGCTCGATCAGGGTGAAACCCTTCTCGCCGTTCTCCTTCTTGGCCATCGTCTGAGCGACGAGCTTGTTCATGAGAGGTCCTTTTGGTCCGGGGGGATGGGGTACTGCACCGGCCCCGGGACGAGGCCGACAACTGAAGAGGCTAGCGGGCTTCTGCGAATATGAGAAGTCTTTAATGTGAATAAAGTGATTATTGTTCACATGCTTTGGATCGACTGGAAGATCATGAACATCGGCATGTAGAGCGCGACGATCATGAAGCCGAGCAGCGCCCCCATGAACACGATCATGAGCGGCTCGAGCATCGCGGTGAGCTGCGAGCTCATGGTCTCGACCTCGTCGTCGTAGAAGTCGGCCGTCTTCTCGAGCATCTGGTCGATCGACCCCGACTCCTCGCCGATCCCGACCATCTGCACGAGCATGTCGGGGAAGATGTCTGCTGTGGCCATCGACTCGGCGATGGGCCGGCCCTCTCGGACGCTCGCCTGGACGCTGTCGAGCGAGGAGGTGATGACGTAGTTGCCGCTGGTCGCACCGACGATCGACAGCGACTGGAGGATCGGCACACCGGAGGCCAGCATCGTCGCGAAATTGCGCGTGAACCGCGTGAGCGCGATCTTCTTGTTGAGCTTGCCGAAGACCGGTACCCGCAGCTTGATCGGGTCGACAATCCGCAGCACCGACTCGGTGTTCTTCGCCCTCCCCCACCAGATCGCGAAGGCGATCGCCGCGACGAGCACGATCGGGACGACGATCGGCATGGCGTGCGACAGGTCGACGAGGAGCTGCGTCGGTGCGGGGAGCGAGCTGCCGAGATCGGAGAACATCTTCTCGAATACCGGCACGATGAAGATGAGCATCGCGGCGACGCCGACGAGGGCGACGATCAGCACGACGATGGGATACGTGAGCGCCGCCTTCACCTTGCCGCGGAGCTTCGTCTCCGCCTCGAAGTTGTCGGCGACCATCACGAGCGACTTGTCGAGGAAGCCGCCTGTCTCACCGGCGCGCACGAGGTGCACCATGATGGGCGGGATCACGAGGGGGAACTCCTCGAGCGCGGCGGATAGCGCCGTGCCGCTTTCGACCTTCGTCGCGATCTCGCCGACGGTCCGCCGCAGTTTGGGATTGTCGATCTGGTCGCGGACGATCGCGAGCGCACGGAGGATCGACACACCCGCACCGACCATCGTGGCGAGCTGGCGCGTCAGCAGGGCGAGGTCCTTCAGCGACGGGCCCCGCTCGAGCCCCGGGATCGAGATCTCCTGCTGGAGGCCCGTCCCCGCACCCTTCTCGGTGAGCTTGTCGGGGATCACCCCCCGGCCCTTGAGCTGCTGGATCGCCTGCGCTTCGCTGGTGGCGTCGAGCACGCCCTTGACGGCCTTGCCCGAGGCATCCGTGCCCTTGTACGCCCACTGCGGCGTCTTCGCGATCGTCGCCATCGTCACATCCCTCCCCCGGGATCACCCGCGACCTGACGCGTCCCCTCAGGGAGGGCGTCGCCTGCCGCGCCGCGGCCGAGGCCGCGGTTCTTCACGAGTTGTTCGAACTCGGTGAGCTCCTGCGCGAGATCGCGCGCCTGGGCGTGCTCGATCTCTCCGGAGAGCACGAGACGGGCGAGATCCTGATCGAGCGTGTGCATGCCGATCGAGTTGCCGGCCTGCAGCGCCGTCCGCAGCTGGTGCGTCTTCCCGGCGCGGATGAGGCTCTGGATCGCGGGGGTCGAGAACATGACCTCCGTCGCGACTGTACGGCCCTTCCCTCCCGAGCGGCGGATGAGCGTCTGCACGACGACGGCGCGCAGCGTCGCCGCGAGCTGCGTGCGCACCTGCGCCTGCTGGTGCGACGGGTACACGTCGATAATGCGGTCGATCGTCTGCGCGGCATCCTGCGTGTGCAGCGTCGCGAAGACGAGGTGACCGGTCTCGGCCGCGGTCAGTGCCGTGGAGATCGTCTCGAGGTCTCGCATCTCACCGACGAGGATGATGTCGGGGTCTTGGCGCAGGGCGTGCTTGAGCGCATCGGAGAAGCTGTGCGTGTCCGCGCCCACTTCGCGCTGGTTGATGATGCCGCGCTTGTGGTGGTGGAGGAACTCGATCGGGTCCTCGACCGTCACGATGTGCGACGCACGACTCGCGTTCGCCTTGTCGATGATCGCCGCGAGAGTCGTGGACTTTCCCGACCCGGTCGGGCCGCACACGAGCACGAGGCCGCGCGGGAGATGCGCGAGGTCGACGAGCTCCGGCGGGAGCCCGAGCTGGGCGACCGACTTGATCTCCGTCGGGATGATGCGCAGCGCCGCTCCGAGGCCGCGCTGGTCCTGGAAGATGTTGACGCGGAACCGGGCGATGTCGCCCACCGAGTAGGCCAGGTCGAGTTCGAGATCCCGCTCGAACGCCGTCAGCATCTCGGCGGGGACGAACCCCTCGATCACGCGACGGACACGCTCGCGGCTCCACTTCGTCGTCCCGCCGACCGATCGGAGTTCGCCGTCGACACGCACGACGGGTGTCGACTCCGCGACGATGTGGAGATCGGATGCCCCCTGCGACAGCACCGCGGTGACGGCCGCGACGAACTCGGCGTCGACGTTTGGGATCTGGGCACGCAGTGCCGGCTCCACCTCGCCGGCGCGCGCGGCGAGGCCGCTCGCGGTCTCCGTCGTCGCGGGCGCCGCGACCTGCGCGTGCCCGCGGCGCGCGGTGGGGGCGGCCGATACATAGGCATCGAGGTCGAACGGCGCGGATGCGCCACGCGTCGACTCGGCGTGCGGTGCCCCGGCCGGGGTCGGTGCGGGCGGCGGTGTCACTCCCGCCGTCGAGAGCACGGGCGGCACCGCGGCGCCGGCGGCCGGCGGTACCGGCGTCGACGACGAGGCCGCAGACGGCGACGAGCCGTATGCCGGGGCGGGCGCGGACGCATAGGCCGGGGCCGGGGCCGCGGCCGGGGCAGAAGCGTAGGCGGGCGCCGGGCTGGGTGCGGCGGCATAGGCCGGAGCGGCGGTGGGCGTCGCGGCATAGGCCGGCGCGGGTGAGGCGTACGCGGGAGCCGCGGCGGCTGCCGGGTGCGTCGCGCCCACAGGTGCGGGCGGCGCGGCGTGATGCGAGGCCGAAGCGGGCAACGTGACGCCCGGGACGCCGTCGAGCAGCGACCGGAGGTCGGGATCGATATCACCGCCGCCGAAGAGGTCGTTGAAACGCGAGGTGGAGGTCGGCGTGCGGGAGCCGTGGTCGTCGGTCACCTTTTCCTGCTTTCTGTGTCCCCCATGGTCGTGTTTCCCGATTCCGCGCGGCCCTACAGGGTGACGCGCAGAATCTCCTCGATGGAGGTGTGCCCCAGCAGCACCTTGGCCCATCCGTCCATACGCAACCGGGCCATGCCGGTCGACTCGGCGTGCTTCGCGATCTCGGCCGCCGGCGCATTGCGCGACGCGAGCCGCTCGATCTCGTCGTCGACCGCCATCACTTCGTGCAGCGCGATGCGCCCGCGATACCCCGTGTTCGAGCACTGCGGGCATCCGACGGGCTCGTGCACGAGGTACTCCTGGCCCGTCAGCGGCACGCCGAGCGCCCGCAACTCGACCTCGGTCGCGACGGTCTCGCGCTTGCACCTGCCGCACAGCCGCCGCGCGAGGCGCTGCGCCACGACCGAGTCGAGCGCCGAGCCGACGAGGAAGGGCTCGACACCCATCTCGATGAGGCGGGTCACGGAGCTCGGCGCGTCGTTCGTGTGCAGCGTCGAGAGCACGAGGTGGCCGGTCAGCGACGACTCGATCGCGATCTTCGCCGTCTCCTCGTCACGGATCTCGCCGAGGAGGATGATGTCGGGGTCGGATCGCAGGATCGAGCGGAGGGCCGCCGCGAACGTCATGCCCGCCTTGGTGTTCACCTGGACCTGGTTGATCCCTGGCATCCGGTACTCGACCGGGTCCTCGACGGTGATCACGTTGACCGTCGGCTTCGAGATCGTGGCGAGCGTCGTGTACAGCGTGGTCGACTTGCCGGACCCGGTCGGTCCCGTCACGAGGATCATCCCGTAGGGCTTCGAGAAGCTCGCGGAGAACACCTCCATGTTCCGCTCGAGCATGTTGAGGTCGGCCAGCTGCAGGCTCGCGACGGGCGAGTCGAGCACACGGGCGACGACCTTCTCGCCCCACACGGTCGGCAGGGTCGCGACACGCAGATCCACGGTGCGGCCCGCGTGACTCACCGAGATGCGGCCGTCCTGAGGACGGCGCCGCTCGCCGATGTCGAGCTCCGCCATGACCTTCAGACGGCTGATCACACCGGGGATCATCGACCGCGGCACCCGCTGCACCGTCGTGAGGACGCCGTCGATGCGGTAGCGGACCCGCAGTTCGTCGCGCCCCGGTTCGATGTGGACGTCGGATGCCCGGTCGGTGATGGCCTGGCTGATGATGAGGTTCACGAAGCGGATGATGGGCGCCTCGTCGGTGCCCGCGTCGCCGACGTCCTGACTCCACGCGTCGGATTCCGCCTCGGCGCCGCCCGCGAAGGCGGAGGTCAGCTCCTCGACCTCGGAGTCGACGCGGTGGTAACGGTCGATCGCCGCGAGGATCGACTCCGGCTCGGCGACGACCGCGACGATCGGCGCACGCACGACGGCGGCGATGTCATCGAGGATGACGACGTTCTGCGGGTCGGCGACGGCGACCATGATCCGCTCCCCCGCGCGCGCGATGGGCAGGGCGACATGGCGGCGTGCGAGGCTGTCGGGGACACTGCCGACGACCGAGGCGTCGACGGCGAATTCGGTCAGATCGACGTAGGCGAGACCGAGTCGGGCGGCGAGGGCCACGGCGCGTTCGCGCGAGGTCGCCGGTTCGGCGGCCGCGTCGGGTTCCGGTTCGGATGCCTCGGGCTGATCGTCCTGCACCGGGTCCGCGGGCGGCCCGGCCGGCGCGACGAGCCGGAGCAGTTCGGCGGCATCCTCGGCCTCACGCGTGGACGACGCGAAGGAGGCGAGCCAGTCGATGGAGTCGGTGGACTCGGTTGCCGGCTCTGCCGCGGGAGCGGGAGCGGCTGCGTCAACGGCATCCGGCATCGGTGCGGGCTCCGGTGCGGACGCGGGCGTGGGCACGGACGCCCGAGACTCGGCCACGGGTGTTTCGGGGGCGCGGTATCCGTCGGAGGTGCGACGTTCGCTGGGTGCCACGGTCGGCGCCGCCTCGGGCGACAAAGTCCGGGGGCGCGAGCGATCACGGCGCAGACCCGTGCTCGCCGCAGCGGCGGGAGTCGCCGGCGGCGCGGCGGGCGCGCTGGCGGCGGCCCTCGTCATGGGCGGGATCGTCGTCGCAACGGGAGGAACCTCGGCATCCGCGCTCATTCCGGACAGCAGCGAGTTCCAGATCCCGTCTTCGGTCGAGGTCTCTGCACCTGGCCTCGCGGGATCGGAGCCGCGCCGACCGCTCAGCATGAGCAGACCTCGTTGCGGAGGGAAGGGCGTGCGACGCGGCGGGACTTCGTCGCCCGATCGCAAAAAGGTTGGCGTGACATGCACGTGCCTTTCCGGGTCAGCGATCAGGGCGCTCGGAGACGACACGCGATCCGGGGGTTTCGCGTCTCGAAGGCTACCTACCGGGGGGATAGGGGAAACCGATTCCGAGGGGGGGTGTTTCCGAAGGCCCGCCGCGAAGCAAGCCTCCCAAGAACATCATGAGAGATCTCTCATCTTGTTGTCAATGGGAAATCTGTGATTCCCGTTACATATGGGTAACGAGTGAGGGAAGTCATGGAGGAAGGGGGCCGGGGATGCTCCCCCGGCCCCCTCGTGTGGTGGCTGTGCGGTGACCGCGTGACGGCCGGTGAAGGCCGTTCGGATCAGGCCGTCGTCTTCGTGCGGCGCGCACCCTTCGCCGTCGTCTTGACCGTGCCGGTGACCGCATCGCTCGCGACCTCGGCGCCCTTGCGGGCCGAACGCACCTCGTCGAAGGACGTACCGTAGTACGCCGCCTCCATGAGCGTCTCCATGTCGGCGATCATCGGCATGCGCGGGTTGGCCGGCGCGCACTGGTCGCGGTAGGCGGCCAGGGCCAGATCATGCAGACCCGAGATGAAGGTCGTCTCGTCGACGCCCTGCTGCTGGAAGGACCGCTCGATGCCGACGCGGTCGCGCAGCTCCTCGACGGCGCGAGCGTAGCTCTCCACGCCCTCTTCCGGCGTCGCCGCCGGCAGACCGAGGTGCTTGGCGATCTCCTGGAAGCGCTCCGGTGCGATGTAGCGCTCGTACTTCGGCCAGCTGGTGAGCTTCGTCGGGACCTTGCCGTTGTAGCGGATGACGTGCGGCAGGTAGACGGCATTCGTCCGGCCGTGGATCAGGTGGTACGTCGCACCGGTGACGTGCGCCATCGCGTGCACGATTCCGAGGAACGCGTTGCCGAACGCCATACCCGAGAGGGATGCCGCGTTGTGCATCTTCTCGCGCGCCTTGATGTCCTCGGCATCCGTCGAGTTCGGCTGCGCCTTCGTGCTGCGCTCGATGTTCTCGAAGATGAGCTTGATCGCGTGCAGGCACAGGCCGTCGGTGTAGTCGTTGGCGTAGACGGAGACGAACGCCTCG
>MEEK01000038.1 GCA_001724425.1 Microbacterium sp. SCN 70-27
CACACGTTTCCACTCGCTCCGCTCGGTCAACGACCGGGGGTGCGGTCAGGCGATGGCGTGCAGCCAGCGCAGCTCCCGCTCGGCCGCGTCGCCGTCGCGACGGGCGATAGCATCTCGGAGACGACCGTAAGCCTCCGCGCGCTCCAGGGGTGAGGTCATGAACGGTTCCCAGCCGCGGAGGTTCCGCTGGATCGCGAGCTGCGCCTGGCTGATGACCCCGATGAACACGGAGTTGCCGGTGACGCGCGTCACCGCTTCGAAGAACACGTACGAGGCCTCGAACAGTGTCATGGCGTCCTGTTGCCCCGCCGCCACCAGGAGGTCCGCTTTCGCGACGAGGATCTCGAGTTCGTCGTCGGAACAGCGCCGCAGGGCCATCCGCAGTGCGTTGCCCATGAAGTAGGCGGTGAACTCCCCCGTCTCCTCGCGCTGCCCGTCGGTGGGCTCCGAGACCCGGGTGTAGCGACCGACCGCGATCTCGACGAGACCGAAGTGCTCGAGACGCTGCAGCGCCTCCCGCACGGGAGTGCGCGAGATGCCCAGTTGCGCCGCGAGGTCGACATCCCGCAGTCGCACGCCGGCGGGCAGAGTCCCTTCGAGGATCGCCGCGCCGATGCGCTTGTACACCTCGTCGCTCAGGATCTTGCCGCCGGCGAGGTCGATCGGGGGAAGGATGACACTCATTGAGAAGAAGTGTACGAGCCGCGCCTGTGTGAGGCCGTGTTCCAAGGCTCGACGTCGTCGTGGCATCCATGGGTGTTTCACGGCAACTTCCCACCGTCCACCCCCTGCCCTCTGCGTCGATATATCAGTACAGTGAGCCGTGTCACGCCTCGCGTGGCCTATCCGGGGGGATCCGTCGACGCCCGGGCGACGCGCCCAGCGCGATACGCCCGGGCGTCGAATGGTTAGCGCGGGGGAACGGGCGTGCAACGTTTGTGTCACCATCGCGTCACAGGGGCGCGCATTTCGAGGCAGCCATATAACGTGGGGTGCGTCGGCGCGCCTGCGTCGGCGTCGCACGTCAGTAAGGCAGTTCATGGCAACGCAGGGCACCGTCAAGTGGTTCAACTCGGAGAAGGGCTTCGGGTTCATCGCTCCCGATGAGGGCGGCGCTGACGTCTTCGCTCACTACTCCGCCATCGAGTCGAGCGGCTACCGCTCTCTCGAGGAAAACCAGCGCGTCGAGTTCGAGATCGCCCAGGGCCCCAAGGGTCTGCAGGCGGAGAACATCCGACCCCTCTGATCCGATTGACGGCCCGCGTTCGCGCGGGCCGTCACTCTTCGATCAACAGCAGGGCGCGCAGCTCGTCGACATCGTCGACCACGGCTGTTGCGCCCTCGCTTTCGTGTGGCCAGCTGAATCCCCACCGCACGAAGATCACGGGCACGCCCTGAGCCGCGCCACCGTCGACGTCGTGGTGGCGGTCGCCGATGAGCACGGGACGGCTCGTATCCGCGCCCGCGGCACGCAGTCGGCGCAGTGCCTCCGCGACGATGTCGGACTTCGACGCGAGCGTCTTCTCATCCGCCGTCGCGCCCACGACAGCCTGCAGATACGGCGACAGATCGAAGTACTCCACGAGCGCCGCCACCTGGTTCTCGGGCTTCGAGCTGGCCGTCGCCTGCGACAGGCCGGCACTCGCAAGCTCCGCCATGAGATCGGCGATCCCCGGGTAGAGCTTCGCCCCGGTCGTGTAGCCGTCGGCCTTGCCGATCGCGCGGTAGTAGGAGACGGCCTCGCTCGACTCCTCGGGCGTCATGCCGACATTCTTCTGGAACGACTCGAACATCGGCGGTCCGATCCAGTGGACGAGCTCCTCCCGTGTGGGCGCGGGCTTGCCGAAGTGCTCCAGCGCGATGGTGAGGCGCCGCAGGATGCCGTCGGAGGCATCCACGACCGTTCCGTCGACGTCCCACAGAATGCAGGTCCAGGGCGATCGCACGGTCATGGTCTCAGACTACCGAGCCCGTCGCACGACCGGCCGCGCGAGCGACTTTCGGTGGTGTCAGCGGAGTCGGGGCGTCGCCTAGGGTGGAACGTCGGGGGTCCGCCTCCTTCCGTCGCACACGTAAGGGAATCCATGTCGAAGAATCGTTCCGTCCTGTTCGCCGCCTCTCTCGCCGTCGTCGCCGCGCTGTCCTTCGCGGGCTGCTCCGCGTCGAACGGGGCCGAGAAGCCCGCGTCGCCGTCCGCCAGCGCTCCGGCAGAGGCATCCACCGAGTCGAGCGCTCCGACCGACTCGAACACGGGTGACACCACCACGTACGCGACGGATGCCGAGGGCTGCTCGGCCGTCGTCACGGCGATGACCGACATCTCATCCGAGCTGACCACCGCCGTCAGCGGTGACCCGACGCAGGCCGTCGCGGCCCTGGGCAAGCTGACCTCGACGATGACCAACATCGCCGGTCAGATGAAGAGCCCGGAGAACAAGGCGGCGCTCGAGACTCTTGCGAGCTACTACCAGCAGTACGCGGACGCCCTCCAGACGAAGGACGCGTCGAAGCTCAGCGATCTGCAGACCGAGCTGACCAAGACGGGCAACAAGGTCGCCGACGCGAGCACGCAGCTCGGGAAGTGCGTCGTCGGCCAGTAAGGCGCGCGTTTCCGACAACGGGCCGGTCGTGGTGTGAGCTACGGCCGGCCCGTTCCGTTTGTCGGTCCTCAGAACAGGCGCGGGGCGCCCGACTCGATGCCCTTCATGCCTTCGTAGTCGAGCGTCACGCAGCGGATGCCACGGTCGCCGGCGAGCGTCTTCGCCTGCGGCTTGATCTCCTGCGCGGCGAAGACACCCGCGACGGGAGCGAGGTGCGGGTCGCGGTTGAGCAGTTCGAGGTAGCGCGTCAGCTGTTCGACGCCGTCGATGTCTCCGCGGCGCTTCACCTCGACGGCGATCGTCCCCCCGGCGGGGTTTCGCAGGAGGAGATCGACGGGGCCGATCGCGGTGGGGAACTCGCGCCGGACGAGCGTGAGGCCGTCACCGATCACGTCGACCTGTTCGGCGAGCAGCCGCTGGAGGTCGGCCTCGACGCCGTCCTTCTGGAGGCCGGGGTCGACTCCGAGGTCGTGCACCGAGTCGTGCAGCACTTCGTAGATGCGCACGAGCAGGGCATCCCCCGTCTTGGCGTGCGTCACGCGCCAGTGCTCCGTCACTCCGGCCGAGAGGGACTCTTCGTCGGGGGTCTCGACCGTGAGCGTGCAGGGCGGGCTCATCCAGTTGAGGGGCTTGTAGGATCCGCCGTCGGAGTGGACGAGGAGCGACCCGTCGCCCTTGTGCACGAGCAGCCGCGTCGCGAGCGGGAGATGGGCGTTGAGGCGCCCGGTGTAGTCGACGGAGCAACGGGCAATGACGAGGCGCACCCGTCGAGTGTACGGCCGCCCGCGGACGAGGCGTCGAGTCCGGCGCCGCCCGGTCAGTGGTGGCCGGCGCCGACCTTGGACCCCGCGATGGGCTTGGCCGCGCCCGAGGCGAAGCCGCTCATCGCGATCAGCGCGACGATGATCCACAGTGTGTTCAGGATGCCGATCTGGTGGCTGATCCAGCCGAGGACGGGCGGTCCGCACAAGAACGCGATGTAGCCGATGGTGGCGGCCGCCGACACGGATGCCGCGGCCTTGGCCGGGTCGTCCGCGGCCGCGGACATGCCGAGTGGGAAGCCGAGGGACGCCCCCGCGCCCCACAGCGCGACGCCGATGTAGGCGACGGGCAGGTTCGGCGCGAGGATGAAGACGATGAGGCCGATGCCCGCCGTGACCGACAGGATGCGGAGCGTCCACACGCGGCCGATCCGGTCGACGAGCGGACCGCCCAGGGCGCGGAAGGCCGTCATCGACACGGAGAACACCGTGAGGAAGATCGCTCCCGTCGCCTCCTTCTGGTGGTGACCGTCGACGACTGCGATGGTGAGCCAGTCGTTCGCGCTCCCCTCGGCGAACGCCATCCCGAGGACGATCGCCCCGATCGCGTAGGTCCGCGGATCGCGCCACACCGCGAGTGCCGCGCGCAGGCGCTCGCCGCGCGAGGCCGCGTGCTCGCCCTCCTCCGTTCGCGCCGCGTGCGCGGGGACGAACCGCAACGCGACCGTGCAGACGATGGCGAAGAGAATCGCCACGGCGCCGAGGTGCCAGGCGACACCGACGCCCCACGCGGCCATGGGGATGCCGATCCCCGCACCAGCAACGGTGCCGAGGCTGTAGAAGGCGTGGAACAGGGGCATCAGCGTCTTGCCGAACTCCTGCTCGACGGCGGCCGCCTCGACGTTCATCATGACGTCGGTGGCTCCGAAGCAGAAGCCGAGGAAGGCGAGACCGGTCACGGCGATCGGGTACGCGCCGAGAACGTCGACAGCGAGCGCCGCGATCAGGAGCCCGGCCGATACCCCGATGACGGTGGCGGACAGTCCGCGCTTCGCGCCCCATCGCGCGACGATGACGTTCGCCGACATCACGCCGAGGAGCGACCCGGCACCCAGAGCGAACAGCAGCCCGCCGATCTGGAAGTCGTCGATGCCGAGGCGCGTCTTGATGGTCGGAAGCCGCGATGCCCACGAGGCCAGGGCGACGCCGCACAGCAGGAAGAGCGTGAAGATCGCCGCGCGCCAGCGGACGAGGCGGGGACGGTCGAGGGCCGGGAGGGTCATCACGCGATGAGTATATCGAATCGATTCGACAATCACGGGCGGAGGGCGTGAAGCCGGTTACGATGCAGGGATGATGACGACGCGGCGCGCAACGATCGCCGACGTCGCTCGCTCCGCTGGGGTGGCGCCGTCGACGGCATCCGTCGTCTTCAGCGGCAAGGGTCCGGTGTCGGATGCCACCCGCCGCCGCGTCATGGCCGCGGCGGCGGACCTCGGCTACGTCGGGCCCGACCCGATGGCCGCGTCGCTGCGGCGCGGACGTAGCGGCATCGTCGGGGTCGTCGTCGGGTCGAACCTCAATGACATGTTCCGCGATCCCGTGCAACGCCTCCTCATGGACGGGCTCGCCGAGGCGATCGCGCCGCGCGGCGCGGGACTGCTGCTCCTGCGCAGCCACAAGGCCGTGGAGAACGCCCCCACGCTCATGACGGCACCGCTCGATGCCGCCGTCCTGATCGGATGCGACGGCCCGCTCCGCGACTCGCTGAACGAGGCGCATCTGCGAGGTCTTCCGATCGTCGTGATCGAGGGGGACGCGGGGCCGGGCGTCCCGCGCATCCTGCTCGACAACCGCGAAGCCCAACGCACCGCCGCCGAGCACCTGCACGCGCTGGGCCACAGGCACGTCGCGATCGTGACC
Organism: Microbacterium sp. SCN 70-27; assembly: GCA_001724425.1. Classification (GTDB taxonomy): domain Bacteria; phylum Actinomycetota; class Actinomycetes; order Actinomycetales; family Microbacteriaceae; genus Microbacterium. The sequence goes on from MEEK01000038.1 coordinate 5,285, forward strand.
CTGCGGGTGAGCGCCGGCTTCGCCGGCGGACCGCTCACGCCCGACATCGAGGTCACGATCGACGTGACCCGGGATCGTCTCGCCGGTGCCCGTGACGTCTTCCCCGACGCACCGGTGATCGCCACGGCGGGAAGCTCCATCGACGAAGGGCTCGCCGCGGGGCGTGCGCTGTTCGCCGATCCGTCCGCCCGCCCGACGGCCGTGATCGCACAGAGCGACCTCCTCGCGACGGGAGTGATCCGCGCCGCCGAAGAGGCGGGGCTGCGGGTGCCCGACGACGTCAGCGTCACGGGGTTCGACGGCATCCCCGTCGACGGACTCGCCCCCCACCAGCTGACGACCCTCGTGCAGGATGCCACCGGTAAGGGCCGCGCCGCGGGCGAGGCCGTCGGGGCCCTCCTCGACGGGCGGCGACCGGCATCCGTGCTGCTCACGTGCCCGTTCCGACGCGGAAGCACCACGAGCCCGGCGTCGCGGTAGTTCTCGCCCGGTAGACTGGCACTCCGACCCCCGAACCCGTCTGGAGGCCAGATTGCTGCTGCTTCTGGCTGCGTTCGCGGTCGTCCCTCTGGTCCTCCCGTGGCTGCACGGCCGCATCGGTTCGCGCGCGTTCTTCGTCGCCGCCGTCGTACCGCTCGCCGCTTTCGTCGATGCCGTCGCGCTCACTCCCCGCATCCTCTCGGGCGAGGTCCAGACCGAGACGTACGCGTGGATTCCCGACCTCGGCCTCGCGCTGTCCATGCGCATGGACACGCTCGGCTGGGTGATGACGCTCATCGTCACAGGCGTCGGCGCACTCGTGATGCTCTACTGCCGGTGGTACTTCGCGAGCCCCGCCGGAGACGCGACGAAGGGCAAGAGCGGGGGGCGCAAGCCCGGCGTCGGGATGTTCAGCGCGATCCTCCTGGCCTTCGCGGGTGCGATGTACGGTCTCGTCCTCACCGACGACCTCATCGTGCTCGTGATGTTCTGGGAGATCACGAGCATCCTGTCGTACCTGCTGATCGGGTTCTACCACGCACGCGGTGCGAGCCGGCGTGCGGCGCTGCAGGCCCTGCTCGTGACGACCCTCGGGGGTCTCGTCATGTTCGTCGGCGCCGTGATCCTCGTCGTGCAGGCGGGGACGGCCAGCCTGTCCGCGATCCTCGCCGCCTACTCGGCGCCGGACTCGGCGCTCGCCGGCAGCCCGCTGATCGACGCCGCGATCGTGATGCTCCTCGTCGGTGCCCTCAGCAAGTCGGCGATCTTCCCGTTCCACTTCTGGCTGCCGGGCGCCATGGCGGCACCGACTCCGGTGAGCGCCTACCTGCACGCGGCCGCCATGGTGAAGGCGGGCATCTACCTCATCGCGCGCTGCGCACCGGCGTTCGCCGTCGCGGCGCCCTGGCGGCCGATCATCATCACGCTCGGCATCCTGACGATGCTCCTCGGAGGCATCCAGGCACTCCGCGAATCCGACCTCAAGCGCATCCTCGCGTTCGGCACGGTGAGCCAGCTCGGCATGCTCGTGGTCGTCCTGGGCTACGGGGAGCGCAACTCCGCGCTCGCCGGTCTCGCCCTCCTCGTCGGCCACGCGCTGTTCAAGTCGTCGCTGTTCCTCGTCGTCGGCGTCATCGACCGCCAGCTCTCGACGCGTGACATCGGCGAACTCTCCGGCGTCGGCAGGCAGGCGCCGACGCTTGCGACCTTCTCGATCATCGCGGTCGCCTCGATGGTGGGGCTCGCGCCGACGATCGGCTTCGTCGCGAAGGAGGCGGCACTCACCTCGCTCCTCGACGGCGGTGGAACCCCCGAGGCGGTCATCCCCCTCATCGGGATCGTGCTCGGGTCGGTGCTCACCACTGCGTACGGCCTGCGGTTCATCTGGGGTGCGTTCTGGACGAAGAAGGATGCCTCCGGTGCGCCCCGCGCCGTCACCGAATGGCCCGACCCGCCCATCGGCTTCCTCGCCGCGCCGATCCTCCTCTCGGGTCTCACGGTCGTCGGCGGTGTTGCGGCGCCTCTCCTGGACGCCGCTTTCGGGGGGTACGCCGACACCCTCCCGAGCGCGGGCGAAGACGGGCATCCGTACCACCTCGCGCTCTGGCACGGACTCGAGCCCGCACTCTTCCTGTCCCTCGGATCGATCGCGGTCGGGGCGCTCCTGTTCTGGGCGACGTACCGCCGCGCGCCGCTTCGCCGAGTCCTCCCGTTCAACGCGACAGACCTGTACAACGGCACGCTTCGCGGCATCGCCCGCGTCGCCGTGTGGACGACGACGTTCACGCAGCGCGGCTCGCTGCCCGTCTACGTCGGCACGATCTTCGTCGTGTTCGTCGCGGCGCAGGGCACGGCGTTCATCGGCGGTCTCGTGTCAGGCGCCGAGTGGCAGGTGTTCGTCGACGCGTGGCAGACCCCCATGCAGCTCGTCGTCGCGCCGATCATGATCCTCGCGGGCGTTCTCGCGGTGCGGGCGCAGAAGCGATACACCGGCGTCGTCCTCGTCTCGGTCACGGGCCTCGGCATGGTCGCCCTCTTCGCGACGAGCGGCGCGCCCGACCTCGCGCTCACTCAGATCCTCATCGAGACGGTGACCCTCGTCGCCTTCGCTCTCGTGCTCCGCCGCATCCCCGCTCGGATGGGCGAGCACAACGCGTCGGTGTGGCCCGTCGCCCGTGCGGTGCTCGCGATCGCCGCGGGCGGCACGATGGCCCTCGTCGCCCTCATCGCAACGGGATCGCGTGTCGCCGAGCCGATCTCGAACTCGTTCCCCGACCTCGCGTACGAGCTCGGACACGGCAAGAACGTCGTGAACGTCGCGCTCGTCGACCTTCGCGGCTGGGACACGATGGGCGAGCTGTCGGTGCTGATCCTCGCCGCCACCGGCGTGGCATCCCTCGTCTTCGTCACGCACCGCTCCGACCTGCTCTCGAGCGCCATCTCGTCGCTGCCGGCCGCCTCGAACTGGCGGCGTCGACCGCTCGTCGAGACGGCGGAGGGGCCGCGTCCGCGTGGGACACAGCCCGGGAGCACCCGACAGGCGTGGCTCGTCGGCGGCCAGCGAGTGCGGCCGGAGAACCGTTCGCTGATGCTCGAGGTGATCGTCCGCATCCTCTTCCACACGATCATCGTCGTGTCGATCTACCTGCTGTTCGCCGGCCACAACCTCCCCGGCGGCGGCTTCGCGGGCGGCCTCGTCGCCGGCATGGCCCTCGTCATGCGGTACGTCGCCGGTGGTCGGTACGAGTTGGGCGCCGCGGCGCCGACGGATGCCGGTCGGCTGCTCGGGGCGGGCATGATCCTCGCCGTCTCGTCCGCCGTCGTGCCGCTGCTGTTCGGCGCGGCGCCGCTCACGAGCGCCGTCTGGAGTGCCGACCTCCCGCTTCTCGGTCACGTGGAGTTCGTGTCGTCGACGTTCTTCGATGTCGGCGTGTACCTCGTCGTCATCGGGCTCGTCCTCGACGTGCTGCGCTCACTCGGCGGCGAGGTCGACCGTCAGGCGCAGGAACTGCGCGAGGGATCGGGCGCCGCGACCGTGCCGGAGGTGAGGGCCCCGTGACCGTCTCCGGCATCCTCATCGTCATCATGGCGATCCTCTTCGCCGCCGGCGTCTACGCCATGCTCGAGCGCAGCCTCACCCGCGTGCTCATCGGGTTCCTGCTGCTCGGCAACGCCGTCAACCTGTTCCTGCTGATCGTCATGGGCCGCCCCGGCGTCGCGCCCTTCTTCGGCGCGGGCGACCCCGAGGATATGAGCGACCCGCTCCCGCAGGCGCTCACGCTGACGGCGATCGTCATCACCTTCGCCGTGTCGGCCTTCCTCCTCGCGCTCATCTACCGGTCGTGGCAGCTCGCACAGGCCGACATCGTCCACGACGACGAGGAAGACGTCGCCCTGCGCGACCGCGGCACGGTCGAAGAGGACGAGATGGATGACGAGACGTCCATCGAAGACGAAGACGACGATGCCACCACCGACTTCATCGGAACGGAGACCGCGCCCATCACCGTGCTGCACCACCGCGACCTCGAGGCGATCCGCGACGACGCTCCGGCCGACCGGCCGGACGCGCGCCCGGGCTCCGACGGGGGTGACCGGTCATGAGCTCGCTCGTCCCGCTGCTGGTCACCCTGCCGCTCATCGGCGCGGGGATCGCCCTCGTCTTCGGCCGCCGTCGCCGCGTGCAGGTCGGCGTCTCGATCGTCACGCTGACGCTCACGCTCGTCATCGCGTCGGTGCTGCTGTACGCCGTCGACTCGTCGGGTCAGGCGATCGCCGTCTCCGTCGGCGGCTGGCCGATCCCGTTCGGCATCGTCCTGTACGTCGACCGGCTCGCCGCGCTCCTCGTGGTCGTCTCGAGCATCGTGCTCCTCGCGGTCCTCCTCTTCTCGGTCGGGCAGGGCGCGGCCGACGGCGACGACGAGACGCCGGTCTCGATCTTCCACCCGTCGTACCTGATCCTCGCGGCGGGCATCTTCAACGCGTTCATCGCGGGCGACCTCTTCAACCTCTACGTCGGGTTCGAGATCCTCCTCGTCGCCTCGTACGTGCTCATCACGCTCGGATCGACCGAGTCGCGCATCCGCACGGGCGTCGTCTACATCGTCGTCTCACTCGTCTCGTCCGTGCTCTTCCTCTCCGCGATCGCGGCGATCTACGGCGCGCTCGGGACGGTCAACATCGCGCAGCTCGCCGACCGGATGAGCGAGCTGCCCGACTCGACGCAGCTCGTGCTGCACCTCATGCTGCTGCTCGCGTTCAGCATCAAGGCCGCCGTCTTCCCGCTGTCGTTCTGGCTGCCCGACTCGTACCCGACGGCGCCGGCGCCCGTCACGGCCGTATTCGCGGGCTTGCTGACCAAGGTCGGCGTGTACGCGATGATCCGCACCGAGACGCAGATCTTCCGGGACAACGACGTCAACACGCTCCTGCTCGTGGTCGCGCTCGCGACGATGATCGTCGGCGTCCTCGGCGCGCTCGCGCAGGCGGAGCTCAAACGCATCCTGTCGTTCACGCTCGTCAGCCACGTCGGCTATCTCGTCTTCGGGCTCGCGATCGCAACACCCGTTGCCCTCGGCGCGACCATCTACTACATGGTCCACCACATCATCGTGCAGACCACCCTTTTCCTCGCCGTCGGCCTCGTCGAGCGCCGTGCCGGGTCGACCTCGATCCTCAAGGTCAAGGGGCTCATGCGTGCGGCTCCCGTCATCGCGGTGCTGTACTTCATCCCGGCGGTGAACCTCGGTGGCATCCCGCCCTTCTCGGGTTTCATCGGCAAGTTCGCCCTGTTCAACGCGGCGGCGCAGGTCGGCACACCGCTCATGTACGCCCTCATCATCGGCGGGATCGTCACGTCGCTGCTCACCCTCTACACGCTCATGCGCGCGTGGAACCTCGCATTCTGGCGTGAGGGCGAGGACCAGTCCGACGAGACGGGTGTCGTCGAGCGGATCGAGTACCTGGGCTCGGCTCCCGCCGCCGATGATCAGCGCGCGCGCCGGGTGATCCCGCGGATCATGACGGCGACGACCGCCGGCATGGTGGCGGTGACCGTCTCGCTGACCCTCTTCGCGGGGCCGCTCTACCAGCTCTGCGCGACGATCGGCGAGACGCTGCTCACGCCCGTCACGCTCGTGCAACTCGAGCAGGAGGTGCAGCAGTGAGCCCCGCGGTGAAGGCCGTTGCGGCCTCGGCATGGCGTCAGCTGCCGTTCTTCCTGTGGCTCATCGCGCTGTGGATGCTGCTGTGGGGTCAGTTCACGGTGCTCGCCGCAGTGACGGGCCTCGTCGTGGCGCTCGTCGTGACCCGCATCTTCCGGCTGCCCCCCGTGGAGCTGTCGGGCCGCGTCAACCTCTGGTACGGCGCGGTGTTCATCGTGCTGTTCTGCCTCGCCGTCGTGCGCGGGTCGCTGCTCGTCGCGTGGCAGACCCTCAACCCCACCCGCTACCCCGGCACCGCCGTCATCGCGGTCCCGATGCGCACCGACGACGACCTCATCATGGCCCACGTCGGCGTCACGGCATCCCTCATCCCGGGCTCGCTCATCATCGACGCCGACCGCGATCGCCGCATCCTCTACCTGCACGTCATCGGGGTCTCGTCCGACGAGGACGTCGAGAGTCAGCGCCGCGCCGTGCAGGGGTGGGAGGCGCGCATCGTCCGAGCGGTCGGTTCGCGCGCACAGCTGGAGGCGATCCGCGCGCAGGGCGCGAGCGCGCAGCGGGGAGGGGGTGCGAGGTGGTGACCGTCCTCATCACGGCGATCTACGTCATCCTCGCCATTGCGGGATTGCTGACCCTGTGGCGCATCGTCTTCGGACCGTCGATCCTCGACCGCGCCGTCGCGTCGGACGTGCTGCTGACACTCGTCATGTGTGCGCTCGGCGCCGACATGGTCATCAACCATCACACCGGCAGCCTGCCGGCCCTGCTCGTCATCGCCTCGGTCGGAGTGTTCGGGTCGATCGCGATCGCGCGTTTCGTGGCGAGAAGGGACAACTCGAACCGATGAATGAGATTCTCGACGTCGTCGCCCTCGTGCTGGTGCTGATCGGTGCGCTGCTGTGCCTCACCGCGGCGATCGGTCTGCTCCGCTTCCACGACGTGCCGACCCGTCTGCATGCGGCGACCAAGCCGCAGGTGCTCGGCTTCATCCTGATCTGCGTCGCCGTGGCTATGGCCCTGCGCGCGTGGCCGGTCGTCGCGTTCCTCGTGCCGGTGGTGATCATCCAGCTGGCCACGGCGCCCCTGTCGGCGCACATGGTGGGCCGCCAGGCGTACCGGAACGGCACGATCGACGAGAGCTCCCTGTATGTGGACGAGCTCGCTGAGTCGCGCGAGACCCCGCCCGCAGCAGGGGGCTGAGCGGGGCGCGGGGCTGGGCGTGACGCGCGCGTACTGCGTGTCGTGCGTGTCGTGAACTCCGCAGAATGTGACGTACTCCGCAGTGGATGCCGGGTACGGGTGCGGAGTTCGTGAGTTTCTGCGGAGTTCGTGGTGGGTCGTGGCGACCGCGGAGCCGAGCGTCGGGCCCGGTCAGGTCACGGGGCGAGCGACGGGGCCCTCAGGCCGAACTCGTGCTGGAGGAGACTGCGGGCGGCGAACCAGCCCGACTGGCCGTGGACGCCGGGACCGGGCACGGTCGAGGCGCCGGTGAGGTAGACGCCCGGCATCGGAGTGCGCCACGGATCGAGGCTCAGCACGGGCCGCGCGAGCAGCTGCCCGAGCGTCGCGGCGCCCGCGGCGATGTCGCCGCCGACGTAGTTCGGGTTGTACTCGGCCAGCTCGGCGGCGGTGCGCGCACGACTCGCCACGATGAGGTCGCGGAAGCCCGGCGCGTGCTGCTCGATCGCCCGGGTGACGGCCTCGGTCTGATCGAGGGTCGACCCGGTCGGCACGTGCGTGTACGTCCAGAGCGCGTGCCCACCCGCGGGGGCGCGGCTCGCGTCGAACGCCGAGGGCTGCGAGACGAGCACATACGGGGATGCCGCGTGCCGCCCGGCCAGGACGTCGCGCTCGGCGGCGGCGATCTGCTCGCGCGTGCCGCCGATGTGCACCGTGCCGGCGCGCGCGATGCGCTCGTCGGACCACGGCACCGGACCGGACAGCGCGAACTGCACCGTCGAGGCGCCGCTGCCGTAACGGAATCGCTCGAGGCGCCGCCGGTAGCGCCCGGGCATCCGCCTTCCGGCGAGTCGGATGAGCGCGCGCGGGGTGACATCGAGCACGGTCGCGCGCGCGGTGAGCTCGTCGAGCGAACCCACCTCGTGATCCGTGACGATCTCGCCGCCGTGGGCGAGGAGGTCGGCGGTGAGGGCGTCCGAGATTGCCTGCGATCCGCCGATCGGGATCGGCCAGCCGCCGGCGTGGGCGTGCGTCTGCAGGGCGAGCCCCGCCGCCGCGGCGACCGGGCTCGGCTGCGGCACGATCGCGTGCGCCGCGACGCCCGTAATCATCGCCGGGGCGACGCGGCCGTGGAAGCCCGCGTTCCAGAGCGGCCCGCCCTGCGCGAGCGTGCGCAGACCGAACCGGGCCTCGACGACCGGATGAGGCGGCACGCGCAGCAGCGACGAGCCGGTGAACCGGGCGATCTCGCGCGCGTGCGCGGCGAGGGGTTCGAGCAGGCGTCGGTAGGCGGGGCCGTCGGCGCCGAGCGCATCGACCGTGCGGTCGAGATCGTGGTAGGCGATGCCCGAGCCGCCGACCGCGGCGGGGAGGGGATGGGCGAACGAGACCTCGGGGGTGACGAACTCGACGCGCGATGCGAGCCCGAACGCGCGGAAGAACGGGGATGCCAGGGCCAGCGGATGCACCGCCGAGCACGAGTCGTGCCAGAAGCCGGGCGCCACGGCCTCGCGCGTGCTCGCCCCGCCTCCGATCCGCGCCATCCGCTCGTACACGCGCACCGAGAGCCCCGCCCGCGCGAGGGTCACGGCCGCCGCGAGCCCGTTCGGCCCTGAGCCGACGATCTCGACGTCGGTCATGCGGCGGGGCCCTCACCCGACGCCGCCGCGGCGGCATCCGTGGCGGCGGCGACGTCTGCCGCGGCTTCGGCGTCGGGCGTGCCCTCGGCCGGATCCGGCACCGTCGTGCGCGCCGAGTGCTCCCCGGCCTCGCGCTCGCGCCGTCGGCCCTCGCTGAGGAAGGCGAGGCGCCGCAGCGTCTCCTCGTTGCGCAGGTGCAGCATCGGCGCCCACACGAACCGCGGCAACTTCGCCGCGGTGCCCGCGACGGGTTCCTCGCCCAGCCGCACGACGCATCCGGTGCCGCGGGGCTTCACCTCGATGACCACGACCCCGCGGCCGAGCGGTCCCGCCTTCGCGCGCAGCTTCATCCGGTGCGGCGGCGACCACTCCACGATCTGGGTGTCGTCGTCCAGCAGGATCGGCCACCCGCCCAGCGAATGGTGGATGTGCGCGCCTTCGGCCGGCCACTCCGGATCGACGTCGCGCATGCGCGCGGCACCCACCACCCAGACCGGATAGAGCCAGCCGTCGCCGAGCACGGCGAACACGTCGTCAGGGGTGCAGTCGAACAGTCTCACGCTGGCGGTCGCCATGGGGCCTCCTCGGGTGGGGCGGTCCCTCTCGATGCTACGGGGCGGACCCGGAATCCGAGCGGGGGTTGACGCGGCCGCGCGGGGCGTCAGTCTCCCGGTGTCAGCACGAGCGTGTCGACCGCGGATGCCTCGACGCGCTCGCGCGTGAACAGCCACGGCGTCTGGCGGCCGTGCTGCCACGCGTCGAACTGGTCGTCGTAGTTCGGGTGGAAGGCGTGACCGCTCGTGCCGGTGAGGTGGTTCCACCGCGACGCGTCGAGATCGGAGAGGTCGATCGTCATGCGCATGGAGGGCACGGTCGTCGTCGCGAACGAGCCGCTGCCGAGCATCCACCCGGTCGCATCGACGACGGAGGCGCCGCCGCCGACGGGGAACGGCCCGCGGTTGAACAGGGCCTCGATCGGCGCGATGCCGCTCTTGCCGAACGTGCCGCTGGTGAGGGTGATCGCGTGCAGCGAGCCCCAGTTCCAGGCATCCGGGTCGTCGCCCTGCAGCGCGACGAGCCGCGCGGACGCGTCGGTCGCGGCCCGTTCGAGCATCTCGCGCTGACCGTCGACGCCGATCGTGTCGTTGGTCCACCAGTCCGAGTCGGGCTCGTCGAGCAGCCGGTCGACGACGACGAACAGCCGGCTCTGCCCCGACAGGCCGACCGGGTGCGCACGCCGGGCGAACAGGTCGGAGGCGAGCTCGTCCCACAGCACGTTCGCGAAGGCGGCGGCCGACGAGTCGGCCCCGTTCTGGGCATCCCACCCGGCGCCCCCAGGAGAAAGACCGTCCTGGCATCTATGCGCACCCCTCGCTGCTGGTGGGCACGGGTGCGCGCGGCGCTTTAGCTCTCGCCGAGGATCTCCGGGTGCGCGTCGAGCAGGGCGACCTGCTCCTGCCACGACAGACCGACGATGCTGAGCACGACCCGCACGACCGCCGCGTCGGCGTGCGCGGTGGTCAGCCGCAGCTCGCGGAGGGTCGCGCGGGCGGTCTCCTCGATGAGGAATGCCAGCAGTTCCGGCGGCACGTCGCCGCGGAACGCGCCGGAGGCGACGCCCTCCCGGGTCAGCTCGCGCACCCGCCGGCGCAGCGGCGCGAGCGAGCGCATCGTCTGGGCCACGTGCGCGTCGTCGAGCGCGATGTTCGCCGAGGCGCGCACGGCGGATGCCTCGCGCCACAGTTGCGCCGCCATGTGCGCGAGCGCGACCCGCGGGTCGGGGTCGTCGGTGGCCTCGGCGATCGTGTTGAAGCGCCCGGCGCCGATTGCGATCACCTCGCGAAGGAGGCTCTCCCGATCGGAGAAGTGGCCGTACAGCGCCCGGCGCGAGAGCCCCGCCGACTGCGCGATCGCGTCGAGCGAGGCGTGCGGGTCGCGCGCGAGCACGGTCTGCGCCGCGGCGAGGAGGGCCGCCCGGTTCGCCGTCGCGTCGCGGCGACGCCCGGGTGCGGTGGAGATGGTTCGGGCCATGGCATCCCTCACATGAGCTTCGTCGAGGCCATCGCGTCGACGAGCCCGCGGTTGAACGAGACGAGCGGTCGCCGCAGCACGAGCCCGAGCAGCAGCGTCGGCACGAGGAAGGCGAGGAGGAGCCCGATCGAGATCCAGAAGTCGGCGCCGTACGTGCCCGCGATCGCCGAGCGCATCGCCGAGATCGCGTGCGTCGCCGGCAGGAACGGGCTGACGTTCTGGAACCACGCCGGCAGCAGCTGCAGCGGATACGCACCTCCCGATCCGGAGATCTGGATCACGAGCAGCAGCACCGCGAGCGCCTTGCCGGCATTGCCGAACGCGACGACGAACGTGTAGATGATGAGCGTGAACACGAGCGAGGTCACCCACCCCGCCAGAAGCAGCAGAAACGGATGCGCGGGCTCGATCCGCACGAACAGGATCAGACCCAGGATCACGAGGGTCGACTGCGCGAGCCCGGTCACGGCGAAGATGCCGTACCGGCCGAGGTACTTCTGCGTCGACGACAGCTCGGGCTCGTCGGGCAGCGCGTCGCGGCTCACGTCGACGCGGATCGCGACGGTCATGAGGAGCGCCCCGACCCAGAGGGCCAGCACGATGTACAGCGGCGCCATGCCCGCGCCGAAGCTCACCACGGGGAACACCTCGACCCGGTCGACGCGCACCGGCTCGGCGAGCGAGGTGGCCAGCACGCTCGGGTCCGACCCGATAATCTCGCTGAGCCCGGCGAGGTCGCCGGTCTTCGCCGCGTTCGCGATCGCCTGCTGCACGGCGTCGAACTTCGCCGCGGCGTCGGTGAGGGCCGTGCTGAGCCGCCCCGTCACCTGCTCGGCGCCCTGCAGCGCGCCGACGATCGAATCGGATGCCCCGGAGAGCCCCGACGCCGCCTGCGCGAGGTCGCCGCGCACCGCCGAGATGTCGTCGTCGATGACGGAGAGGGTGTCGCCCAAGGCATCCAGCTGCGGCTTCAGGGTGCCCGTGTACGAGTCCTCCGCCTGCGCGATCGCCTGCTGCGCCTGCGCGACGAGGTCCTTCACCTTCTGATGGGATGCCTGGGCGTCGGCGTTCCCCGCGGTGATGTCGGCCGCGGCCTGTGCGAGCGAGTCGTGCACGGCCTGCTGGCGGGCGATCGCACGGTCGAGCTGGGCGACCACGTCGTCGAGCGCCGGCTGCGCCGCCGGGGGCAGCTGCGGCCGCACGTCGTCGACGAGCGTCGTGCGGAGAGCGGCCGCGTCGTCGATCTGCTTCTGCACCCGCGCGGCGATGGTGGTGAGCGCGTCGGCCTGGCTGCCCGTGAGGTTGCCGACCTGCGTGTAGAGGTCGTCGACGCTCGTCCCGACGGCGGCGTATCCCTGCGCCGTCGTGCGGAGGGCGTCGGCGACCGCGCCCGTCGCCGACTGCAGCGTCTCGCCCAGCTGCCGGGCGGCGCCCGCGCCGCTGCCCGCGGCGTCGGAGGCGTCGCCGAACGCGTCGCCCGCGCCCGAGACGAGAGCCGAGGCGCTCTGCGCGAGCGGGATCGTGCCCTGGACGAGCGTCTGGAACATGTCGGCGGTCTGCGCGCCGGCGCGCAGCTGTGTCGCGAGCGACCCGACGCGGGCTTCGACGCGGGCGAGCGCCGCCTGGGTGTCGGCGTCGGTCAGGTAGTCCGACAGTGAGGAGATGAGGCTCAGAGCGACATCGCTGAGCGTTTCGGTGAACACCGAGCTGATCTGCGCCGAGACCCCCTCGGCGCCCTGGCCGGTGATCTTCGGGGCGAGGGCGTTCTTCTTCTCGTTGGTGTAGTAGGCCAGCTCGGTGCGCTGGGCGCCGTCGGCGTAGAACGTCAGCATGTCGGCGCTGAACGTGGGCGGCAGCACGATCGCCGCGTAGTACCGGCCCGACTTGGTGCCGTCGATCGCGTCGTCCTCCGAGGTGATCACCCAGTTGAGCTGATCGTTCGCGCGCAGCTGCGAGAGCACCTGCTCGCCGACGTTCACGCGGATCGGCACGAGGTCGCTCTGGTACCCCTCGTCGGTCGAGGCGACCGCGACGGTGAGGTGCTTCGTGTTGCCGAACGGGTCCCAGCTGGCGAGCACGTTGAACCACGTGAACAGCGACGGGATCACCACGAGCCCGAACATCACGATGATCGCCATGACGTTCATCACCGAGTGCCGCAGGTCGCGGCGGATCAGATGCAGGATGCCTCTCATGCCTGCTCGCCTCCTTCGCGCCGGGTCTCGGGGGTGTCGGTGGGTTCGTCGGTGTGGGTGGGGTCGGCGGTTTCGGTGGTGGGCTCCGTCGTCGCGACGGCGTCCGCGCCGGCTTCGGCCGGGCTGAACAGGCGGGTGAGCACGGCGCCGTCCGGCTCGTCGGACTGCGCGGACGCGTCGGACTCGGCGGACTCGCTCGTCTCAGAGACATCCGTCTCAGAGACATCCGTCTCAGAGACATCCGTCGCGGGGGCATCCGTCTCCGGGGCATCCACAGCGGAGGCATCCACCTCTGCGGTGTCCACCACCGTCGCCGTGCCGGTCGCCACGCCGTCGTGGCGCATCGCGCGGCGCAGCTCCGCGTCGCCCATGCCGGCGAGCTCGGCGGCGGCCTCGAAGCTGTGGCTCACGTATTCGAGCGCGACGAGGAAGGCGATGACGATGAGGCACCACAGCATCCAGAGGAAGAGGAGCGTCGCGCTCTGCTCGTGCAGGAGCCAGGCGATGAGGCCGAGCACGACCATGCCCGCGAGGCCCGCCAGCAGGGCGATCCGCAGGAGGGTCGGGTAGCGCTCGACGAACGGTTGTGCGCGGCGGTCGAGCCGGTTGCGGAATTCGCCGCGGTCGGCGAGGGCGTGGATCACGTCGGTGAGGCGGTAGCCGCGGCCGACGACCTGCACGTCCTCGCCGATGAGGAGATCTGTCGCGATCACCTCGCGGTTGAAGAGACGGTTGAGGTATGCCAGGCGACGGCGCAGCACGAGACCCACGATCCAGGCCAGCACCACGAAGATGGCGAGCGCGCCCATGAAGCGCCACCAGTGTGCCCCGTAGAAGCCGGCGATCGTCTCGCGCATCGCGTCGATGCCGTACGTGAACGGCAGGAACGGGTAGATGTTGCGGAAGAACTGCGGCATCAGCTCGATCGGATAGAGCCCCGAGGCGCCCGGGATCTGCATGATCACGAGCAGCACGCACAGGCCCCGCCCGACATGGCCGAACGCCACGCACAGCGCGTAGATGATGCTGACGTAGGCGAGCGAGATGAGGATGCCCGTGCCGACGAACGCGACCGCGCTCGCCGTCTGCACGCCGATGATGAGGTCGCCGACGCAAACGACGATCGCCTGCAGCACCCCGAGCGAGGCGAACAGCAGGAAGCGCCCGACATAGGCCTCGCCGACGCGGATCGGGGCGACGCCCTCGGTGTCGACCTCGACCTTGAAGATGACCATCATCACGAACGCGCCGATCCACAGCGAGAGGTTCGTGAAGAGGGCCGCCATCGCCGACCCGTACGAGGAGACCGGGAACACGGCGTGCTCGGCGACGTCGACCGGGGTCGCGATGAACTGAGCGATCTGCTGCGGGTCGAGGCCGGTGACGGTGCCGAGGGTGTTCCACGCCGAGGCAGAGCCGAGGGCGAGCACGTCGGTGCGGGCATCGCCGAGCCCGGTCTGGATCCCCCCGAGAGTGCCGTCGAGGCTGTCGAGCGCCGCCCCGGTGGCGACGAGCTGGGTGTCGAGTCCCGCCAGGAGCGTGCCGGCCTGGGTGAGCTGCGCGCGCTGCGCGTCGATCGCGGCCGAGAATCCGCCGGCGCTCGTCGACAGCGTCGCCATCGCGCTCGTGAGCGCGGGGATCGACTGGGTGAGCGCGTCGCGCAGGCCGGTCGACGAGGCCTGCGCGCCCTGGACGGCCGTGTTCACGGCATCCGCCGTCTTCTGCACGGCCTGCACCGCCGAGGCGGTGTCGTCGTTCATCGCCTTCAGGTCGGCGAGGAGCTGCTGGTCGGCCTGGTTCTGCTGCTCGAGGGCCGTCAGCACCTGCTGCAGCTGCTGGGCGACGGCGGGGTCGAGTCCGCCCTGATCGAGGAGCGTCTGCAGCTGCGCGATCGCCGCCGCGTTGGCGTCGGCGACGGCGGTGACGTCGTCGATCGCGGTGTCGATGCGGGCCGAGGCCTGACCGAGGGTCTGCGTGACCTGGGTGACCGAGATGTGCGCCTGCGCCGAGGCGTCCGCCAGCAGCGTCGCGCCCTGCACGTAGGCGGAGGTGGCGGCGTCGGTGAACGAGAGCACGTCGCGCTGCGCCTGCGCGATGATCGTCTGCGCCTGGCCGAGCGCGGTCTGCACGTCGCCGAGGGTGGTGTCGACGTCGGACAGGGTCGACTGCGCACCCCTCAGCGAACCGCGCGAGCGTTCGAGCCCGCCCTTCATGTCGGTGATGCTCTGGCGGGCCGAGGCGACCTGGGCGGAGGCCTGGTCGAACGCGTTCAGGCCGTCGTTCTTGGCGTTCAGCAGCTTCAGCTGCACGTCGTCGCCGGCATCCTTCAGCTCGGTCGTCGCCGCCTCGGCGACCTGCTCGATGAACGCGCTGCTGATCTTGTCGTTCACGCCCGCGGCGCCGACGTCGGTGATCTTCGGGGCGATCGCGCTGGCCTTCTCGTTGACGTAGTAGGTCAGCGCGGGCTGGGTGAAGGTGCCCGTCGTGATGCTGAGCAGGTCGGAGCTGAAGCTTCGCGGAATGATGATCGCGGCGTAGACCTCGCCCGAGCGCACCGCCTCGCGGGCTTCGTCCTCGCCCATGAACTGCCAGCCGAGCTGGTGGTCGTCATGCAGCTGGTCGACGACCTGCGCGCCGACGTCGATGGGGCCGGTCAGGTCGGAGCGGGCGCCCTCGTCGAGGTTGACGACCGCGACGCCGATGCTGCCGGTGTTCGCGTACGGGTCCCAGAACGCGGTGATGTTGAACCACGCGTAGAGCGCCGGGGTGAGCAGCACCCCGAGCACGATGACCCAGGTGCGGCGCGCGCGGAAGATCCGCGTGACATCACGCCGGAAGACCCGCACACTCTTTCGCACGCATCCATCGTACAACCAGTTTGCACACCGGTGTGCAAGTTCTTGGGTGGTGGGGGTTGATTGGGGCTGGCGTGTCCCGGGTGGGCGGGCGCGGGGGCAGGGGTCGCGGGGCGCGGCCGTGCACAATGCAGGGGATTCGCGCACGCCGGTGCGCGGGTGCCGCGTCTTTCCGGGGTCACCGCCGCGGCGCGCGTCCGGATCTCCTGCATTGCGCACGCACGTGTCGGCGCACGCCGCGCGCGGAGGGTCGCGGCGCGGGCGGTTAGGCGCGGCGCGGGTCGAGTGGGTCGCGGTGTGAGGGTGCTGAGTCCGGGCCCGGCCGGTCAGTCGGCGCCGAAGTCGTACATCGCCGACTCGGACGCCGCCTCGACGGCGTCGGCCAGCGCTTCGGACTCGGCGTCCTGCCCCTCGGCCGACGAGATGATCTCGCCCGCCTCGCCCGCCGTCACGCGGCCGACGAGCTCGCCGGTCGCGCCGCCGATGAGGCCGAGACCTGCGTACTGCTCGAGGCGCGAGCGCGAGTCGGCGATGTCGAGGTTGCGCATCGTGAGCTGCCCGATGCGGTCGGTCGGGCCGAAGGCGGCGTCGCCGACGCGTTCCATCGAGAGTTTCTCGGGCGCGTAGGAGAGGTTCGGCGCGGTCGTGTCGAGGATCGTCCAGTCGTCGCCGCGGCGCAGGCGCAGGGTGACGGTGCCGGTGATCGTCGACCCGACCCACTTCTGGATCGACTCGCGCAGCATGAGCGATTGCGGCTCGAGCCAGCGACCCTCGTACATGAGGCGGCCCAGGCGGCGGCCCTGCTCGTGGTAGGTCGCGAGGGTGTCTTCGTTGAGGATGCCGTTGACGAGGCGCTCGTACGCGATGAACAGCAGCGCCATGCCGGGCGCCTCGTAG
>MEEK01000039.1 GCA_001724425.1 Microbacterium sp. SCN 70-27
CCGATGAGGACGGGGTTGTTCTTCGAGCGACGCGAGAGGATCTGCATGACCCGCTCGATCTCCTTCTCGCGCCCGATGACGGGGTCGAGCTTGTTGTCGCGGGCCGCCTGGGTGAGGTTGCGGCCGAACTGGTCGAGCACGGCCGAACCGCCCTGCGCGGACTGCTGGTTCTGCTCCCCGGCACCGGCGGCGACACCCGCGGGCTCCTTGCCCTGGTAGCCCGACAGCAGCTGGATGACCTGCTGGCGCACCTTGTTGAGGTCGGCGCCGAGCTTGACGAGCACCTGGGCGGCGACGCCCTCGCCCTCGCGGATGAGGCCGAGCAGGATGTGCTCGGTGCCGATGTAGTTGTGGCCGAGCTGCAGCGCTTCGCGCAGCGACAGCTCGAGCACCTTCTTCGCGCGCGGCGTGAAAGGGATGTGGCCGGTCGGCTGCTGCTGGCCCTGGCCGATGATGTCCTGGACCTGCTCGCGCACGGCATCCAGCGAGATGCCGAGCGACTCGAGCGCCTTGGCCGCGACACCCTCGCCCTCGTGGATCAGCCCGAGCAGGATGTGCTCGGTGCCGATGTAGTTGTGGTTGAGCATCTTCGCCTCTTCTTGGGCGAGGACGACGACGCGACGGGCACGGTCGGTGAATCTCTCGAACATCTCAGGCTCCTTCGGGTGCCGAGTCTTCTGGCACCTACGTAGAGGCTAACGAGCAGGGCATCCGCATATGCCCGTGTTCGCTGGGGGCGCATCCCACGTCAACCCGGGGCGAGGTCGCGCCGGCCGTCGCGCGCCCCGGGCCGCGGGAGCCAGCTCCCGCGGCGCGCCGTCCCTCCGACCGGATCTCCGCCCGCGGCCGCTGCCCAGGCACTGGTCACGGCGGTGCGCCGCTCCGAAAGCAGGGCGAACCCACCCATCCCGGCACCGCCACGGCCGCAAACCCCGATCGCCCCTGCTTCCGCGACGATGATGCCCCGGCCCACGCGTATCGAAGACCTGCTCGTGCGTGCTGACTGAGTCAGCGGAGCGCAGCTCAGTTCGCGAGGATGCGGACGACCGCGGGCTTCTCCTCGAACTGGGCGTCGCCCCCGCGCAGGGTCACGGTCGCGTGCTCGCCGACCTCGAGATCCGCCGTCGACACGAGGAGCGTGCGCGGAGCCATGTCCATCGTGCAGACCTGGTTCTTCGGGGGCTTCACGAAGGTGACGTCGATGTTGCTCGGGAGGGGCGCCTCCACCGCCTCGACCTTCGGGGCGCACGACGACGACCCCCAGGTGAGCACGGCGAACAGGTCCTTCTGGATCCAGCCTGCGGAGGGCTGGTAGTCGGTGGGGCTGCCGACCGAGAGGGTCTCGAAGCCGTGGAGTCCCACGGTGCCGCGCTCGCCCTCGCCGCCGGTGACGACCACATCGACGCCGCGCGAGATGTCGACGTCGCTCGGGACGCTCACCAGCGTCACCCGCGCGGCATAGTCGGCCGTGCAGGCGGCATTCGGGTCGCCGTTGTCGAGCGTGACGGCGATGGCGCCGTCGTCCTCCACCGTCACCTGCGATGCGGTGGGCACGCAGGTCGACGATCCCCACGTCACGAGCGCGATCTGGCGGCCGTCGTCGAGCCAGCCCGCTTCGACCTGCAGCGCCGGCGGCGGGGAGGACACAGACGGGCTCGGCGTGCCCTCGCCCGATGTCGTCGGTGCTGCCGCGCTCGCGCACCCGGCGAATGCCAGGGCGCTGACGGCGCTCAGGGCGAGAAGCGACAGGGTGCGGCGACGGAGGGTCATGGAATCATCCTTGCGAGTCGGAGGTACGGGCGCCATACGGGCGCTGCGGATGCCATGTGACACGGCGTCCACTCCATGAGTGTCGGCGCACGGGCATCCGTCTCATTCTCTCCTCACCAGGGCGGAATGCCGAACGCCGTCACTGCAGGGCGGAGGTGAGCCGCGCGAGGTTGTCGAGCACGGTCGAGCGCAGAGGCTGCTTCAACCACTCGTCGAGGGTCAGCTCCCGGCTGAGCGAGCGGTACTCGTCCTCGACCGCGCGCAGCTGCTGCACATACTCTTCGCCGCGCACGAGGAGCGAGATCTCGAGGTTCAGACCGAACGAGCGCATATCCATGTTGCTCGACCCGATGACCGCGACCTCGTCGTCGACCGACATCGACTTGGAGTGGAGAATATATGGCTTGCGGTACATATAGATCTTCACGCCACCACGCAGAAGCGCTTCGTAGTAGCTGCGCTGTGCGTGATAGACCATCGCCTGGTCGCCCTCTTCCGAGACGAACAGCTCCACGTGAACGCCACGCTGGCAGGCCGTCTGGATCGCGAGCAGGAGCCCCTCGTCGGGCACGAAGTAGGGCGAGACGATGATGAGCTTCTTCTGCGCCGCGAACAGCAGCGACATGAACAGCTTCAGGTTGTTCTGGTACTCGAACCCGGGCCCCGAGGGGATGACCTGGCAGTCGAGGTCGCCCGTGCCGGGCCGCGGGTCGAACAGATTCACATCGTCGACGACCTCGTCGGTCTCGCTGTACCAGTCGCTCAAGAACACGGCGTCGATCGAGCCCACGACGGGGCCGTCGACCCGCGTCATCATGTCCACCCAGTGCAGGCCGCGCTTGATGTTCTTCTTCAAGTTGTAGGTCGAGTCGGTGACGTTCTGAGACCCGGTGAACGCGACGCGGCCATCCACAACGACGAGCTTGCGGTGGTTGCGCAGATCCGGGCGGGTGTATGCACCGCGGAACGGCTGCACCGGCAGCATCAGGTGCCAGTCGGCTCCCATGTCGGTCAGCCGCTTCAGCGTCTGCTTGTAGAAGGGCTTGCCGCGGTTGGCCCAGTGATCCAGCAGCACGCGCACCTTCACGCCGCGGGCCGCGACCTCCTCCATCGCCGCGAAGAAGCTCTCCGTCGTGGCATCCGCCTGCAGAATATAGAACTCGACATGCACGTAGTCGGTCGCTTCGCGAATGGCGGATGCCATGGCGTCGATCGACTCCTGATAGTCGGAGATCAGCTTGGCACCGTTGTCACCGGAGATCGGCATGGCGCCGAGGTTGCGGTTCAGGCGCACGGTGGCGCGGAACCACTCCGGCGCGTGCGGGCGGAGCGTGCCGAGCTCGAGCCCGTGACTCAGGCGGCGGATCGTCTCGTTCAGCGCGGCCTGCTTACGCCGGCGCTTGCGCGGCAGGCGCGGGTTGCCGATCAGCAGGAACAGCACCACGCCGATGATGGGAATGAAGTAGATGGCCAAGAGCCAGGCCATCGCCGCAGTGGGGCGGCGATTGCGGGGCACGAAGATGATCGCGAGCACACGCACGGTGACATCGACGACGAAGACGAGGATCACCCAGGCGAGCGCCCATCCGCTTTGATCCACGTACTCCCCCGTCGTCGGTCCGCCCAGCGTATCGACCCGAGCGTCAGATCGCGCGCTGCTCGCCCTCGACGGCGGGGAGTCCACGCTTGGCGCGTTCCTCCGCCTCGATCTTCGCGTAGACGCGCCGCTCGGTGCGGTCCATCCGCAGGATCGACCGCATCACGAAGACGAACAGTCCGAGCACCACGACGGTCGGCAACAGCGACCAGGCGACGGCGGCCCAGTACGAATCCATGCCCCCATCGTAAGTTATCCCTCACAATCGGCGAGCCCCGACGGAGTTTCCACTTTCTCCGCTTTCTCGCGCCCACCGCCTCGCGCGAGCGAGCAACCTCTCGGCATGACTCTCACCGTGAAAGCCGCCGGTGCGGCGCAGTTCCTCTCCCTCGTCCCGCGCCTGCTGGGCTTCACCCCCACGCGGAGCCTCGTGCTCGTACCGATGGCGCGCGGACGCACGCTCGGCGCGATGCGCCTCGACCTGCCCGGGGACGACCTCATCGACACGGTCGCATCCACGGCGATCGGCATGATGTGCCGCATCGCGGAGGCCGACGCCATCATCGCGGTCGTCTACTGCGACGAGGCTCTCAGCGAGCGGGCCCGCCCCCGCGGATTGCCCGGTGCGGCGCTCATCGCCGCGCTCGGTGCCCGGGCGGATGCCTGCGGCCTCCCGCTCGTCGAGGCGGTGACGGTCGGGGCGAATGCCTGGGGCTCGCACTTCGACGCCGCCCTGCCGAAGTGCGGACGACCGCTGGAGGACCTGCGGATCATCGACGAGGTCGCGGGCTCGCTCGAGCAGGCGGGCATGGGCGGGCCGCTCGCCGACGACCAGGCATCCGGGGCGGCGCTGCCGCGGGTGCCGTCGTCGGCTCGGCGGGCAGTCGCGTTGGCGCTGCGCTCCCTCGCATCCTCGCTCGAGGCGATCTGCGGCATCCCCTCGACGTCGCGGGGCGAGCACCGGATCGACCCTGCCGCGCTCGAGGCGGCGTGCGCACTCGATGACCTGCCGTCGATGTACGAGCAGGCGCTCGCGTGGCATCCGGCGCAGGAGCCGATGCATGCCGCGATGCTCGGCTGGTGTCTCTCTCGTCCGTCACTCCGGGACATCGCTCTCGTGCAGTGGGCGACGGATGCCGCGGGCGGCGACGTCGCGATGGACGCGCAACGGCGGTGGGAGGATGGTGAGGACTATCCGGCGGATCTGGCGTGCGCCATGTGGGGCGAGGGTCCGCGGCCGGATGCCGAGCGCCTCGAGACGGCTCTCGCTCTTGCGAGGGAGGTCGCGGCGCTCCTGCCGAAGGCCGAGCGACCGGGGCCTCTCGCCGTGTGCGCTTGGCTGTCGTGGGCGCTCGGCCGCTCTTCGCACGCGGACCGCTACGCCGGCATGGCGCTCGCGTTCGACCCCGGCCACGGGCTCGCCGACATCGTCCGTTCGTTCGTGCGAGTCGGGCACCTGCCTGACTGGGCCTTCCGCCCCCGGTGAGGGAGTGACGGGGTGCGATCGGATGCGCCTGCGCCGACGCGCCGGGGCGTGACCGCCGTCCCCGTGCGCGGCGACGCGGCGTCAGTGGACGAAAGCGAGCAGCAGCGCGACACCGATGAACAGCGACCCGAAGACGCGGTCGAGCAGGCGCCGCCCGCGCGCGGTGCGCGTGAACCGGCGGAACCCGTGCGCCGCGACGGCGAAGAACCCCCACATGACGGCGATGTCGACAGTGACGACCGTGACCGCGACGACGGCGTACTGCGGCAGCAGGGGCTCACCCGGCCGGATGAACTGCGGCAGGAACGCGAGGAAGAACACGATCGCTTTCGGGTTCAGGAGGTTGACCCAGAGACCCCGCCGGAACATCGACCAGCCACCCTCGCGCACCGCCTGGGGAGCCGCGTCCGCGGCATCGGGCGCCTCTCCACTGCGCGGCCCTCCGATGGACGTCCCTTCGGCGAGCGTCCCGTCAGTGGGTTGACCGACGACCGGCGGGGACGCGACGGGCGGCCGGGCGAAGATGAGGCGCAGCCCGAGGAAGGCGAGGTAGGCGGCACCCGCGTAGCGGATGATCTCGAACAGCACGGGGTTCGAAGCGACGAGCACCCCGACGCCGATCGCGACGATCGCGATGTGGACGATCAGCGCCGCCTGCTGTCCGAGGATGCCCCAGATCGACCGGCGGAACCCCTGCGCGAGGGCGTTCCCCATCGTGTTGATCGCCCCCGCCCCGGGGGTGAAGCTGATGACGAGGCACGCGAGGAGCAGCGTGACCCACAGCGAGAACGCCACCGCCGGCGCTTACTTCACGAGCGGGAAGAGGATCGTCTCGCGGATGCCGAGGCCCGTGATCGCCATGAGCAGGCGGTCGATCCCCATGCCCATGCCGCCCGTCGGCGGCATCCCGTGCTCGAGCGCCCGCAGGAACTCCTCGTCGACGCGCATCGCCTCGTCGTCTCCCCGCGCGGCGAGCTTCGCCTGCTCGACGAAGCGCTCCCGCTGGATGACGGGGTCGACGAGCTCCGAGTATCCCGTCGCGAGTTCGAAGCCGCGGACGTACAGGTCCCACTTCTCGACGACGCCCGGGATCGACCGGTGCTCACGCACGAGGGGCGACGTGTCGAGGGGGAAGTCCATCACGAACGTCGGCCGCTCGAGGCCGCCTTTCACGAAGTGCTCCCACAGTTCCTCGACGTACTTGCCGTGCGTCGCGACCTTCTCGGGAACCTCGACGCCCACCTCCGCGGCGAGCGCCTTCAGGTCATCGAGGCTCGTGGCGGGCGTGATGTCGCGGCCGGATGCCTGCGACAGCGACTCGTACATCGACAGGCGCTCCCACTGTCCGCCGAGGTCGAACGCCGTGCCGTCGGCCCAGGTGACGGTCGTGGAGCCGGCCACCGCGATCGCCGCGTTCTGGATGAGCTCCTGCGTGAGGTCGGCGATCCCGTTGTAGTCGCTGTAGGCCTGGTACGCCTCGAGCATCGCGAACTCGGGGCTGTGCGTCGAGTCGGCGCCCTCGTTGCGGAAGTTCCGGTTGATCTCGAACACCCGGTCGATGCCGCCGACGACGGCGCGCTTGAGGAAGAGCTCCGGCGCGATGCGCAGGTACAGCTCCGCGTCGAACGCGTTGGAGTTCGTGACGAAGGGGCGGGCCGCCGCACCACCGTGCTGCACCTGGAGCATGGGGGTCTCGACCTCGAGGAAGTCGTGCGCGGCGAACGTGTCACGGAGGGACGCGTTGACCTTCGCGCGCGCGATCACCGTGTCGCGGGCCTGGTCGCGCACGATCAGATCGAGGAAGCGCGAGCGCACCCGGCTCTCCTCGGAGAGCTCGGAATGCAGGTTCGGCAGCGGCAGCAGCGCCTTCGACGCGATCGCCCAGTCGGTCACCATGATCGACAGCTCCCCGCGGCGGCTGGAGATCACCTGCCCCGTCACCGAGACGTGATCGCCGAGATCGACGAGGTCCTTCCATGCCTGCAGCGAGTCCTCGCCCACCTCGGCGAGCGAGACCATCGCCTGGATGCGCGACCCGTCGCCCGCCTGCAGCGATGCGAAGCACAGCTTGCCCGTGTTGCGGCTGAACACGACGCGTCCGGCGACGGAGGCCGTGACGCCGGTCTCGGCGCCCGACTCGAGGTCGGCGTACCGCTCGCGCAGCGCCGCGATCGTGTCCGTGACGGGGACCGTGACGGGGTAGGCGCCACCGGCGGCATCCGCCCGCTCGGAGATCAGCCGGTCGCGCTTGCCGAGCCGGACGGCCTTCTGCTCGTGGACGTCGTCCAGGTCGGCAGCGGTCGGGTCGGCGGGCGCGGTGACGGGCGCGTCGGTCATGGGGGCTCCTCGGAAGTCGCCTCCGATTCTACCGACGACGGGCCCGCGGTCCGGGCCGCCTCCGCGCCACCGGATCGGCACACAGGCCGGCTCCGGACTCGCGCTCGAGATCGCGCCGTGCCCTGCCACAGGTATCAGCGCGGGGATCGGCGTGGGCAGCCGCGGGGTGATCAGCGCAGCGGCGTCCACCCGGACGGCAGCGGACCATCCCCCATCGCACGTTCGCGATCCGCGGCGAGCGACCAGCCCTGCGCCGCGTCGACGGCGTCGAAGCCGCCGCGGGCGAGGCGCATGCCGACGTCGTCGTGGTGCATCCGCGGCCCGCCGCCACGGCGCGTTCCCGCACGCACGCTCCACGCATCGTCGGCGAATCCTCCACCGCGGAACACGCGGTAGTCGCCGTAGCGGAGGGGGTCGAGAAGGTCCCAGCACCACTCCCAGACGTTGCCGAGCGTGTCGAAGAGCCCGAAGAGGTTCGGATGCCTCCCGCCGACCGGTTGCGGAGTGCTCACGCCGTCCGCCGCCGTCCACGCGACCTCGCGCAGCGGCCCGTAGTGGGCGGCTGTCGAACCGGCGCGGCAGGCGTACTCCCACTCCGCTTCCGTGGGGAGCCGGTAGCCGTCGCTGTCGACGAGCCACGTCACCTCGTCGCCGTCCACCCGGTAGGCACCGTCGAGGCCCTCCCACTCGGACAGCGCGTTGCAGAGGCGCACGGCCCGCAGCCACGAGAGGCCGACGGCGGGGCGGCGCGGGTGGTTCGCGGCGATGCCGAGCGCCTCGCCGAGTACCTCCTCGGTGACCGCGAACACGCCGATCTCGAACGGTTCGAGCTGCACGGTGCGACGCATCTTGCGGCGCGCGTCGTGCAGGACGACGCTCCCCGCCGGGATCGGCGCGAGGTCGATGTCGCTCACGGCAGCGCGGCGTCGTCGAGGTCTGCGCTGTCGCCCGCTTCCGTGAGGGCACGGTCGATCGTCGAGTGGACGAGCGTGCCGAGGTAGCGGCCGGGTGCGTCGATGCCGATGCCCCTCAGCAGGTCGGCCGCCTGCCGCACGAGCGACGCCGAGAACTCCGTCGCCGTCGCGATCGCCTCGCCGTATGCGGCACGGTCCCGCTCGGCGACGACGACGGGCTCGCACCCGAGTTCGACGGCGAGCGCCTGCGCGATCGGGAGCACGGCGGCGGGGGCGGTCACGGCCGCGAACGCGCCCTGCAGCTGCCGCAGGTCGATCGAGGTCCCCGTAAAGGCGATCGCCGGATGCACGGCGAGCGGAATCGCGCCGCGGGATGCCGCCGGGGCGAGCACGTCGATGCCGTGCACCGCGTCGGTGTGCAGCACGAGCTGCCCCACCTGCCATGCGCCGAGCTCGGCGAGCCCCGCGACGACGGGTGCGAGATGGTCGCGCGGCACGGCGAGGATCACGAGTTCGCTGCGGCGGACGACCTCGTCGGCGTCGAGCACCGGCACGCCCGGGAGGATCGCCTCGATGCGATCGGGGTCCGACCCGGCCGTGATGCCTGTGAGAGCGTGCCCGACCCCGGCGAGCGCCGCACCGAGGACCGGACCCACCCGGCCAGCCCCGATGATCCCGACACCCAGCCGGCTCGCGTCACTCATGAGACATCCTCCGCCGAGGCATCGGACGTCGAGATCGTCTCCCGCGGGCCGCCCTCCACCGTGCCACGCTGTGCCGGAGCATCCGCCGCCGCACCGCCGACCGCCGAGGCATCCGCCGCCTGGTTGCCTGCCGCCGGAGCATCCACCGTCGCCTCGTCCCACCGGTGCGAACGGTCGCGGGCGGCGGCGGAGATCGTGCGCGTCTCGGTGGCACTCCAGGCATCCAGCGCCGTGTCCCGATCGATGATGCCGACCTTCGCCGTCACGGGCCCGAGCACGGTGTGGCCGGTGAGATTCGCGACCCTAAGGGCACGGTCGACCGGGCCCTGGCTGATCCGCACGGACTGCAGCCGCGCGAGCGGGAGGATGACGAGCGCGCGCTGCAGGAACCCGTGGCGCAGCAGCAGCGCATCGTCGGTGACGAGCACGCCGTTCCGGCGCCACGACAGCGGGCGGAGCCACCGCGCGCGCCGCGGGGTCGTCTCGAACGGGTCGTCCGTCGTGCCGGCCGTCTCGGCGAACATGCCGGAGCGGACGATGAGCTCCGCTTCGCCCTCCGACAGAACAGGCAGGAACAGGCGCAGCACACGCTCCACGTCGGCGCGGGTTCCCACCGGCAGCACCTCGGCGAACTGCAGCGACTGGCTGTCGGTCGCCGACCGCCCCGACATCCGGTTGACGCGCATCGACCACCAGCCCGCGCCGCGCCACAGGATCGGCTGGCGGATCTCGAACGCGTGCACGCGTCCAGGCGGCAGCGTCTCGGTGATGGTCGTGAACAGTCCGAAAGTGATCCGCACCCCCGATGAGGTCGGCGCGATCGAGTACCGGAGCGACCTGGTGATCGAGCGGAACCAGTACGCGCCGAACGCGATGACGGTCGGGACGATCGTGAACAGCACCCACGGCGTGCCGAAGATCGCGCCCATGATCACGGCCGCGAGCAGGACGATCAGCCAGATCGTCGATCCCGACAGCAGGTGCGCGCCGATGAGGCGCCCGGCCGGGATGTGGACGACCGATTCGGGCTCGCTCTCGGGTCCGTCGACGCCGTCGATGAGACCC
Source organism: Microbacterium sp. SCN 70-27 (assembly GCA_001724425.1). Classification (GTDB taxonomy): domain Bacteria; phylum Actinomycetota; class Actinomycetes; order Actinomycetales; family Microbacteriaceae; genus Microbacterium. The sequence goes on from MEEK01000039.1 coordinate 9,874, forward strand.
GTGATCCCCGCCGCGACCGCGTCCTTCGTCGCCTGCGACAGCGGGATGCCCCGTGCCTGCGCCTCACGCGCCTCCGCCAGTTGCCGCCCCGACGCGAGCCGCAGGATGTCGGCGCGCACCGCCTCCGCGTTGGCCGTCGAGAGGTACTCGAGCTTCACGTTGGCATCCAGCCCCGCGCCGACGACTTCGAGCTTCGCCGTGCCGAGCAGGCGCGCGACCATGGGCCGCGTGAGGTTGACGCCCTGCACGCGGTCGAGCGGTGCGCGACGGTGCGTGCGGAAGAGCACGCCGCTGCGCACTTCGACGTCGTCGCCTGTGATCCGGAACGTGTGGAACCGCCACGACGTCCAGAACACGACGAGGATGACGAGGAGGATCCCGAGCACGACGAGCCCCGCGATGAGCCACAGGTTGTTCGCCCAGATGTAGTCGACGGGGTCGCCGCCCTCGTACTGCTCCCACTCGGCGAGCCCCGGGAAGAGCCACACGACCAGACGGTCGCGGAGATTGGTGATGACGATGCCCGTGACGACAATGAGGAACAGCCCGCCGCGCAGCACGGGGGTGAGCGGGTGCAGGCGATGCCACTGCCCGTCACTGAGCGGCGAGCGCACGGGTGCGACGGCCGTCGGCGGCACGACCGCGCCGGGAGGAAGCGGCACAGGCGCGCCGGCACCGGGAGGGACAGCCCCGGGGCCGGACGGGACCGGCACGCCGGGCGGGACAGGCTCCGTCACAGACCGGTCCTCCGGGTCTCGGCGACGGCGATGAGGGTGTCGCGCAGGCGCTCGGCGGCTTCTTGCGTGAGCCCGGGGATCGTGACCCCCGTGGCGGCCGCCGCGGTGACGAGCTTCAACTGCGCGATGCCGAATCCGCGGTCGAGCGGCCCGTGCGTGATGTCGACGAGCTGCATCCGTCCGTACGGCACGGCGACCATGCGCTGCCACAGGATGCCGCGGCGGAACACCAGATCGTCCTCGCGCAGCTGGTATCCGTACGCCCTGGCCTGGCGCGGGAGGATCGCGAGGGTCCACACGGTGATCAGGATCACGATCGCCGCGGGGATCCACACCCACGTCAGATGCAGGACGAGCCACAGCACGACGGCCGCGGCGATGACGAGGGCGAGGAAGGCTCCCGTGGAGATGAGCTGCACCGTGACGTAGCGGCGCGAGATCTGGTGCCAGACCCCGTCGCCGATCGGGAGCCGGTTCTCGCTGCGCGGCGCGAGGATCCGGTCGTAGGTGCCACCGTCGAGCACGGCGTCGCGCGACGGGGCGGCGCTCGACGGGGCGGCGCTCGACGGGGCGGCGGTCTCAGTCGTGGTGGGAGAGTCCGTAGCCGGGGTCGTCGGGTCCGGGGTGTTCGTCATCGTCGTCCTTCCGGATGGTGCAGAGATGTTCGGCCACGAGCGCGGCGGCGAGCAGCACGAGCGCCGCACCGAGGGTGGCGAGGACGGCCACGATCGAGCCTACGGCGGCGACGGGCCGCGTGAGGAGGAAAACGAGAAGGCCCAGCGCGACGCCCGCCACGACCGCGGCGACGATGCTGGATGCCTTGGCGAGCATGGCCACGCGGACCGCCCGGAACGGGTCGACCGGGCGGGAGTCGGCCCCCGTGATCGCCCGTCGGATCGGCAGCGCGAACAGCACGTCGGCGGCGCCGAGGAGGATGAGCAGCACCGGCAGCAGCAGCGAGGGGGTGAACGTCGCGCGGCCCGCACTCGTGAGGAGCTGATCGAGACCAAACCCGAGAAGGGCACCGACGACGCCCACCGCGATGAGGACGCCCGCGCTCGTGCGCTTCATGTGGCAGCCCCGCCGCCGTCGAGTGCGGGGCCGGGATCGGTCGCCGCCCCGGGAGTGGACCTATCCCCGGATGCCCCGCGAAGCCCTGCCAGCAGGTCGGCCACCCTCCCGCTACCCGGCAGCACGGCGTCCGGATCGATGCTGAGCCACGGCGCGAGCACGAAGTCCCGCTCCGCGGCGCGCGGGTGCGGCAGCAGCAGGGCGGGGTCGTCGCTTGTGACGTCGCCGTAGGTGATGAGGTCGAGGTCGAGGGTGCGGTCGCCCCAGCGCTCCCGGCGTTCCCTCCCGTGCCGCGCCTCGATGGCGTGGAGGTAGCCGAGGAGCACGCTCGGGGCGAGGCGCGTCTCGAGGACGGCGACGGTGTTGAGGTAGGCGGGGGCGGAGGTATCCGGCCCGTCGAGCGTCACGGCGACCGACTCGATCGGCGTCGCGACGCGCACCGCCGACGTGAGCGGCAGTCGGATGAGGTCGTACACGGCCGCATCGATCGTCGTGGCACGGTCGCCGAGGTTCGCACCGAGTGCGACGACGGCCGTGGCGACCGGGCGATCCGCGGCGGATGCCTCGCCCTGGAAGCCCTGCGCGAGCCGGCGGTTCATGCGCGGGCCCCCGTCATGTCGCCCTCGACGACGGGCGCGGCGCGGCGGATCGTCACCGACACGTCGGCGAACGGCACCGTGATCGGAGCCTGCGGCTTGTGGATCGTGACGGCGACCATGCGCACACCGTCCCGCGCGAGGAGGTCGTCCGCGATCCGGGCGGCGAGGGTCTCGAGGAGGTTGACGGGGTCGGCCTCGACGAGCGCGACGATCTGCTCCGCCACCTCGCCGTAGTGGATCGTGTCGGCGACGTCGTCGGTCTCCGCCGCGCGACGCGTGCTGACGTACAGGGTCGCATCGACGACGAACTCCTGGCCTTCACGGCGCTCGTCGTCGTAGACGCCGTGGTACCCGAACGCCCGGATGCCCGTCAGCGTGATCTCGTCGGCGAAGTCCATGTCAGATGCCTCCCTGCTCCCACGCCTGTGCGACCGCGAGCGCGTCACGGGTCGCCGTGACATCGTGGACGCGCACGGCCCACGCCCCGGCCCGTGCGGCGAGCACACTCGTGACGGCGGTCGCGAGGTCGCGCCGCGCCTCGTCGACCTCGCCCGGTGCGCCCGTGGCCTCGAGCGTCTCGGCGAGGAACCTTTTGCGGCTCGTGCCGACGAGCACGCGCGGCCCGAGCGCGACGATGCGATCGAGCGCCCGGAGCGCGCGCCAGTTCTGGTCGCCCTGCTTGCCGAAGCCGATGCCGGGGTCGAGGACGACACGATCGGGCGAGATCCCCGCCTTCGCGGCGGCGCGCAGGCGCACCTTCAGTTCGTGCAGGAGTTCGCGGCCGACGTCCGTGTACGAGGCATCCGCGTACATGTCGGCGGAGTGGCCGCGCCAGTGCTGCAGGACGATGTCGGCTCCGGATGCCGCGACCGCACCGAGCATCTCGGGGTCGGCGAGCCCGCCGGAGACGTCGTTGACCATCCGCGCCCCCGCGGCGACCGCGGCGACCGCGGTCTCGGCGTTCATCGTGTCGACGCTGAGCATCGCGCCGGTGCCCGACAGCGCCTCGATCACAGGGATGACACGGGCTCGTTCCTCGGCCGGGTCGACGCGCTCTGCGCCGGGCCGGGTCGATTCGCCGCCGATGTCCAGGATGTCGGCGCCTGCGGCGAGCAGCGCGAGGCCGTGGTCGATCGCGGCCTCGGCGTCGACGTAGCGCCCACCGTCGCTGAAGGAGTCGGGGGTGACGTTGACGATCCCCATCACGAGCGTCATGTCAGGCGCCCGTTCCCGTCAGCAGCATCATGATCTCGGCGCGCGCCGCGGGCTCGGCAAGCTCACCCCGGGCGGCGATCGTCACGGTCGCCGCATCCGGCTGACGCCCGCCCCGCATCGTGACGCACTCGTGATGCGCGTCGAGCACGACGACGACACCCCGGGCATCCAACGACGCCGCGATGACATCGGCGATCTGCTCACCGAGCCGCTCCTGCACCTGCGGGCGCGACGCGAGGATCTCGACGACCTTGGGGAGCGAACCGAGGCCCACGACCTGCTCGCCGGGGAGGTAGGCGAGGTGCGCGCGCCCGGCGAACGGCAGCAGATGATGCTCGCAGACGGAGCGGAACCGGATGTCGCGCAGGAGCACCGCCCCCGACGGGAGCGTGTCGGGCGCGGGCCCCCGCGAGACGGAGATCGTGTGGGCGAGGGGGGCTGCGGCATCCTCACCGACGCCCTGGAAGAACTCGGCGTACGCGTCGGCGACGCGCTGCGGGGTCGCCTTCAGCCCCGGACGATCGGGATCCTCCCCGATCGCCTCGAGGATGTCGCGCACCGCGGCGGCGATGCGCTCTCGATCGACGGCCACGTCCCGAGCCTAGGCGATCGGGCGCGTCAGGCGGTCGCCGGGCGGGCCTGCCCGGCGGGGCGACGCGCGGGGGCCTTCTCGGTCGCCTCGGCGCCGTCGGCGGGAGCGGCGGTGGATGCCGCGAGGCCCGCCTCCGACCGGCGCGGCATCTCCACGGGCGGCAGCGACGACACGGGGCGCTGCTCGCTGGAGAGCCACTGCGGGCGCGGCGGCAGCCGCTTGACGTCCTTGAAGATCTCGGCGAGCTCGAGGTGATCGAGCGTCTCCTTCTCGAGCAGCGCGAGAGCCAGCTTGTCGAGCACGTCGCGGTTGTCGTTGATCACCTGGTACGCCTCGTTGTGCGCCTGCTCGATGAGGAGGCGCACCTCGGCATCCACCCGCTCGGCGATGCGCTCGGAGAAGTCACGGCCGTGGCCCATGTCGCGGCCCATGAACACCTCGCCCGAGGACGAGCCGAGCTTGACGGGGCCGACCTCGGTCGTCATGCCGTAGTCGGTGACCATCTTGCGGGCGATGCCGGTCGCCTTCTCGATGTCGTTGGATGCCCCGGTCGTCGGGTCGTGGAAGACGATCTCCTCCGCGACACGGCCGCCCATCGCGTAGGTCAGCTGGTCCTGCAGCTCGTTGCGGGTGACGGAGTACTTGTCCTCGAGCGGCAGCACCATCGTGTAGCCGAGCGCCTTGCCGCGCGGGAGGATCGTGACCTTCGTGACCGGGTCGGTGTTGTTCATCGCGGCGGCGGCGAGCGCGTGACCACCCTCGTGGTACGCCGTGATGAGCTTCTCGCGGTCCTTCATGACGCGCGTGCGGCGCTGCGGACCGGCGATGACGCGGTCGATCGCCTCGTCGAGGGCGCGCATGTCGATCAGCTGCGCATTGGAGCGCGCCGTGAGGAGGGCCGCCTCGTTGAGGACGTTCGCGAGGTCGGCACCCGTGAAGCCGGGGGTCTTCCGCGCGATGACCGAGAGGTCGACGGATGCCGAGAGGGGCTTGCCGCGCCCGTGCACCTCGAGGATCTTCTGACGACCCTTGAGGTCCGGGGCATCCACGCCGATCTGACGGTCGAAGCGGCCGGGGCGCAGGAGGGCCGGGTCGAGGATATCGGGGCGGTTGGTCGCGGCGATGACGAGGACCGAGACCTTGGGGTCGAAGCCGTCCATCTCGACGAGCATCTGGTTGAGGGTCTGCTCGCGCTCGTCGTGCCCGCCGCCCATGCCGGCGCCGCGGTGGCGGCCGACGGCGTCGATCTCGTCGATGAAGATGATCGCGGGGGCGTTCTCCTTCGCCTGCGTGAACAGGTCGCGCACGCGGCTCGCTCCCACACCGACGAACATCTCGACGAAGTCGGAACCCGAGATCGAGTAGAACGGCACGCCCGCCTCGCCGGCGACGGCGCGGGCGAGGAGCGTCTTGCCCGTTCCGGGAGGGCCGTACAGCAGCACGCCCTTGGGGATGCGGGCGCCGACGGCCTGGAACTTGGCCGGATCCTTCAGGAAGTCCTTGATCTCCTGCATCTCCTCGATGGCCTCGTCGGCGCCGGCGACATCGGCGAAGGTGACCGTCGGGGTCTCCTTCGTCACGAGTTTCGCCCGGGACTTGCCGAACTGCATCACCTTGGAGTTGCCGCCCTGTGCGGCCGAGAAGAAGAACCAGAAGAGGAGGCCGAGAAGAAGAAGCGGGAGCAGGAGCGAGATCATGCTCTCGAAGAAGGTCGTGCGCGGGACGACGTCGTCGAAGCCGTCCTTGGGCTTCGCGTTGTCGATCGCCGTGACCACTTCGGCCGCGCGCGCGCCGACGTAGTAGAACTGCACGTTCGTCGAGCCCTCGAAGGGCTTCGAGAGGGTGAGGTCGACGCGCTGGTCGCCGTCGGTGTTCGTCGCCTTCGAGACGGTGTCACCGCTCAGGAGCGTGAGGCCCTCCTGCGTCGTGATCTGCTTCGCGCCGGTGAGCGACGTGATGAGCGACACACCGAGCACGAGGAGCAGGCCGATCACCAGCACGTACACGATCGGGTTGCGCGTGAGCTTCTTGACATCCATGGTCCGATCAGGCTACCCCGCGGTCACTATGGCGCGTCTGTGCATTCGCCCACGGCGTACCCCGCCGCGGTCACGGCGCAACCACTCACCTGCCGGTGATCGAGCGCCGCGGCGAAGCCGCGGTGTATCGAGATCACGCGACGCAGCCACCCACCGGTGATCGAGTGCCGCGGCGCAGCCGCGGTGTATCGAGATCACGCGGCGAAGCCGCGGTGTATCGAGATCACGCGGCGAAGCCGCGGTGTATCGAGATCACGCCCCGCGAGGCATCCCCAATTCAGCTGTACACGTGCGGCGCGAGCACTGCGACGTCGCGGAGGTTCCGGTACTGCTCGTTGTAGTCGAGCCCATACCCGACGACGAAGTCGGTGGGGATGTCGAAGCCGACGTACTTGCAGTCGATCTCGACCTTCGCCGCCTCGGGCTTGCGCAGCAGGGCGAGGATCTCGATCGACGCCGCGCCGCGCGAGGCGAAGTTGTCGAGGAGCCAGGCGAGGGTGAGGCCGGAGTCGATGATGTCCTCGACGATCAGCACGTGCTTGTCGGTGAGGTCGGTGTCGAGGTCCTTGCGGATCTGCACGACACCGCTCGACTTCGTGCCGGCGCCGTACGACGACACGGCCATCCAGTCCATCGTCAGCGGGCGCGAGAGGCTCCGCGCGAAGTCGGCCATGACCATGACCGCGCCCTTCAGCACGCCCACGAGCAGCAGTTCCTTGCCGTCGTAGTCGGCGTCGACGCGGCGAGCGAGCTCGTCGAGCTTCGCGCGGATCTGCTCCTCGGTGACGAGGACATCGGTCAACTGATCGGCGATCTCGGCTGCGCGCATGTCACGAGTCTAGGAGCCGCGCGCGGCGTGCCGCACGCGCGACGGCCGGGACATGTCGCGCGCGCCGCACGACGAATAAGCTGAGCGCGTCGGGCGGGTGCCCGGCGACTGACGATGGGAGACGGCCGTGGCCGCACTTGACGACATTCTGGGGATGCTGCCGATCGATGAGATCGCCTCGAAGCTCGGTGTGGATGCCGACACCGCAAAGGCCGCCGTCGCACAGGGTGGTGGGGCGATCCTCGGCGGTCTGCAGAAGAACGCCTCGACCAGCGAGGGGTCGGCGGCGATCGAGGCTGCGCTCGGCAAGCACGCCGGCACCGCCGACGCGGCCGTCGCCGCCGGACGCATCGATGTCGATGCGGTCGACACCGCCGACGGCGAGAAGATCCTGAAGCACGTGTTCGGCGGCAAGGAGCAGGAAGTCGCCCAGACGCTCACGAACGACAAGCAGACCGCCGGGATCGACTTCAGCAAGCTCCTGCCGGTGCTCGCGCCGATCGTCATGGGGATGCTCGCCAAGGGCCAGCAGAACCAGAGCACGTCGACGCAGAGCTCGGGCGGCGGGATCACCGACCTGATCGGCGGCCTTCTCGGCGGTGGCGGTTCGTCGCAGTCCACGGGTGGCGGCATCGACATCGGCAGCATTCTCGGCGGCCTCTTCGGCGGCAAGAAGTAACAAGTACCTGCCGGCCCGATCCTGTTGCGGGCCGGGCGGTGGCGAACGCCTCTGGACGGTGACGTTCAGGGGCGTTTCGCCGTCAGGGCGCGGTGAAGGTCAGTCGCGTTCCGGAGCGGGATGCCTGGCATCCGGGGAGCGCGATCGGCCCCTGACCATGCCAATCGGTCACGAGTCGCGCCACCTCGAGGGTCTGCGCGCGGGTCAGCGAGGCGCCGAACTCGCTCGCGACGACGTGGCGGATGATCCGGTTCCGGATGGCGGGCGGGTTCGCGGCCAGCGCCGGCACGGACACGGCGATGCCCGCCTCGGCGTGCTCGACGATGTCTTCGATGGTCTCGTCGATCATGTCGGCGAAGGCCGCGGCATCCTCGCGCAGCTGATCGCTCGTGCGAGCGAGGGCCTCGGCGACGCCGGGGCCGAGTTCGGCCTCGAGCACGGGCATGACGTCCTGGCGGACGCGCACCCGGAGGTACCGGCGGTCGAGGTTGTGCGGGTCCTCCCAGACGGGGAGCCCCTGCGCGGCGCAGGCCGCGCGCGTGGTCGCGCGGCGGACGTCGAGGAGGGGGCGGAGGATGCGGATGCCGTGCTCCTCGCGATCGGGCGACATCCCGCCGAGGCTCGCCGCGCCCGAGCCGCGGGCGAGGCCGATGAGCACCGTCTCGGCCTGGTCGTCGAGGGTGTGGGCCAGCAGGACCGCGGATGCCCCCGCGTCCCGCGCCGCGCCGAGCAGCGCTGCGCGCCGGGCGTCGCGCGCGGCCGATTCGGGGCCGCCACCGTCCGCCGGCGCCGCCGTCTGCACGGCGATGACCCGCGTCGGCAGGCCCAGCTGCTCCGCGGTCGCGGCCGCGCGCGCGGCGACCTGCGCCGAGCCCGACTGCAGTCCGTGATCGATCACGGTCGCGGACGCCCGGACTCCAGCCTTGGGCGCCTCGAACGCGACGGCCGCCGCGAGGGCCAGCGAGTCCGCCCCGCCGGAAAGGCCGACCAGCACCGGGCCGTCGATCCCCGCGAGGCACTCCCGCACCGCACGGCGGATCTCGGCGACAGCAGGATCGAGGCCCGGGCGGTGCTCCATGGCATCCACGCTAGTGCGCGCGGGTCCCCCCGCTCGCCTGTACCGTTCTCAGGCTCAGCCGCGTGCTACGGCCGCCTCTGCCCCGGAATGCCGGGCGGCTCCGCAGCGAAGCGGGCACCAGTCCTGAGTACGGTACGCAGAGTTCGCGGACTAGGCTTGTGGCGGCATTCCAGACACTTCCGAAGGAGCACCAGCATGGGCGCATACGACGCCGTCATCGAGATCCCGCGCGGCAGCCGGGTCAAGTACGAGGTCGACCACGGCACCGGTCGCGTCTTCCTCGACCGCGTCCTGTTCACCCCGATGGGCTACCCCGCCAACTACGGCTTCTTCGAGGACACCCTCGGCGAGGACGGCGACCCGCTCGACGTGCTCCTGCTGCTCGACCGCGACCTGTACCCGGGTGTCATGGCGAAGGTCCGCCCCGTCGCGGTCCTGAAGATGCTCGACGAGGCCGGCGGCGACGACAAGGTCGTGGCCGTGCTCGCGAAGGACCCGCGCTGGGACCACATCCAGGACGTGGGCGACCTCGACGAGTGGACCAAGGGTGAGATCGGCCACTTCTTCGAGCACTACAAGGACCTCGAGCCCAACAAGTGGGTCAAGGTCGACCAGTGGGGGGATGCCGCAGAGGCCGAGCGTCTCGTCGCGGAGGCGTTCGAGCGCTTCCAGGCCGAGGGCGCGCAGACCGCCACGCAGGGTGAGGGCCACGCCCCGAAGACCATCTGAACCGAGAGTTCGGACGAAGAGCGGATGCCACGAGGCATCCGCTCTTCTGCGTCTGTCAGACCGAGATGCCGCGAGCGCGCAGGTACGGCGCCGGGTCGATCCGGACCCCGCCGGAGTAGACCTCGAAGTGGAGGTGGCAACCGCTGGATGCCCCGGTGTTGCCGACGTAGGCGATGACCTGGCCGGCGCTCACGTACTGGCCGACGCCGACGGCGTAGCCGCCGTACGCGATGTGCGCGTATCCGGTGATGATGCCGCCACCGTGGTCGACCTTGATGTAGTTGCCCCACGCGTCGGCGTAGGCGGCGAAGACCACGCGCCCCGATGCGGCCGCGTAGATCGGCGACATGCAGTTGGTCGCGAAGTCGATGCCGCGGTGTCCGGTCGTGCAGTAGCCGTTGCCGCAGATGGTGCCGCGGTTGCCGAACCCGGATCTGATGTAGCCGGATGCCGGGCGCACCCATCCTCCGGTGCCAGCCTGGCCACCGGATCCACCCGAGCTGCCGCCTCCGCCAGAGGAGCCCCCGCCGCCGCCTCCGCCGCCCGCAGCGGCTTGCTCGGCCGCTTTGCGGCGGGCTTCCGCTTCGGCTCTTGCGCGCGCCTCGGCCTCGGCCTTCTTGCGGGCCTCCTCGGCCTTGCGGCGCTCTTCGACGCCGATCTGGTACTGCGTGATCGTCGCGGCAGTCGTGTCCTTGAGTGCGGCGAGCTGCGCCTGCAGTGTGTCGAGGTTGGCCGCCTGCGCGTCGAGGGCGGCCTGGGCGTCATCCGCGGCCTTCTGGGCCGCCACCATCTTCTGCTCGGCTTCCTTCTGCAGGCGGTCGCGCTCATCGCGGGCGACCGCGGCCTTGTCGCTGAGGTTCTGCGCGTTGTTGCGCGCGCTCACGGCATCGGCGTAGACGCCCTGGTTGGCCTCCACGAGCCGGTCCATCGTGCCGAGGCGGGCAAGCAGGTCATCGGCGGTCGCCGCGGAGCCCGAGAAGAAGAGTTCGAGGGCGGCATCGTCGCCGCCGGCGCGGTACTGCTGCGCGGCGAGCCGGCCGAGCTTCTGGGCGGTTTCGGTGGCGCGCGCCGACTCGGCGTCGGCCTGGTCCTGCAGGGATGCCGCGTCGGCGGCGGCGGTCTCGTAGGCCTCCTGGGCGGCCGCGTATTCTCCTGCGAGGCGCGATGCTTCGGCCTGCTTGTTCGCGACGTCGGCCTGAAGCTGTGCGATCAGGCTCTCGATACGGCTGACTTCGCCCGCTTTGGCGGCTTCGTTGTTCTTGGCGCGCTGCACGTCGTCCCACGACGGGTAGCCGTCTGCCATCGCGGCCGACGCGAAGCCGGCACCGAGGACGGACAGGCCGAGGATGCCGAGGCCGCCGATCCCGATCGCGGCGCGGCGCGAGAGCGGACCGCCGAAGGTGCGGAGTTCACGCGCGGTCGGCGCGCAACCGCAGTCGTCTGCCGATACGGACTCGTCGTTCACCGCGCTCTGCCTCTCGGGATGGTTGGCGCTCGAGTGTTCACACCATCAACTTCAGTCACACTAACAACATTCGCCCCAAGATCACAGGGGCCACGGGCATCCACACGCCTCACTATCCTTACGCGAGAGCGAATGGACGGGGTGGACCCCACGCCCTCGATTTCCGATTTGGCACGGGATCTCGTATGCTTGACCCTCGGTAAGCGTGAGCCCCAGGGTTCGCTCGGCCCCATCGTTTAGCGGCCTAGGACGCCGCCCTTTCACGGCGGTAGCACGGGTTCGAATCCCGTTGGGGTCACACTCCATACACATAACTGAACAAGCATGGCCCTGTAGCGCAGTTGGTTAGCGTGCCGCCCTGTCACGGCGGAGGTCGCGGGTTCAAGTCCCGTCAGGGTCGCTCTCAGCGACGGGCCCTTCTCGGAGGGCCTTTCGTTTAGACATGGCTCTTCGGATGCCATGCGGCTCTGTAGCTCAGTTGGTAGAGCGCACGACTGAAAATCGTGAGGTCACGGGATCGACGCCCGTCGGAGCCACACGGACCGTCGTTACAACGGTCC
>MEEK01000040.1 GCA_001724425.1 Microbacterium sp. SCN 70-27
CATCGTGACCTGGCTGCGGTCGGGCAGCACGAACCGCGCGCCGCGGCCGCGGTAGTTCTTGATCATCGAGAAGATGTAGTCCCAGCGGCCCGCGTTCAGGCCAGCGATGTGGTCGCGCAGCTCGAAGAGGATCTCCTCCATCTCGAACGCGGCCGGCAGCGTCTCGATCAGCACGGTCGCCCGGATCGTGCCGTGCGGGATGCCGACGTAGTCCTCGCTGAACGTGAAGATGTCGTCCCAGAGCTTCGCCTCTTCGGCCGACTCGATCTTCGGCAGGTAGAAGTACGGGCCGACGCCGTTCTCGATCAGGCGCTTCGCGTTGTGGAAGAAGTACAGGCCGAAGTCGACGAGCGAGCCGGATGCCGCGAGGCTGCGCCCGGCGCGGTCGGTGAACTCGATGTGCTTCTCCACGAGGTGCCAGCCGCGCGGTCGCATGACGATCGTCGGGGTCTGCTCCGCCGTGACGCGGTATTCCTTGCCCTCGGGGCTCGTGAAGGACAGCTGGCCGCGGATGGCGTCGTACAGGGACAGCTGCCCCTCGATCACGTTCTTCCAGGTGGGGCTCGTGGCGTCCTCCTGGTCGGCGAGCCATACCTTGGCGCCCGAGTTCAGCGCGTTGATGGTCATCTTCGGGTCGGTGGGGCCCGTGATCTCGACGCGGCGGTCTTCGAGGCCGGGGCCGGCGCCGGCGACCTGCCACTCGGCGTCGTCGCGGATGTGGGCGGTGTCGGCGCGGAACTGCGGGTCGTGTCCGTTGCCGATCTCGAAGCGGCGGCGCATGCGGTCGGCCAGCCGGTCGTGGCGGCGGCCGGCGAAGCGCGCGTGCAGCTCCGTCAGGAAGGCGAGGGCGTCCGGGGTGAGGACCTCGTCATAGCGATCGCGGAGCGGTCCCGTGACGACGAGGGCCGTCGTCGGGATCGGCCCCGTGGTGGGGCGGGTGGTCGATTCGGGCGCGAAGCCCGCAGCGGTGGGAGTCATGGCCCTGTCTTTCTGTGCGATGGCCGGTGATGGACGTAGGACCACTCTGGGTGAAGATTCACACCCCGACTGACCGATTCGGTGGTGAAGTTTCCCCGAAATTCACTGTCTGTGACAGAATGCGGGTCATGACACTGCAGAGCCAGAGCCTCAGCGACATCGAGGTCGACGACGACACCGACGCCGCCGACGCCCTCACGATCGGGCGGCGTATCCGCCAGCTGCGGACGGCACGCGGGATGACCCTCGACGCGCTCGCCGCCGCGGTCGAGCGGGCGCCCAGCCAGCTCTCCATGATCGAGACCGGCAAGCGCGAGCCGAAGCTCACGCTCCTGCGCGCGATCGCGAAAGCGCTCGACGCGAGCGTCGACCAGCTCCTCGAGGCGGAGACGCTCGACGAGCGGGCGACGCTCGAGATCTCGCTCGAGCGGGCCATGAAGGGGCAGACCTTCCGCGCGCTCGGGATCGCCCCGTTCCGCATCGGCAAGTCGGTGCCCGACGAGGCTCTCCGGGCGATGCTCGCGCTGCAGGGCGAGATCGAGCGGCTCGGCGACGAGCGGTCGGCGACGCCGGAGGAGGCACGGCGCGCCAACGTCGAGCTGCGGCACCTCATGCGTCGGCAGGACAACTACTTCGGCGGGCTCGAGGAGCAGGCGCGCGGCATCCTGCGCGCCGTCGATCACCCCGGCGGCCCGCTCACGCAGCGCACGGCCTCCGACATCGCGGCGCACCTCGGGTTCTCGCTGCACTACGTCGCCGACCTCCCGGCATCCACCCGCTCGGTCGCCGACATCAAGAACGGACGTCTGTATCTGTCGAGCACCGTGCCGGCGAAGGGAGACTCGCGCACGGCCGTGCTGCAGGCGCTCGCGAGCCGCATCCTCGGGCACAGCGAGCCGCACTCGTACGCCGAGTTCCTGCGTCAGCGCGTCGAGACGAACTATCTGACCGGTGCACTCCTGATTCCCGAGGACCACGCCGTGCCGGTGCTGCAGGAGGCCAAGGCGCGCCGCGCGATCTCGATCGAAGACCTGCGCGACGCGTATTCGGTGTCGTACGAGACGGCCGCGCACCGGTTCACGAACCTCGCGACGCAGCATCTCGGCATCCGCGTGCACTTCCTCAAGGTGCATGAGTCGGGCACGATCACGAAGGCGTACGAGAACGACGACGTGAACTTCCCGTCCGACCGGCTCGGCTCGATCGAGGGACAGCTGTGCTGCCGGCGCTGGACGAGCCGGGTCGTGTTCGACATCCCCGACAAGTTCAACCCGTACTACCAGTACACCGACACCGGCAACGGCACGTACTGGTGCACGGCGCGCGTCGAGGCATCCAGCGAAGGCGCGCACTCCGTGTCGGTGGGTGTGCGCTTCGACGACACGAAGTGGTTCCTCGGTCGCGAGACGTCCAACCGCGGACTGTCGCGGCACGCCGTCGAGGTCTGCTGCCGCCGCGCGCCGGCCGAGCTCGAGTCGCAGTGGCGCGACCAGGCGTGGCCGAACGTCCGTACGCCGCGGACCCTGCTCGCGACCCTGCCGACCGGATCGTTCCCCGGCGTCGACACGACCGACCTGTACGAGTTCCTCGAGGCGCACGCGCCGCGGGACTGACCGACGATCAGGCGAGCCTCACCATGCTGGCGGGGCGCGACGGCGCTGGGTAGCCTCCGTTGCATGAGCTCCTCCACGCCGTCCTCCGCCCCGGGCGCCCACCCCGACGAGCCCCACCGTCAGGGCCTGGCACAGCGTCTGAACTGGCTGCGCGCCGGTGTCCTGGGCGCGAACGACGGCATCGTCTCGACGGCGGCCGTCGTGGTCGGCGTCGCGAGCGCGACCTCCGAGGTCATGCCGGTGCTCCTCGCCGGATCGGCGGCTCTCGTCGGAGGCGCGATCTCCATGGCGCTCGGGGAGTACGTGTCGGTGTCGAGCTCACGCGACACCGAGCACGCGCTCATCGCGAAGGAGCGTCGGGAGCTTCTCGAGGAACCGGAGGCCGAACTCGCCGAACTCGTGGGCCTCTACGAGCAGCAGGGCCTCAGCCACGCGACGGCGAGCCTCGTCGCCGAGGAGCTGACGCAGAAGGATGCCCTGAAGGCGCACCTCTCGATCGAGCTCGGCATCGATCAGGACGACGTCGTCAACCCCTGGCACGCCGCGCTCGCCTCCGCCATCGCGTTCTTCGTCGGAGCGCTCCTGCCGATGGCGACGATCCTCTTCCTGCCGCACCCCGCGCGCATCGTCGCGACGTTCGTCGCCGTGCTCATCGCGCTCGCCCTCACCGGTTATCTCGCGGCCTGGATCGGCGGTGCTTCCCGGGCGAAGGCCGTCATCCGCACCGTCATCGGCGGGGCCATCGCGCTCGTGGCCACCTTCGTGGTGGGCTCGCTGTTCGGCACCACCGTCGGCTGACCCGCCGACCGGGCGCGCGCACCTGCCTAGGAGTCGGCTATGAAAACGGTGACAGCGGGGCATTCTTAGCGTCGTCTCAGAGCGCGGTCGAGACCGTATCTTCATGACCGCTCCCGCTCGCCCCGCCCTCGTCCTGCCGACGAGCCGTACCCGCGCGTCCCCCACGGCCGCGGCGGCTGCCGACCGCCGGCGCGCGCACCGGCACTGGTGGCGCGCTGCGGCGACCACCGTCATCTGGCTCACGAGCCTCTTCGTCGTCGCGCTCTGGGTCGCGGGTGCCGGCATCCAGAGCCTCCTCGCGGGCGGCGGGGAGATGCTCACGACGCTCGGGCGCCTCACGGGCCTCGTCTCCGCGAACCTTCTGCTGTACCAGGTGCTGCTCATGGCGCGGGTGCCGCTGTTCGAGCGCGGATTCGGGCGCGATGCGATCACCCGACTGCACCGCGTCGTCGGCTTCTGGTCGTTCTGGCTTCTCCTCGCACACATCGCACTGCTCATCTGGGGCTACGCGGCGACGGCCGACGTGAATCCGCTCGCACAGGCATGGGACTTCGTCTGGAACTACCCGGGCATGCTGCTCGCCACGGCGGCGACGGGGCTGCTCATCATGGTCGTCGCGACGAGCATCCGCCGAGCACGGCGCCGTCGCCGCTACGAGTCGTGGCACCTCCTGCACCTCTACGCCTACCTCGGCGTCGGGCTCGCGATCCCGCACATGCTGTGGACCGGCGCCGACTTCCTCTCCCACCCTCTCGCCACCGTCTACTGGTGGGCCCTCTGGGCCGGGGCGGCCGCCGCCGTCATCGTCTTCCGCATCGGCCTGCCCCTGTGGCGCTCGTGGCGGCACGCCATCCGCGTGCACGACGTCAGCCGTGACGGGACGGGCGCCGTCGTCGTGCGCATGCGCGGTCGCCACCTCGAGCGGCTGCGCGCACAGGGCGGACAGTTCTTCGTCTGGCGCTTCCTCGACGGCCCGGGCTGGACGCGGGGGCACCCGTTCTCGCTCGCCGCCGACCCTGCACGCGGTGAACTGGTGATCGCCGCGCGCCTCGTCGGCGACGGCACGAACCGACTGGCGTCGCTCCGACCCGGCACGCGCGTGCTCATCGAGGGGCCCTACGGTCACCTCACGGGCGATGTCCGCTCGCGGCAGAAGCTCCTCCTCCTCGGCGCGGGCGCAGGCGTCGCGCCGCTCGTCTCGCTGCTGCAGGCGGAGCCTTTCGCGGCCGGAGAAGCCACGCTCCTCACCCGCGACCACACCGACGACGACGCGATGCGGATGGATGCCGTCGCCGAGCTCGTCCGCGACCGCGGCCTCATCCACTACCGCCTCGACGGCCCGCGCCGCACCGACGCATCGACGTGGCTTCCCGCGCGCGACGCCGGATGGCGCGGTGAGGATCTGCTGCGCCACCTTGCGCCCGACCTGCACGCGCACGACGTCTTCGTGTGCGGACCGCCCGCCTGGATGGACGCGGTGCGCGCCGACCTGCGGCGCGCGGGCGTCTCGCCCTCGCGCATCCACACCGAGTCCTTCGCGATCTGACCCGACCCCGACCCGAGGAGAACACCATGAAGAGAATCGTCTACGCGCTGCTCGCGACCTTCAGCGGGCTCGTGCTGCTCTTCAGCTATCGCACGTCGCTCGGTGAGGCGGTCGCCCTGCCCCCCGAAGTGAAGACGGACACCGTGGCATCCACCTCGTCGACGG
Organism: Microbacterium sp. SCN 70-27; assembly: GCA_001724425.1. Lineage (GTDB taxonomy): Bacteria > Actinomycetota > Actinomycetes > Actinomycetales > Microbacteriaceae > Microbacterium. The sequence goes on from MEEK01000040.1 coordinate 5,101, forward strand.
GCGCGTCGGGCGCGACGGGCGGGTCGTCGTCCGCGACGCCTGCGCCGTCCGCGACGGCTGCGCAGGCTCCGGCATCGTCCTCGGGGCTCACCGACGGCACGTTCACCGGCTCGTCGGTGAACACCCGGTACGGACCCGTCCAGGTGCAGATCACGGTGAGCGGCGGCACGATCACCGACGTCCAGGCGGTCGACTACCCCGACGGCAACGGTCGGGACCGTCAGATCAACCAGAGCGCGATCCCGCGACTCGTCTCGGAGACCTTGTCGGCGCAGAGCGCCCAGATCGATTTCGTCTCCGGAGCGACCTACACGAGCGACGGCTATCAGCAGTCGCTGCAGTCGGCGATCGATCAGGCGGCGTCGTGAGCGCGCGTCGCGTCTGGACCCGCCGGCTCATGGGCACCGTCTTCAGCGTGCACCTCATCGGTCACGTCGACGACGCCCGTGCCGACGCCGGCGTGCAGGCGTTCTTCGCCGAGATCGACGAGCTCGAGCGGATCTTCTCGCCGTTCCTCGCTGAATCGGAGATCTCGCGCATGCGGCGCGGAGAGCTGCTGCCCGAGGGCGCCGACCCGCGCGTCGGAGAGGTCGCGGAGGCGTGCCGCGCGGCGGAGATTGCGACCGGCGGTCGCTTCAGCGCGACCTGGCGCGGCGGATTCGACCCGACCGGCTACGTCAAGGGATGGGCCGTCGACCGCGCCGGCGGCGCGCACCTCGCGCCGCTCCTGGAGCTGCCCGGCGCTATCGCCGTCGGTGTGGGCGCGGGTGGAGACATCCGCACCTGGACGGCTCCCGGCGCCGCGTGGAGCTGGCATGTCGGCATCGCCGACCCGCGCCGCCCCGGCGAGGTCCTGGCGACCGTCGACCTCGTCTCGGGCGCCGTCGCCACCTCGGGCGTCGCGGAGCGCGGTGCCCACATCATCGATCCGCGCACGGGTGAGCCCGCCCTCGGCGCCCTGAGCGTCACGGTCGTCGCCGGCACCCTCGCCCTGGCCGACGTGTGGGCGACGGCGGGGATGGTGGCGGGCACCGCCGACCTGTCGTGGACGGGCGCCGAGGGGATCGATTCGGGGTTCGTCGTGCCGCAGGAGGGAGCGGTGCACCGCGGCATCCGCGGTGTCGAGCTCGAGGTGGTCGCCGCGGCATGAGTCGCTCCACGGTGACGCCGTGCCGACCCGGCCCGGTCAGTCCGCGCGCGGGAGCGTCAGGAGGAAGGTCGTGCCCGCCGGCGACGTGCTCTCGATCGCGACCGTGCCGCCGATGGCGACGGCGGCGTCACGCACCAGCGCGAGCCCGAGCCCGAAGCCGCGGCGCCGTCCGGCTTCGCCGCCGCGGGCGAACCGCTCGAAGATCCGCACCCGATCGCCCTCCGCGATGCCGGGGCCGTCGTCGGCGACGCGGATGAACGCGTGATGACCGTCTGTACGCGCCGTGATCGACACGCGCGACCCCGCCGGCGCATGCTGGATCGCGTTGTCGAGGAGCGCGACGCACACACGCGTGAGCGTCGCGCGCGACATGCGCACGCGAGCGGATGCCTCCCCATCGACGACCACCTCGACCGCCGCCTCGTGGGCGAGCGGCGCGACGGTGCGCGCCGCCGCCGCCACGGCGGTCGCCACGTCGCCGGGGGTGTCGGTCGCGGTACCCTCGGCGACCAGGAGCATGTCGGTGAGCACCTCGTCCATCACCGCGACGTCGCCGCGCAGGGCGTCGATCGTCTCGTCGAGCGGTTCACCGCGGGAGCGTCGCCGCTGCAGCATCTGCACGCGGGCAGACAACGCCGTCAGGGGTGTCCGCATCTCATGACTCGCGTCGGCGACGAAAGCGCGCTGAAGCTGGAGCGCATCGGCGAGGGGGCGCACGGCGCGGCGAGCGGCCGCCCACGCGACGACTGCGAGGACGACGACGCCGACGAGGCCGAGAGCGATCACCCACGGCAGGATGTCGTCGAGGTCGACCACGACGCGGTCGCCGTCGCCCCCGCCGAGCCCGGGTCGTCCTCCCTCGTGGGGATTCTCCGGTCGCGCGCGCACGAGGAGCACGGTCACGAGCACCGCGACGCCCACCGTGATCACCAGGGCGGAGGCGACCCCGACGAGCACGCCGATGCGGAGGGCCGCCCGGCGCACCCGGGTCTGATCGGCCGACGCGCTCATCGCGCCGCCCCCGCCCGGTATCCGCGGCCGCGCACCGTCTCCACGACATCGGGCGCCGTCTTGCGTCGTACGTAGTGCACGTACGTGTCGACCGAGCTGAGGGCGTCGTTCGATTCGAACACCGCGTGCAGGATCTCGCCGCGTGTGAAGACGTGCTCGGGGCTCTCGGCGAGGAGGCTCAGCAGCTTCGTCTCGGTGGGGGTCAGCGCGACGCGCTCGCCGCCCGGGCCGTAGGCGACCGATGCGTCGGGGAGGAAGGCCCAGTCGGCGAGGGAACGACGGCGCCCCTCGACGCGGTGTCCGCGCACCAGAGCGCGCAGCCGGGCGAGCAGCTCGTCGAAGTCGAAGGGCTTCACCAGGTAGTCGTTGGCGCCGGCATCCAGTCCGTCGACGCGATCGGCCACCGCGCCGAGGGCCGTGAGCAGCAGCACGGGGGTGGTGATGCGGGCCGTGCGGATCGCCTCGACCAGTGCGATGCCGTCGAGACCCGGCAGTCGGCGGTCGATCACCATGAGGTCGAAGCGCTCGGCGAGCGCCCGGTCGAGGGCGAGCCGGCCGTCGGCGAGGTGGACGACGTCGTACGCCTCGCGCAGCACGTCGGAGGTCATCCCGGCGATCTGCGCATCGTCCTCGACGTAGAGGAGCCGGGGGAGGGGGGTGGGATTCAGGCTCATGACCGGCTCGCCACCAGTGCCGCCCAGAGCTCGGCGCGCGCCGGGAACGACGCGAGGTCGACACCCAGCACCTGCTGGGTCTGCGCCACCCGCGCGCGCACGGTGTGTCGATGGATGCCGAGTGCCTGCGCCGCCTCGTCGATGCGCGCGTCGTTCTCGAGCCACGTGCGCACCGTCGTGACGAGCGCCGTGCCGTGCGCGCGGTCGTGCGCGTGCAGGGGCTCGAGGCTCGCGGCGGCGAGCGCGCGCGCCTCGACCGAGTCGAGCGCGGCCAGCACTCCTGCCGAGGTCCGGTCGCCGAAGCGGGCGACGGCACCCGGGCGGGCGCGCCGGGCGGCGGCGGTGGCTTCGTCGTGCGCGCGGGCGACGGCGGCGTAGTCGGCTGGCTCCGAGACGCCGACGGATGCCTCGAACAGCTCGGCGAATCGCGCCAGGGTCTCGCCGTCGGAGGCGGGGACGACGACCACATGGCCCTCCGGCCCGCGGCCGTGGAAGAGCGCGCCCCGGCTCTCGGCGACGCGCATCTCGAGCCAATCGGTCGCCGCGTCGAGGCGCGCGGGCGTGAGCTGCGCGACGGCGACGACGATCGGGGCGGCCGGGAGAGGACCCCAGAGCTCGCGGGAGACCCGGCGCGCGAGAGCGGCGTCACCCGAGAGGAGGAGGGGCACGAGGCCCGCGCGCAGCGCGGTGCGCGCCCGTCCGAGGCCGACGTTCTGCTCGAGCGCGAGCCCGGCCATCGCGATCACGGAGGTGACGACGCTGCGCCCTTCGAGATCGAGCTCGGCGCCGACGATCGCGATCACCCCGCGGAGGTGTCCGCCGCGTCCGAGCGTCTGCAGCGTCGCCCGCATCCCGTCGATCTCGATCTGCGATGCGGCCCGCGAGCCCCGGCGCAGCACCGTGCCGGCTTCGGCGTCGAGGGTCGCCCGGGCGGCGGGGCTCAGGCCGCCCGTGCGCGCGGCGGGGTGGCTCTGAGTGAGCACCCCCGCCGCGTCGTAGAGGCCGACCCAGGCGCCGAGCTGGCGGGCGAGTTCCGCGACGGTGGCCGCCAGCCCGTCGGGGCGCAGGGCGGCGAGCGAGATCGCCCGCTGGGCCGACAGTGCCCAGGTGCGCCGCGCGTAGGCCTGCGCGGCGATGGCTTCGGCGTTGGCTCGCGCGAGCGCGATGAACGGCGTCCGATAGGGCACCTCGAACAGGGGCATGCGGGCGGCGCGGCAGGCGCGGACGAGGGCGGGCGGGATTCCGTCGCGCACGACCTCGGTGCCGAACCCGAGCCCGCGCACGCCGCGGGCGCGGAGCCGGTCCACGTAGCCCTGGTAGTCGGCGTCTTCCGCGAACTGGGTACCCGTCGTCAGCAGCAGCAGGTCGTCGGCGAGGAACGGCGTCGGGTCGACCAGGTCGGAGGAGTGCACCCAGCGCAGCGGCGCGTCGAGCGCGTCGGGCTGCAGGTCGACCTCGTCCGACGCGAGGCGCAACGCGAGGTCGTTCCTGCCGAGGAGCGCGCGGAGGGTCGGCTGAGGGGCGGGGGACTCCGATGCCATCGGCGCTCTTCTCGTCGGGCCTGTACGCGACGTCGGTCGCGCACCTCAGAATGTACACCGCGGCAGGTGTGGGGGCGACCTCGGGCGCCATACGCTCCCCGCATGAGCACGACGACGTCCCCCGCCCCCGCACGCACGGTCGGCGGCCCCGACCTCCCCCAGCAGCGCACCCTCCGCACGGCCATCCCCGGTCCCCGCTCGCAGGAGCTGTTGGCCCGCAAGTCGGCCGCGGTCGCGTCGGGCGTGGCGCACACCGTCCCCATCGAAGCCGTCGCCGCCGGCGGAGGCGTCGTCGTCGACGCCGACGGCAACTCGCTCATCGACCTCGGCTCGGGCATCGCCGTCACGAGCATCGGCAACGCCCACCCGGGCGTCGTCGCCGCCGTGCAGGAGGCCGTCGCGCAGTTCACCCACACGTGCTTCATGATCTCGCCGTACGAGTCCTACGTCGCCGTCGCGGAAGCCCTGAACCGCGTCACGCCCGGCGATCACGCGAAGAAGTCGGCCCTCTTCAACTCCGGCGCCGAGGCCGTCGAGAACGCCGTCAAGATCGCCCGCCGCTTCACCGGCAAGCAGGCCGTCGTCGCGTTCGACCACGCCTACCACGGCCGCACGAACCTCACGATGGCGCTCACCGCCAAGGCGATGCCGTACAAGGCCGGCTTCGGCCCCTTCGCGTCCGAGGTGTACCGGATGCCCGCGTCGTACCCGTTCCGTGACGGCCTGTCCGGCGCCGAGGCCGCCGCGCGCGCGATCTCCGCGATCGAGAAGCAGATCGGCGCCGCAGACCTCGCCGCCGTCATCATCGAGCCGATCCAGGGCGAGGGCGGCTTCATCGTCCCCGCCGACGGATTCCTGCCCGTCATCGTCGACTGGTGCCGCGCGAACGACGTCGTGTTCATCGCCGACGAGGTGCAGACCGGTTTCGCCCGCACCGGTGAGATGTTCGCGAGCGAACTGTTCGGAATCGTCCCCGACCTCATCACGACCGCCAAGGGGATTGCTGGGGGCATGCCCTTGGCGGCCGTGACGGGACGCGCCGAGATCATGGATGCCACCCACGGTGGGGGGCTCGGCGGAACGTACGGCGGCAACCCCGTCGCCTGTGCGGCCGCTCTGGCATCCATCGACGCGTTCGAGAATGAGGGGCTGCTCGAGCGGGCGCGCGAGATAGGGGGGATCCTCCGCGCCCGCCTCGAGTCCCTGCAGGCGTCCGATCCGCGGATCGGCGATGTGCGCGGCCACGGCGCGATGATCGCCGCGGAGTTCGTCGACCCCGTGACGAACGCTCCCGACCCGGCGCTCACATCCGCCGTCGCGAAGGCCGCGATCGCCGAAGGCGTCATCGTGCTCACGTGCGGCACGCACGGCAACGTCATCCGGTTCCTGCCGCCGCTAAGCATCCCCGACCACCTGCTGAACGAGGGCCTCGACGTCGTCGCGACCGCCCTCGCCGCCGCCTGATCCGCAGGCCCCGATCCGCCGCGCCCCGACCGATGAGCCGCGGCCGCGCCACCACCGCGCCGGCCCCGACAACCGACTCAGAGACCCGACCGTCGACTCAGAGAAGAGACACACCATGACCGAGATCACCCGAGACGTCGTCATCGTGGGGGCGGGGGCCGCCGGCCTCACCGCCGCCAACGAGCTGAAGAAGGCGGGCCTGTCCGTCGCCGTCCTGGAGGCGCGCGACCGCGTCGGCGGGCGCCTGTGGACCGACACGATCGACGGCGCCATGCTCGAGATCGGCGGCCAGTGGATCTCACCCGACCAGACGGCTCTGCAGGAGACCGTCGCCGACCTCGGCCTCGAGACGTTCAGCCGGTACCGCGAGGGCGACAGCGTCTACGTCGGCCCGGACGGCGAGGTGCACCGCTTCACGGGCGAGATGTTCCCGGTCTCACCCGAGACCGAGAAGGCGATCGCCGAGATCACCGAGCGCCTCGACGCGATGGTCGCCGAGATCGACCCCGACCGTCCCTGGGCGCACGAGAAGGCCGCCGAGTGGGACGCCGTCTCGTGGGATGCCTGGCTGCGCCAGCAGACCGACGACGACGAGGCCGTCCGCAACCTCGCCTTCGCGACGGGCTCGGCGATGCTCACGAAGCCGACGCACGCCGTATCGCTCCTGCAGTCGCTCCTCATGGCGGCATCCGCAGGCAGCTACTCGAACCTCGTCGACGCCGACTTCATCCTCGACAAGCGCGTCGTCGGCGGCTTGCAGCAGGTTCCACTGCTGCTCGCGGAGCGCCTCGGCGCGGACGTGTTCCTGAACCAGCCCGTGCGCACGATCGAGTGGTCCGACGCCGGCGCCACGGTCGTCGCGGACGGGATGACGGTGCACGCGCGCCAGGTGATCCTGGCGCTCGCCCCGATTCTCTACAACCGCATCTCGTTCGTGCCGGCGCTGCCGCGCCTGCAGCACCAGATGCACCAGCACATCTCGATGGGCTTCGTCATCAAGGTGCATGCCGTCTACGACCGCCCGTTCTGGCGCGAGCAGGGGCTCTCGGGCACGGCCTTCAGCCCGTACGAGCTGTCGCACGAGGCATACGACAACACGAACCACGGCGACGAGCGCGGCACTCTGGTCGGCTTCGTCAGCGACCTGCACGCCGATGGGGTGTTCGAGCTATCCGCCGAGGAGCGCAAGGAGCGCATCCTCGAGTCGCTGTCGCACTACTACGGCCCCGAGGCGAAGAACCCCGTCGTCTACTACGAGAGCGACTGGGGGAGCGAGGAGTGGACCCGCGGCGCGTACGCGGCGAGCTTCGACCTCGGCGGCCTTTCGCGCTACGGCGCGCACCTGCGCGAAGCCGTCGGTCCGATCCGTTTCGCCTGCAGCGACCTCGCCGGCGCGGGGTACCAGCACGTCGACGGCGCGATCCGGATGGGGCGCCTCGTGGCATCCCAGATCGTCGCGGAGATCCGCGGATGACCGCGCACATCGTCGTCGGGTACACCGCGACCAAGGCGGGTCGCGACGCGGTCGCTTTCGGCGCCCGCCTCGCCCGCGCTACGGGCGCCGTGCTCGACGTGTCGATCGTGCTCCCGAGCGCCGACCGCAGCGTCATCACGCCGCCCGCCGACGGCTACAGCCGGGTGCTGCGCGATCAGGCCCAGCACTGGATCGCCGAGGCGATCGACCGCATCCCCGAGGATGTCATCGCGCACGCGCAGATCCGTGCGGCGGAATCGTTCGCGGCGGGCCTCGAGAGCATCGCGCATGAACTGGATGCCCGGTGCATCGTCGTCGGCGCCTCCGACGGGGCCCTCCGCGGGCACCACCGCCTCGGCTCGACGACGACGGAACTCGTGCACTCGTCCGACGTGCCGGTCGTCCTCGTGCCGCGCGGTGCCCGGAAGGTCGCGCCCGAGACGGGGATCACGCGGCTGACCGTCGCCGTCGGAACCCGGCCCGGCGCCGATGCGCTCCTCGAGGCGACGGCCGAGCTCGCCGAGGCGGCGAGCGTGCCGGTGCGGCTCCTGTCCCTCCTGCCGATCGACCTCCCGGCCACGGCCGACACGGGCGCGATCCGCATCGCCGCGTCGAGCGAGACCGAGCAGGTGCTCGCCGCAGCGCGGGCGGACCTTCCTGCGGGCCTCCGTGTCGACGTCGTCGTGGCCGAGGGCGAGAGCATCGAGGATGCCGTCAGCCACCTCGACTGGCAGGGCGGCGAGATCGCCCTCGTCGGGTCGAGCCGCCTCGCCCAGCCCCGGCGACTGTTCCTCGGCTCGACGGCCGCCAAGATGCTCAAGGAGATCACCGTCCCGGTGATCGTCGTTCCCCGCACCACCCGATCCGGCAGCGTCGCCGGCAGCGAGGAGACCCGCTCATGACCCCTCCCGAAACCACGCCGCTGGCCGATGCCTCGAGCGAGAAGTCCGGCGGCCTCTCCGCCAAGGGCCTCTCCGCCGGAACCATCGGCCTTATCGGCGCCGTCGTCATCGGCATCTCGTGCATCGCGCCCGCCTACACCTTCACTGCGGCCGTCGGCCCCACCGCCTCGGCGGTCGGGGCACAGATCCCGGCGATCATCCTCGTGGGATTCATCCCCATGCTGCTCGTGGCGTTCGGCTATCGAGAGCTCAACAACCGCATGCCGGATGCCGGGACGTCCTTCACCTGGGCGACGCGGGCGTTCGGTCCCTGGATCGGCTGGATGGCCGGCTGGGGCCTCGTCGTCGCGACGATCCTCGTGCTCTCGAACCTCGCCGGCGTCGCGGTGGACTTCCTGTTCCTGCTGATCTCACAGATCACCGGCAACGCGGACATCGCCGATCTGGCATCCAACACGTTCATCAACATCGGTGTGTGCCTGCTGTTCATGCTCGCCGCGACGTTCATCTCGTACCGCGACATGCAGACGACCCAGAAGCTGCAGTACTTCCTCGTCGGCTTCCAGGTGCTCGTCCTCGTCTTCTTCGCCGTCGCCGCGATCGTCTCGGCGATCTCCGGTGGCGGCTTCGACTACACGCCGTTCGACTGGGAGTGGTTCAACCCGTTCGCGGTGAGTTCGTTCTCGGCGTTCGCCGCGGGTCTCTCGCTGTCGATCTTCATCTTCTGGGGGTGGGATGTCACCCTCACGATGAACGAGGAGACGAAGGACCCCGAGAAAACCCCGGGCCGCGCCGCGACGATCACGGTCATCACGATCGTGACGCTGTACCTCATGCTCGCCATCGCGATGATCATGTTCGCCGGCGTCGGCGAGGGCGAGCTCGGCCTCGGCAACGCCGACATCCAGGAGAACGTCTTCTTCCATCTGTCCGGGCCGATCCTCGGGCCGCTCGCCTTCCTCGTCTCGCTCGCGGTGCTGACGAGTTCCGCGTCGTCGCTGCAGTCGACGTTCGTCGGCCCGGCCCGCACGCTCCTGTCGATGGGCCACTACGGGGCGCTGCCGTCGTCGTTCGCGAAGGTCAGCCCGCGCTTCTTCACTCCCGGGTACGCCACGATCGTCTCGGCCATCGTGGCATCCGCGTTCTACGCCGTCATGCGCGTCGTGAGCGAGAACACGCTCTGGGACACGATCCTCACCCTCGGCATGATGATCTGCTTCTACTACGGCATCACGGCCTTCGCGTGCGTCTGGTACTTCCGGAACCAGTGGTTCGACTCGGTGCGGAACGTCTTCTACACGTTCCTGTTCCCCCTCATCGGCGGCACGATCCTCGCGGTCCTGTTCGTCACGACGCTCATCGACTCGGCGAGCCCGGAGTACTCCGAGAGCGGCGCGAACATCGGCGGGGTGGGCATCGTGTTCATCCTCGGGATGGTCATCATCGTCGGCGGCATCCTCATCATGATCTGGCAGTCCATCAAGCGCCCCGCGTTCTTCAAGGGTGAGACGCTGGGAGTGGATGCCCCGAAGAGCACCCGTCGACTCAAGGAGGAAGCCCGATGATCACCGAAGAGGCCCTGCTCGCGAAGATCCCCCGCGGCCTGTACATCGCCGGGGAGTGGACCGACGGCGGCGCGGGAACCTTCCCCGTGAAGGACCCGGCGACCGGCGACACCCTCGTCGAGATCGCCGACGCGACGCCTGAGGACGGCATCCGTGCGCTGGACGCCGCCGTCGCCGCGCAGGACGCGTGGGCCGCCACGGCACCGCGCACGCGTAGCGACATCCTGCGGAGGACGTTCGACCTGCTGACCGAACGGGCCGACGAGTTCGCCCTGCTCATGACCCTCGAGATGGGCAAGCCCCTCGCCGAGGCGCGCGGCGAGGTGACCTACGGCGGCGAGTTCCTGCGCTGGTTCAGCGAGGAGGCCGTGCGCATCGCCGGTCGCTACGGCTCGAACCCCGAGGGCACCGGGCGGATGGTCGTCAGCCAGCGGCCTGTGGGGCCGTGCTTCTTCATCACGCCGTGGAACTTCCCGCTCGCGATGGCGACCCGCAAGATCGCCCCCGCGCTCGCCGCCGGGTGCACGGTCGTCGTGAAGCCGCCGGAGCTCACTCCGCTCACGACGCTCGCGTTCGTCGCGCTCCTCGAAGAGGCGGGCCTTCCCGCCGGCGTCGTCAACGTCGTGACGACGACGCACTCGAGCGCCCTGTCGGGGCCGATCATCGCCGACCCGCGCCTGCGGAAGCTGTCGTTCACGGGCTCGACCCCCGTCGGCAAGAAGCTCATCGCGCAGGCCGCCGAGGGCGTGCTGCGCGTCTCGATGGAGCTCGGCGGCAACGCGCCGTTCGTCGTGTTCGAAGATGCCGACCTCGACAAGGCCGTCGACGGCGCGCTGGCGGCGAAGTTCCGGAACATCGGGCAGGCGTGCACGGCGGCCAACCGCTTCATCGTGCACGCGGACGTCGCCGAGGCGTTCGCCGACCGGGTCTCCGAGCGCGTGCGTGCGATGTCGATCGGCCGCGGCACCGAGGACGGCGTGCAGATCGGGCCGCTCATCGACCAGAAGGCCGTCGACAGTACGGCGGCACTCGTCGCGGATGCCGTCGAGCGCGGCGCCACGGTGCGTGCGGGCGGTTCCGCCATCGAGGGCCCCGGTACCTTCTTCGAGCCGACGGTCATCACCGAGGTCGCGGCGGGCAGCGACATCCTCCGTGAGGAGATCTTCGGCCCCGTGCTCGCGATCGCGACGTTCCAGACCGAGGACGAGGCTGTGCGGCTCGCGAACGACACCGAGTACGGTCTCGTGTCCTACGTCTTCACGCAGGACCTCGCCCGCGGCATCCGGATGATCGATCGCCTCGAGACGGGCATGATGGGCCTCAACGTCGGCGTCGTCTCCAATGCGGCGGCACCGTTCGGCGGGCTCAAGCAGTCGGGCGTCGGCCGTGAGGGCGGCCTCGAAGGCATCCACGAATACCTCTCGACCAAGTACACGCTGATCCCGGCCTCCTGAGCGGGACCCACCAGACGAGGACACCATGAGCGACTACGCCGTCATCAACCCCGCGACGGGCGAGACCCTCGCGACCTACCCCACCGCGACCGACGCCGAGGTGGAGGCCGCCATCGCCACCGCCGACGCGGCGTACCGCACGTGGGGGCGCACGTCGACGCCGGCGGAGCGCGCCGCGCTGCTGCGCCGCGTGGCCGAGCTGCACCGCGAACGTCGTGACGAGCTGGCCGCGATCATCGTCCGCGAGATGGGCAAGCCGCTCGCCGCCGCCGAGGGCGAGGTCGACTTCTCCGCCGACATCACCGAGTTCTACGCCGACCAGATCGACGCGATCACGGGTGACACCCCGATCGACATCCTGGGGGAGGGGACGGCGGTCATCCGTCGTGCCCCGCTGGGCGTGCTCCTCGGGATCATGCCGTGGAACTTCCCGTACTACCAGGTCGCGCGCTTCGCGGCGCCGAACCTCGCGGTCGGGAACACGATCCTGCTCAAGCACGCGCCGCAGTGCCCCGAGTCGGGCGCCGCGATCGCCAAGATGTACGCCGACGCGGGCTTCCCCGAGGGCGCCTACACCGACGTCCGCATCACGAACGAGCAGGCCGCCACCGTGATCGCCGACCGGCGGGTGCAGGGGGTCTCGGTGACCGGTTCCGAGCGCGCGGGCGCGGCCGTCGCCGAGACGGCGGGCCGGAACCTCAAGAAGGTCGTCCTCGAGCTCGGCGGGTCGGACCCCTTCATCCTCCTGTCGACGCCTGACCTCGACGTGACCGTGCAGATGGCGGTCGACGCGCGCCTGGACAACAACGGGCAGTCCTGCAACGCCGCGAAGCGGTTCATCGTGGCATCCGACCTCTACGACGCGTTCCTCGAGAAGTTCAGCGCGGCGATGGCGGATGCCACTGTCGGCGACCCGTTCGCCGAAGACACGGTGCTCGGTCCGCTGTCCTCGCTCACCGCCGCCGAGCGTCTCGAGGAGCAGGTCGATCGGGCGGTCGCGCAGGGCGCCACGCTCGTGACGGGCGGTGTCCGCGACGGCGCGTTCTTCCCCGGCACGGTGCTCACCGGGGTCACGCCTGAGATGGACGCCTACCGCGAGGAGTTCTTCGGCCCGGTCGGTGTCGTCTATCGCGCGGAGTCGGAGGAGCAGGCCCTCGAGATCGCGAACGGCACGCCGTTCGGCCTCGGGTCGTACGTCTTCACGACCGACGAGGCCCAGGCATCCCGCGTCGCCGACGCGATCGACGCCGGCATGGTCTACATCAACGTCGTGCTCGCGGACTCGCCCGAGCTCCCCTTCGGCGGGGTCAAGCGCTCCGGCACGGGGCGCGAGATGGGCCTCCTCGCCGCCGAGGAGTTCGTCAACAAGAAGCTCATCCGCGTCGCGGGGTGAGGCGCGCGCGGGGCATCCGCTGCTGTGCTGCCTTGCCGTCACGCGGCGCCCATCGCGGAGGCAGGAGATGTCACCGAGACAGGCCTCTTTCCCGGGTTTGCGTCCTGTGTGGGTGAGATCTCCTGTGTCGGTGATGTGGGGTGGATGCCCGGGTGGGCAAGCCGCCGCATGGCATCCGCGCTGCTGTGTCACCCCGCGAGGAGCGCTCAGCCTTCCAGCGCCGCCCGGCACTCGGCGATGGCCTCCGCGGCCCATTGCAGCTGCTGCGGGGTGCCCCACTGGACGGCCGCCTCACGGGCGGCCTCGAACTCCCGGAGTGCCGCATCGAGGCGCCCCGCATCGAAGAGCCGCCACCCCGCGTTCGAATGCAGCGAGATGCGCCACCGGAGCGTCCGTGGGTCGGTGACCTGGGCGATCTCGGCGAAAGCCTCCGTCGTCCAGGCATCCGCACCCGCGGTATCCGCGATCGCGAGCATGTGCAGCGCGTCGACCAGCAGGAACGTGAGCCCCGCCGCGCGCGCCTCGCCGACGGCCGTGCGGAAGAAAGGCACGGCAGCCTCCGGCGAACCCGCCGAGTTCTGCACGCGCCCGCGCTCGAGCGCGACGCGCGTGCGCACCGCGGGCGTCGCGCCAGACAGGCCGTCGAGCACGGCATCCGCCTCCTCGAAGCGGCCTTGGAGCCCGTACGCGCGGGCGCGCTGGGTCTCCAGCTCGTCACGGTCGGGGCCAGAGGTGCGGGCCGCGGCATCCGCGAACCTCGCCGCCGACGCGGCCGGATCGGCGAAGTCCCAGAGCTCATCGAGCGCGTCCTGCGTCACGGTCATGGTGACATCGTAGGGACCGGGCATTAGTCCTGGCGTCGGCGGCTCGACCCGCGGCGCCGGGAGGTCCATGATGGGAGCATGGACCAGTCGTCGGATGCCGTTGTCCCGCTCACCGAGCAGCAGTGCTGGGATCGCCTGGCCGAACAGGAGCTCGGACGCCTCGTCACGCGCGTGGGGGATGTCATGGACATCTACCCCGTGAACTACACCGTCGACGGTGAGAGCATCGTCTTCCGCACCGCCGAGGGCTCGAAGCTCACCGAAGTGACCATCAACGACGAGGTCCTGTTCGAGGCCGACGAGTACACCGACACGGATGCCTGGAGCGTCGTCGTCCGCGGGCACGCCGCCCGTCTCGCGACCGCCGAGGAGGTGGCCGCTGCGGACCGACTGCCCCTCAAGCCCTGGATCCCGACGATCAAGTACAACTACGTCCGGGTCACCGCGACGTCCCTCTCGGGGCGCGATTTCCGCCGCGGTGAGGAGCCCGACCGCTACGGCGTGCAGGAGTACTGAGCGTTCCGTACGTTCGCGACCCCACGGGGCATGACGTACACTGGACAGTGCAGTTGAAGTCTGCATTCTTTCGCTGTGCCCACCGACAGGATCGGGCAGGCGAGTGGGGCGGACTTCTCCCGTGAGATCGCAAGATCTCTAGGGCGGTAGCTCAATTGGCAGAGCAGCGGTCTCCAAAACCGCAGGTTGCAGGTTCGATTCCTGTCCGCCCTGCGCGCGCCAGCATTCGCTGGTTCGACAGCAAGTCCGGGCAAGTCACACGGGTGGGTACATGGTTCAGGAAGATGGGCACGGCGAGGTCGTCGCGGCAGGCGGCGCTCTGGCCGGCGGGAAGAAGCTGAACTTCTTCCAGCGCATCGCGCTCTTCATCCGCCAGGTGTTCGGCGAACTGCGCAAGGTCGTCACGCCGACCCGCCAGGAGCTCGTCAAGTTCACTCTCGTCGTGCTCGGCTTCGTCGTCGTCATGATGGCGATCGTGTACAGCCTCGACTTGCTCTTCACCTGGGTGGTGAACGTCGTCTTCGGCGTTCCCCGCTGAGCGACGGCACCCCGCCGTCACCGCACCACCCCCGATGGAAGAGAAGACACGTGTCTGAGAAGTACACCGACGACGCCGACTGGGCGACCGCGGCCGAGCAGTCCAGCGAGGACGACGAGGCCCAGGAGGGCAACGTGCTCGCGGCCGAGGAACTGTCGTCGGCGCCCGCCGAGCACCTCGCCGTCCACGTCGTCGACGACGAGGACGACGACGACGACTACGACGACATCGACATCGACGACCCGGAGGCTGACGCCATCGTGAACGACGCACTCGAGATCGACCAGGCCGCCGAGGCCGAGGCCGCCGCCGAGGTCCTCAACGACTCGCTCGCCGAAGAGGCGGCCGAGGATGCCGCGAAGGCTGCTGAGGAAGTCGCCCCCTACGACGGTCCCGACGTCAACGGCGAGCCCGACGCGTCTGCACTCGACGAGGACGTCGTCGCCGAGGTCGCCGAGGCTGCCGCCGTCGTCGACGACGTCGAAGCGGCCGAGGATGCCGGTACCGGCGACCCGTACGAGGACTTCCGCGCCGAGCTGCGTTCGCTCCCCGGCAAGTGGTACGTCATCCACTCCTACGCCGGCTTCGAGCGCAAGGTGAAGGCCAACATCGAGCAGCGCAAGAACTCGCTCGAGGTCGAAGAGGACATCTACCAGGTCGAGGTCCCGATGGAGGACGTCGTCGAGATCAAGAACGGCCAGCGCAAGATGGTCACGCGCGTGCGCATCCCGGGCTACGTGCTCGTGCGCATGGAGCTCAACGAGGACACCTGGTCGGTCGTGCGTCACACGCCGGGCGTCACGGGCTTCGTGGGCAACGCGCACAACCCCACGCCGCTGCGCTTCGACGAGGCGTTCGAGATGCTGAAGTCGCTCGTCCAGGTCGCCGAGGTCGCGCCGGCCAAGGGCGCCGCGAAGGGCTCCGCCACGCAGGCGCGTTCGGTCATCACCGAGGTCGACTTCGAGATCGGCGAGACGATCACGATCAAGGAGGGCTCGTTCGCGGGCCTGCCCGGCTCGATCAGCGAGATCAAGCCCGAAAGCGGCAAGCTCACCGTCCTCGTCTCGCTCTTCGAGCGCGAGACGCCGGTCGAGCTGTCGTTCGACCAGGTCACCAAGCAGTAGGCATCCCTGCGCCCCGGCATCCCCTCGCGGATCGCCGACGCAGGAGATCTCACCGAGACAGGACGTTTTCCCCGGGAAGCGTCCTGTTTTCGTGAGATCTCCTGTCTTCGTGACGGATGCCATGGGGTAGAGATGTCATGGGGTAGACTTGTGTGGTTTGTGTGCGCCGTTCGGCGTGCCCGAACACGACCGCGTTCCGGAGAAGCCGGATCTGCGGGAGAGACGGATGCCACGGCATCCACTCGACGAAAGGAAAGAGAATGGCACCGAAGAAGAAGGTGACCGGCCTGATCAAGCTTCAGATCAACGCCGGTGCCGCCAACCCGGCGCCGCCGATCGGCCCCGCGC
>MEEK01000041.1 GCA_001724425.1 Microbacterium sp. SCN 70-27
CCGAGCGGCCTAAGGAGCATGGCTGGAATCCATGTAGGCGGGGTAACTCGCCTCGCAGGTTCAAATCCTGTCACTTCCGCTCAGCCGAGAACCCCGTCCGAACAGTGTTCGGACGGGGTTCTCGCGTTCAGTTCAGCGCGTACTTGCCGTCGCCGGCGTTCGATTGCCATGTTCTGCGGGTATCCCCGCGGGGTTTTGGCGTGTCGTGACAATCGAACGGCCGCGCGCGGGGTGGCGCCCGGCGAGGCGTTCGATGACGGGCGTCCTGAAATGCAACGATCTACAGCGCTCTGCGAGCCACTTCCGGCTGTCGCCTGCTCCAGAATGCTTCGATCTGTGCGCGTGAGACAGGTAGGGACGGATCATCCTCGACGTCCCCCAGGTAGCCCAACCCGCGCACCACATTCGCGATGAGTCCCGCTGGGGCGATGGGCTGGAACTTATCAACGAGGAGGCGCAGGCCCTCCTCTGTGGGGATGTGGCCGTCGAGGATCATCAGGTCGAAGTAGTCACGAAGCGCACCGCGGTCCTGGATGACTTTCAGCTTGGCGGCAGAGATGTCGGACAGGCTCGCTAGCCGCACACCCCCGAAGAGCGTGGGATTTTCAAGGAGCCGTTGCGACGACGCGTCGAGGAACTGCACCTTCGTATCTTCGAAGATGCCGTTCAGTGTGCCCGTCTCGACCATCGTGGGAGCGAACGGCCCAGCCCTGGAAAGTGTCGCCGCCAGCTCCTCGGGATCGAAGGGTGACTCCGTGAAGAAGTCGAGGTCGCGGCTCACTCGATGCCGGACATGCGCGGCGAGGGCGGTGCCGCCGGACAGGTACGCCTGGGAGGGCACGAGCGGAGCGATCGTGCGCCACACAAGGAGCGTCTGGGGAGGCAACAGGCCCACCAAAGAACTGAGGCCGTCGGATGGCTCGATGTCTGCCGCCGCCTTCTCCGTGTGCGTGAAGCGCCAGTCCCGCGCACGTCGCTGGTCATCCTTCATGGGCCCACCAGTTTCGTGCCAGCGCTCGGGTTCGGTCGTCTACGCCGCGGCGCCCCAGCGCCATCTCGACATCGTCGCGCGAGAGATTGGTCAGAGCCCAGTTCCAGGCGCGAAGGTCGGGGGCCTGCAGCAGGCGCTCTGCGAGGTAGCTGCCGTCCTTCTGGGGATTCAGGTCGGCCACATTCGCGTTCCAGAAGAGATGGTGCAGTTCGGAAGGAAGTGGGCGGGGGGTGCTCGTGCGCTCGACCAAGCGGGTGTGTCGCATCGCGTTCTTCACGGAAGTCGGCAGGGGCTTGTTCGATGAAAACCACCGGCGCTCTCGCCGCGCGCGGCCGCTCGCGACCATGGTGTCGCGCTGTTGGGCAAATCCCTCGAGTGCGAGCTTCCGCAGAGCGCGCGAGGCGGTGGTCGGGCTGATACCCGCCTTCGACGCGACTGCGCGCACGCTTGCCAACCCGAGCGGAGAGCGCGACAAGGCCGCGAGGACGCGAAGCTCAGTCGGGGTGCGCTCCGAGCGTGGGGCCGTTCCGCGGCGCGAAAGAATCTCTGCCATGACCTCTTCGCTTGCCGTGCGGGTGCGTCCGCGTCCGGTGCGCGGGACGCCATAGGCATCCAGCGCGCGATGCGCTGTGGGCAGGGACACACCCAGGACTCGCGCCACTTCGGGCGTTGTGAGAGTCCGAGTGTCCATTTCGTTATTCTACTCCGCTCGGCTGCTGCGCAGTGGTCGGGAGTGAACCACCAGCCGCGCACTCCGGACGGGGAATAGCCCCCGACGGCGGCCGGTTGTCATTCCGCGTCACATCGGCCCGCCTCATGTGGGGTGCGTCGTAGCGTCGAGAGGCGGCCGCCCCCGCGGACCGCTGCACCAACCGGCATCCCGCCGCTTCAGGAGACAGACCCCATGAGTTCCACCCGCACTGCCGTGCCCGCGCCGAACCCGGCCGCGCGCACCTCCAAGCCCAAGAAGCCCTTCTACCGTTCGTTCGGGTTCCAGATCACGATCGGCCTGGTCGCCGGCATCCTGCTCGGCATCTTCGCCGTGAACCTCGGCCCCGACGGCGAGGGCAACCCCAACGGACTCGCCGCGACGCTCTCGACCGTCGGCAACGCCTACGTGACCCTGCTGAAGGTCGCGGTCGTGCCGCTCATCTTCCTCGCGATCGTCGCGAGCATCACGCAGCTGCGGAACGTCACGAACGCGGCGCGCCTCGCCGGTCAGACCCTGTTGTGGTTCGGCATCACGGCCCTCATCGCCGTGACGATCGGCATCGTGCTCGGCATCACGATCCAGCCCGGCAACCGTGTCGCGCACGACCAGCTGTCGACCGGCGACCCGTACACGGTGGGCACGTGGTTCAACTTCCTCAAGGGCCTGATCCCGCAGAACTTCCTCGGCCTCACGGTCTCCACGTCGGTGGATGCCTCGACGGGCTCGGCGGTCTCGACCGTCGGCTTCAACGTGCTGCAGGTCATCGTCATCTCGGTCGCCGTCGGCATCGCGGCGCTCAAGCTCGGCCGTCGCGCCGAGCCGTTCGTCGCGTTCACGCAGTCGAGCCTGAAGATCGTGCAGCGGGTGCTGTGGTGGATCATCCGCATCGCCCCCATCGGCACGCTGGGTCTCATCGGATCGGCAGTCGTGCAGTACGGCACCGACAAGCTCCTGACCCTCATCTGGTTCGCCGTCGCGGTCTACATCGGCCTCGCGGTCGTGCTGTTCGTCGTGTATCCCATCCTCGTGAAGACGCACGGCCTGTCGATCAAGCAGTACTTCTCGGGCGTCTGGCCCGCCGTGCAGCTCGGCTTCGTGTCGCGCTCATCGATCGGCACGCTGCCGCTCACGCAGCGCGTCACCGAGCGGAACCTCGGCGTGCCCCGCGAATACGCGTCGTTCGCGGTTCCGCTCGGCGCGACGACCAAGATGGACGGCTGCGCCGCGATCTACCCGGCCATCGCCGCGATCTTCGTCGCGCAGTTCTTCGGCATCGAGCTGAACATCGTGTCGTACTTGCTCATCGCCCTCGTCTCGGTCGTCGGCTCCGCAGCCACCGCCGGCACGACGGGTGCGACGGTCATGCTGACCCTCACACTGTCGACCCTCGGCCTGCCGCTCGCCGGTGTCGGTCTGCTGCTCGCGATCGACCCGATCCTCGACATGGGCCGCACGGCCGTCAACGTCGCGGGGCAGGCGCTCGTCCCCGCGATCGTGGCCAAGCGCGAAGGCATCCTCGACGAGAGTCTCTACAACGCACCTCGTGACGGCGACCCGTTCGCCGACGACTCGGGCGACGACGCCGACGCCGAAGTCGTGGCAGCACCCGCGGATGCCCGTGACGACGGCACCCGCACGGAGGCCGTCCGCGCCTGACGCCCGCGCCCGGGTCGCGATCCGCGACCCGGGCGGCCCGCTCGGAATGCTCCGGCCCGCGACTGCGGGCCGGAGCATTCCTGTCAGTGGGGGCCCGCTCAGGTGGCGGAGCGGCGGTCGGCGAACGCGGAACCGGGCCGCACGAGCAGCGACCGCGGCGCGAGGCGGGCGCGCAGGCGCTCAGGGCCGTCGAGGGCCGCCAGCAGGCCGCGGCGCACCGCCTCGGCATCCTCGATCGCGCCCGCTGCCCGCGGAGAGCCGGTCACGCGTGGATCCGCAGCGGCATAGTTCGCGTGCTCGACCGCGGCGACGAGGCGGGACAGCGGCTGCGCGGGCGCGTCGTGCATCGCCGCGAGGCGTGCCGCGAACGCGCGCGGTGTCTCGGCGGTGCGCACGGGAGCACCGACGTCGATCGCGGCATCCTGCACGATCCGCCACGCGGCGGCGACCGTACCGCGGCGGCGGAGAAGGACGCGCCGGATGGCGGCGGCGCCGGCCGGGATCGAACCCAGGACGACGACGAACACGAGCACGGTCAGGAACGGTCGCAGATCGATGCCCTTCGCCGTTTGGCCGGATGCCTGGTTCTGCGTCTGTTCGGGCCGGTCGGTGGGCACGGCGGCAGCGGAGGACGTCGGGGTCGGCGTCGGGGTCGCCTGGGTGACATCCTGCCCGGAGTCGTCGACCGGCGACGCCGAACTCAGGAACCGGGTCGCCGTCCCGAGGCTCTTCGTCGGCTCGAAGGGGATCCAGCCGATCCCGTCGAAGTACACCTCCGGCCACGCGTGCAGCTGCGCGGTGGTCACCTCGGCGACCCGCTCGTCGTCGATGGACTCACCGGTGTAGGCGCCGGGGAGGAACCCGACGACGATCCGTGACGGCATGTCGAGCGTCCGCGCCATCAGCGCGAAGGCTCCCGCGAAGTGGATGCAGTAGCCCTCCTTCTTGTCGAGGAACTGCGCGACAGCGGCGACCCCCGTGTCATCGAACCCGTCATCGACGGGCGCCGAGAGCGAATAGGTGAAATCCGACCCGCGGAACCACGTCTGCAGTGCGAGGAGCTTGTCGTACGGCGTCGCCGCGCCCGCGGTGACGGTCTGTGCGAGCTCCGCGATGATCGGAGGCAGATCGGCCGGCAGCGAGTACACGTCCACGGCGTCTTCCGAGACCGTCGTGGATGCGGCCCGGATCTGCTCGAGCGTCGGGCGCGGCACGTGCGAGACCACCTCGTAGGACTGCCCCTGAGCGTTGGCGTCGGAGCTCAGCACCGTGCGGCTGTAGGGGACGGCACGCCATGCACCGTCGAGGCCCGACACCGATACGGCGGGATACGGGATCGGCAGATAGGTCGAGTTCAGCTGCGTGACATCCACGTTCGTGCGGTACTCGGTGATGCGGATGCCGTCGTCGGCGGTGACGGGGGTGAACGGCTCGTCGCTCAGGGGAACCGTGCGCATGCGGTCGGGTTTCCAGACCGCCCCGTCGAACACCGACAGCGTCGTCACGCGGAGGTTCGGCAGTTGCGGGGCGTCGCTGCGATAGGTCAGTACGGGGATGACCTCGCGCCGCCGCAGATCGTTGCCGAGATCGAGCGAGGGATCGATGCGGGCCGAGATGCCCGACCCGCCTGCGGCGACGGAGGGCGGCGGGAGGGTCGGTGCGATGACGAGCGCGGCGACGATCGCGACGGCCCCGAGGGCGACGGCGACCGCGGCGACCCCGCCCGGCCGAGACGTCGACGAGGTCTCGCGAGTGCGGTGCTCCGCCCGCACGAGCAGCAGGACCGCCGCGGCGAGGAGTACGAACGCGAAGGCATCCACCCCCGCGGGCACCGCGATCGCCGGGATCAGCCAGACGAGGATCAGGGCAGTTGCGGCCAGCAGCGGCATCCGCGCCGTCATGACCACGTGGTCGAGCGCGATCGTGAGAAGGCCCAGCGCACCGACGAGCACGAAGCCGAGGGCGGGGGTCGCGGTGATGGGCGCGACGCCGACGGCGATCTCCTGCGCGGCCTGCGCGACGGTGCGCGGGACGGCCGCGATGGTCGGCCCCGTGGGGATCACCGCGAGCAGTGCGGTCTGCGGGAAGAACACGGCCGTGATGGTCATGACCCAGACGGCGACCTCGGCGAGGGTCACCGCCACGGCCGGGGCGCGTCGCCGTCGCAGCACGAAGCCGACGGCGAGCAGCACCGCCGACAAGAGCGCGGCCCCCGGCAGCCAGTCGCCGCTGTGTATGACCCGCAGCAGCGGCGGGACCGTCGCGAGGATCGCGATCCACAGGGCGAGGGTCAGCCGGGCCTCACCGCGCGGCCGCCCCGCGGCAGGTGCCGCATCAGCCGACCCGGACACGGTTTCCTCCTCGCTCGGAGACGCTCGTCCACGCGTCGGCGATGTCGTCGGCGCCCGGGATCGATGCGGTCCGCCACCCTGCGGCGGCGGCCGGCGCGAACGCGTCCTGCGCGGGAGACGTCGCGAACAGGACGGGCAGCGTGCTGTGGTGCGCGAGAGGCACGAGCAGCGTGGCATCCGCCGCGTTCAGCGCCCCCGTGATGAAGACGAGGGGTCCCGTGGTCGTCCCCGCGAAGAGCGAGACGAGCGACGCCGCAGACCCCTCCCGGTGCGCCGTGAGCGTCGCGAACGAGATCGCGAGCTGTTCGAGCGCGTCGATGTCGCCGCCGTCGATCGTCTCGGCCAGGGGAGTCCCGTCGACGTCGAGCACCGACACGTCGTAGCCCTCGTGCACGAGGCGCGCGGCGACCGAGACGCACATCGACACGGCCGTCTCGAAGGCGGGGTCGGCGCCCGGCGCGCGGACCGCGGTGATGTCCCACCGCGCGACGGTGCGGTCGAGGACGACGACGGCCTCGGGCGTCGTCTCCTGCTCCTCCTGTCGCACCATGAGCTGGTCGCGATGCGCGCTCGCCCGCCAGTGGATGCGCCGCATCGAGTCGCCCGGGATGTAGTGGCGGGGCACGAGGTTGTCCGCCCCCTGGCCGAGCTGATCGGTCGCGGTGTGCATGCTGCCGCCGGCCTCGCCGGGAAGCTCCGCGAGCGGGGCGAGATCGACGATCGCGGGGGCGATGGTGAGCGGGCGGGGTCTGCCGACCGTGTGCCGTCGCCGCGCGAACCCGAACGGGTCGGTCGAGCGCACCGACACGGGCCCGATGCTCCGGATGCCGCGGCGTGCGGCGAGCACCGTGTAGTCGAGCTCCGCGGCGCGGGCCGCGGACCACACCCCCGACGCGGTCCCGGGGAAGACGCCGGACGCCTCGCCCTCGACGCCGTCGGGGAGCTCGTCGCTCCACGACCCCTGCGAGGCCGGGAGCGCGGAGCGCATCTCGATGCTCAGGTGCACGGACACCTCGCTCCCGGCGGTGGCGACATCCGGCGCGAACGAGCGCTGCACCTCGTCGCTCCGACGGAACACGTAGAGGGTCGCGATGCTCGAGGCGAGGATCACGGCGAGCAGCACGCTGATGTAGAGGAGTTCCGTGATCTTGAAAGCGTGCGCTGCGAAGAAGCACGCGATGGCGAGCACGGCCGCACCGGTGCCCCGGACGGTGAGCGGCCAGCCGTTCATGGGGGAGCTCAGCGCGTCGCGAGCGGCACGCGCACCGAACCGACGATGCCGCGCAGCACGGCGGCGATCGCGTCGGCGTTCGAGCGGCCGCGCGCCGTCGCGGCGCCGCGTGCGGTGATCATGCGGTGGGCGAACACGGGTTCGACGAGGTTCGCGACGTCGTCGGGGATGACGAACTCGCGTCCGTCGAGGGCCGCCCACACCTTCGCGGCGCGGATCAGCTGGAGCGTCGCCCGGGGGCTCGCGCCCAGGCGCACATCGGGGTGCTCGCGCGTCGCGCGGGCGACGCCGACGGCATATTCCTCGACGGCGGGGGAGACGTGGATGCTCCGCGCCCATGCGATGAGCGCGCGCACGCCCGCCGCGTCGACGACGGGGACGAGGTCGTCGAGCGGGTTCACGACATCGCGCTGGCGGAGCATGAGTGCTTCGCTCGTGGCATCCGGGTAGCCCATCGAGATGCGCATCATGAACCGGTCGCGCTGCGCCTCGGGGAGGGCGTAGGTGCCCTCCATCTCGAGCGGGTTCTGCGTCGCGACGACGAGGAACGGCTCATCGAGCGGGTGCGAGGTCCCGTCGACCGTGACCTGGCGCTCCTCCATCGCCTCGAGGAGAGCCGACTGCGTCTTCGGGGACGACCGGTTGATCTCGTCGGCGATGACGATGTGGGCGAAGATCGCGCCGGGCTTGAACTCGAATTCGCGATCGACGGGGTTGTAGACGCTCACCCCCGTCACATCGCCCGGCAGAAGATCGGGGGTGAACTGGATGCGACGGACGGTGGCGTCGACGGATGCCGCGAGAGCGCGGGCCAGCATCGTCTTGCCGACCCCGGGCACGTCCTCGATCAGCAGATGCCCTTCGGCGAGCAGGCACACGAGTGCGGCGCGCACCGCCGCGGGCTTGCCGTCGATCACACGGGAGACCGAGGCGAGGACGGCGTCGGTCGAGCGGGCGAACGACTCGGCGGTGATCGGGGCGTCGGACATGGCGGTCTGTCTTCCGGGTCGGGTTCTCCGCGTCGTCGCGGGCGGGTGAGTCGATGCTATCCCGCCCCGGCGCGCGGTCGTCCGGACGTCGGGTAAACTCCAAGAAGCTCTCCGCGAGGCGGCATCCAGGCCAAATCCCCCAGGACGGAAACGTAGCAAGGGTAACCAGGCTCTGCCGGGTTCGCGGAGAGTCTTTCTTTTCCCCGGGATTTCGCACACGGAGGCGGGTTCGAGGGGTGCCGTGGGAGGGTTTGTCCCGGTCGATGCGTGGCTGACGGTCCGCCCGCCCGCCTAGGCTGGCGGGGTGGCGCAGAGCATCTACATCACCTCCACGGAGGGTCTCTCCGGAAAATCCACGATCGTCCTCGGAGTCATCGATGCGCTGACCCGATCGATCCCGCGCGTCGGCGTCTTCCGCTCCATCGCGCGGTCCACCGAGGAGCGCGACTACGTGCTCGAGATGCTCCTCGACCACGTCGGCGTCGACCTCACCTACGAGGAGTGCGTCGGCGTCACGTACGACGACGTGCGACGGGATGCCGATGCCGCGCTCTCCCGGATCGTCGAGCGCTTCAAGGCCGTCGAAGCCAAATGCGACGCCGTCGTCATCGTCGGCAGCGACTTCACCGACGTCGGCACGACGAGCGAACTCGGCTACAACGCCCGCATCGCCGCGAACCTCGGTGCCCCCGTCCTCGTCGTGCTCAACGGCCGGGCGAGCCAGGGCGACCGCCTCGGCGTGAGCGATGCCCGCACGCCCGATCAGCTCGGGCAGCTCACCGAGCTCGCCCTCGCCGAGATCACCCACCAGCGCGCCGAGCTGTTCGCGGTCATCACCAACCGCGCCGACCCGCAGCGACTCACCGAGATCAACGCCGCCGTGCGCGCGGTGGTCAGCGATGCCCCGGCCGTCGACGGGCACCGCGAGGCGCCGGTCGGGGTGTGGGCGATCCCCGAGGACCTCTTCCTCGTCGCTCCCGCCGTGCGGGACATCATGCTGACCCTCGACGGCCGGCTGCTGAGCGGCGACGAAGCCCTGCTCACGCGCGAGGTCGTGGACGTCGTCATCGCCGGCATGGCGCTGAACAACGTGCTGCCGCGCCTTGCCGAAGGGGCGATCGTCGTCGTGCCCGCCGACCGCACCGAAGTGCTGCTCGGGCTCCTGCTCGCCAACTCGTCGGGAACCTTCCCCTCGATCGCCGGCATCATCCTCAACGGACCCTTCCCGCTCCCCGAGGTGGTGCAGGAGCTCATGGCCGGGCTCGACTCGTCGCTGCCGATCATCCAGACCGACCTCGACACGTACGACACCGCCGTGCGCGTCATGGGCACGCGCGGGCGGCTCGCCGCCGGGTCGCAGCGCCGGTTCGACACCGCCGTCGCGATGTTCGAGCAGCACGTCGACACCGAAGAGCTCGCCCGCGCGCTCGGCCTCGCGCACTCGACCGTCGTCACCCCGCTCATGTTCGAGTACCAGTTGCTCGAGCGCGCCCGCCACGCCCGCCGTCACATCGTCCTGCCCGAAGGCGGCGACGACCGGGTGCTGAAGGCCGCCGCGACCGTCCTCGCCCGCGGCATCGCCGACCTCACGATCCTCGGCGAGGAGGCCGACGTCCGCGGTCGCGCCGTCGAGCTCGGCCTCGACCTGCAGGCGGCGCGCGTGCTGAGCCCGTTCGACCCCGAGACCGTCGACCTCTTCGCCCGCGAGTATGCAGAGCTGCGCCGGCACAAGGGCGTCACGTACGAGCAGGCCGCCGACACCGTCACCGACGTCTCCTACTTCGGCACCATGATGGTCCACCTGGGGCTCGCGGACGGGATGGTCTCCGGCGCCGCCCACACGACCGCCCACACGATCCGGCCCGCGTTCGAGATCATCAAGACCCGGCCGGGCGTGTCGGTCGTCTCGAGCGTGTTCCTGATGGCGCTCGCCGACCGCGTGCTCGTGTACGGCGACTGCGCCGTCATCCCCGATCCGAACGCCGAACAACTCGCCGACATCGCGGTCTCGTCGGCGTCGACGGCCACGCAGTTCGGCATCGACCCGCGCGTCGCGATGCTGTCGTACTCGACGGGGGAGTCGGGCTCCGGCGCCGACGTCGACAAGGTGCGTTCGGCGACCGCGATCGTGCGCGAGCGCGCTCCGGAGCTGCCCGTCGAAGGTCCCATCCAGTACGACGCGGCGGCCGATGCCGCCGTCGCGAAGGCGAAGATGCCCGATTCGCAGGTCGCCGGCCGGGCGACGGTGTTCGTCTTCCCCGACCTCAACACGGGCAACAACACCTACAAGGCGGTGCAGCGCTCCGCGGGCGCCGTCGCCATGGGCCCTGTCCTGCAGGGCCTCAACAAGCCGATCAACGACCTGTCGCGCGGCGCCCTCGTCGACGACATCGTCAACACCATCGCGATCACCGCCATCCAGGCGCAGGGAGCATCTGCATGACCGTCATCCTCGTCATCAACAGCGGTTCGTCGTCGTTCAAGTACCAGCTGATCGACGTCGAGACCCGGATGCCCCTGGCATCCGGGCTCGTCGAACGCATCGGCGAGGCGATGGGCGCCGCCGGGCACAAGACCGGCGAGGAGGCGTTCCTCCGGGAGCTGCCGATCCCCGACCACGCGGCGGGCTTCGCGGTCATGCTCGAGGCGTTCGAGGAGTACGGTCCGTCGCTGCGGGAGAACCCGCCGTACGCGGTCGGCCACCGTGTCGTGCAGGGCGGTGCACGCTTCTTCCAGCCGACGCTCGTCACCGACCTCGTCGAAATCAACATCGACGAGCTGTCCGCCCTCGCGCCCCTCCACAATCCGGGCGCCGTGCAGGGCATCCGCGCCGCGCGCGAGGCGTTCCCCGAGCTCGCCCACGTCGCCGTCTTCGACACCGCCTTCCACCAGACGCTGCCCCCGGCGGCCTACACGTACGCGATCGACAGCACCGTCGCGCGCAGGCACCGCATCCGTCGTTACGGGTTCCACGGCACGAGCCACAAGTACGTCAGCGAGGCTGCCGCGGCCTTCCTCGATCGGCCGCTGCGGGGTCTCAAGCAGATCGTCCTGCACCTCGGCAACGGGGCCTCCGTCACCGCGGTCGAGAACGGCCACTCGGTGGAGACCTCCATGGGCCTCACGCCCCTCGAGGGCCTCGTCATGGGCACGCGGTCGGGCGACATCGACCCGTCGGTGCTGCTCGTGCTCGCCCGCCGCGAGGACATGACCCCCGGCCAGCTCGACGACTTCCTCAACAAGCGCAGCGGCCTGATGGGCCTCGCCGGAGTCTCGGACATGCGCGACATCGAGGAGCGGCGTCTGCGCGGCGACGGCGGAGCGATGCTCGCCTTCGACGTGTACATCCACCGGCTGCGCGCCTACATCGGTGCCTACATCGCGCAGATGGGCGGCGTCGACGTTATCTCGTTCACGGCCGGCGTCGGCGAGAACTCGCCGACGGTCCGTGCCGCCGCGCTCGAGAAGCTCGGGTTCCTCGGCATCCGACTCGATCCCGCCCGCAACGAGGAGCGACGGCGCGACACACGCGTCATCTCCACCGACGATTCGGCGGTGACGGTGCTCGTCGTCACGACGAATGAGGAGCTGGAGATCGCACGCCAGACCCTCACCGTCGCGAGGCAGACCCAGGCGGTCGCGGGCGGCGACTGATCGCTCCGTCGCCGCCTCCTCCCCGGCGGGCAGAGAGGAGGCGGCGGACACAGCGGAGACACACGCCGTTCACGTGCCCCGGACTACGCTGGCACCGTGACCGATGATCTCCCCGACCTCACGTCGTACGACGGCGTCCTGTTCGACCTCGACGGCGTGCTCACGCCGACGGCCGACGTGCACATGCACGCCTGGCAGACGATGTTCACCGAGCTGTTCACGGCGTGGGACATCGAGCCCCCCTACACGGACGACGACTACTACCGTCACCTCGACGGCAAGCAGCGCTACGACGGGGTGGCGAGCCTGCTGCGCTCGCGTGACATCGAGGTGCCGTGGGGCGATCCGTCCGATCCGCCGACGGCCGACACCGTCTGCGGGATCGGCAACCGCAAGAACGACGTCTTCGCCGCCGTGCTGCGCGCCGACGGCATCGCGCCCTACCCGGGGTCGCTCGCACTCCTCGAGCAGCTCCGCGCGGCCGGGACGCCGATCGGGGTCGTGTCGAGTTCGAAGAACGCCGAAGAGGTGCTCAGCGCCGCCGGCATCCGCGACTTCTTCCCCGTCGTGATGGACGGCGTCGTCGCCGCCCGCGAGAACCTCCGCTCGAAGCCCGAGCCCGACATGTTCGCCGAAGGGGCGCGGATGCTCGGCGTCGACCCGGCTCGCAGCGTTGCCGTCGAGGACGCGCACTCCGGCGTGCAGTCCGCCGCCGCCGCCGGATTCGCGCTCGTCGTCGGTGTCGACCGGGGCGCGGGAGCGCAGGCGCTCCTCGACCTCGGGGCGACGCTCGTCGTCGACGATCTGTCGGAGTTCGTCGTCGCATGAGCGGCACGACGACACCCTCGGAAGGGATGGACATGATGGATCGCGATCGCTTCCCCGTGGACGAATGGCGTCTCGTCGAGAGCGGCTTCTCGCTCGATGACGTCGGCGTCACCGAGACGATGTTCGCGCTCGGCAACGGCTACCTCGGTCTGCGCGGCAACCACCCCGAGGGCCGACACGCGCACGAGCACGGCACGTTCATCAACGGGTTCCACGAGGTCTTCCCGATCCGTCACGCCGAGCAGGCGTACGGTTTCGCGGAGGTCGGCCAGACGATCATCAACGCGCCGGATGCCAAGGTCATGCGCGTGTACGTCGATGACGAACCACTGTCGTTCGACGACGCGGACGTGCGCGAGTACGAGCGGGCGCTCGACATGCGCACGGGCGTTCTGACCCGGCACGTGCGGTGGGTGACGCCGAGCGGCAAGGACGTCGTGATCGACTTCGATCGCATGGTGTCGTTCGAGGAGAAGCACCTCGCCGTCATGCGCGTGACCGTCACGGTCCTGAACGCGGATGCCCCGGTCACGATCTCGTGCCAGCTCATCAACCGGCAGGACGGCGAGGACGTCTACGGCGGCAAGGCCCCCGCAGGCGGCAAGGCCGGCTTCGACCCGCGCAAGGCGGAGAAGATCCACGAGCGCGTGCTGCAGCCGCAGGAGTACTGGCAAGACGGCGGTCGCTCGGCGCTGTCGTACCGGGTGACGGCATCCGGCATGACGATGTCGCTCGTCACGGACCACCTCATCGAGACGGACAACGAGTACTCGGCGCGCACGCTCGTCGAACCCGACATCGCGAAGAACGTGTTCCGCGTGCAGGCGAAGGCCGGTGTCCCGGTCACGGTCACGAAGCTCGTGAGCTACCACACGTCACGGGGCGTGCCCGCGCGCGAGCTCGTCGACCGCGGCCGGCGGACGCTCGACCGTGTCGAGGCCGAGGGCGTGCAGGTCCAGTACGACCGGCAGGCGGAGTGGATGGCGGCGTTCTGGGAGCGCTCGGACGTCGTGATCGGCGGCCACCCCGACCTTCAGCAGGCGACCCGATGGTGCCTCTTCCAGCTGGCGCAGGCGGCGGCGCGCGCGGACGGGCAGGGCGTCCCCGCGAAGGGCGTGTCCGGCTCGGGGTACAGCGGTCACTACTTCTGGGACACGGAGATCTACGTCCTCCCGTTCCTCATCTACTCGACCCCGCTGTGGGCGCGCAACGCCCTGCGCATGCGCTACCTGATGCTCCCGGCGGCGCGCAAGCGCGCGGGGCAGCTCAACGAGGCCGGTGCACTCTTCCCGTGGCGCACGATCAACGGCGAAGAGGCATCCGCCTATTACGCCGCCGGCACGGCGCAGTACCACATCAACGCCGACGTGAGCTTCGCGCTCGGCAAGTACGTGCGGGCGACCGGCGACGACGAGTTCCTCTACCGCGAAGGCGTCGACATCGCGGTAGAGACCGCGCGCCTGTGGTCGACGCTCGGGTTCTGGCGGTTCAACGAGGACGGCACGCCCGAGGTGTTCCACATCCACGGCGTCACCGGCCCCGACGAGTACACGACCGTCGTGAACGACAACCTGTTCACGAACGTCATGGCGCGCTACAACCTGCGCTTCGCGGCGCGGGTCGTGCACGAGATGGCGGAGCGGGCGCCCGTCGAATACGCGGCGATGATCGAGCGTCTGAACCTCGACCCCGCCGAGGCGGATGCCTGGGACGCGGCCGCCGAGGCCATGCACATCCCGTACAGCGATGCCCTGGGCATCCACCCTCAGGACGAGGTCTTCCTCGAGCGGGAGGTGTGGGATCTCGACAACACGCCGGATGACCAGCGGCCGCTACTGCTGCACTTCCACCCGCTCGTCATCTACCGCTACCAGGTGCTCAAGCAGGCCGACGTCGTGCTCGCGCTGTACCTGCAGGGGAACCACTTCACCGACGACGAGAAGCTCGCCGACTTCGAGTACTACGACCCGCTGACGACGGGGGACTCGACGCTCTCCGCCGTCGTGCAGGCGATCCTCGCGGCCGAGGTCGGGTACCAGGAGCTCGCCCTGAAGTACTTCGCGCAGTCGATCTTCGTCGACCTCGGCGACCTCCACCACAACGCGGCCGACGGTGTGCACGTCGCATCCGCCGGCGGGGTGTGGACGGCGCTCGTCGCGGGCTTCGGCGGCATGCGCGACCACTGGGGTGAGCTGTCGTTCGACCCGCGCCTGCCCGCGGACTGGCCGTCGCTGTCGTTCCCGCTGCACTGGCGCGGCACGGCGCTGCAGGTGACGATCACGAAGGACGCGCTCACGGTCGAGGCGGGCGAGGGCGACGCAGTCGCGTTCAGCGTGCGCGGCGAGGCGTTCGAGGTGGGCGGCGGGTCGACCGTCACGGTGCCCCTGAAGGGTCAGGGGCCGGTGCTGCCGGGACGCCCGCGGCTCGGCGACATCGGCGAGAGCTTCCGCGAGGACGGGACCCTGCTCTCGGCATCCGTGCCGAGCACGACCACCAACATCGGCATCATCACGGGGTCGATCCCGGTCGGCGACGCCGCCCACGCGGCCGAGCAGGGGAACATCGGCATCGACTCCTGACGCTCGACCGAAACGCGCGCGTGCGCCGTCAGGTGACGAACGGGGCGATCCGCTCGGCCACCGGGGCGAGGTGCGAGATGATCGCCGCGGGCTCGACGATGCGGTGGCGCGGGCCGGCGAAGGCGAGCGCTCCCGCGACGTGTCCGTGCGCATCGCGGATCGGCACCGCGAGGCATCCGATGCTCGTCGGGACATGCTCGACGCGTACCGCGCCCCGCGCGCCGAGCTCGGCCGCGGCCGCCCGGGCGACGGCACCGGTGTCGCCCTGTGCGACCAGCAGCAGACGCCCCAGTGCGAACACCGCGGGGTCGCGAGCGAGTCGCACCCGGTCGCTCAGGGGGAAGTCGGGGTCCTCGTCGACGATCACGAGGCGCGCGCCCTCGAACCCGACGATGTGCACACCCGCACGCAAGGAGGTCCGCGCTTCCGCGACGAGGAGGCGGGCGGCGGTCGGCAGGCGCACGGGGGAGACCGCCTCGGCCAGCTGTGCGACCTTCGCGCCCAGTGCGAAGCCCGACAGGTCGGTCGTGCGCACGAGGTATTCGTCGGCGACGAGCAGATTGAGCAGGCGGTAGGCGGTCGCGCGCGGCAGCCCGAGATGCACCGAAAGCTCGCGTGCCGTCACCCCCGGCCCCAGCTCGGCGACCGCCTCGAGCACGGTGAGGGCGCTGTGGATCGCGCGCGGCTGCCGCGCCGTCACCGCCGGCGCGGCGCGCAGGTCGTCAGTCATCCCGCGCCGTCCCGAGAGGCCTCCGCCTCTCCCGGGGTCGTGCCCCCAGGAGCGAGATCCACGGGGTGTTCGGCCGCGCCGCCGAGGACCGCACCCGCGACCGGTTCGTCATACGCGCCGAGCGCGGACAGCGGTGCGCGGCGCAGACGCCAGGCGATCGCCGCGGCCGCCGTCAGCGCGAGTGCGGCCGCGACCCAGACGGCGATGCTGCCCGAGCCGACATCGATGATCGCGAAGGCGACGATCGTGCCCACGAGCGCGACGGCACACGCGATCGCGACGACGGCGACGCGCCCGGTGAGCTCGCCGATCCGGCGCAGGAACACCGGCGCGGCGACGCAGACGAGCGCATACGACACGATGTACCCGAAACCGCCGACGACGAGCGTGAGGTGCATCGCCGTCGGCAGCGCGATGCCCGACAGCAGGAGCCCGAGCGGCGCAGCGATGACGACCGGCACGGCGCACGCGATGGCGCCGATCGGCGTCCCGAAGCGGCGGTGCGTGCGCCCGAGGCCTGCGGGCAGGGCTCCGTCGCGGGCCATCGTGAACAGCACTCGGCTGAGCGCCGTCGTCGACCCGATCGCGCACGCGAGGAACGAAGCCGCGATCCCGAGGTCGGCGACGACACCCCAGCCGCCGAGCCCGAAGGCATCGGCGAGGTCGTTGACGGGCGACGTGCTCGCCGCGAAGTCGCCGCCGATCGCGGCGAATCCGCTCACCTGGGCGACCGCCGCCAGCACGTAGAGCGCTGCGGACACGACGGCGGTCCAGCCGATCGCGCGCGGGACCGTCCGCAGCGGCATCCGTGCCTCGACGCCGAGGGTCGCCGCGGACTCGAATCCGACGTAGGCGGTGAGGGCGACGAGGGCCCCCGCCGCGACCGTGAGCGGCGAGTCGTCGGCGGACGGCAGCAGCACGGCGGGGTCGATCGGCCCGATCCGGGTGAGCAGGGCGATGAGAAGGCCGACGATGAGGGTGACCGACGCCGCCTCGACGATGAGGGCCACGCGGGAGGACAGACGGATGCCGCGCACGAGCACGAGCACGAGGAGAGCCGCCTCCGCACTGAGGACGCCGGCGGCGACCAGGGGGGTATCGGGTAGTGACGGCCACACCGAACGAAGCACGAGCGTCGAATAGAAGGCGCCCCCGAGGAGCGCGAACATCGCGATCGCGCCGTACCCGATGATCGCGGATGCCCCTGCCGCAAGCCCGGCCCGCACCCCGAGGCCCCGAGCCGTGTAGGTGTAGACGGCGCCGGCGGCGGCGAACCTCCGCGCGAACTGGGAGATCGTGCGCGCCACCAGGATGATCAGCACGCCACCCAGGAGCAGCGACGTCACGGTCGCCGTCGGGGAGAGCCCCGCGACGAGGAGAGTCACGGTCGTCGCGGCGGCGGCCGGCGCGACTGCGGAGACGGACTGCGCGAAGACGTCGAAGAACCCGACGCTGCGGCGGTCGAGTCCGTCCAGCGGCGACGTGGCGCGGAACCCGCGCACGAGCGGAGGACGGCGGATCGCACGTTCGAGAGCCGTCATTCGCTGGCCTCCTCCCGGGTTTCCCCCGCGCGCAGACGCTATCGGGCGGGCGTTGCTCCGGCGCAACGCCCGTGTTTCGTGGTCGTTTCACCCGAATGAGACGGCCCGGGCGCGGTGTCCCGTTAGGGGTGCGCCAGGTTTCATCGCGGTGAGACGGCGGAGCAACCCGGCGGCGAGAGGCTGTGCACAACCCGCTCCTCGCCTTCAGGAGGCTCTCATGACCAAACTCGAACCGGCCGGCGTCCAGACGCCCGCGCCGAAACTGTCCGGATCCCTCGGCGTCACCGCGATCGTCTTCATGGTCGTCGCAGCCGCCTCGCCCCTCACCGTGGTGGGAGGGGCCGCGCCGCTCGGGTTCCTCCTCGGCAACGGCGTGGGCTTCCCGACGCTGTTCGCCACGAGCGCCGTCATCCTGGTGCTGTTCTCGGTGGGACTGTCCGCGATGGCCAAGCACGTGGCCAAGCCCGGCGCCTTCTTCACGTACGTCGGCTACGGCCTGGGCCGCTCCGCGGGCCTCGCGGCCGCGTGGGTCGCCATGCTGACCTACACGACCGTGCAGATCGCGGTGTACGGCTACATCGGCTATCTGCTCTCCTACACCGTCGCCGCGATCGGAGGCCCGACGATCGCCTGGTGGGCGATGTCGATGCTCGTCATCGCGGCTGTCGGCATCCTCGGCTATCGGCACATCGACGTGTCGAGCAAGGTGCTCGGGATGCTGCTCATCGCCGAGGTGGGCATCGTCGTGGCGCTCATCGTGGCGGTGATCGTGACGGGCGGCGCCCAGGGACTGTCGGCCGCCCCGTTCGAGCCCGCCAACGTCCTGTCCGGATCGCCCGGCGTGGGGCTCATGTTCGCGATGGCCGCGTACATCGGGTTCGAGGCGACCGCGGTCTTCCGCGACGAGGCGCGCGACCCCGACAAGACCATCCCGAAGGCGACGTATGCCGCCGTCATCGGCGTCGGGGTCTTCTACACCCTGGCATCCTGGGCGCTCGTCATGGCGTGGGGACCGGATGGCGTCGTCGACGCCGCCGCCGAAGACCCGGGCTCGATGATGATCCGCACGATGGCCCGCTACCTCGGCACGTTCGGTGAGGTCGCCGTCAACATCCTGATGCTCACCGCGATGTTCGCCTGCGTGCTGTCGTTCCACAACGTGCTCACCCGCTACCAGCACTCGATGGCCGTCGCGGGCGTCCTCCCCGAGCGGCTCGCAGGAGTCCACGCGCGGCACCTGTCGCCGCACGCCTCCTCGCTCGTGCAGACGGCGACCGCAGGCATCCTCACGATCGTGTTCGCGGTCTGCGGCCTCGACCCGCTGCTGCAGGTGTTCACCTGGTTCTCGGGCATCGCGACGCTCGCGATCGCGCTCCTCATGGCCGTGACCTCCGTCGCGATCATCGTCTACTTCGCCCGCACGAAGAGGGACCGCCGCCTCTGGCACACCGTGATCGCGCCGGTCCTGGGCCTGCTCGGACTCCTCGGTGCGGCCGGTCTCATCGCCGCCAACTTCCCGATGCTCGTGAGCGACGTGGATGCCGAGGGCAACCCCGCCTTCGGGCTCACGAGCACCCTGCTGCTCTCGCTCATCGTCGTCGCGGCGGTCGTCGGGTTCGTCCAGGCGGCCTGGATCAGGGCGCGCCGCCCCGCCGCCTACGCCAAGCTCACCGACGCGATCGCCGCGTGACCCTCGACCCCGACAAGGAGAACCACATGACTCTCACCGACCTCGCCGCCACCTCGACGGCCGCCTCCGCTCCCGCCCACCCGCTGGCTTCCCTCACCGCGACCGAGATCGAAGCGGTCCGCGCCGTCGTGCTCTCACTGCCCTCCACGACGGAGCAGACCCGCTTCGCCTACGTCGGGCTCGACGAGCCGGCGAAGGGCGACATCCTCGCCTGGGAGCAGGGTGCGCCCGCCCCCGCCCGCGTCGCCCGGGTGCAGCTGCTCGACATGCTCTCGGCGCGCTCCAGCGACCTGCGCGTCTCGCTCGCCACCGGCGAGGTGCTGAGCGAGACCGTGCTCGACGGCACGGCGGGGCAGCTGCCGGTGCTGGATGCCGAGTTCGAGGCCGTCGGCGACATCGCGAACGCCGACGAGGCGTGGATCGCCGCGCTCGCCGCGCGGGGCCTCGCGACCTCGGACGTCGTGCTCGTGCCGCTGTCGGCCGGTCACTACGGGTACGCGCAGGAGGACGGGCGCCGCATCCTCCGTGCGTTCGCGTTCCAGCAGTTCTCGCCGAGCGACCACCCGTGGGCCCACCCCGTCGACGGCCTCACCGCCTACATCGACGTCGCCGACCGCCGCATCATCGAGATCGTCGACACCCCGGGATTCGACATCCCGCAGACGAGCGGCAACTTCGACGACCCCGCCGTGCAGGGTCCGCCGCTCGAGGGGCTGAAGCCGATCGAGATCACGCAGCCGGAGGGGTCGAGCTTCACCGTCGAGGACGAGCACGTCGTCTGGGGAGACTGGGATCTGCGCATCGGGTTCGACACCCGGGAGGGCCTCATCATGCGTCAGCTCTCCTTCAAGGGGCGCCCCGTGATGTACCGCGGCTCGATCAGCGAGATGGTCGTTCCCTACGGCGACCCCGCGCCGAACCGGTTCTGGCAGAACTACTTCGACACCGGCGAGTACCTCTTCGGCCGGTACACGAACGAGCTCGAGCTCGGCTGCGACTGCGTCGGTGACATCACCTACCTCGATGTGACCCTCGCCGACGAGCTCGGTCTACCGCGCACCGTGCGCAACGGCGTGTGCATGCACGAAGAGGACTTCGGATCCCTCTGGAAGCACACCGACATCTTCACCGGCTCCGCCGAGGTGCGCCGTCAGCGTCGCCTCGTGATCTCGTTCTTCACGACGGTCGGCAACTACGACTACGGGTTCTTCTGGTACCTGTACCTCGACGGCACGATCGAGTGCGAGGCGAAGCTCACCGGCATCCTCTTCACGTCGGCGTACCCGGGGGAGGGCTACCCGTTCGCCTCCGAGGTCGCGCCCGGGCTCGGAGCGCCCTATCACCAGCACCTGTTCTCGGCGCGGTTGGACATGACCGTCGACGGCATCGCGAACGTCGTGAACGAGATCGATGCCGTCCGGGTGCCGATCTCGGCCGAGAACCCCGCGGGCAACGCCTTCACGAAGCAGGTGACGCCGATCACGTCGGAGCTCGTCTCGGGCCGTGTCGCCGACGGCGCACGCAACCGGGTCTGGCAGATCGCGTCGACCGAGAAGACCACCGCGATGGGGCAGCCGACGTCGTATGTGCTGTTCCCGACCGAGACGCCGGTGCTGCTCGCCGACGACGATTCGTCGATCGCAGCGCGGGCCACGTTCGCGACGAAGAACCTCTTCGTCACGAAGTACGACCCGGCCGAGCGCTATGCGGCGGGGGATTTCGTCAACCAGCACCCCGGAGGCGCGGGCATCCCGGAGTTCATCGCCGGTGACGAGCCCCTCGTGGGCGAGGACCTCGTGCTGTGGCACACGTTCGGGCTCACGCACTTCCCACGGAACGAGGACTGGCCCGTCATGCCGATGGACTACGCCAAGTTCACGCTCAAGCCGTACAACTTCTTCGAGCGGAACCCCACGCTGAACGTCCCGCCGTCGACGGCGGCGCACTGCGCGCCGAAGGCGGTCTCGGGCGGGTACGGGCCGGCCGGTCACGATCACTCGGGTCACGATCACGCCGGTCCCGACCACTCGGGTCACGACCACGCCGGTCACGACCACCATGGCCACCACCACGGCTGAGTCGTGACCCTGCATCTTCTCGCCCTCGCGCCCGCCGCGGTCGGTCTGTGCTGCCTGGCAGCCGACCGCCGGCGGGGCGGCCGTGACGCAGCTCGTTCCCGCCGTGTGGTGGGTGGCGTCGCTCCTCGCCGGTGCGATGGCGCTCGCCGCCACACGGGGGCGCGCACGCGTCGTCGCGACCGGGTCTTCCGGTCCGTCTGGCGGCGCCGGGGGTGCCGGTGGCGCGGCGATGGCTCACGGTGCGATGCCCGGCGTCGCGATGGCGGTGCATTCCGCCGCGGGAATGGTGGTCATGGCAGCGCTCCTGCTCGCGATGAGCGCCTCCGCGGCGGGGGCGGGCGCGGCCCATCACCACTCGGGCACGCCCGCGTTCGGGCCGGCGGCCATGGTGCTCGGCGGCGGGTACGTCGTCGCCTCCGCCGTTTTCGCCCTGCGTTCGCGTGGGGCCCTCGAACGGGCTCAGTACGCGGCGATGGCGGGCTCGGTCGCGCTCATGGCGGCCGCACTCGTGGGGTGAGCTGCGCGCTCCTCGGCGACGATCGCGCGCACGGCGTCGCGCCCGGCGCGGTTGGCCCCGACCGTCGACTGCGACGGGCCGTAGCCGATGAGGAACAGCCGCGGCTCGTCGGTCGATCTGCCGTTCTCGACCCGCACCCCGCCCGACGCCGTGCGCAGGTGGAGCGGCGCGAGGTGGCGGATGTCGGCACGGAAGCCCGTCGCCCAGAGGATCGCATCCGCCCGCTCGAACGTGCCGTCGGGCATCCGCACGCCGTCCGGTTCGATGGCCGTGAACATCGGATGCCGCACGAGCACGCCGCGCTCCCGCGCCGCCTCCGACCACGGCGTCCGGTGCTGACCGGTCACCGAGATGACGCTCCCGGGCGGCTCACCGCGCCGCACCCGCTCTTCGACGCCGGCGATCGCGGCGATGCGCGCGGCGGTGTCGAACTCCGTGGCATCCCACGTCACCTCGTGGCGCGTGACCCAGAACGTGTCCGCGACGTGCGAGATCTCCTCGAGAAGCTGGACGGCGGAGATGCCCGCGCCGACGATGATCACGCGCTCGCCGGCGAACTCCGCGGCATCCACGTAGTCGTGCACGTGCAGCTGGCGTCCGCGGAACGTGTCCGCCCCGGGGACCGTCGGCCAGAACGGGCGACGCCACGTGCCGGTCGCGTTGATGACGTAGCGGGCCGCCCACGTGCCGGCATCCGTCTCGACGAGCAGTCGCCCGCGCGGATCGTCGTCGGCGCGGCGCACGGCGCGCACCTGCACGGGGCGGCGCACGCGCAGATCGAAACGCTCTTCGTACGCGGCGAAATAGTCCGGGAGCACCTCCCGCGCGGGGGATGCCGGGTCGGCCGGCGGCACCGGCGCCCCGGGCAGTTCGTGGATGCCGTTGACGGTGCCCATCACGAGTGAACCCCAGCGGTGCTGCCAGGCGCCGCCCGGTGCGGCGTCGGCATCCAGCACGACGAACGTGCCGCCGGGCGCGTCCGTCGAGGGGAGGGGTGAGAAGCCGCGGCGGCGCAGGTGATAGGCGGCCGAGAGCCCTGCCTGGCCTGCGCCGATCACGACGACGTCGACGGGCTCGGGCTGCATACCTGTGTCAACGCGGGCGGGCGCGGGTTGTTCCCCGGCGTCCCCGCCGCGATGTCGGTGCCACGCCGTAGGCTGTTCGGGTGACCACCGCCCTGTATCGCCGCTACCGGCCCGAGAGTTTCGGCGAGATGATCGGGCAGAGCCAGGTCACCGATCCGCTCATGACCGCGCTGCGCGGCGACCGCGTCGGGCACGCGTACCTGTTCAGCGGGCCGCGCGGCTGCGGCAAGACGACGTCGGCGCGCATCCTCGCCCGCTGCCTGAACTGCGCCGAGGGGCCGACCGACACGCCGTGCGGAACGTGCGACAGCTGCGTCGAACTCGGCCGCGGCGGCGGCGGGTCGCTCGACGTGGTCGAGATCGACGCGGCATCCCACAACGGTGTCGACGACGCGCGCGATCTGCGCGAGCGCGCGATCTTCGCGCCTGCGCGCGACCGGTTCAAGATCTTCATCCTCGACGAGGCGCACATGGTCACGCCGCAGGGCTTCAACGCGCTGCTGAAGCTCGTCGAAGAGCCGCCCGACCACGTCAAGTTCATCTTCGCGACGACCGAGCCCGAGAAGGTCATCGGCACGATCCGCTCGCGCACGCACCACTACCCCTTCCGGCTCGTCGCGCCCGCCGCAATGCTCGCCTACGTCGAGGAACTGTGTGCGCAGGAAGGCGTGCAGGTCGAAGCGGGCGTCCTGCCGCTCGTCGTGCGCGCCGGTGGCGGGTCGCCGCGCGACACGCTGTCGCTGCTCGATCAGCTCATCGCGGGTTCCGACCCGTCGACGGGTTCGGGCGAGACCATCGTCCGCTACGAGCGGGCCGTCGCCCTCCTCGGCTACACGCATGCCGAGCTTCTCGACGACGTCGTCTCCGCCTTCGGGGCGCACGACGCCGGCGCCGCGTTCGCCGCGGTCGACCGCGTCGTCCAGACCGGTCAGGATCCGCGCCGCTTCGTCGACGACCTCCTCGAGCGCCTTCGCGACCTCATCATCGTGGCCGCGACGGGCGATGCGGCCCCCGCGGTACTGCGCGGCATCCCCGCCGACGAGCTCGACCGGATGGCGCGGCAGGCCGCGACGTTCGGCACCGACCGACTGTCCCGCATCGCCGACCTCGTCGCCGGGACTCTCGACGACATGACCGGCGCCACGTCGCCGCGCCTGCAGCTCGAACTCCTCGTCGCGCGTGTGCTCGCGGCGGGGTCGGGGGTCGCGGCCGCAGACGCCGGTGCGCCGGGTGCTGCCGCCCCGGCGCCGAGCGCGCCTGCGGCCGGGACGCCCGCGCCCGCGCCGGTGACGGTATCTGCTGCGCCCGCGGCGACCGCCCCGGCCGGTTCGGGCCTCACGGCGGTGAGCGCGCCGGAGAAGACGGATGCCGCGCCAGCGTCGGCTCCCGCTGGGTCGCCCGCCGCAGCTGCCACGCCGTCGCCTCTCACGGAGTCGGCTGCCGCCGAACCGCCCCTCGCGGAAGCCCCCGCGGCGACGTCCGCCGACGCCGCGCCCCCGCGCCCCACCGGGCCCGTCACGCTCGAGCGCGTGCGCGACGCGTGGCCCGCCGTGCTCCAGCGGCTCGAATCGAACCGCCCGTCGTGGCTGCTGGCGAGCGCCGCCACTCCCGTCGGGTACGCGGATGACGTGCTCACCCTGAGCTTCCAGAGCCAGGCCGACGTCGCCGCCTTCAAGAAGCTCGCGGCGGGCAAGGGCCCGAGCGAGGACCTCCGCGGTGCGATCCTCGACAAACTCGGCGTCCGCGTGAAGTACGTCGCGCGCCACGACGCCGGTGGCGCCGGACCCGACAGCGGCACTGGAGGCCCCGGACCCGACAATGGACCCGGCGATGGACCCAGAGCTTCCGGCGGTGCCGGACCCACCGGACCCACGGGCGGCGCCGGAGCAGGCGGATCCACCGGACCCGCGGCAGGTCATGGCCGTCCCGGCGGGCCCGGGGCGCCGGCATCCGGGCGAACCTCACGCGCGGCATCCGCGGCCGGGCCCGTCCGCGGCCCCGCTCCCTCCGCGCACGCTGCAGCGCCCGTCACCGAATGGGCCGTTGCGGCCATCCCGGCGAGCGACCCGGCCGGTCCGTCGTTGCCGGTCGACGACGAGCCCGAGGATGCCGCCGTGTCACCCGTGCGCACGATGACGCTCGAGCACGACGGTGCGGTGATCCCGTTCTCCGACACTCCGCCCGACGACGAGGACGAGATCCCGCCGCCACCCGATGACGACGCACCGATCCCCGCGCGCGCCCCGGTCGCGGTCGAGCGCCCCGCCGTCCGCGCGCCGCGAGTCCCCGGCCGAAACGGCATCGAACGCGTCGGAGAGTCGGTCGTGCGGCAGGTGCTCGGTGCGACCTACGTGCGAGACGAGCCGTACCAATCAGCCACGAGGTTCTCCTGAGCCATGTACGACGGCATCGTCCAAGACCTGATCGATGAGTTCGGCCGGCTTCCCGGCATCGGACCGAAGTCGGCCCAGCGCATCGCGTTCCACATCCTGCAGACGCCGACGTTCGACGTCTCGCGCCTGTCGCAGCTGCTCGGTGAGCTGCGCGAGCGCGTGCGCTTCTGCGAGATCTGCGGCAACGTCAGCGAGCAGGAACGCTGCGCGATCTGCCGCGACCCGCGGCGCGACCAGACGCTCATCTGCGTCGTCGAGGATGCCAAGGACGTCTCGGCCATCGAGCGGACCCGCGAGTTCCGGGGCCTCTACCACGTGCTGGGCGGAGCGATCAGTCCGATCGCCGGCATCGGCCCCGACGATCTGCGGGTCACCCAGCTCATGCAGCGCCTCGCCGACGGGACGGTGCAGGAGGTCATCCTCGCCACGAACCCGAACCTCGAGGGCGAGGCGACCGCGACCTACCTCAGCAGGCTTCTGCACACGCTCGAGATCCGCGTGACCCGTCTCGCCTCCGGTCTGCCGGTCGGCGGCGACCTCGAGTACGCCGACGAGGTCACCCTCGGCCGGGCGTTCGAGGGGCGCCGGAGCGTCTGATGCGGGCGGCCGTCTCGGGTCGGGCGTGGCTGCTGTACGGCGCGATGGCGGTGCTGTGGGGCATCCCGTACCTCTTCATCAAAGAGGCCGTCGATTCGTACTCGCCGGCCGCGATCGTCGCGGGCAGGACGCTCCTCGGAGCGCTGGTCCTCCTGCCCCTCGCCATCCGACGCGGGGCGCTGCGCCCCGCACTGCGGCTGTGGCCGTGGGTGCTGGCATTCGGGGCGATCGAGATGGCGGGGCCGTTCTTCCTCCTCGGGCACGCCGAGCAGACCCTCTCGTCCGGGCTCACGGGGCTCCTCGTCGCGACCGTGCCCCTGTTCGCCGCGGGCATCGCACTCGTGCGCGGAGACCGAACGATGCTCGCCCCGGCTCGTGCGTCGGGCCTTGCGATCGGCTTCATCGGGGTGGCGATCATCGTCGCGGGCCCCGGCCTTCAGGTCGCCGACCCCGCCGGAGCGCTCGGCGCGATCGGCGAGGTGCTGCTCGTCGCCCTGCTGTACGCGGTGGCACCGTTCATCATCGCGACGAAGCTCGCGCAGGTTCCCTCGCTCGGGACGATCACGCTCGCGCTGCTCGCCGTCGGCATCGCCTACCTCCCGCTCGCATTCCTCACGCAGCACGACGTCCCCACGGTCCGCAGCACGGTGTCGCTCGTGGCGCTCGGCATCCTGTGCACGGCGGTCGCATTCCTCGGGTTCTTCGCCCTGATCGGCGAAGTCGGCCCCGTCCGCGCACCGCTGTTCACGTACGTCAACCCGATCGTCGCGATCGGGCTCGGCGTGCTGGTCCTCGGCGAGCCCCTCTCCCCGGGTCTTCTCCTCGGGTTCCCCGTCGTCATCGCCGGCTGCTGGCTCGCCGCGACGGGCGGGCGCCTCCGACGGTCGGTGGATGCCACGATCCCGGACCCGGCCGGTCTCGTCAGCGAAGAACCTCCACGAGAACCACCCACGAGATGAGGAGCGCCGCCACGATCGCGAGGATCGATCCGGCGGCGAACAGCACGAGACCGTAGGGCAGTCCGAGGAGCAGGAGCGTCGCACCGACCACATAGGCGATGGGTGCCACGAAGCCGACGGCCGCCTTCAGCGGGCGTGCCCGGTTCGCCGGGTCGGAGTTCTCGAAGACGCGTCGCGCCGCCGCGGCGGGGAACACCGATGACGCGACGCCGACGACGAGCACCGTGACCCCGTAGGCCGTCGCGCTGATCTCCGGGATCAGGCCGACCGCCGAGACGACGATCGCGAGCACGAGGCCGCTGATGCCCGACGCGACGCGCGCCGTCAGCGACGGTGCCTTCACGATGTCACCGATGTTCACGCTCGCCGCAACGATCACGAGGCCGGCGAGAGCGGCCGCGGCACCGAGCATCGCGACGTGGAACTCGTGCCAGCTCTCCAGGGCGTCCATGCTCGGAGGCTACCGGCGTGCCGGCAGGAGGACCACCCCGGAGCGCGATCGTTGCGGGCGCGGGCGCGGGCGCGGGCGCGGGCGCGGGCGCGGGCGCGGGGGCGGGGGGTGGGAGTCGAGTGCGACGGACGCGCCTGCGCGGCGGCGGCCACCCGGTGAGCCCGCTTGCGTGTCATATGGCGCGCGCGGCATCCAGGCCATCCGTAAAATGGGGGAGGATCGGCATCCGCCCGCATCCGAGAGTCCCCGGGGAGTTCCACACGTGGCGCTGATCGTCCAGAAGTACGGCGGGTCGTCCGTCGCCGACGCCGAGAGCATCAAGCGGGTCGCGAAGCGCATCGTCGACACCCGCCGCGCGGGCCACGATGTCGTCGTCGCGGTGAGCGCGATGGGGGACACGACCGACGAGCTCCTGGATCTCGCGCACCAGGTCGCCCCCATCTCCGCGCCGCGCGAGCTCGACATGCTGCTGAGCTCGGGTGAGCGCATCTCGATGGCGCTCCTCGCGATGGCGATCCACTCGATGGGGTTCGAGGCGCGGTCGTTCACCGGCAGTCAGGCCGGAATGATCACGGATGCCACACACGGCGCGGCCCGCATCGTCGACGTCACGCCGGTGCGCCTGCGCGAGGCGCTCGACGAGGGTGCGATCGTCATCGTCGCCGGCTTCCAGGGCTTCAACCGCGACACGCGCGACATCACGACGCTCGG
Organism: Microbacterium sp. SCN 70-27; assembly: GCA_001724425.1. Classification (GTDB taxonomy): domain Bacteria; phylum Actinomycetota; class Actinomycetes; order Actinomycetales; family Microbacteriaceae; genus Microbacterium. The sequence goes on from MEEK01000041.1 coordinate 27,744, forward strand.
CCGCGGCGGATCAGACACGACGGCGGTCGCCCTCGCGGCGGCCCTCGACGCGGACGTCTGCGAGATCTACAGCGACGTCGACGGCATCTTCACCGCTGACCCGCGCGTCGTCCCGAAGGCACGGAAGCTCGATGTCATCACGTCGGAGGAGATGCTCGAACTCGCCGCCAACGGCGCGAAGGTCCTGTACATCCGCGCGGTCGAGTACGCGCGCCGCCACGGCGTGATGATCAACGCCCGTTCCACTTTCAGCTCCGGCCAGGGCACCTTCGTCCTCGGCGCGGGAATGACCGTCCCGGCCGCGATCGCGGCCACACTGGAGGAGTCCGCCATGGAAGAGCCCATCGTCGCCGGCGTCGCCACCGACCTCGGGCAGGCGAAGATCACCGTCATCGGCGTGCCGGACGTCCCCGGCAAGGCGGCCGAGATCTTCACGGTCGTCGCGAAGAGCGGCGCCAACGTCGACATGATCGTCCAGAACGTGTCGGCGGCGGCGACCGGTCGCACCGACATCTCGTTCACGTTGCCGAAGTCGGATGCCGCGACGGCCCTGCGCGCCCTCGCCGCCGAGCAGGCGCACATCGGGTTCGAGAGCCTCGTGCACGACGACCAGATCGGCAAGCTCTCGGTGGTCGGCGCGGGCATGCGCACGCACTCGGGTGTCTCGGCGACGCTGTTCGAGGCGCTCGCGACCTCGGGCGTCAACATCGAGATGATCTCCACCTCCGAGATCCGCATCTCGGTCGTGGTGCGCGGCGACGATCTCGCCCAGGCGGCGCGGGTGGTCCACACCGCCTACGGCCTCGACGGCGAGGTCGACGCCATCGTCCACGCGGGCACCGGCCGCTGACGCATCCCCCGCGTCACCGGCACAGGAGATCTCACCAACGCAGGACGCTTTGGCCTGATTTCCACCTGTCTCGGTGAGTTCTCCTGTCTTGGTGAGGCGCCCCGGTGGTCCGCTCAGGGCATCCGCCCGGCAGGCGGGCCCGCGCCCGAGGCATGCGCATCCCGGCCGACTGCTCGCGCCCGCGGCATCCAGCCCGTCGGGCGTGCCCGCACCGGAGGCATCCACCCACATCACCGACACAGGAGATCTCACCAAGGCAGGACGCTTTGGCCTGATTTCGGCCTGTCTCGGTGAGTTCTCCTGTCTCCGTGACGCGCAACCCCCAGGTATCCGCCTCCCCGACGGACCCGCGCCGCGGCATCCGCCCACTCCGTGACGCCCGCCCGGGGTATCCACACCCGCGTCACCGACGCAGGAGATCTCACCGAGGCAGGATGCCTGGGCGCGATTCGCTCCTGCCTCGGTGACATCTCCTGTCCGGGTGACATCTCCTGTCCGGGTGAGGCGTCTCGGGGCATACGAGGCCCGGTAGAATCGCCCACATCCCGACCCCCACGCAAGGATCCGCTATGACCCGCATCTCCGATTCAGGACTCTCCGTCGCCGTTGTCGGCGCGACCGGACAGGTCGGGACCGTCATGCGCGAGATTCTCGCGGAGCGCGCGTTCCCGATCAGTGAGCTGCGTCTGTTCGCCACGGCCCGCTCGGCGGGCACGGCGGTCGAATTCGGCGGCGAGACGGTCATCATCGAGGACGTCGCGACAGCCGACCCTTCGGGCATCGATATCGCCCTCTTCTCCGCCGGCGCCACCGGCTCGCGCGCCCATGCCCCGCGCTTCGCCGAGGCGGGCGCCGTCGTCATCGACAACTCCAGCGCCTGGCGCATGGACCCCGACGTTCCGCTCGTCGTCAGCGAGGTCAACCCGCACGCGACCGCGAACCCGCCGAAGGGCATCATCGCGAACCCGAACTGCACGACGATGGCCGCGATGCCGGTGCTGAAGCCCCTGCACGAGGCCGCCGGGCTCGAGCGCCTCATCGTCAGCACCTACCAGGCCGTGTCCGGGTCGGGCCTCGCCGGCGCCCAGGAGCTCCTCGGCCAGGTCGAGGGCGTCCTCGCGCAGGGGAACACCATCGACCTCGTGCACGACGGCTCGGCGGTCGACTTCCCCCAGCCGGAGAAGTACATCGCCCCGATCGCCTTCGACGTCATCCCCTTCGCCGGCAACCTCGTCGACGACGGGCTGAACGAGACCGACGAGGAGAAGAAGCTCCGCAACGAGTCGCGGAAGATCCTCGAACTCCCGGACCTTCTCGTCGCGGGCACGTGCGTGCGCGTTCCCGTCTTCACGGGCCACTCGCTGTCGATCCACGCCGAGTTCGCCCGGGACATCACCCCCGAGCAGGCGCGCGAGATCCTGGCATCCGCGCCCGGCGTCGTCCTCGAAGAGGTGCCGACGCCGCTGCAGGCGGCGGGCGCCGACCCGAGCTTCGTCGGACGCATCCGCGCCGACCAGTCCGCGCCTGCGGGCAAGGGCCTCGTGCTCTTCGTCAGCAACGACAACCTCCGCAAGGGCGCCGCACTCAATGCGGTGCAGATCGCCGAGATCGTCGCGGCACGCCTGGGTGCCACCACCGCCTGACCCGCGCGTCGCGGCGTTTGCCGAAAGCGCAAGAACCGGGATCCTTGACGGGCTCCGGATGCCGCAGACGGCGAAAACTCCCGGAATCGCGGCCTAGACTGGACCACTGTGAGTGAGCCCGTCGACGTCGTCCTGATCGGTGGTGGCATCATGAGTGCCACCCTCGGAACCCTGCTGAAGAAGCTGCAGCCCGACTGGAAGATCGTCGTGCTCGAGCGGCTGAGCGAGCTCGCCGAGGAGTCGTCCAACGCGTGGAACAACGCCGGCACGGGACACTCGGCGCTGTGCGAGCTCAACTACATGCCGAACGCCGCCGACCCCGCGAAGGCGGTCGGCATCAACGAGCAGTTCCAGGAGAGCCGCGAACTGTGGTCCGCGCTCGTCGAGGACGGTGTGCTGGATGCCCCGTCGACGTTCATCAACCCGACGCCCCACATGACGTTCGTGCGCGGCGAGAAGGACGTCGCCTACCTCAAGGCGCGCTACGAGACCCTGCGTCAGCAGCCCCTGTTCTCGACGATCGAGTACTCGGAGGATTCCCGCGTCATCAACCAGTGGGCACCGCTGCTGATGGACGGGCGGCTCAAGGCGGACCTCCCGTTCGCGGCCACGCGCGTCACCGCGGGCACGGACGTCGATTTCGGGGCGCTCACCCGACAGCTCTTCTCCCACCTCGCATCCGAAGGCGTCGAGGTGCGCACCAACATCGAGGCGCGGAAGCTCAAGAAGCGCCCGGACGGCACGTGGCGCGTCTCGTACCGCCGCTCTCTCGGCCGCACCCCCGGGACGATCGACGCACGCTTCGTGTTCGTCGGCGCGGGCGGGTGGGCCATCAAGCTGTTGCAGTCCTCGGGCATCCCCGAGATCAAGGGCTACGGCGTCTTCCCGATCGGCGGGCAGTGGCTGAAGACCTCCGACCCCGCGATCGTCGCCCGCCACAAGGCGAAGGTCTACTCTCAGGCGGCCGTCGGCGCCCCGCCCATGTCGGTGCCGCACCTGGATGCCCGTGTCGTCGACGGTGAGTCGTCGCTGCTGTTCGGCCCGTTCGCGACGTTCAGCCCCAAGTTCCTGAAGAACGGCCACTGGTGGGACATCATCGCCCAGGTACGGCCGTCGAACCTCTTCAGCATGCTGAAGGTGGCCGTCACGAACCTCGACCTCGTGAAGTACCTCATCTCGGAGCTCGCCAAGAACCACCGCCGCAAGGTGGAGAGCCTGCGCGAGTTCATGCCCACGGCGAAGGATGCCGATTGGGAGCTCCTCAACGCCGGCCAGCGCGCCCAGGTCATGGTCGGAGGCCAGCTGAAGCTCGGCACGGAGGTCGTGACGGCGGCCGACGGGTCGATCGCGGGCCTCCTCGGCGCCTCGCCGGGGGCGTCGACGGCGGCATCCATCATGCTCGGGCTCCTGGGGACCTGCTTCCCCGATCGGATCGCCGAGTGGGAACCGGAGCTCAAGCGCCTCATCCCGAGCTACGGTGAGAAGCTCAACGCCGAGCCCGCTGCGGCGGAGAAGTCGCTCGAGGCCACGGCCGAGGCCCTGAGCATCAACCCCTGAGCATCAACCCCTGAGCATCAACCCCTGAGCAGGCGCAGGGCGGCCGTAGACTTCTGCGGTGGCAAAACTGTACTTCCGCTATGGCGCGATGAACTCCGGCAAGTCGACCGCGCTCCTGCAGGCCGCGTTCAACTACGAGGAGCGCGGGCAGCACGTGCTCCTCGCGAAGCCCGAGATCGACACCAAGGGCGCGGACCGGATCTCCAGCCGCCTGGGGGTCGACCGTGAGGTCGACTTCCTGATCGGAGCGCAGGACGACGTGCGCGCGCTGGTCGCGGAGCAGGCCGCACGGTTCGAGGGCGGCGTCGCGTGCATCCTCATCGATGAGGCGCAGTTCCTCACGCGCGCGCAGGTGGACGATCTTCTGCGGATCGTGGTGGAGGAGCGTATCCCCGTGCTCGCGTACGGCATCCGCACCGACTTCCAGACCCGTGCCTTCCCGGGGTCGGCGCGTCTGCTCGAGCTGGCCCACAGCCTCGAGGAGCTGAAGACCATCTGTCGCTGCGGCCGCAAGGCGCTCTACAACGCGCGCCTCGTGGGTGGTCGGTTCGTCTTCGACGGCGACCAGGTCGCCATCGACGAGCTCTCGCACGAGAAGGTCACCTACGAGTCGATGTGCGCGGAGTGCTACCTGCGCGAGTCGGGCGGGCGACTGAACTGATCCACATCTCGCGCCGTGTTGCAAGGTAAGACCACCGGAGATAATGTGGTCTGACAACGAAGGGCAGACTATGGCGGAGAACACGCCTGCACGCGCGTGGCGCGTCGTGCTGGAGAAGATCGAAGGCGATTTGCTCGCCGGGACACTCGGCCCGGGAGACCGGCTGCCACCCGAACGCGAACTCGCGGCGACCCTCGGAGTCGGGCGATCGAGCGTGCGCGAAGCGTTGCGGGTGCTCGAGGTCATGGGCCTCATCCGCACGGCGACGGGCTCCGGCCCGACAGCGGGCGCGATCGTCACGGCGACCCCTCACGGCGGTCTCGCGCAGCTTCTGCGGCTCCAGGTCGCGGCCCAGGGCTTCCCGATCCCCGACGTGTACGAGACGCGTCTGCTGCTCGAAGAGTGGGCGGTCGCGCACCTCGCGGCCCGCCCTGATGCCGACCTCGACGACGCGCGCGCGACCCTCGCCGCCATGGATGCCGAGGGCATCGGCCTGGAGGACTTCCTCGCACTCGACACGCAGTTCCATGTGCGCCTCACCGAGGCATCCGGCAACCTCGTCGTCTCGGCGACGATGGCGGGGCTCCGGGAGACGATCGAGAGTTACATCCGCGCCGGAGCGCGGCGCGTGCCCGACTGGGCCGCGACGGGGGCGCGGTTGCGCCATGAGCACGCCGGCATCCTCGCCGCGATCGACGCGGGGGATGCCGAGGGCGCGCGAGAGCTCGTACGCGCGCACATCACCGGGTACTACGCCGACGCCGGGCTCCCGGTGCCCACCGACAACTGAAAGGCCGCTCATGGTCCAACGACAGCTTCCGAAGATCCCCGAACTGCTGGAACTCATGCAGTTCAAGAAGCCCGAGCTCGACGGCGTCAAGCGCCGCCTCGACGGTGCGCTCACGATCGCGGACCTCCGCACCATCGCGAAGCGGCGCACGCCGAAGGCCGCCTTCGACTACACCGACGGCGCAGCGGAGGGCGAGATCTCGCTCGGGCGTGCGCGCCAGGCGTTCGAGGACATCGAGTTCCACCCCGACATCCTCCGCCCCGCAGCGGACGTCGACACGTCGGTGGAGATCCTCGGCGGTCCCTCCGCGCTCCCGTTCGGCATCGCGCCGACCGGCTTCACCCGCCTCATGCAGACCGAAGGCGAGATCGCCGGCGCCGGGGCGGCCGGGGCCGCAGGCATCCCCTTCACGCTGTCGACGCTCGGCACGACGTCGATCGAGAACGTGCGCGCCGCGAACCCGTACGGGCGCAACTGGTTCCAGCTGTACGTCATGCGCGAGCGCGAGATCTCCTACGGACTCGTCAAGCGTGCCGCGGATGCCGGGTTCGACACCCTCATGTTCACGGTCGACACTCCCGTCGCCGGCGCTCGCCTGCGCGACAAGCGCAACGGCTTCTCGATCCCGCCGCAGCTCACGGTCGGCACGATCGTCAATGCGATCCCGCGGCCGTGGTGGTGGATCGACTTCCTGACGACCCCGAAGCTCGAGTTCGCGTCGCTGTCGACGACCGGAGGCACCGTCGGGGAGCTCCTCAACGCCGCCATGGACCCGACGATCAGCTACGACGACCTGCAGGTCATCCGCTCGATGTGGCCCGGCAAGATCGTCATCAAGGGCGTACAGAACGTCGCCGATTCGAAGCGCCTCATCGACCTCGGCGTCGACGGGATCGTCCTCTCCAACCACGGCGGGCGTCAGCTCGACCGCGCGCCCGTGCCGTTCCGGCTGCTCCCCGAGGTCGTCCGCGAGGTCGGCAAGGATGCCACGATCATGGTCGACACCGGCATCATGAACGGTGCCGACATCGTCGCCGCGATGGCGCTCGGCGCGAAGTTCACGCTGATCGGTCGCGCGTATCTGTACGGCCTCATGGCCGGCGGGCGCCGCGGCGTCGACCGGACGATCGCGATCCTGCGCGACGAGATCGAGCGGACCATGAAGCTCCTCGGCGTCTCGACGATCGCCGAACTGGAGCCGCGTCACGTCACGCAGCTGCAGCGCCTGACCCCGGTTCCGGGCGTTGGGGGAGCGGCCCCCGCTCCTGCACGACGCGCGGCGGCGCGGGCGAAGGCCTGAGTCAGCGCCCGGGAAGCGTCGGGATGAGCTCGGCGAGGAACGCCGCCGTGTCGGGCCATCCCTCGACGGCCTGACACGCGACGCCGAGGGCGAGCACGGGGTAGTCGTTGCCGTGCTCGTCCAGGCGGTCGCCGACGAAGAGCATGTCGTCGAGCGGGATGCCGGTCTGCTCGGCGAGTCGCGTCATGCCGTACGCCTTGTCGATGCCGCGCTCGGTGATGTCGACCGAGGTGGAACCGCCCGAGCGGACCTCGAGATCGGGGACGCGGGCGGCGACGGCATCCCGCAGCGCGTTCTTCTTCGCGCCGGTCGGATCCCACGCACTCTTCGCGTCGACGGGCGCCGACTGGCCGAGCGCGGAGAACGTGATCTGCGAGCCGCGGTCTTCGAGGATGTCTCCCCACGTCTCGCTCTCCCAGAGCCCGAGCCGACGCGCCTCCTCTTCGACAGCCGTGAGCGCGCGGGTCTTCTGGTCGTCGGTCAGCGACCGGGCGTACACGGTCTCGACGCCGTCGGGCGTCAGGCGGTAGTACTGCGTGCCGCACGTCGGCATGAGGTGGAAATGCGATGCGACCGCCGCGGATGCCTCGGGCAGCCGGTCGACCACTTGCGACGTGAACTGGGCGAGCTGGCCGCCCGAGATGATCGCCACCTCGACGCGCTCGGCGAGGGCGACGAGCAGGTCGGCGATGATCGGGTCGATCGCGCTCTTGGAGGGTGCGAGCGTGTCATCGAGATCGAAAGCGACCAGGCGAGGGGTGGACATGAGGGCTGCTCCGTTTCCAGGGGATCTGCGACGAAGGGCTCCGCCGGTGATTCCGGTGGAGCCCTTCTGCGGTCGGGGTGACAGGATTTGAACCTGCGGCCTCTTCGTCCCGAACGAAGCGCGCTACCAAGCTGCGCCACACCCCGTGGCAACCCTCCGAGTCTACAGCGTCAGAGGCATCCTGCCGAATCGGCGCGTGGTCGTGTTCACGCCGCGGCACGCAGGGTGAGGACGGATGCCTCCGGCAGGCACGCGAATCGCACGGGGGCGTAGATCGAGTGCCCGAGCCCGGCGGAGACGTTCAGCGGCACGGAGCGCCCGTCGTGGGACCACGTGCTGAGCCCGCGTGCCTGGTCGCGGGGGATGTCGCAGTTCGCGACGAGCGCAGAGGGGGAGAACGGGATCCGCACCTGACCGCCGTGGGTGTGGCCCGCGAAGATCATGTCCGCACCGAGGTCGGTGAAACGATCGAGCACGCGGCGGTACGGCGCGTGGGTCACGCCGAGGGTGAGCGCGGCGGGCGTCGACCGGCGGAACAGCGGCGGCCGCCGGAGAGCGGAGATCGCCTCGGGCAGGACGTCGAGGTCGTCCCAGTCGCGATGCGCATCGTCCACGCCGAACGCGTCGATCGCGAGGCCCGCCACGGAGATTGCGGCCGCGCGGTTGTCGAGATCGCTCCAGCCGAGGTCGTCCGCGAAATAGGCGTCCATCGCCGCGGTGTCGAGGTCGACGCCCCGATGCGGGCGCGTCGACGGGCCCTGGAAGTAGCGCAGGGGGTTCCGCGCCGAGGGGCCGACGACGTCGTTGGAGCCGTGGACGAACAAGCCCGGGACGCCGCGCAGGGGCGCGAAGGCGGCGCGGATGCCGGCGAGTCCGTCTTCGTGCCCGAGGTTGTCACCCGTGTTGATCACGAGGTCGGGCTGGGCCTGTTCGGCGAGCTGCGCGATCCACCGCTGCTTGCGATGCTGCCACGGCGCCATGTGCGCATCGGAGAGATGCAGCACCGTGAGGGTCGGGGAGCCGGGCGGGAGGATCGCGAGGTCGTGACGGCGCACGGTGAACAGATACCGCTCGATGCACGTGCCCCAGACGGCCGCCGAGACGGCGACCGCCCCCGCCGCCGTCACAGCGGTGAGGGCGGTCGATGCCGCCCGCGTCACGGGCGTCCGCAGTTCTTCGCCTGGTACTGCACCGTGATCGGGGTGTTGGCGTTCACGACCGTTCCGGCGGGCGGGTTGGTTCCGGTCACGCCGCCGCGGTCGGGGCCGGTATCGCTCGCCGTGCACTGCTTGTCGACCTGACCGAAGCCCGCCTGCCGCAACTGCTGCACGGCCGCGTCGGGGTCGCCGCTCACCGCCGGCAGGGTGATGCCCTGACCGTTGCTCGGGCGGATCGTGACGGTGGTGCCGCCCGCGACCTTGCCGGCGCCGGGGTCCTGCTGGATGACCGTGCCGGCGGACTCGACGCCGTCGACCGGATCGCCGACCGTCACGCCGAAGCCCGCGCCCTGGAGGGTCGTGGTGGCCTGATCGATCGACATCCCGATGACGCTCGGAAGGTCCGTGAGGATCTGCTTCGTGAGGTCCTTGCTGGGCGGGGGGAAGTTGTCTCCGCCGAACTTGGCATTCGCGGCGCCCTGCATCTTCGGCCAGATGGCGTTGCGGATGCGGGAGAGCTGCCAGCCGTTCTCGCGGTGGTCGTTGAGCTTCGCGTTCACACCGTTGACCGCGTTGGCGTTGCCGACCCACACGACGGTCGCGACCTTCGTCGACGCGCCATCCATCCAGGTCTGCTCGTACTGGTGGATACCGGTCTTTCCGAACACGGGCACACCGTCGCCGATGCGCGCGCCGACACCCGTGCCGCTCATGACGCCGACAAGGGTGTACGCGGCGGTCGCGGCGACGTCAGGAGACAGCTTCTGCTCGCACGACGGGGGCGGAGTGATGTCGTTGCCGTCGGCATCCAGTGCCTTGTCGATCGCGCGCGGAGCGCAGAGCATGCCGTTGCCGGCGACAGCGGCATAGGCCGCGGCCATGTCGACCGGCGCGACGGCCGAGGAGCCGAGCACGTTGTACGGCGCATTCGCGGGGGAGGTCGACCATGACGGCACCTGGGTCAGCGGCGTTCCATCGCCCCACGTGACGCCCATCTGCCCGGCGACCTCGTTCGTCGAGCAGACCGGGATCTGCTCCGCCATCGCGAGGAAGCCCGAGTTCAGCGAGTCGCGGGTGAAGTTGTAGATGGTGCCGCTGTACCCCGAGTTGTTCTCGAAGTTACCGATGTGGTTCGGCTTTCCGCTGTTGTCGGCGAAGACCTTTTGCGTCGCGCCGTCGCACGTCTGCACGTTCTTGACGCCGACACGCCCGTTGATGACCTGGTTGACGGACTTGCCCTGCTGCAGCCAGTTCAGCAGGCTGAACACCTTGTACGTCGATCCGGCGGGATGCCCGATGCTGCCGCCGTTCTTCTCGCGGACGTTGTAGTTGACCGGGGTCGTGCCCGGCACGTCGCCTGTCGCGCTGTACGGCCGGTTCTGCACCATGGACAGGACGCGGCCGGTGCCGACCTCGACTTGCACGCCCGACGAGCCGAGGTCCATGTAGCTCACCGTCGCGGGGACGATCGAGATCGCATTCAGCGCGGCCTGCTGCAGGTCGGGGTCGAGGGTCGTGTAGATCTTCATGCCGCCGCGGCGGAGGTTCGACGCGCGCGTGTCGTCGTCCTTGCCGAACGCCGGGTCGGCGAGCAGGACGGAGCGCACGTTCTCGCAGAAGAACTCCGCGCCCACGGCCTCCTGGCAGCCCTGCTTGCGCTCGGTGACGGCCGGCGTGATCGGGGAGGCATCGGCCTCGTCGTACTCGGCCTGGGTGATCTTGCCGTCATCGAGCATGCGCCCCAGCACATAATGCCGACGGTCGAGGGTCAGCTTGTAGCCGTCCGCCGCACTGTTGACCATCTCGCCGGACTTCAGCTGCACGGAGCCGTCGGGCTTGTCGATGCGGTAGGTGTTCGGCGCCTGCACCATGCCGGCGATCGTCGCTGCCTGCGCGATCGAGAGGTTCGCGGCGTCGACGCTGAAATAGTGCTGCGCGGCCGCGCCGATGCCGTACGTGGTGCCGCCGAAGTGCGCGATGTTGAGGTAGCCGAGGAGGATCTCGTCCTTCGTGTACTTCTTCTCCAGCTGGATGGCGTAGCGCATCTCCTGGAGCTTGCGCTGGTAGCCCTCGGAGCCCGTGCTGACCGTCGTGGTGTCGTAGCAGGCCTTGACCTTGTCTAGGTCGTTGCCGGCCGTGCGCTCGCAGTTCTGCTGGCGCACGTTCTTCACGTACTGCTGGGTGATCGACGAGCCACCGCGATTCGATCCACTCGAGGCGTTGCCGACGAGGGCGCCGAGCGTGCCGACGAGGTCGACGCCGCCGTGGGTGTAGAAGTTCTTGTCCTCGCTGGAGAGGATCGCGTCGTACATGATCGGGTTGACCTGGTCGAAGGTCACCGGGATGCGGTTCTGGTCGTAGAACTGCGCGAACATGACGTCGTTGCCCGCGGAATCCTTGCGGTACATCTCGGTCGGGAGCATGAGCGGGTCGATGTCGAGTGCGCCCGGCATGTTGTTGAACGAGTCGACAGCGCTCGTCGCCGCATAGCCGGAGAGGGCGATGGCGGGGGTCACGGTCGCGGTGATGAGAACACCGGCGACGACGCTGAGTCCGACGACTCCGGCGAAGCCTCCGAGCACGCCGGCGGCCGTCCTTTTCAGATGGGGCATAGGCTGATCGTAAGGGAGAACCCTGGGCGAAGCCTTGGTGGGCGCGCCTCGGGTCGCACCGCCGCACCATCGCCGTCCTCGCCCCAGGAGAGTCCATGACCACGTGGGAATACCTCACCACGCCGCTGCTCGTCCACAACACCGCTGCCATCCTCAACAACTGGGGCAAGCAGGGGTGGGAACTCGTCCAGGTGGTCCCCGGACCCGAGGGCGGGCTCGTCGCCTACTTCAAGCGCCCCGTCGGCGCAGGCGCGGCCAACGCCGGACTCGGCGCCGCGGCAGTCGCCGCCCAGCAGTTCGAGGGCCAGGCATGAGCGCCGTGGTCTCGGCGCGACTCGCCGAGCTCGGTATCGAGCTGCCGCCCGTCGTCCCGCCCGTGGCCGCGTACATCCCCGCGACCGTGCACGGCGATCTCGTCTACACGTCGGGTCAGCTGCCGATGATCGCAGGCGCGCTGCCGGCGACCGGCAAGGTCGGCGCTGACGTGGATGCCGCCGATGCGAAGGCCCTCGCGCGCCAGTGCGCGCTGAACGCGATCGCGGCGGCGGCGGATGCCGTCGGCGGGCTCGACCGGCTCACGCGCGTCGTGAAGGTCACCGGCTTCGTGGCATCCGTGCCCGACTTCACCGGCCAGCCCGGTGTCGTCAACGGCGCGAGCGAACTGCTCGGTGAGGTGTTCGGCGACGCAGGCCGGCACGCCCGTTCGGCGGTCGGGGTGCCGGTCCTGCCGCTCGATTCCCCCGTCGAGGTCGAGGTCGTCTTCGCGTTCGCCTGAGCGCGCGGTTACTTCACCTGCGCTGAGATGACGCTCATGACGGCGGTGTCGGCGAGGGTCGTCGTGTCGCCGACCTCGCGGCCTTCGGCGACGTCGCGGAGGAGGCGCCGCATGATCTTGCCCGAGCGCGT
>MEEK01000042.1 GCA_001724425.1 Microbacterium sp. SCN 70-27
ACTCTTCTGAGACTGGGCTCGTCGACTTAGGTGTCTGTGACAAAGGTCGGAGCCGAGCAGAACGTCTCTACAGACTGCGCCCGGAGAAGACGCAGTATCTCAGCGTTGGACGGGGGTTCGATTCCCCCCAGCTCCACGATGCCACTGTCACGCGACAGGATGACGAAGGCCGGACCCGTGGGGGTCCGGCCTTCGTCATTGCGCGCTCAGCTCTGTGGGCGCTGGATGAGAAGCAGGTTCTGCTTCGTGTCGGCCACCGTCACCCAGCCGTCACCGAACTGGTAGGTCATGCCGTAGCCGTCGTCGTCGACGCTCAGCGCCTGCATCGGGTCTTCGGTGATGAAGGAGTTGCCGCTGGCCTGGTCGGCGATCCAGCCTTCGGCGATCAGCCCGTCCTTCATCGTGCGGGCCTGGGCCTCGGTGATCGGCGCCCAGCCGAAGAGCATGAGGTTCCCGCCGGCTGCGACGTTGTAGTCCGCCCAGGTGCACTGGATGCCGCCGGGCAGGGTGACCCCACCGGCCGTGAAGTCGGTCTGCTTGAAGCTCCAGCCCTGAGAGGTGAGCTGGCTGTGGATGTCCGGGACGACGATGCTGTCGCAGGTTGCGCTACCGATGGTCGCCGTGGGATCGGCGGACGGTTTCGGCTGCACGTCGGTGGGGGCGGGGGTGGGGGTTCCGCCGCCGTCCGCGCTCCCGGTGGGTGCCGGCGACGCTCCGCCGCTGCACCCGGCGAAGAGTGCGGCGCTGAGGCCGAGCGCGGCGAGGACGGAGAGAGTGCGGGGGAGCGCCGAGGTCATTGTGCCGTTTCGTCGTGGTCGTTCAGCAGGGAGAGGTAGGCGTCGTGGAGGCGCCCGTTGGTTGCGAGCGAGGAAAGCGAGCCGATGCTGTCGGTGCCGTCGATGTCGGTGAACCGCCCGCCGGCCTCGTGGATGATCGGGACGACTGCCGCGACGTCGTACTCCTTGACCCCGAACTCGGCGACGAACTCGAGGCGCCCCTCGGCGAGCAGCATGTACGGCCACGCATCGCCGTAGCCGCGGTCGCGCCAGACGGCACGGCTCAGACGGATGAGGTCCTCAGCGCGCCCGACCTCGTCCCACTGCGCGATGGACTGGAAGCTCACGCTCGACTCGGCGACCTCGGAGATGCTCGACACCCGGATGCGGCGCGGCTCGCCACCCGGGACGTTCGTCCAGGCGCCCGCACCGCTCGCAGCCCACCAGCGGCGACCGATCGCGGGCTGGCTCGCGACGCCGACACGCGGCACGCCGTCGATGGTGAGGGCGATGAGGGTCGTCCACATCGGGATGCCCTTGAGGTAGTTCGCCGTGCCATCGATCGGATCGATGATCCACTGGCGCGCGCTCGTTCCCGAGGCGCCGAACTCCTCGCCGAAGACACCGTCCTGAGGGCGCTCCTGCGCAAGGATGCCACGGATCGCCTGCTCTGTCGCGAGATCGGCCTCGGTGACCGGCGAGGCATCCGCCTTCACCTGCACGTCGAGATCGGCGGCGTCGAAGCGGGACATCGCAACAGCGTCGGCGGCGTCGGCGAGGCGCAGGGCCAGGGCGAGATCGTCGGACAGGTCACCGTCGAAGGGCGCGCTCCATGCGGGCGCTGTGGCGGGGGAGGTCACGCCTCAAGGATACGCGGACTGCGGCCTCGATTCGCGAGGAAGCGCATCGGGATGGTAACGTTGATCCTCGGTTCGCCCCGCATGTCGGGGCATCCGCGGAACGCACCTCTAGCTCAATCGGCAGAGCAACTGACTCTTAATCAGTGGGTTCTGGGTTCGAGTCCCAGGGGGTGCACAACCGAAGCAGCCCCTCGACCGTACGGTCGAGGGGCTGCTTTGTTTCAACCGCCCAGCAGCAGCGACAGCTCGCCGTCGACTCGGATACCCGAGTGGCTCGGGTCACGCACTCGGCGGCCCCGCGCAGGGTCGCGTCGGCTGTCATGGACACGAGCTTGCTGAGGCGTTTCGGGCTACAGCCCGACCGTGCTCGCCAGGGCGGCTCGCAGAATCAACACGACCCACGCGACCCCGAGCACGATTCCTGCGATCGCGATTCGACCGTGCACGCGCGCGATCTTCGCGCGCCGTCTCGCGAGCAGCCCCAGTGCGATGCCACCCAACGCGGGTACGAGTGCCGGCAGGCCACCCTGGTATATCGAAACGTAGGCGACGACGGGAGCGACGAAGCCCACGATCAGTGACCACACCCCGATAGTGTCGACGCCGACCTGTTCGCGCGTCTGCTCGGTCCACCGGGCGCCGTCCCACCAGCGGGTCCAGCCCGCGCCGTCCGGGTACCACCCTTCAGGGGGTGGCGTGCTCATGTCGAGATGGTAGAGGCACGGACAGAACGGTCGCCAGTGATTGCCGACGCGGCCCTACAGATTCGTTCCGTTCATCGGCATCGACGCTCACCGGCTGAGGGGGACCCCGCCGGATTCAGACCTCGTGACGCGGCGCCGGCGGAAGCCCGGGCGCAGGGCTCAGAGTTCAGGGTCGCCGGGCTCAGGCCGCGTCGCCCACCAGGACGGCGACGGCCTGCTCCGCGGCATCCGCCTCGCGTCCGTCGATGCGCGCGAGCGCGCGGCGGCCGACGAGGATGACCCCCGCCGAGATCAGCACCGAGACGGCGGCGAAGACGAACGGGACGGACGCCGTGAACGCGTACGCGAGCGCCGCCGCGATCGGGGGAGCAACAGCCCCGCCCAAGAAGCGCACGGCCGAGTACGACGATGACGCGACCGCGCGGGGGAGGTCGGTCGCCTCCATCACCGACTCGGTGAGGACGGTGTTCATGAGCCCGAGCAGCAGTCCGCCGACGATGATGCACGCGACGAGCGCGCCGGGGGAGCCGACGACGAGTGCCGCGACCAGCAGGTCGATCGCGAGGAGCGGCAGCACGACGAGCATCGCGGTGCTGCGTGGCAGCCAGCGCAGCATCAGCGGCGCCACCCACACGCTCGTGACCGCCAGTGCGACGCCCCACCCGAAGAACGTCAGACCGATGCCCATGGCTCCGAATCCGAGCGGGAACGGCGAGTAGGCGAGCAGCACGAAGAAGCCGATGTTGTAGAACAGGGCGGCGATCGCGAGCACCGCAAGCGCGGGGCGACGCAACGCCCGGAACGGGGCCGACAGCGGCACCGGCGTGCGCTTCTCGTCGCCCGTGCGCAGAAGCACCAGCACCGCGACGAAACCGATCGCCATGAGCGCGACGACGCCGAAGAAAGGCCCGCGCCAGCTGATCTCGCCGAGGATGCCACCGAGCAGGGGCCCGATCGCGATGCCGAGACCGAGCGCCGCCTCGTACAGGATGATGGCGGCGGCAGAACCCCCCGACGCCGCGCCCACGATCGTGGCGAGCGCCGTCGAGATGAAGAGGGCATTGCCGAGACCCCACCCGGCGCGGAAGCCGATCACGGCGTCGACGCTCCCCGACAGCGCGCACAACAGCGCGAACACGACGATGAGGCCGAGCCCGAGAAGGAGCGTCGGCTTCGTGCCGATCCGCGACGAGAGCCAGCTCGTGAAGAGCATCGCGACGCCCGTGACGACGAGGTAGCTCGTGAACAGCAGCTCCGTCTCGACGGGCGTCGCATCGAGGGATGCCGCGATGGCGGGCAGGATCGGGTCGACGAGCCCGATCCCCATGAACGCGATCACGCAGGCGAACGCCACGGCCCACACCTGGGCGGGCTGACGCCACACGCTCACGGGAGCGCCGTGCGCGCTCATCGGGTGACCTCGCCGACCCGCGTGCGCTCTTCGACGATCTCGGCGGCGCGCCGGACGGCGACCCAGTCGTCGTCGGAGAGATCGGCGAAGCGCGGGGCGAGCGCGTCGCTCAGTACCTGCATCCACTCGTCGAGCGCATCGAGCCCGGCGGGCGTCACCGACACGACGGTCGCGCGGGAGTCGTTCTCGTCGGCGCCTCGTTCGAGAAGCCCGGCCTCGGCCATCTGCGACACGAGGCGCGTCATCCCCGGCTGCGTGACCCGGCTGAGGGCTGCGAGATCGCCGATGCGCAGCGGTCCGTGCTGACGCAGGATCGAGATGGTCCGCCACTGGGCGGCGGGGGCTTCGTTGCGGGTCTCGAGCGACGCGACGCGGCTCAATGCGTGCGCGCCGGTGACGAGGCGGAGGATGTCGTCGCCGATAGTCATACCGTGAGTATATACCTGAGGTATGCAGGCCGGGTGCGGCGTGTGTGGTCGACGGTTATCGGATCGTGATCGACATTCAGGCCCCGTGCATTTGACACCGTCGACAAACCTGAACAGACTCTCAGTACCTGAATCATGTCTCAGGTATCCTTCCAATGGCGAAAGGCACGCACATGCGGGTTACGAAGAAGTTGCTCCCCAAAGCGCTGACGACGGCGGCCGTGATCGCCACGGCGGCGCTCGCTCTGGCCGCCTGCGCACCGCAGGCATCCACCCCCGACCCGAGCGATTCCGGAGCCGCCGGCCCCGCCGAGATCACCGTCGGCGTCATCACGAGCGAGACGGGGCCGCTCGCAAGCTACGGCAAGCAGTACCTCGACGGCTTCAAGGCAGGTCTCGACTACGCGACCAAGGGCACGAACGAGGCGAACGGCACGAAGATCACGGTCGAGTACCGCGATGACGCGGGCGACCCGGACACGGCGGTCGGCGCCGCGAAGGAGCTCATCGGCTCGGGCGTCACGATCCTCGCCGGCAGCGCATCGTCGGGTGTCGCCGCGGCCGTCGCCGAGCAGGCCGGCCAGAACAAGGTCCTGTTCATCTCGGGACCGGCCGCCGCAGACGCCCTCACCGGCATCAACGGCTACACCTTCCGCAGCGGCCGCCAGTCGGCGCAGGACGTCGCCACGGCGGGCACGTTCCTCGGCGACATCAAGGGCAAGAAGATCACGGTCCTCGCGCAGAACACCGCCTTCGGGCAGGGCAACGAGGCAGCCGTCAAGGCGATCCTCGGGGCCAAGGGTGCGACGGTGGACAGCGTCCTCGTCGCGGAGGACGTCACGGAGTTCACGCCGTTCGCGCAGCAGGTGCTCGCGGGCAAGCCCGACCTCGTGTTCGTCGCGTGGGCAGGTGCGACCTCGGGTGCCATGTGGCAGGCGATGAGCCAGCAGGGCGTGCTCGACTCGGTGCCCGTCGTGACGGGCCTCGGCGACTCGGCGACCTTCGGCGCCTACGGTGAGGCCTCGGAGAAGATCAGCTTCCTGAACTACTACTTCCCGGGTGCTCCCGACAACAAGATCAACGACGAGATGGTGAAGGTGGTCGAGAAGGCCGGCGGCACGCCCGACCTGTTCACGCCCGACGGCTTCAACGCGGCCATCATGCTCGTTCAGGCGATCAGCGAGGGCAAGGGCGACGTGGATGCCATGGTGAAGGCGCTCGAAGGGTTCTCCTTCGACGGGCCGAAGGGCAAGCTCACCGTTCGCGCGGGAGACCACGCGCTCCTCCAGGAGATGTACCAGGTGAAGCTCGTCGCCGCGGGTGGGAGCTTCACGCCGGAGCTCGTGAAGACCGTCCCCGCCGACGAAGTGGCCCCGGCAGAGAAGCAGTAACACGATGAGCACCCCAGTCCCGTCCGCGCTCACCATCTCGGGCCTCGGCCTGCAGATCGGCGGCGCCACCATTCTCAAGGATGTCGACCTCGACATCGCGCCCGGCACCATCGTCGGCGTGATCGGACCCAACGGCGCCGGCAAGACCACGCTCTTCAACGTGATCTCCGGCATCGCACGGCCGACGTCCGGGCGGATCCTGATGAACGGCGACGACATCACCCGCACGTCCGTCCCACAGCGGTCGCGGGCGGGACTGGGGCGCACCTTCCAGACCTCGAGCCTCTTCCCGAGGCTGAGCGTCCTCGAGAACGTCCGGCTGGCCGCGCAGGTCTCCCGCGGCGGCAACTACTCCCTGCTGCGGTTTCCGCAGCGGTCGGATGCCGCGACGCGGCACGCTCTCGTGCAGCTCGCCAAGGTCGGACTCACCCACAAGCTCGACACCGCCGCAGGCGACATCTCCCACGGCGACAAGCGCAAGCTTGAGATCGCCGTGCTCCTCGCGACGCAGTCGCGCATCGTGCTGCTCGACGAGCCGATGGCGGGCGTCGCGTCGGGCGACGTCGCGGGCCTCGTCGACAACATCCGCGACCTCCAGCGCGACACCGGCTGCACGGTGCTGATGGTGGAGCACCACATCGACGTCCTCATGGGGCTCGTCGAGAAGGTCGCCGTCATGTACGCGGGTTCGATCATCGCGTTCGACACTCCCGCCCGGATCATGGAGAACCCCCTCGTGCAAAGCGCCTACCTCGGACGGACGGAGGGCGCGGCCGCATGAGCACCGCGGAGCCCATCCTCACCGTCACGCACCTGTCCGCGTCGATCTCCGGTCAGCAGGTCGTCGAAGACGTCACCTTCTCCGTGCCGTCCACGGGGATCACGGCCGTCCTCGGCCGCAACGGCGTCGGCAAGACCTCCACGATCAGAGGCATCCTCGGTCTCATCCACCGCCAGGGCGAGGTGACCCTCGCGGGGGAGCGCATCGACGGCCTCCCGACGCACCGCATCGTGCAGCGCGGCGTCGGGTACGTGCCCGAGGACCGTGAGGTGTTCGCCGGTCTCACCGTCGCGGAGAATCTTGCCCTCGCAGAGCGCGACAAGAACCCGCGCCGCGAGTTCGTCGCCGAACTCTTCCCCGACCTCGTGAAGCGCCGCGGACAGCTGGCGGGAACCCTCTCGGGAGGCCAGCAGCAGATGGTGTCGGTCGCGCGCGCTCTGCTTAACGAGAACCGCATCCTGCTCGTCGACGAGCCGACGAAGGGGCTCGCGCCGAAGATCGTCGGCGAAGTCGCCGACGCCCTCGCCGAGGCATCCAAAGTCGTGCCGATCCTGCTCGTCGAGCAGAATCTCGACGTCGTCCGCCGCCTCGCGGGCGACGCCGTCGTCATCGCGAGCGGCCGCGTCGTCCACACGGGCGCCGCCCGCGAGATCCTCGACGACGACGCCCTGACCACGCGGCTCCTGGGCGTCAGCGCGGAGGCCGACGTCGCACACGGTGCACCGACCGAACGGAGCGAGTCGAAGTGAGCAGCATCGTCCTCATCCTCCTCACCGGTGTCGGCCTCGGTGCGCTGTACTTCCTCGTCGCGTCGGGCCTCAGCCTCATCTACGGCCTCATGCACGTCCTCAACTTCGCGCACGGCGCCTTCCTCACGCTGAGCGCATTCGTCGGCTGGCAGGTCGCGCAGGCCCTCGGCAGCGCGTCGTGGGGCTCGTTCCTCGTCTCGGTCGCGGTCGGCGCCGCCGTCGGCGCGGTCTTCGCGACGTTGACGGAGCTGATCCTCATCCGGCCGCTGTACGAGCGGCACATCGAGCAGGTGCTCGTGACCGTCGGCCTCTCGTTCGCCGCCGTCGCCCTGTTCGAGGGGATCTGGGGAACGGATGCCGTCAACATCGCCGGCCCCGCATGGCTGAAGGGGACCACCGAGGTCCTCGGTGCGCGCATCCCGAACACGTACTGGGTGCTCATGATCGCCGCCGCGCTCGTGCTCGTCGCGCTCGTGCTGTTCCTCAAGAAGACGCGCTACGGCATGATCATCCGCGCCGGCGTCGAGAACCGCGCCATGGTGACCGCCCTCGGCATCGACGTGCGCAAGAGCTTCACCCTCGTCTTCGCGATCGGGGGAGCGGCGGCCGGCATCGGCGGGGTCCTCGCGATGCACTACACGACCTTCGTCTCGGCGCATCTGGGTTCGACCCTGCTCATCTTCGCGTTCATCGTCACCGTCATCGGCGGCCTCGGCTCGCTGACCGGTGCAGCCATCGCCTCGGTCGTCGTCGCCGTGCTGCAGCAGTTCGCGAACGTGTACCTCAACGGCACGGGCGACTTCATCGTCGTCGTGCTCCTCGCCGTCGTGCTCCTGGTGCGACCCACCGGCCTCATGGGGAGGAAAGCATGACCGTCACCACCGGGGTCCCCACCCTCGTCCGGGGTCGCGGCGGCGCGTACGCTCCGTTCGTCGTCGGTGCGGCGCTCGTCGTCCTCATGGCCGTGCTCCCGCTCCTGAACATCTCGATCCCGGGCATCCTCCCCGGGCCCACCTACATGCCGGGCACGCTCGCACTGCTCTCGCTCTGCATGGTGTTCGCGGCGCTCGCGCTCTCGTACAACCTCCTCCTCGGCACGGGCGGCATGCTCTCGTTCGGGCACGCGCTGTACTTCGGCGCGGGCGCCTACGGCCTCGGGCTCGCCCTGCAGTACTTCGGCGTGCCGCTGTGGCCGGGCGTCCTCATCGCGCTCGTCGGGGGCCTCGCGATCGCCGTGTTCACGGGGGCGATCTCGATGCGCGTCTCGGGCATCCCGTTCGCGATGGTGACGCTCGCCTTCGCGCAGGCCGGATCGGTGCTCGTGCGCCGCAACCAGCAGGTCACCGGCGGCGAGGAGGGGCTGCGCCTTCCCGTCCAGTACGTTCCGGACTGGCTCGTCGGAGTGGTCAACACGCGGAACCTCTACTGGGTGACTCTCGCGATCCTCGTGGTCGTCTACGCCGTCGTGCTGTGGGTCGACCGTTCGCGACTCGGGCACCTCGCCCAGGCGACGCGCGAGAACGAGCTGCGGGTGCAGGTGATGGGGCTGAGCCCCTACCGCGCGAAGCTCATCGTGTTCGTCGTCGCGGCGCTGTGCGCGTCGCTCGCCGGCATCGGCTACATGCTCCTGCAGTCCGGCACGCAGCCGAGCGCCGTGGGCGCGGACCTCACGATCACGGTGCTCGTCATGGTCGTCCTCGGTGGCGTCGGGTTCCGGTGGGGTGCCATCGTGGGGGGCGTGCTCTACACGCTCCTCGACCAGCGCCTCACGGTGCTGGCGCGCGCCGACTGGATCCACGCACTGCCCGATGTGCTCCGGATCCCGCTCTCCGAGCCCCTGTTCCTCCTGGGCGTGCTCTTCATCCTCGTCGTCATGTTCCTGCCCGGCGGCATCGCGGGCACGATCGACACCTGGGTGCGTCGCCGCCGCGGTGAGCGCACGCGCTCCCAGCTGCGTCAGCTCGACGACGCCGAGCCGACGGAGGATGCCGTGGAGTTGCGGGCGTGATGGGCTCGGTCGACGGCGCGCACACGATCGGCCGGTGGCTGACCGACCGTGCTGCGGCATCCCCCTCCCACACGGCGATCGACGATCGCGGCGTGCGGATCGGCTACGCCGACCTCGAAACCCGTGCGCACGACCTCGCCCTGGCCCTCCGCCGCTCCGGCTATGGTCCGGGTGATCGGATCGCGACGGTGTCGGGGAACTCCATCGACCACGTCGTCGCGTTCTTCGCGTGCGCGAAGAGCGGTGTCGCCTTCGTCCCGCTGTCGTGGCGTCTCGCCCCGCGCGAACTCGGCGAGGCGCTCGAACGGTCGGAGCCCGCCCTCGTCCTCGTCGAGGACGAGTACGAGGGGCTCGCCTCCGACGCGCTCGGCCGCCTCGACGAGCAGCCCCCGGTCGCCGCCCTCGGCACGACGGGTGTAGAGGCATCCGTACCGCGCCGGCTCGGACGAGCGGCGGAGCAGCGCCCCGTGCGTGACGACGATCCACTGCTCGTGATCTACACCTCCGGCAGCGAGGCGGCGCCGAAGGGCGTCGTCCTCACCCACGCGAACTGCTTCTGGAACAACCTCGCGCTCGCGAGCGCGATCCAGCTCACGGCCGACGACGTCGTCCTCGCGATACTCCCGCAGTTCCACGTCGCCGCGTGGAACTGCCAACCGCTGCTGGCGTGGTGGGTCGGCGCGACGGTCGTCCTCGAGCGCTCCTTCCAGCCCCGGCGTGTGCTGCAGCTCCTCGCCGAGCGAGGCGTGACCGCGATGATGGGCGTGCCGACGCAGTACCACCAGCTCGCCGACGACCCCGCCTTCCCCGAGATCGCGGCTGGCCCGCTGCGACAGGCCCTCGTCGGCGGCGCGACCGTGCCGATCGAGCTCGCTGCGCGCTGGGCGGATGCCGGTCTGCCGCTCACCCAGGGGTACGGGCTCACCGAGGCATCCCCGAACGTCATGTGCCTGCCACCGGCCGACAGCGCCGCCTTCCCGGGTGCGATCGGGCGGCCGTATCCGCACGTCGACGTCCGCGTCGCCGACCCCGAGAGCGGGCTGCCCCTCGAGGGCGAGGCGACGGGGGAGCTCTGGGTGCGCGGGCCGAGCGTCTTCCAGGGCTACCTGCACGACGCGGCGGCGACGGCGCGCGCGATGGCGGGGGACTGGCTGCGCACGGGCGACATCGTGCACCGCGATGCGCGCGGCGTGTTCCGCGTCGTCGATCGTCTCAAGGACATCTTCATCTCCGGCGGCGAGAACGTCGCCCCCGCCGAGGTCGAGCGGGCGCTGTGCCTGCACCCCGCGATCGCGGAAGCCGTGGTCGTCGGCGTCCCCGACTCCGTCTGGGGTGAACGCGGCGTCGCCTTCGTCGTGCGCGCCGACGGAGCGACCCTCGGCGAGGATGAAGTGCTCGCTCACGCCCGCGCGGAACTGGCCGGGTTCAAGGTTCCCGTGCGCGTCGCCTTCGTCGAGGCGCTGCCGCGGTCCACGATCGAGAAGCTCGCCCGTTCTCGACTGCGACGGCGGGCTGCATCATTGGTGGAGGAGCGGGTTCATGACTGACACGATGGCATCCGGGGTCACGGACGGGATCGACGACGTCCACGTCGCGCTGTCCGTGACGGGCAAGCCGCTCACGAAGCGCGGCGAGGCCACGAGGCGGAAGCTCCTCGAAGCCGCCGAGGAGGTGTTCGCCGCCGTCGGGTACCACGAGGCATCCATCGTCAAGATCACCGAGCGCGCCGGCATCGGTCTCGGCACCTTCTACCTCTACTTCGACAGCAAGCAGCAGATCTTCGAGGAGCTCGTCGTCGACCTCAACCGCCGCGTGCGCCACTCGATGACCGAGGCGATGGCGGGGACGACGGGCCGCATCGCGGCCGAGCGGGCCGGGTTCGAGGGGTTCTTCCGGTTCACGGCCGCCCACCCCGCGCTCTACCGCGTCGTCCGCGAAGCGGAGTTCGTCTCGCCCGAGATGCTGCGCCTGCACTACACGCGCATCGTCGACGGCTACGAGGCGGGCCTGCGCGCCGCCCAGCAGGACGGCGACGTCGACGAGGCTCTCGATCCCGAAGTGACGGCGTGGGCGCTGATGGGCGCCGGCGAGCTGATCGGCATGCGCTACCTCCTCTGGGAGCGCGACGATGAGGGGGCGCCCCCGGCGGCGATGCCCGAGGAGATCATCGACCACATGATGCGGTTCATCCGCAACGCGCTCGCCTCGCGCGGCGCGACGAACGCCCCGCCGGGCGCTACAAACAAAGGAGCAGCGGATGCCTGAACAGGACCTCGCAGGGCGGCGCGCCCTGGTCACCGGCGGTGCGAGCGGCATCGGGCTCGCCTGCGTGAAGGAGTTCGCCGGTCGCGGCGCCTACGTCATCGTGGCCGACTTCAACGGCGACGCGGCCCAATCGGTTGCGGCGGAGGTCGGCGGCGAGGCCTGGGTCGTCGACCTCTCCGACACGGTGGCGCAGGAGGATCTCGCGCTCGACGTCGACATCCTCGTGAACAACGCCGGCATCCAGACCGTCGCCCCGATCGAGGAGTTCGACCCCGAGCGGTGGCGCTTCATGAACCGCCTCATGGTCGAGTCGCCGTTCCTCCTCATCCGCGCGGCACTCCCCGCCATGTACGAGCGCGGCTGGGGACGGATCATCAACATCTCGAGCGCCCACGGCCTGCGCGCGAGCGCCTTCAAGTCGGCGTACGTGTCCGCCAAGCACGCGCTCGAAGGCCTGTCGAAGGTGACGGCCCTCGAAGGCGGGCCGCACGGGGTGACGAGCAACTGCATCAATCCCGCCTATGTGCGCACACCCCTCGTCGAGAAGCAGATCGCCGATCAGGCGAAGGTGCACGGCATCCCCGAGAGCGAGGTCGTCGAGAAGATCATGCTCACCGAGACGGCGATCAAGCGCCTCGTCGAAGCCGACGAGGTCGCATCGCTCGCCGGGTGGCTCGCCTCCGACAAGGCCGGAATGGCGACGGGCGGCAGCTACACGATGGACGGCGGATGGACCGCGCGATGACCCGCGACTCTCGCATCGTGACGGTTCCGGTGCCCGGTGGCGACCTCGCCGTCGGAGTCTGGGATGCCGAGGGGGAGGACGCCCCCACGATCCTCGCGATCCACGGCGTGACCTCGTCGCACCTGGCGTGGGAGTTCCTCGCCGAGGCCCTCCCGGGAGTGCGCGTCATCGCACCGGACCTCCGCGGCCGGGGGCGCAGCAACGGCGTCACCGGCCCCACGGGCCTCGCCGTCCACGCCGACGACGTCGCCGCGGTCTCGGCGGCGTTCGGTCTCGGCCCGGTCGTCGTGGTCGCGCATTCCATGGGCGCGTTCGTCGCGGTCGCGTTCGCGGCGCGGCATCCGGAGCTCGTCTCGCGTCTCGTCCTCGTCGACGGGGGACTCCCGCTCGACGCACCGACGGGTCTCGCGCCCGAAGACCTCGTCTCGGCGATCCTCGGCGTGACGGCATCGCGGCTGCACCTGCGATTTCCCTCTACGGAGGCCTACCTCGACTTCTGGCGCGACCACCCCGCGTTCGCGGAGGACTGGTCGCCCGAGCTCGAGCGCTACCTCGCGTACGACCTGGTTCCGGCGGGGGAGGAGGGGCTCCGCCCCGCGACGTCGTTCGAGACGACCGTCGAGGACACGATCGACATGAACACCGCCACGACCGTCGCGGACGCGCTCGCAGACCTCGACCGCCCCGCCGTGCTCATCACGGTGCCGCGCGGACTGCAGGACGAAGAGCCGGGGCTCTACGCGGAGCCGCATCTCGAACGGATGCTGGCCCCGTACCCGGCGATCGTGCACGAACGGTGGCCGGGGCTCAACCACTACACCGTGGTCCTGAGCGCTGCGGGTGCGGGGCGCGTCGCCGACGTCGTCACGGGCCAACTGGCGCTCGCCCAGGGGTGACGGCGGCGCGATCCGTCAGTGCGTGCCGGCCGCGACTCGGGTCGACAGCTGGTGGGCGTGCGCGAGGAGCGTCCGCCCGAGTTCGGGGATGCGGTCGGGGCCGAATCGGAACTCGACGCCCGTGAGGCTGAGCGCCCACTGCGGGTGTCCCGCCTTCGTGAACACGGCCGCCCCGATGCCGTAGCTCCCCTCCACGATGAGGCCCGGGTTCACGGCGAACCCCCGCGCGTGCGTCTCGCGCAGGCGCGCGCGCAGGCGCGGCTCCGCGTGCGCCGCCCCGTAGCGGGTGGCGAGCTCGGGGTGACGCTCGAAGTAGGCGTCCACATCGTGGGGCGGCAGGAACGAGAGGATCGCGAGCCCGGCCGAGGCGACGCCGAGAGGGAAGCGCACGCCCTCCGAGAGCACGAACGACCGGATCGGGAAGGCGCCGTCCTCGCGGATGAGGCAGACGGTCTCGTCCCCCCGGCGCACCGACAGAAAGGCGCTCTCCTCCGTACGCACCGCGAGCGAGCGCACGATGTCCCGCGCGATGGCGGTGATGTCGTAGCGGGATGCCGCGACCGTCCCCATCAGGTAGAGCTCGGGCCCCGGCATCCATCGCCCGGTCCGCTCGTCCTGGTCGACGAGACCTTCGTGGCGGAGGGCTGTCAGCAGCCGATGCGTCGTCGGGCGGGTGAGCTCTGCGCGGCGGGAGAGCTCCGCCACGGAGACGCCCTCGTCGCCGGCTCCCGTCACGAGCCTCAGGAGCGCCGCCGCGCGGGCGATCGCTTGCGCGCCGGGAACCGAGCGCGACGAGACCGTGTCCATGATGTGGACAATACGCGGCGCGGCGACCACATGGCAAACAGTGGCGTGCGCGGGTGATGAGAGGGCGTTCAGGATGGGAGAGGACACGAACGAAGGAGTACACGTGATCGACAAGACGTACCCGTCTGCGGCGGCGGCGGTCGCCGACATCCCGGACGGCGCGAGCCTCGCGGTCGGCGGGTTCGGCCTGTCGGGGAACCCCATCGCCCTGATCGAGGCGCTCCTCGCGCAGGGGACGCGCGACCTCAGCATCGTGAGCAACAACTGCGGCGTCGACGACTGGGGCCTCGGCGTGCTGCTGAACGCGAAGCGCATCCGCAAGATGACGTCGTCGTACGTCGGCGAGAACAAGGAGTTCGAGCGCCAGTTCCTCTCCGGCGAACTCGAACTCGAACTCACACCGCAGGGCACGCTCGCCGAGAAGCTCCGTGCGGGCGGCGCGGGGATCGCGGCGTTCTACACGCAGACGGGCGTCGGCACGCAGGTCGCCGAGGGCGGCCTCCCGCGGCGCTACGACGGACAGGGCGGAGTCGCCGTGGCATCCCCTGCGAAGGACGTCCGCACCTTCGCGCCGGGCGGCACCCAGGGCGAGTACGTCCTCGAAGAGGCGATCGTCACGGACTTCGCGCTCGTGCACGCGGCGCAGGGCGACGTGCACGGCAACCTCGTCTTCAACAAGTCGGCGCGGAACTTCAACCCGCTCGCCGCGATGGCGGGGAAGATCTGCATCGCGCAGGTCGAGGAACTGGTTCCCGCCGGTGCGCTCGACCCCGATGCCATCCACCTCCCCGGCATCTACGTGCATCGGATCATCGAGGTCGGCTCCGACATCGAGAAGCGCATCGAGCGGCGCACTGTGTCGGTCGACACAGCACTCACGAACCCCGACGGCACCGCCCGCGTCATCCCCGAAGGAGCCTGACATGGCACTCACCCGCAACGAGATGGCCGCGCGTGCGGCCGCCGAACTCGCCGACGGCGCCTACGTGAACCTCGGGATCGGCTTGCCGACGCTCGTGCCGAATTACGTCCCCGATGGCGTGACCGTCGTGCTGCAGTCGGAGAACGGCATCCTCGGCGTCGGTCCGTATCCGACGGAGGAGCACGTCGACCCCGACCTCATCAACGCGGGCAAGGAGACCGTGACGGTCCTGCCGGGTGCCGCCTTCTTCGACTCGGCGACGAGCTTCGGCATGATCCGCGGCGGCAAGATCGACGCCGCGATCCTCGGTGCGATGCAGGTGTCCGCGACCGGCGACCTCGCCAACTGGATGATCCCCGGGAAGATGGTCAAGGGCCCCGGCGGCGCGATGGACCTCGTGCACGGCGCGGGGCGGGTCATCGTGCTGATGGAGCACGTCGCGAAGGACGGCACCGCCAAGATCGTCGACACCTGCTCGCTGCCGCTCACCGGCCGCAGCGTCGTGGATCGGATCATCACCGACCTCGCCGTCATCGATGTGACCGATGATGGACTCGTGCTGGTCGAGACCGCACCCGGGGTCACGGTCGACGATGTCGTCGCCGCGACCGAGCCCGCGCTGATCATCGCCGACACGCTGAAGGAGATCTCATGACCACCGACGACATCGTCATCGTCGCCGCCGCCCGCACGCCCCAGGGGCGCCTGAAGGGGCAGCTCGCATCGTTCACCGCGCCGCAGCTCGGAGGCTTCGCGATCGCCGGGGCTCTCGCGCAGGGCTCCATCCCCGCGGATGCCGTGGACGCCGTCATCATGGGCCAGGTGCTCCCCGCCGGCTCAGGCCAGAACCCCGCTCGCCAGGCCGCTCTGGCCGGCGGGCTCGGGTGGGATGTCCCGGCATCCTCCGTCAACAAGGTGTGCCTGTCAGGCCTCACCGCGATCATCGACGCGAAGCGCATGATCGCGTCCGGCGATGCGACCGTGGTCGTCGCGGGCGGAATGGAGTCGATGACCCGTTCGCCGCACCTGCTCATGGGCTCTCGCGACGGCTGGTCCTACGGCTCGGTCGAGGTGCTCGACCACATGGCCTTCGACGGGCTGACGGATGCCTACGACAAGGAGTCGATGGGGGCATCCACCGAACGCCTGAATCCGCGGTTCGAGATCACCCGGGCCGCACAGGACCACGTGGCCGCGCTGTCGCACCAGCGCGCGGCCGCGGCGCAGGCGGGCGGGCTGTTCGACGCCGAGGTGGTCGCGATCGAGGTGCCGCAGCGCAAGGGCAACCCGATTCGCGTCACGACCGACGAGGGCATCCGACCCGACACGACGGAGGAGTCTCTCGCCGGTCTCCGGCCGGCGTTCACCGCCGACGGCACGATCACGGCCGGGAATGCGTCACAGATCTCCGACGGCGCCGCGGCCGTCGTGCTGACGACACGTGCGCACGCCGATGAGAAGGGCTGGCCCGTGCTCGCCGTCGTGGGCGCCGCGGGGCAGGTCGCGGGGCCGGACAACTCACTGCACGCGCAGCCGGCGCGTGCGATCGAGCAGGCCGTGGCGCGTCAGGGTATCGCGGCATCCGACCTCGACGTCGTCGAGATCAACGAGGCGTTCGGTGCCGTGGTCGTGCACTCCCAGGCCGAGCTCGGCCTGACGGAGGACGTGGTCAACGTCCACGGCGGCGGGATCGCGCTCGGGCATCCGATCGGCGCCTCCGGCGCGCGCCTCGTCGTCCACGCCGTGCACGAACTCGTCCGGCGCGGCGGCGGCACCGCTGCGGTCGCCCTCTGCGGCGGCGGCGGGCAGGGCGAGGCCCTCATCCTCACGCGCTGACCGGGGCGCCGCCCTGACCGGGCCCACGTCGTGGCCGGGCCCACGTCGTTGCGAAAGCAGGGCGGAACGACCTTTGCGCCGGGTGTCGGCGGCCGCAGGGCCGTTCTCCTCTGCTTTCGCAACACGTCCGGGTGTGTGATCGGCGAGGCTGTCGCCTGGCCGGACGGGGCGTGGTCGCGGGCGCGTGGGCGCGCACGGCGTCGGCCCGCGCCGTTGCGCAAGCAGGCTGGATCGACAGTTTCGGGACCGTTGACTCGCCGAGTGATCAGTCCGCCCTGCTTTCGAGACACCGCCCGGCGAGGCGGGCGACGGGAGACGGGCGGCGGCCGGCGGGCGGCGCGAGGCGGAGGGTCAGCGCTTGAGTCGCTTGGCGAGGAGCTGCTGCTCCTGACCCGAGATCGGGGAGTCGGAGGCGATCAGCCGGCCGCGCGAGGCGCGGTAGGTGTCGACGATCGTGCCGATCGACAGGGCGAGGGTGATTCCCCAGCTGAGCCACGCGAGGCCCTGACGCCACGTGAACGGCTCGCCGTCGCGTGTGCCGCGCAACAGCGCGAGCCCGCTGGAGACGGCGGTGATGATCCCGGTGCCGAACAGGTACTTGCGCATGCCGTCCACGTTAGCCTGGAAGCACGCCTGCCGAGAGGAGTCGCGTGAACACGCGCACCGCGGAGGCCGACCTCGTCGTCGTCTCCAACCGTCTACCCGTCGATCGAGCGACCGAGGGAGAGGAGTGGCGCCGGTCACCGGGAGGACTCGTCGCCGCGCTCGAACCGGTGCTCCAGACCACGGGCGGTGCCTGGGTCGGCTGGCCCGGTCAGCCCGATCTCGAGGTCGAGCGGTTCACCTTCGACGGCATCGACCTGGTTCCGGTCGCCCTGTCGGCGGAGGACGTGGAGCGCTTCTACGAGGGGTTCTCGAACGACACGATCTGGCCGCTTTATCACGACGTCATCTCACCACCCACGTACCACCGTGAGTGGTGGGATGCCTATGTGCGCGTGAATCAGCGCTTCGCCGAGGCCGCGGCGGACGTCGCGGCCGACGGAGCCCGAGTCTGGGTGCACGACTACCAGCTGCAGCTCGTGCCGCGGATGCTGCGGGAGCTGCGTCCCGATCTCGTGATCGGCTACTTCCACCACATCCCGTTCCCGGCCTACGGGATCTACTCGCAGCTGCCGTGGCGCAATCAGGTGCTCGACGGGCTGCTCGGTGCGGATGTCATCGGCTTCCAGCGGGTCGCCGACGCGAGCAACTTCACCCGAGCCGTGCGGCGCCGGTTCGGGTTCGACACCAAGGCGGGGACGGTGCGCGTGGCGGACCCGGGCGGTGCGGTCCGCACGGTGATCGCGAAGGCGTACCCCATCTCGATCGACGCGGCCGCCTACGACGAGATCGCACGGCGCCCGGAGGTGCAGGAGCGGGCGCGGGAGATCCGGGCGGAGCTCGGCGACCCCGACACCGTCCTGTTCGGCGTGGATCGCCTGGACTATACGAAGGGGATCACCCACCGGCTGAAGGCGTACGGAGAGCTCCTCGCCGAGCATCGGGTCGACGTCGAGAAGGTCACGCTCGTGCAGGTCGCGAGCCCGAGCCGGGAGCGCGTGGTCGCCTATATGCAGTTGCGTGATGAGATCGAGCTCACCGTCGGGCGCATCAACG
Organism: Microbacterium sp. SCN 70-27; assembly: GCA_001724425.1. Taxonomy (GTDB): domain Bacteria; phylum Actinomycetota; class Actinomycetes; order Actinomycetales; family Microbacteriaceae; genus Microbacterium. The sequence goes on from MEEK01000042.1 coordinate 18,239, forward strand.
GCGACTTCGACACCGTCGGCCACTCGGCCATCCGCTACCTCCACCACTCCTACCCGCGCGAGGAGATGGTCGCGCTCTACCTCGCGGCGGACGTGATGCTCGTCACGGCCCTCCGCGACGGCATGAATCTGGTCGCGAAGGAGTACGTGGCGAGCCGCGTCGACGGGCGGGGAGCCCTGGTCCTCAGCGAGTTCACCGGGGCGGCGGACGAACTGGGGCAGGCGATCTGCGTGAATCCGCACGACATCGAGGGGCTGAAGGACGCGATCATGACGGCGATCGAGATGCCCGCCGACGAGCAGCGCAAACGGATGCGCGCGCTGCGCCGACGCGTGCGCGAGCACGACGTCGACCGCTGGTCGCGTGGCTTCCTGCACGACCTGGGGAGCGTCCGTTCGTGACACCCGACGACGCGGTCGCCCGACTCGCCCGCACGCCGCGCCTTCTCGTCGCCCTGGACTTCGACGGCACGCTCGCGCCGCTCGTCGACGACCCGATGACCGCCCGGATGCTCCCCGAGGCACGCGCCGCGGTGGAGGCCATCGCAGCGGCACCCGCGACGACAGTGGCACTCGTGTCGGGCCGGACGATCCGCGATCTCCGGATCATCGCCGAGCACGGCGACGACTCGCCCCTGCTGCTCGCCGGATCGCACGGAGCACAGGAGTGGCCGGCGGCAGCGTCGGACGACGGCGCGGATGCCGAGGAGCGTCCCTTCATCGAGACCGTCACCGAACGTGCCGAAAGTCTCGCCGCCAGCCTCGACGGGGCCTGGATCGAGCCGAAGGAGTTCGGCTTCGCCCTCCACACCCGCCTCGTGACCGACGCCGCGCGCGCCAAAGCGCTGGAGGCAGCCGTCGACGTGCTCGTCGCCGACGCGGCCCCCGGCTGGCGTCGCCGGGTCGGCCGCGACATCCTCGAGTTCTCGTCCCGCCACGACGGCAAGGATGCCGCCGTCGCGCGCCTTCGCGAACGCACGGATGCCACCGCCGTGCTCTTCGCCGGCGACGACGTCACCGACGAAGACGCCCTCCGCTCGCTGCGCCCCGGTGACCTCGGGGTGCGCGTCGGAGCGGGGGAGAGCGCGGCATCCGTGCGTGTCGCGGATATCCCAGAACTCGCCGCTCTCCTTGTACGTCTCGCGCACGGGAGGGCCCCCGAGCCGGAATAGACTTCGAGAATGTCCGAGTCAGATTCGCCCGACACCATCGACATCAAGCCCCGCTCCCGCGCCGTCACCGACGGCATCGAAGCGACCACGTCACGCGGCATGCTCCGTGCCGTCGGCATGGGCGACGCCGACTGGGAGAAGCCGCAGATCGGCATCGCGTCGAGCTGGAACGAGATCACCCCCTGCAACCTGAGCCTCGACAGGCTCGCACAGGGCGCGAAGGAGGGCGTGCACTCCGGCGGCGGCTACCCGCTGCAGTTCGGCACGATCTCGGTCTCCGACGGCATCTCGATGGGGCACGAGGGCATGCACTTCTCGCTCGTGTCGCGAGAGGTCATCGCCGACTCGGTCGAGACCGTCGTCATGGCCGAGCGCCTCGACGGCACGGTGCTCCTCGCCGGCTGCGACAAGTCGATCCCGGGCATGCTCATGGCATCCGCGCGCCTCGATCTGTCGAGCGTCTTCCTCTACGCCGGCTCGATCGCGCCCGGCTGGGTGAAGCTCTCCGACGGCACGGAGAAGGACATCACGATCATCGACTCGTTCGAGGGCGTCGGCGCGTGTCGTGCCGGTCTCATGAGCGAAGCGGACCTCAAGCGGATCGAGTGCGCGTTCGCACCCGGCGAGGGCGCGTGCGGCGGCATGTACACCGCCAACACGATGGCCTCCGTCGCCGAGGCGCTGGGCCTCAGCCTCCCCGGCTCGGCCGCGCCGCCGTCCGCTGACCGTCGCCGCGACTACTTCGCGCACCGTTCGGGTGAGGCCGTCGTGAACCTCCTGCGTCAGGGAATCTCGACGCGCGACATCCTCACGAAGGAGGCGTTCGAGAACGCGATCGCCCTCGCGATGGCGCTCGGCGGGTCGACCAACGTCGTGCTGCACCTCCTCGCGATCGCCCGCGAGGCCGAGGTGGAGCTCAGCCTCCACGACTTCAACCGCATCGGCGACAAGGTGCCGCACGTCGCCGACATGAAGCCGTTCGGCAAGTACGTCATGAACGACGTCGACCGCCACGGCGGCATCCCGGTCATCATGAAGGCGATGCTCGACGAGGGCCTCCTGCACGGCGATGCGCTCACCGTCACGGGCAAGACGCTCGCCGAGAACCTCGCCGACCTCGACCCCGATCCTGTCGACGGCACCGTCATCCACACGTTCGACGACCCGATCCACGCGACCGGCGGTCTGACGATCCTGCACGGATCGCTCGCTCCCGAAGGGGCCGTCGTCAAGACGGCGGGATTCGACGCCGCCGTCTTCGAGGGGCCCGCGCGCGTGTTCGAGCGCGAGCGTGCCGCGATGGATGCCGTGGCCGCGGGCGAGGTCGCCGCCGGCAGCGTCGTCGTGATCCGCTACGAGGGCCCGAAGGGCGGCCCGGGCATGCGCGAGATGCTCGCCATCACCGCCGCCATCAAGGGCGCGGGGCTCGGAAAAGATGTACTACTCTTGACGGACGGACGATTCTCAGGCGGCACAACCGGCCTGTGCATCGGCCAC
>MEEK01000043.1 GCA_001724425.1 Microbacterium sp. SCN 70-27
CGTCATCCTCGAGCGCGCCTCCGGTTACCGGGGTCAGCGTTCGCGCCTGTACCGCAAGGCGAAGGAGCAGGTCACCCACTCGCTCGTCTACGCGTACCGCGACCGCCGCAAGCGCAAGGGCGACTTCCGCCGCCTGTGGATCCAGCGCATCAACGCTGCCGCGCGCCAGAACGGCGTCACCTACAACCGCTTCATCCAGGGTCTGGGTCTCGCGGGCGTGCAGGTCGACCGTCGTATGCTCGCCGAGCTCGCGGTGAACGAGCCGAAGACGTTCGCGTCGCTCGTGCAGACCGCCAAGGCGGCGCTGCCGGCAGACGTCAACGCGCCGCGCGCGTAACGCCACGCACCACGCGAAAAGGGGTGTCCTCCATTCGGGGACACCCCTTCTCCGTAGGATGGTGGCGTGCTCGAGAACCCGCGTTCCCCCCGCGTGCGCGCCGTCGCCAAACTGACCAAGCGCAGTGCCCGTCAGGAGACAGGGCTTTTCCTCCTCGAAGGCCCCCAGGCCGCCCGTGAGGCGCTCGCCTACCGGCCCGAGAGTGTCGTCGAACTCTTCGCGACGCCGACGGCGATGGAGCGCCACAACGACATCCGTGTCGCGGCGCGCGAGGCGGGCCTCGACGTCGTGTTCACGACGGAGGCGGTGCTGGATGCCATGGCCGACACCGTCACTCCGCAGGGGATCGTCGCCGTCGCGCGCCAGTCGCCGACGGCGCTGAAGGACGTCTTCGCCCGGTCGCCCCGGCTCATCGCGATCTGCGAGGAGGTGCGCGACCCCGGGAACCTCGGCACGATCATCCGCGCCGCCGACGCTGCCGGCGCCGATGCGGTGGTCCTCACCGGACGCACCGTCGATCCGTACAACCCGAAGGTCGTGCGCGCGACCACGGGGTCTCTCTTCCACCTCCCGGTCGCCGTCGGGGCGACACTCGCCGACGTCGTCGAGCGCGCACATGCCGCGGGGCTCCGCGTCGTCGCGGCGGATGTGAAGGGTGACGACTTCCTCGCCCGGCGCGGCCTGCTCGCGGAGCCGACCGCGTGGCTCTTCGGCAACGAGGCGCGCGGCCTCGAGGGGGATGCCCTGAGTCACGCAGACCTGGCGCTGCGGCTGCCGATCTACGGCCGCGCCGAGTCGCTCAACCTCGCCACGGCGGCGAGCGTGTGCCTGTACGAGACGGCCTTCGCGCAGCGCGCAGCAGGCTGATCGCACGTGTTCCGGCCGGGTTACGACTCGATCAAGATCTTGTGCACAGCTTGAGAGATCGTGGGGGACCGCGCCTAGGCTGACCCCATGGCGACCCCCGACCCTGCTCCTGCGACCTCGAACATCACGGTGCGACGCGGCGAGCCTCTCGTCGTCGTCTCCGATGTCGAGAAGCACTACGGAGACTTCCACGCCCTGAAACACATCAACCTGACCGTCGGTCGCGGCGAGGTCGTCGTCGTGATCGGCCCGTCCGGTTCGGGAAAGTCGACGCTCTGCCGCACGATCAATCGGCTCGAGACGATCACGAGCGGTTCGATCACGATCGACGGCACGGAACTGCCGGCCGAGGGTAAGGCGCTCGCTGAGCTCCGGGCCGACGTCGGCATGGTGTTCCAGGCGTTCAACCTGTTCTCCCACCTCACGATCCTCGAGAACGTCACGCTGGGCCCCATCAAGGTCAAGAAGATGAAGAAGGCGGATGCCGAGATGCTCGCCCGCACGCTGCTCGAGCGTGTCGGGGTGGCGCAGCAGGCATCCAAGCTCCCGGCGCAGCTCTCGGGCGGCCAGCAGCAGCGCGTCGCGATCGCGCGGGCCCTCGCGATGAAGCCGAAGGTCATGCTCTTCGACGAGCCCACGAGCGCCCTCGACCCCGAGATGATCAACGAGGTCCTCGACGTCATGGTCGGTTTGGCGGAGGAGGGGATGACCATGGTCGTCGTCACCCACGAGATGGGCTTCGCGCGCAAGGCCGCCGACCGTGTGGTCTTCATGGCCGACGGCCAGATCGTCGAGGAGGCCGCCCCCGACGAGTTCTTCACGGCCCCCAAGAGCGACCGGGCGAAGGACTTCCTCTCCAAGCTCATCACGCATTGACAGACCCCCGCGCAGCACCAGCGCGGGCCGCAGAGAGATACGCAACCAGGAGGATCACATGCGCAAGACCCGCATCGCCGGCGCGTTCGCCGGCATCGCCATCGCAGCACTCGCCCTCACCGCCTGCAACAGTGGCACACCCGGCGAACCCACCGACCCCTCCGGCGACGGAGGATCGACGGGGGATGCCACGTGGTTCACGGTCGCCGATCCGAAGCCGACGGTGGACGGCAGCGACACCGTCAAGGCGATCACCGCGCGCGGCAAGGTCAAGGTCGGGGTCAAGGAGGACCAGCCGAACCTCGGCTATCTCGACCCGGCGACGGGGGAGCGCAGCGGCTTCGACGTCGACATCGCCCGCTGGATCGCCGCCTCGCTCGGCTACGACGAGAAGGACATCGAGTTCCAGCCGATCGACTCCGCCAACCGCGAGCAGGCGATCGTCAACGGCGACATCGACTACTACGTCGGCACGTACTCGATCACCGACAAGCGCAAAGAGCAGATCTCGTTCGCCGGTCCCTACTTCGTCACAGGGCAGGGCCTGCTCGTGGCTGCCGACTCCGACCTCAAGGGCGTCGACTCACTGACCGCCGACACCGTCGTGTGCTCGGTCACCGGGTCGACCTCGATCCAGCGGATCAAGGAGGAGACACCCGCCAAGACCGTGGAGCTCAGCAAGTATTCGGAGTGCGTCGAACAGCTCAAGAACGGGCAGGTCGACGCTGTCACGACCGACGAGGCGATTCTCATCGGCTACGCGGCGCAGGACCCCGACAACCTGAAGGTTGTGGGTGAGCCCTTCAGCGAGGAGCGCTACGGCATCGGCGTGAAGAAGGGCGACACGGCGTTCGTGGAGTTCATCAACACGACGCTCACCGACGGCGGCGACATCTGGACCGCGATCTTCGACAAGAACCTGGGCAAGGCGGGCGTCAAGGGGACGCAGCCGAAGGTCGACCCCGTCGGCTGAGTCCAGCGGGCGGCGCCGGACGCCCCGGCGCCGCCCCTCCACCCCCTCACCGTCCGTCTCGTCCGAGGCAGAAGGGCCGCGATGAACCAGATCCTCGAGTACCCCGACCTCTGGCGCGATGCGCTCGTCGGGACTCTCGTCCTGTTCTTCGGCGGGGGACTGATCGCGCTCGTGCTCGGTTTCCTCATCGGGGCGATGCGCGTGTCTCCGATCCCCGCTGCGCGCGTGGTGGGGGCGGTCTACGTCAACTGGGTCCGCAACACCCCGCTGACCCTCGTGCTGTTCTTCTTCGCCTTCGCGGTGCCGCTGCTCGTCACCGTCCCGCGCGGGAGCTTCCTCATGCTCGCCGTCATCGGCATCGGGCTCTACACCGCGACGTACGTCGCCGAGACCCTCCGCTCCGGCATCAACACGGTGCCGGTCGGGCAGGCCGAGGCGGCGCGCGCACTCGGCATGGGGTTCACGCAGGTCATGGGCTACGTCGTGCTGCCGCAGGCCGCACGCTCGGTGATCCCGCCGATGATGAGCGTGTTCATCGCGCTGCTGAAGAACACCACCGTCGCCGCCGGCTTCGGGGTCGTGAACCTCGGCAGCATCCGCGCCAACATGAGCGAGAAGGGCGAGAACCAGATGATCACGATCCTCCTCGTCATGGTGGCCTTCGTCGTCCTCGTCCTCCTGCTCGCCTGGCTCCAGCGAGTGCTCGAGAACCGGTGGAGGGTCGCGCGATGAGCTCCGTCCTGTACGACGTGCCCGGCCCGAGGGCGATCGCGCGCAACCGCATTCTCGGCGTCGTGACCGTGCTGGTCGTGCTCGGCATCACCGGTTTCGTCGTGTGGCGCTTCTACGACACCGGTCAGTTCTCCGCCCGAAAGTGGGAGGTGTTCAGCTATACGCGCGTCTGGACACTGATCGGCCAGGGGGCCCTCGCGACGCTCGCCGCCTTCGGCGCCGCTGCGGTCGGCGCGGTGATCCTCGGATTCGTCCTCGCGATCGGACGTCTGTCGGACCACGCGTGGGTCCGCGTCCCCGTCGGCTGGGTCGTGGAGATCCTCCGTGCGGTCCCCGTGCTCGTGTTCATGCTGCTGCTCTACTACGGGCTCCCGATCATCGGCATCCGGATGCCGTCGTACTGGGCCGTCGTGATCGCGCTCATCGCCTACAACGGGTCGGTCCTGTCGGAGGTCATCCGTGCCGGCGTCGAGTCGCTGCCGCGCGGGCAGAAGGAGGCCGGGTACGCCATCGGGCTACGGAAGTCCGGTGTCATGGCGCTCATCCTGCTGCCGCAGGCGATACGCGCCATGATGCCGGTGATCGTCTCGCAGCTCGTCGTGACACTGAAGGACACGGCGCTCGGGTTCATCATCACGTACCCCGAGCTGCTGTACACGGCGAAGCTCCTCGGATCGAACGCGAACTACGGCTCGCCGCTCATCCAGGCGGCTCTCGTCGCGGGCACCATCTACGTCGCCATGTGCCTTGCGCTGAGCTACGTCGCCCATCGTCTCCAGCTGCGGAACAAGCGCCGGACCGCCGCCGTCACGGATCCGCTGCACCACCCGGTCGGCGACGCGACCGACACACAGCTGATCGGCCTGCAAGCGGGCCCCGTGGGCCGAGGGGACGCCCGCCCTCCGCGCCGCCGCGGCTGAGCGAGCGTCGGGGGCTCACTGCCCGCCGGTAGACTCGACTCTTGTGTCTGACGCACCCACCATCACCCAGGAAGCGGTGGATGCCGCCGTCGCCGACGCCCTCGAGGCGGTCGAGGCGGCCGCGTCCACGGCGGAGCTCAAAGCGGCCCGCGCGGCGCACGCCGGCGAGGCATCCGCTCTCGCCCAGCTGAACGCGCAGCTGCGGAACGTCCCGAACGATCAGAAGGCCGCGCTCGGCAAGCTCGTCGGACAGGCCCGCGGCCGCGTCACGCAGGCGTTCGTCGCCCGTGAGGAGGCGCTCGAAGAGGCGGAGTCCTTCGCGCGCCTCGAGGCGGAGCGCATCGACATCACGGCGCTCGCGCCGCGGGCGCGGGCGGGGGCGCGGCATCCGATCTCGCTCCTGCAGGAGGAGATCGCCGACCTCTTCGTCGGCATGGGCTGGGAGATCGCGGAAGGGCCCGAGCTCGAGCACGAGTGGTTCAACTTCGATGCGCTGAACTTCGACGTCGACCACCCGGCGCGTCAGATGCAGGACACGTTCTTCGTCGACCCCGTCGAACGCCACCTCGTCATGCGCACGCACACGAGCCCCGTCCAGGTGCGCTCGATGCTCGAGCGCGGCGCCGCCCTGCGCGATGAGGGCCGCGGCATCTACGTCCTGTGTCCGGGGCGCGTGTACCGCACCGACGAGTTCGATGCGACGCACCTTCCCGCGTTCACCCAGTTCGAGGGCCTCGTGATCGACAAGGGGATCACCATGGCGAACCTCAAGGGCACGCTCGACCACGCCGCGAAGGTCCTGTTCGGTGACGAGGCGAAGACCCGGTTCCGCACGAACTTCTTCCCCTTCACCGAGCCTTCCGCGGAGCTCGACCTGTGGCATCCGACCTTCAAGGGCGGAGCGCGCTGGATCGAGTGGGGCGGCTGCGGCATGGTCAACCCCAACGTCCTCCGCGCCGCGGGGATCGACCCCGAGGTGTACTCGGGCTTCGCGTTCGGGATGGGTATCGAGCGGACGCTCATGTTCCGCTCGGAGGTGCAGGACATGCGCGACATGGCCGAAGGCGATGTCCGCTTCAGCGAGCAGTTCGGAATGGTGGTCTGATGCGCGTCCCTCTCTCGTGGCTGCGTGAGTTCGTCGACGTCCCGGCGGATGCCACGGTCGACGACGTCTTCGCGGCGCTCGTGTCGGTCGGCTTCGAAGAGGAGGAAGCCCTCGGCTTCGGCCTCGCAGGGCCCGTCGTCGTCGGGCAGGTCGTCTCGTTCGAGGCGGAACCGCAGTCCAACGGCAAGACCATCCGCTGGTGCCAGGTCGACGTCGGCGAGGCGAACGGCGGAGTGCGCGGCATTGTCTGCGGAGCCTCGAACTTCTTCGAAGGGGACAAGGTCGTCGTCTCCCTCCCGGGCGCCGTACTGCCCGGTCCCTTCCCCATCTCGGCGCGCAAGACCTACGGCCACGTGTCCGACGGCATGATCGCCTCGGCGCGGGAGCTCGGTCTCGGCGATGAGCACAACGGCATCCTGCGTCTGTCCGAACTCGGCCTCGACCCCGAGGTCGGCGCCGACGCGATCGCGCTCCTCGGACTCGACGATGTCGGCGTCGACATCAACGTGACGCCCGACCGCGGCTACGCGCTGTCGATCCGCGGTGTCGCGCGCGAGTACGCGCACGCGACGGGGGCCGCCTTCCGCGACCCCGCCGCGCACGAGTGGGACGACGTGCAGCCCGGCTCCGGGTTCGCGATCGCCGTCGACGACCGGAACCCGATCCGCGGGCGCGCCGGAGCGACGGAGTTCGTCGCGCGCGTCGTGCGGAACGTCGACCCGTCCCGTCCGACCCCGCCGTGGATGATCGCGCGGCTCACGCTCGCGGGCATCCGCTCGCTCGGCATCCTCATCGACATCACCAACTACGTGATGCTCGAACTCGGGAACCCCATCCACGGCTACGACCTCGACACCCTCCGGGGCGGGATCACCGTCCGCCGCGCGGAGGCGGGCGAGAAGCTCACGACTCTCGACGGCAAGGAACGCACGCTCTCTGGCGAGGACCTCCTCATCACCGACGAGTCCGGCCCCATCGGCCTCGCGGGAGTCATGGGCGGCGGTACGACCGAGATGACGGATGCCACACGCAACGTCCTCATCGAGGCGGCGAACTTCGACACCGTCTCGATCGCGCGGACCGCGCGTCGGCACAAGCTGCCGAGCGAGGCATCCCGCCGCTTCGAGCGCGGCGTCGATCCGCTCATCCCGTTCGTCGCCGCGCGTCGCGTCGCGGACCTCATGGTCTCCCTCGCCGGCGGCGAACTCGACACGGAGTTCGGCGGCGCCCTGTACGGAGAGGTGTTCCTCGAGGCGATCGAGCTGCCGCGTCGCTTCGTGTCGCAGATCATCGGCGTCGACTACACCGACGCCGAGATCACGGGCGCGCTCGAGACGATCGGCTGCGAGGTCTCCGACCAGCTCCTCGACCGCCCCGAGGAGGAGCGCCGGGACGGCTGGGAGGTCATCCCGCCGTCGTGGCGCCCCGACCTCACCGACCGGTGGACGCTCGCGGAAGAGGTGGCGCGCATCCACGGGCTCGACCGCATCCCGTCGATCCTGCCGACGCCGCCCTCCGGGCGCGGGCTGACGGCCCTGCAGAAGGGCCGCCGCCGCGTCGCGAACGCGCTCGCGGCCGCCGGGTACGTCGAGACCCCCTCGTTCCCGTTCACGACCGCCGAGGCGAACGACCTGCACGGATCGGCATCGGGGGAGAGCCTGCCGTCGGTGAAGCTCGCGAACCCGCTCGACGGCCAGGCGTCGTACCTGCGTCGCTCGCTCGTGCCGGGTCTCCTGCAGGTCGCGCACCGGAACGTGTCGCGCGGGTTCACAGACCTCGCGCTGTTCGAGACGGGGCTCGTGTTCACCCCCGAGCCCGGCGCGACCTATGGCACCGCCGAGGTTCCGCCGCTCGGCGTGCGCCCGAGCGACGAGACCCTCGCCGCCCTCGACGCGTCGATCCCGCCGCAGCCGCGCCGAGTCGCCGTGCTCCTCGCCGGCAACCTCACCGCGAAGCAGCCGGGCCACGCGGCCGTCCCCGCCGAACTGGCCGACGCGCTGGGTGCCGTGCAGACGATCGCGGCGGCGGCCGGCGTGCGGATCGACGTCGCCCAGGGGCAGCGCGCGGCGCTGCACCCGGGACGCGCCGGCGTCCTCACCGCCGCAGGCGTCGAAGTCGGCTATGTCGGGGAAGTGCTCCCGACGGTGTCGGCGGACGCAGACCTCCCCGGTCGTGTGTACATCGCCGAACTCGACCTCGACGCGGTGCTCGCGCTCGCGGGCGAGCCGGATGTCGCCGCCTCGCTGTCGGGGTATCCGGCGGCGACGCAGGACGTCTCCCTCGTCGTCGGCGACGATGTCGTGGCGGGGGATGTCGCCGCCGCGCTCGTCGAGGGCGCAGGGGAGCTCCTCGAATCGCTGAGGCTCGTCGACGACTACCGCGGTCAGGGGCTCGCAGAGCGCACGAAGAGCCTCACCTTCGCTCTGCGTTTCCGCGCACCGGACCGCACCCTGACGGCGGCCGAGGCGACCGAGGCGAAGCTGCAGGGCGTCGCCGTGGCATCCGAGCGGTTCGGGGCGACGATCCGCGAGTGAAGCCGCCGGTGTCGGCGGGAGGCGCCGCTCGGTAGGGTCGAAGTGATGACCGAGACGCCCCCCATCCCCGCTCTCCACCTCGCCGGACTCGTCAAGACCTTCGGGCAGAAGGTCGCCGTCGGCGGCGTCGATCTCATCGTGCCACCGGGGTCCTTCTACGGCCTCGTGGGGCCGAACGGCGCGGGCAAGACGACGACGCTCTCCATGGCGACGGGGCTCCTTCGCCCCGATGCCGGGAACGCGTGGGTGCACGGCGTCAACGTCTGGGCCGAGCCGCAGCGGGCGAAGGCGATGATCGGGAACCTCGCCGACGGCGTGCGGCTGTTCGATCGCCTGACCGGCGAGCAGCTGCTCACGTACACGGCGATGATGTTCTCGGTGCCGCGCGAGGAGATCTCGCAGCGGGTGTCGGACCTCCTCGACCTGATGGACCTCCGTGCGGCCGCGGGCACGATCGTGGCCGACTACTCGGCGGGAATGACCAAGAAGGTGGCGCTCGCCTGTGCGCTCGTGCACGCACCGCGCCTGCTCGTCCTCGACGAGCCCTTCGAGTCCGTCGATCCTGTCTCGGCGGCGAACATCGAGGACGTACTGCGCTCCTACACCGCCTCCGGCGGCACCGTCATCGTCTCGAGCCACTCGATGGACCTCGTCCAGCGCATGTGCGACCACGTCGCCGTGATCGCGGCCGGGCGGGTGCTCGCCGCAGGCACCGTGGACGAGGTCCGCGGAGAGCAGTCGCTGCAAGACCGGTTCGTCGCCCTCGTCGGCGGGCGGCACACGAGCGAGGGGCCGCAGTGGTTGCGACAGTCCTGAAGCTTCGTTACCGAGTTCTCGGCAACACGCTCGCGCGGCGGCCCTGGCAGCTCGTCGGGTTCTGCTTCGGCATCCTGTGGGCGCTGTCGATCCTGGGGATCGTCATCTCGGCGATGGCGGCCACGGGCGCCCTCTCCGGGCTCGAGACCGTCCGCCCCATCGCCGCGATCGGGGGCTCGGCGCTGCTCCTCGGCTGGGTCATCGGGCCGCTCCTCGTTGCGGGCATCGACACGACCGTGGATGCCGAGAAGCTCGCACCGTTCCCGCTGTCGCGCAGCCAGGTCATGACGATCCTCACCGCGACGGGGCTCACCGGCATCCCGGGCATCGCGACGAGCCTCGCCGCCCTGGCATCCGTCGTGATGTGGCTGCGGTGGCCGGTCGCCGTGGTCGCCGCGGTGCCGTGCGCCGTCATCGCCGTGCTCACCTGCGTTCTCGCGACGCGCCTGTCCTCGACGATGTCGACGGGCCTCGGCGGCAATCGGCGAGGCCGTGAGCTCATCGGTACGGTCCTCCTCATCGTCATCATCTTCGCCGGGCCGATCATCACCGGTGTGCTGGCGCTCGTCTCCGGCGCGGGCAACATCGGCGAGCAGGTGCTCCGCGTGGGTACGGTCCTCGGCTGGACGCCGCTCGGCGCCGCGTGGGCGGTGCCCGGGGATCTCGCGGCCGGTCAATACGGCACGGCCGCGCTGAAGCTCCTCATCGCGCTGGCGACGCCCGAGCTCCTCTGGTTCGGGTGGGGGCGCGCGCTCGACCGTGCCACGGTGTCACCGCCACGGCAGACCGCGCGGACCGTGCGCGCGGGCGCGCTGGGACTGTTCGGCGTCATGCCGACCGGCGGTGTGGGGGCGACCTGGGCGCGCTCGCTCACCGGGTGGCTCCGCGACCCGCGGTACCTCCGCCAGCTGATCATCGTGCCGCTGTTCCCCCTCGTGTTCGCGTTCACCGGAGGCATCCAGGGCTTCCTCTTCCCCCTGTCGGCGCTGCTGTCGGCCTTCATCCTCTGCTTCGTCGGCTACACGGACGTGTCGTACGACGGGACGGCGTTCGCGTCGGTGCTGTCGAGCCCCATCCGCGGGCAGGAGGACCGGTGGGGGCGTGTGCTCGGAGCCGCCACCGTCGGGGTGCCCCTGATCATCGTGATCGCCGTCGTGACGACCGCGATCTCTGGGACCCTGGAGCGTCTGCCCGCCGTGCTCGGAGCGTCGCTCGGGCTGCTGCTGGTCGGATACGGCGTCACCGCCGTGTCCTCCGCGCTCATCGTCACCCCCGTCGCCGCACCGGGTGACAGCCCGTTCAAGACCGTGCCCGGCCAGACCTTCGTGAGCGGGCTGCTCGTGTTCGTCGTCATGGCGGCGTGCGGCGTGCTCGGCGCCCCCGCGCTCGGAGTGAGCCTGACGGCGTTCGGCTCGGGGAACGTCCTCCTCGGCTGGATCGGCCTCGCCGTCGGCCTCGTGGTGGGCGCCGGCGTCATCGTCGCGGGCGTCGTCCTCGGCGGCCGCACGATCGAGCAGACCGGCCCCGATCTGCTCGTCCGGATCAAGGCCTTCCCTGTCGGGTGATGACATGACCGACGTCCTGATCCTCGGCGGCACCGGGTGGCTGAGCGGGCGCATCGCCGAGAGGTGGCTCGCCGCCGGGGCATCCGTCACGTGCCTCGCCCGCGGAGGGCGACCCGCGCCCGCGGGCGCGCAGGTGATCGTCGCGGACCGCGACGCACCCGACGCCTACGACGAGGCTCGTGCGCGCGAGTGGGACGAGGTCGTCGACGTCTCATCGCGCGCGGCTCATGTCGCGGCGGCCATGCAGGCGCTTCACCTACGCGTCGAGCCTGTCGGTGTACGCCGACAACGACACGCCGGGTGCCGATGAGCACGCGGCGCTCGCCGACCCTGCCGAGCCCGGCGACGAGTACGACTATTCGCGCGAGAAGTCGGCCGCCGAGGCGGCCGTGCGCACGGCGTTCCCGCACCGCGCGGCGATCGTCCGGCCAGGGCTCATCGTCGGAGAGGGAGACCCGAGCGACCGCTTCGGCTACTGGGTCGGGCGGTTCGCGCTGGCCGGCGACGGGCCCGTGCTGGTGCCCGACGCGCCCGATGCCCGTGCGCAGGTGATCGACGTCGACGATGTCGCTGCTTTCGCGGTCGTGCTCGGGCAGGAACGCTTCACGGGGGCGGTGAACATCGCGGGGGAGTCGCTGCCGCTCGCGGACGTGATCGCCGCGGCCAGGGCGGTCGCGGGTCACGCCGGCGATCTCGTGCCCGCTCCGCCCGAGTGGCTCGTCGCGCAGGGCGTCGCCTACTGGGCCGGCCCGCGCTCGCTGCCCCTGTGGCTGCCGGAGGACATGCCCGGCTTCGCGACGCGCTCGATCGCCGCGTACCGGCTCCTCGGCGGCACCCCGAGGCCCCTCTCGGACACCCTCGCCCGCACTCTCGCCGACGAACACGCCCGCGGCCTCACGCGTGAGCGCGTGTCCGGTCTCACCCGCGATGAGGAACTCGACCTCATCGCCCGCCGCGCCGCCCGCTGACGCCCGCCTCGCCGGCTGATGCCCGCGCCGCCGCGGGCGGAGGCCGCGCCCACTCGCGCCGGGAGCATCCCCGAACTGCAGGAGCGGTGGGTGCTGATGTTGCGTCGTGGGCGCCAGGAGTCACACCAGTCACGCTCGGTCCTGCGGTTTGGCGGCGACCCGTGCGGGCCGGGCCCGCAGTGCCCCGCCCCGCGCTCGTCGGCGGAGAGCCCGCGCACGGAGGCCTCGCCCACTCGCGCCGGGAGCATCCCCAAACTGCAGGAGCGGTGGGTGCTCATGTTGCGTGGCGGGCGCCAGGAATCACACCAGTCACACTCGATCCTGCGGTTTGGGGGCGACCTGCGTCACGCGGGTCCACACCGCCGCGACGCAGGCGGCGCCGCCGACACCACGCGCCAGCGGGGCGCCGATTTGCCCAAGCGGCCCATCCGGCGCTATCGTCGCGGCATGTCCTCGGCCTCGCTCACCGCCTCCGCGGTGTTGCGCGTGCGCCGTCTGGGCGACCGCCGACTCTAGGCGACCCCGCGAACTCCCCGAAAGGGTCGAGCCGCCGGTGTCGCCGTCTCCGGTCCCCGCCGCCGTCATCAGGACGGTCGGCTTCGCCACAGACAATAAGGTTGGACAATGACCTATTCGGTCGCCGTTTCCGGCGCTTCCGGCTACGCGGGGGGCGAGATCCTGCGTCTTCTCGCCGGCCACCCCGACATCGAGATCACGACCGTGACCGCGCACTCCAACGCGGGCCAGCCCCTGATCGACCATCAGCCGCACCTCCGCTCGCTCGCGCACCTGACGCTGGAGGACACGACGCCGGAGGTGCTCTCCGGCCACGACGCCGTGTTCCTGGCGCTCCCGCACGGGCAGTCCGGTCAATACACGGATGCCTTGAGCGACGCCCCGCTCGTCATCGACGCCGGCGCCGACCACCGCCTGACGTCGAAGGCGTCGTGGGATGCGTTCTACGGCGGCGAGTTCCACGAACCGTGGACCTACGGTGTGCCCGAGCTTCCCGTCGGCACCGGCAAGGGGCGCGCTGCGCTCGCCGGCGCGACGCGGATCGCCGCCCCCGGCTGCAACGCCTCGACTGTGAGCCTCAGTCTCGCGCCGGGCGTCGCCGCGGGCGTCATCGACCCGTCCGACATCGTCAGCGTCCTCGCGGTCGGTCCCTCGGGCGCCGGCAAGAGCCTCAAATCGAACCTGCTCGCGGCCGAGATCCTCGGCTCCGCCAACCCGTATGCCGTCGGCGGCACGCACCGCCACATCCCCGAGATCCGGCAGGCGCTCATCGCCGCCGGCGCGACGGGCGATGTCGGCATCTCGTTCACGCCGGTGCTCGTGCCGATGGCGCGCGGCATCCTCGCGACCTCGACCGCCCCGATCGCGCCGGGCGTCACCGACGCGCAGATCCGGGATGCCTGGGCGAATGCCTACGCCGACGAGACGTTCGTGCAGCTGCTGCCCGAAGGGCACTTCCCTCGCACCGCTGACGTCCTCGGTGCGAACACCGCGCTCCTCGGCCTCGCGATCGACCGCGCCGCGAACCGCGTCGTCGTGGTCGCCGCCGTCGACAACCTCGTCAAGGGCACCGCGGGAGCCGCCATCCAGTCGATGAACATCGCCCTCGGACTCGCCGAGGACCGGGGCCTGACCGTGAACGGAGTGGCACCGTGAGCGTCACCGCAGCACAGGGTTTCGAGGCGGCCGGGGTCGCCGCGGGACTGAAATCCACCGGCAAGCCCGACCTCGCCGTCGTCGTGAACCGCGGCCCCCTGAAGGCGGGTGCCGCGGTCTTCACGAGCAACCGGGCGAAGGCGAACCCGATCCTGTGGTCGCAGCAGGCGATCGCCGACGGGGTCGTCGAGGCCGTCGTCCTGAACTCCGGCGGGGCCAACTGCTTCACGGGTGCGTTCGGCTTCCAGACGACGCATCAGACCGCGGAGCGCGCGGGGGAGCTTCTCGGCGTGAGCGCGGGAGATGTCATCGTGTGCTCGACGGGCCTCATCGGCACGGGCGACGAGACGTTCCGCGCGCGCGTCCTCGGTGGCACGGAGGCCGCGATCGCGGCACTGAGCGTGGACGGCGGCGAGGATGCCTCGCTCGCGATCATGACGACCGACTCGAAGCCCAAGCGCGCCGTCGTCACGCGTGACGGCTGGACCGTCGGCGGCATGGCGAAGGGCGCGGGCATGCTCGCGCCGGGCCTTGCGACGATGCTCGTCGTCATCACGACCGACGCCGTGCTCACCGCCGCCGAACTCGACGCGGCGCTCCGGACGGCGACCGCGCTCACCTTCGATCGGCTCGACTCCGATGGCTGCATGTCGACCAACGATCAGGTGACGCTCCTCGCGAGCGGCGCGAGTGGCATCCACCCCGATCTCGATGCGTTCGGCCTCGCGGTCACGGAGGTCTGCCAGGACCTCGCGCAGCAGCTGCAGGCGGATGCCGAGGGAGCGAGCCACGACATCACGATCCAGGTCGTCCACGCGGCCACCGTCGCCGACGCGGTCGAGGTCGGCCGCTCGGTCGCCCGCAACAACCTCTTCAAGGCGGCGATCTTCGGCAACGACCCGAACTGGGGTCGCGTGCTCGCCGCGATCGGCACGACGCAGGCGGAGTTCGACCCGTATGCCGTCGACGTCTCCTTCAACGGCGTGCGGCTGTGCAGCGACGGCGCCCCGGACCGCCCCCGCGACGAGGTCGACCTGACGCCCCGCGCGACGGCCGTGCTGATCGACCTCAAGGCGGGCGACGCCGAGGCGACGATCCTCACGAACGACCTCACGCACGACTACGTCCACGAGAACAGCGCGTACAGCTCATGAGCGCCGACAACGTCCAGCACACGACGCCCGAGCAGGCCGCCGAGAAGGCCGCCGTCCTGATCGAGTCCCTGCCCTGGCTGCAGCGCTTCCGCGACCAGATCATCGTCGTCAAGTACGGCGGCAACGCGATGGTCTCCGAAGAGCTGCAGGATGCCTTCGCTCAGGACATCGCCTATCTCCGCTTCGTCGGGGTCAAGCCCGTCGTCGTGCACGGCGGGGGGCCGCAGATCTCCCAAATGCTCGACCGGCTGGCGATCCCGAGCGAGTTCAAGGGCGGTTACCGGGTCACCTCCACGGAGGCGATGAGCGTCGTGCGCATGGTGCTCACGGGGCAGGTGAACCCGCAGCTCGTCGCCCGCATCAACGCGTACGGCCCGTTCGCCGCGGGGCTGTCAGGTGAGGACGCAGGGCTCTTCCAGGGCCGCCGTCGCGGTGTCGTCGTCGACGGCGCGACGCACGATCTCGGCGCGGTCGGAGATGTCGTCGGGGTCGACCCGACGGCGGTGCTCGATCACCTGGAGGCGGGCCGGATCCCGGTCGTCTCCTCGATCGCCCCCGACCTCGACCATCCGGGGCACTCGCTCAACGTCAACGCGGATGCCGCCGCTGCGGCCCTCGCGATCGCGCTCGGCGCGGCGAAGCTCGTCGTCCTCACCGACGTCGCGGGCCTCTACGCCGACTGGCCGAACCGCGATTCGCTGGTCTCGCAACTGACCGCCGACGAGCTGCGTGCGATGCTGCCGCGGCTCGAGTCGGGGATGATCCCCAAGATGGCGGCGTGCCTCGACGCGGTCGACGGGGGCGTCGACACGGCGGCGATCATCGACGGACGCCAGCCCCACTCGGTGCTGGTCGAGATCTTCACGGAACAGGGAATCGGAACAGAGGTGGTGGCGCAGTGAGCGCGGCAGACGTGGAAACGAAGAACCAGGCATCCTGGCAGGACGATGCGGCGCGCGACCTCGTGCGCAACGCCGGTGACCGTCTCGCGATGTTCGTGCGCGGCGAGGGTTCGTCCCTGTGGGATGCCGACGGCCGCCGCTACCTCGACTTCCTCGCCGGGATCGCCGTCACCTCACTCGGCCACGCGCACCCCGTGTTCGTCGAGGCCGTCGCGACGCAGGCGGCGACGCTCGCGCACGTGTCGAACTACTTCGCGACGCCGCCGCAGCTCGCGCTCGCTGCGACGCTCAAGCGCCTCTCGGGTGCGGGGGAGCAGGGTCGCGTCTACTTCGGCAACTCCGGAGCGGAGGCGAACGAGGCCGCGTTCAAGCTCGCCCGCCTCCACGGGGGCGCGGAGCGCCCGCGCATCCTCGCGCTGAAGAACGGGTTCCACGGCCGCACGATGGGGACCCTCGCCCTCACCGGCAAGGACTACCTCCAGGCGCCGTTCCTGCCGATGGTGCCCGGGGTCGAGTTCCTCGACTCGACCGTCGAAGCGCTCGAAGAGGCCCTCGACGATCGCGTCGCGGCGCTGTTCGTCGAGCCGATCAAGGGGGAGGCGGGCGTGGTGCCGCTCCCCGACGGCTACCTCGCCGCGGCGCGCGAACTCACGGCGCGGCACGGCGCTCTCCTCATCCTCGACGAGATCCAGACCGGCGCCGGCCGCACGGGCGAGTGGTTCGGCTTCCAGCACGCCGGCATCGTGCCCGACGCGATCACGCTCGCGAAGGGCATCGGCGGCGGGTTCCCGATCGGCGCCCTCGTGACGTACGGGGCGGCCGGCGACCTCTTCTACCCCGGCACGCACGGGTCGACCTTCGGCGGCAACGCGCTCGCGACCGCGACGTCGCTCGCGGTCCTCGGCGAGATCGAGCGCGCGGGGCTCGTCGAGAACGCACGGGTGCGTGGCGAGCAGCTGCGCGCGGCGATCGACGCGATCGGATCGACGCTCGTCGAGGGATGCCGCGGGCAGGGTCTCCTCGTCGGCGTCGTCCTCACGGCGCCCGTCGCGGCCGCCGTCGTCGCGGCCGCGCAGGAACACGGGCTCATCGTGAACGCGGCGAACGAGTCCACGATCCGCATCGCGCCCGCCCTCACGATCGGCGACGTCGAGATCGACGAGTTCGCCGACCTGTTCGCCCGCGCCCTGGCCACGGTGCAGGACGCGCTCCTGCTCGACGACACCACCTCGGAGGCATCCGCATGACCCGTCACCTGCTCCGCGACGACGACCTGACCCCGGCCGAGCAGGCCGAGATCCTCGACCTCGCCGTGTCCCTGAAGAAGGACCGCTGGAAGCTGAAGCCCCTGGAGGGTCCGCAGACCGTCGCGGTCATCTTCGACAAGAGCTCCACACGCACGCGGGTCTCGTTCGCGGTCGGCATCGCCGACCTCGGCGGCTCGCCGCTCATCATCTCGACCGCCAACAGCCAGCTCGGCGGCAAGGAGACGCCCTCGGACACCGCACGGGTGCTGGAGCGCCAGGTCGCGGCGATCGTGTGGCGGACGTACGCCCAGGCGGGCCTCGAGGAGATGGCGCGCGGCACGACGGTGCCGGTCGTCAACGCGCTGAGCGACGACTTCCACCCGTGCCAGCTGCTCGCCGACCTCCTCACGATCCGCGAGCACAAGGGCGACCTGAGAGGCCTGACCCTCACGTTCTTCGGCGACGGCACCTCGAACATGGGGCACTCGTACGTCCTCGCGGGTGTCACCGCCGGCATGCACGTGCGCGTGGCATCCCCGACCGATTACGCGCCGCGCGAGGACGTCGTCGCCGATGCCGACCGCATCGCCGCCCAGACGGGAGGGTCGGTGACGCTCCACACCGACCCGCTCGAGGCTGCCGCGGGCGCGGACGTCATCGTGACCGACACGTGGGTGTCGATGGGCAAGGAGGAGGAGAAGATCGCGCGCCTGCGCGACCTCGGCGGCTACAAGGTCACGCAGGAGACCATGTCGCTCGCGAAGGACGACGCGATCTTCATCCACTGTCTGCCGGCCGACCGCGGCTACGAGGTGGATGCCGACGTCATCGACGGCCCCCAGTCGGTCGTGTGGGACGAGGCCGAGAACCGCCTGCACGCGCAGAAGGCCCTGCTGGTGTGGCTGCTGCGTCAGCAGTAGACACGACCTGGAACGGAGCCGGGCGGCTCCGCGGCGTCGATCTTGCCCGCGGGCTCGCGGTGCTCGGGATGCTCGCCGCCCACCTTCTCGACATCCCCGAGGGGGAGTGGAGCCGCCCCGAGACCTGGGGCGACATCGTCAACGGACGTTCGTCGATCCTGTTCGCGACCCTCGCGGGGGTCTCGATCGGGCTCGTGAGCGGCGGGCCGGAGCCGCTGGCGACCGGGCCGCGGCTACGACGCGTGCGATGGGCGATCGGTATCCGGGCCGCGCTGCTGTGGCTGATCGGGATGCTGCTGATCGCGACGGGCGTGCCCGTCTACGTCATCCTCCCGGCGTACGCCGTGCTGTTCCTCCTGGCGCTGCCGCTCCTGCGATGGCGCGCGCGCCGGCTCTGGACGCTCGCGGCGGGACTCGCCTTCGTCATGCCGTGGCTGCAGCCCGCCTTCGCCGCGCTGCCCGTGTGGGACGGCGACGTCGGCGAGGAGATCTCGCTCGCGGTCGGCTGGCACTACCCCGTGACCGTATGGGTCGCGTTCCTCGTGGCGGGGCTGGCCCTGGCCCGCTCCGACCTGACCGCGGCACGCACGCAGTTGCGCACTCTCGGTGCAGGCGCCGTGCTCGCGGCGGTCGGCTACGGGGTCGCCGCGACGACGAGCGACCTGGGGG
Organism: Microbacterium sp. SCN 70-27; assembly: GCA_001724425.1. Taxonomy (GTDB): domain Bacteria; phylum Actinomycetota; class Actinomycetes; order Actinomycetales; family Microbacteriaceae; genus Microbacterium. Next base: position 18,257 of record MEEK01000043.1, read on the forward strand.
AGCCGTACCTCGCGGCGGTCCTCACCGCCCGCCCGCATTCGAGCGGCCTCGGGGAGGTGGTCGGATCCGGTGGGTTCGCGCTCGCCGTGATCGCCGGATGCCAGCTGCTGTGCCGCTCGGCCGCGGCATCCGCCGTGGCGCTGCCGCTGCGCGCGGTCGGGTCGATGCCGCTCACGGCCTACGCCGGCCAGATCGTCGTGTGGGCTCTTGTCGCCGCGGTCGCCCTCGGCGACGTCAGTGATCTCGCGGGGATGATCGACCTCCACCTTTTCGGCGCGTTCGCGCTCGGGACGATCGTGTTCTGCACCGCATGGGCGCTGCTCGTCGGGCGCGGTCCGCTCGAGAGCGGGGTCGCCGCCGCTGTTCGCTGGATCATGCCGCTGCGCGTGCGCCTCGCGGCCTGAGACGAAGACCGCCGGCGGCCGTCCCCCGCACCCGCCGGGCCGGCGCGCGGCGGTCGGTAGGCTGATCCCGTGACTGAATCCTCCGCGCACGGCACCAATGAGGGCGCTCTCTGGGGTGCCCGCTTCGCCTCCGGGCCTTCGCCGGAACTCGCCGCCCTCAGCCGCTCGACGCACTTCGACTGGGCGCTCGCGCCGTACGACATCGCCGGGTCTCACGCGCACGCCGCGGCGCTCGCGGCGGCCGGTTATCTCACGGCCGACGAGGAGCAGCGCATGCACGCCGGGCTCGACGCGCTGCTGGCGGCGTGGAGCGACGGCAGTCTCGTGGCATCCGACGCCGATGAGGACGTGCACGGCGCGCTCGAGGCGGCGCTCATCGCCGAGGTGGGAGCCGAACTCGGCGGCAAGCTCCGTGCGGGGCGCAGCCGCAACGACCAGATCGCGACGCTCGTGCGCCTGTACCTGCTCGACCATGCGCGTGTCATCGCCCGCGACCTCCTGCGGCTGATCGATGCGATCGTCGCGCAGGCCGAAGCCCACCCGTCCGCGATCATGCCCGGCCGCACGCACCTGCAGCACGCGCAGCCTGTGCTGCTCGCCCACCACCTCCAGGCCCACGCGTGGCCGCTCGTGCGCGACCTCGAACGGCTGCGCGACTGGTCGGTGCGCGCGTCGGTCTCGCCGTACGGCGGCGGTGCGCTCGCCGGCGCGACGCTCGGCCTCGACCCGCAGCTCGTCGCGGATAGGCTCGGCCTCGCCCGTCCGGCGGAGAACTCGATCGACGGGACCGCCGCGCGCGATGTCGTCGCCGAGTTCGCGTTCATCACCGCCATGATCGGCGTCGACCTGTCCCGGTTCGCCGAGGACATCATCATCTGGAACACGCGGGAGTTCGGCTTCATCACTCTCGACGACGGGTACTCGACGGGGTCGAGCATCATGCCGCAGAAGAAGAACCCCGACATCGCCGAACTCGCGCGCGGCAAGGCCGGGCGCCTCATCGGCAACCTCTCGGGCCTCCTCGCGACGCTCAAGGCGCTGCCGCTCGCGTACAACCGCGACCTGCAGGAGGACAAGGAGCCGGTGTTCGACTCGGTCGCGACCCTCGAGGTCGTGCTTCCGGCGTTCGCGGGGATGGTCGCCACGGCGCGGTTCGACGTCGAGCGGATGGCATCCCTCGCGCCCGCGGGCTTCTCTCTCGCGACGGATGTCGCCGAGTGGCTCGTCAAGCAGGGCGTGCCGTTCCGCGATGCCCATGAGATCTCCGGGTCGCTCGTGCGCGCGTGCGAGGAGCGGGGAATCGGGCTCGAGGATGCCGACGACGAGCTCCTCGCGTCGGTGTCGGCACGCCTGACTCCCGCGGTCCGCGACGTCCTCTCGATCGAGGGGTCGGTCGGCAGCCGCACGGGCGCGGGCGGGACGGCGGGCGTGCGCGTCGGCGAGCAGCGAGTGGAGCTCGTCGCGCGTGCTCAGGCCGCGGCGCAGTCGGTCGGCATCCCGGAGAACTGATATTCCAGAAAGATAAGCTTTTCCCTTCTTTCTGCGGAGAATAAGCGATACCCTGCTTTCATGAACAGCCGGGGCGTGGCAGTGATCGCCGACATCGTCGGCTCGCGTGCGCTGGTCGACCGCGCCGCCGCGCAGCGTGCGATCGACGACGCGGTCCTGCGCGTCGAGAACGACCTTCCCCTCGCGCGCCGTGCGCTCCTGCCGACGGTCGGCGACGAACTGCAGGGCGTCTACGACCGCCTCGACGATGCGATGGCATCCCTCCTGCTGCTGCGCCTCGCGTTGCCCGACGGCGTCGAATGCCGCTACGGTCTCGGCGTCGGAGCTCTCGGCGAGGTGCCCTCGCGTGCCGGCGCACTCGCCGAAGGTCCCGGGTGGTGGGCGGCGCGAGACGCCGTGGAACACGTGCACGCGCTGCAGGCCCGGTCCATCCCCGCCGCGCGCACCTGGATCGTCGCGGCGGGCGCCGATGACGAGCCGGTCGCCCTCGCCAACGCGTACCTGCTGGCGCGCGATCAGATCGTGGGAGGCATGACCGCACGGACGCGTCGCCTCGCATACGGGCGGCTGCTCGGACGCACGCAGGCGGACCTCGCCCGGGAGGAGCGCATCACGCAGTCGGCCGTGTCGCAGGCGCTCGCGTCGGCGGGCGTCGGTGCGCTGGCGGAGGGCTTTCGCGCCCTGCAGCGCACCGCAGACTGACGCTCAGCGAATGGCGAGCACGACGACGCCCGCGACGGTGGATGCCCAGACGAGGCTCGCCAGGGTACCGACGATGAACCGTTCGCGGGCGGCGGGCGTGGCGAGCTCCGTGAAGCGGCCGACGCCCTTCAGCGCGACGACGACCGCGATCGCGGCGGGGAATCCGGCGACGATCGACAGGGCGACGGCGAGCCGCTCGAGGTAGCCGATCGTCGTGCCGCCGCGGAGGATCTCCTCCTGGCGCGGTGGTGCGGGGCTCTCGCTCATCAGCTCGACGAGGATGCCTCCGCGTGGCCCCTCGGGCGTGCGTCCGCCGTCGGCGAGGAGGAGCACCCACCGCACGACGGGATTCCCGCCGAGGACGGCGAGCGCGACACCGAGGAGCGCGAGCGCTGCGCCGAGGAGCGCCGGCACGTTCCACGGAAGGACCGACACGAGGATGAGGCACAGCACGACGAGTGCGCTCGCGACCGTGAGGGGACCGGTGCGCGGGCGCCGGATCGACACCGTCACGAGGACGAGCGCTGCGCACAGCGACAGGAACACGAAGATCGCGACGATCGTCGTCGCGAGAAGGTCGACCCCGGCATCCACGCGCCCAGTCTGGCACGGGGCGCCGACGTGCCCCAGTGGGCCGTAGGTGCGCTGATAGCCTGGAACGCGTGTCTGAAACCGTCTCCGTGAGCGCCCCGGACGAGTCCGTGCGCGCCCTGGCGCCCGCCAACGACCCGTCCTTCGACAACGTCTGGGACGAGATCGTCTGGCGCGGCCTCGTGCACGTGTCGACCGATGAGGCGGCTCTGCGCGAGCTGCTGGCCGGCGCGCCGATCACGTACTACTGCGGATTCGACCCGACGGCTCCGAGCCTGCACCTGGGCAACCTCGTGCAGCTGCTGCTCTTGCGCCGTCTGCAGCTCGCGGGGCACAAGCCGCTCGGCCTCGTCGGCGGCTCCACGGGGCTCATCGGCGACCCGCGGCCGACGGCCGAGCGCACGCTCAACACGAAGGACACCGTCGCGGAGTGGGTCGGCTACCTGCGTGCGCAGGTCGAGCGCTTCCTGAGCTTCGAGGGACCGAGCGCGGCGCGCATGGTCAACAACCTCGACTGGACGGCGCCGATGACGGCGATCGACTTCCTGCGGGAGATCGGCAAGCACTACCGGGTCGGCACGATGCTCAAGAAGGACGCCGTCAGCGCGCGGCTGAACTCCGAAGCGGGCATCAGCTACACCGAGTTCAGTTACCAGATCCTGCAGGGCATGGACTACCTCGAGCTGTACCGGCAGTACGACTGCGTGCTGCAGACCGGCGGCTCCGACCAGTGGGGCAACCTCACGAGCGGCACCGATCTCATCCACCGCGTCGAGGGGCGCTCGGTCCACGCGATCGGGACGCCGCTGATCACCAACAGCGACGGCACGAAGTTCGGCAAGAGCGAGGGCAACGCGATCTGGCTGGATGCCGCGATGTGCAGCCCGTACCGCATGTACCAGTTCTGGCTGTCGACGGCGGATGCCGACGTCGTGGACCGCCTGAAGATCTTCACGTTCCTCACGCGCGCTGAGATCGAGGAGTACGCCGCGTTGGTCGCGTCCGAGCCGTTCCGTCGCGCCGCGCAGAAGCGACTCGCCCTCGAGGTGACGACCTTCGTCCACGGAGCGGATGCCGCGGAGGCGGTCATCGCGGCATCCGAGGCGCTCTTCGGCAGTGGTGACCTCACCGTGCTCGACGCGCAGACGCTGCGCAGCGCGCTCGAGGAGCTGCCGCACGCCGACCTCCCGGCGGGGACCCCTGTCGTGCAGGCGCTCGTCGACACGGCGCTCGTGACGAGCCTCAGCGAGGCCCGCCGTGCGATCGCGCAGGGCGGCGTCTCGCTCGACGGCGCCAAGGTCGAGGACGACGCAGCCGTGGTGACGGGTGCGCTCCCCGGCGGCGTCTCGGTGCTGCGCCGCGGCAAGAAGACCCTCGCCGGCCTCTTCGTGGCGCGCTGACGCCCCCGCATCGGGGGAGACCCACCCATGCCCTTCACTCCGAGCCACGCCGTCGTCGCGCTGCCGTTCGTGCGCACGCCCCTGCTGCCGGCGGCGATCGCGGTGGGCGCGATGGCACCCGACCTGCCGCTGTTCCTGCGCGGCACCCCGCTCACATACCAGCAAACGCATACGAACGTGGCGCTCACCGCGCTGATCGCTCTCGTGCTGCTCGCGCTCTGGTACGCCGTGCTGCGGCCGGCCGTGCGCGAGCTGTCGCCCGGGTGGCTGGCCGGGCGTCTGCCGACCGACTGGGACGCCGTGGGCCGCGCCGTCTGGGAGAGCGTGCGGGCGCCGCGGGAGGGCGCCCGCCATGCCGTATGGCGAGACTCGGCGGTGTTCTCCGTGCTGGTGGCCCTCTCGCTTGTGCTGGGTGTCGTCTCGCACATCGTCTGGGACGCGTTCACGCACGAGGGCCGCTGGGGGCTCGCCGCCTTCCCCGCACTGGAACAGCAGTGGGGGCCGCTCCTCGGCTACAAGTGGATGCAGTACGGATCATCTTTCGGCGGCCTGGTCATCCTGGGCGCCTTCGCCGTGTCGTGGCTGCGCCGCCGCGACGGCGGAGCACCCGTCGATCGCGTCCTCGCGCCCGGTATCCGCATCGCGTGGTGGCTGTCACTCCCCGGCATCCTCGTCATCGCGTGGCTCATCGGGCTCGCGGCATACGGACCCCTCAGCCCCACGTGGACGGCGCAGCACCTCGCCTACCGCGTGCTCCCGCCGGCATGCGCGGTCTGGGGTGCGGTGACCCTGGCGCTGTGCGTGGTCGTCGTGGTCCGGCGGCGAAGCCGCGCGTAACGGCCGCCGCTCGCCGCACGAATGGTCCTGTCGCGGGGGGTACAACGCGACGGTGACCGTCGAACGACGCAGTGGCCGACAGGAGAGCTCCTGTCGGCCACTGTTCGAACGATGCGACTACTTGAGGAGCGCAAGCCGCGCGGGGTCGTTTGCGAAGACCTCCTTGGCGTTGGCCTTCGTGACCACGACCGGGTCGAGCAGGTAGACGTCGACATCCTTCTTGCCGTTGTCTGCCGTCTCGTCGGGCGTGGGCAGACCCTCGCCGGACTGCAGGTCCTTGATCAGATCGATCGTCTTTCCGACCAGCTCCTCTGTGGGCTTGGCCACGGTGGAGTACTGCTTGCCTTCCCAGATGGACACGACCGACTCGTTCTCGGCGTCCAGACCTGTCACCACGGGCAGCTCCTGGCCGGCCTGCTCCGACGCGGTCAGGATCGCACGGGCGATACCGTCGTTGGGCGACAGGACGCCGTCGATCTTCTTGTCGCTGTAGAAGCCGGACAGCAGCGAATCCATGCGCGACTGGGCCTTGGCGTTGTCCCAGTCCTGCGTGGCAGCCTGCGTGAAGTCGGTCTGACCGGAGACCACGACGAGCGTGCCGTCATCGATCTTCGGCTGCAGGACCGACATCGCACCCTTGAAGAAGTTCGGCGCGTTCGGGTCGGCGGGGCCGCCGCCGAACAGCTCGATGTTGTATGGGCCGGCTCCCTTGCGCTCGGCGAGACCGTCCAGCAGCGACTGGCCCTGCAGTTCGCCGGTACGGATGCTGCCGAACTGCACGACGGCGTCGACCGCAGCCGTGTTCTCGATCAGGCGGTCGTAACCGATGACGGTGACGCCCGCGTCGTGTGCGGTCTCGAGCACGGTGCCCAGCTGGGTGCCGTCGACGGGGCCGACGACGATGACCTTCGCGCCTTGCTCGATCATGGCCTCGATCTGCTGCTGCTGCTGCGGAACCTTGTTGTCGGCGGCCTGCACGAGCGGGTTGAACCCGGCATCCTTCAAGTCCTTGGTGAAGAGGGTCTCCGCCTCCTTCCAGTTCTGTGTGCCGAGCCAGGGCAGGGACACACCGATCGTCGCGTCGGCCGCGAACCCGGCGCCGGCGCTCTCGGACGGGTCCGCCTCGCCACGGGTGCTGCCGCTGCACGCGCTCAGGGCGAGAGCACCCACGGTGAGAAGCGCGGCCGCGGTGCCGAGCTTCGTTCTCTTGAGCTTCATAGTGTTTTCCTTACTGTGGTGGTGGTTACTGCGGGTTCGTGCGCGCACTCGACCATGCCCTCCGCTGCGAGGGCTCGGTTCCGGCCGCGTACGGGTGGGGTCAGGAGCGACGCGAGGCGTCCTCGGTCTCCTTCGGGGCTGAGGGGTCGTCGCGCAGTCCGGCGGACACGGCGACGGGGGTCTCGGGGGCCGACGTGCCGCCGACCGACCCCGGCTGCTTGCTGGCGAAGAGGCGTCCGGTGATGGACGGCCGGCCCTGCTGCTTGTTGTAGACGTCGAAGGCGACCGCCGCCAGCAGGACGAGTCCCTTGATGATCTGGGTCTTGTCGGCGCCGACCCCCATGAGCATGAGTCCCGAGTTGAGCACCGCCATGACGAGGCCTCCGACCATCGAGCCGATGACGGTTCCGATGCCACCGGAGACGGCCGCGCCGCCGATGAAGACGGCCGCGATGGCGTCGAGCTCCCACATGGTGCCGTCGGATGGGCCCGCCGAGGTGGAACGACCGACGAACAGCAGGCCAGCGAGGGCAGCCAGGATCGACATGTTCATCATCACGAGGAAGTAGGTGCGCTGCGTGTTCACCCCGGACAGTGCGGCGGCGGCTTTGTTGCCCCCCACGGCGTAGATGTGGCGGCCGAACACCGTGCGCTGGGTGATGGTGTGGTAGACGATGATCAGCACGACGAGGATCAGGCCCGGGACCGGGAAGGACGTGCCGGGTCGGCCCGACCCGAAGATCCACGTGAGGTAGCCGAGGACGACCGCGATCAGGCCGAAGCGCGTCACGCTCACCCACACGGGCGGCGCTTCGGCGCCGGAGCGGGCCAGGGCGCGGCGGCGGCGCAGCTCGGACCAGCCGAAGAACAGGATGGCGATGATTCCGAGCAGGAGGGTCGAGTTGTTCATGCCGGTGAAGGCCGGCCCCCACTCGGGCAGGTAGCCGGCACCGAAGTACCGGAACTCGTCGGGCACGGGCACGCTGATGGAGTCGCTCATCCAGATCACGGCGCCGCGGAAGATCATCATTCCCGCGAGGGTCGTGATGAATCCGGGAATGCCGAGCTTGGCGAGCCAGAAGCCCTGCCAGGCGCCGATCACCGCGCCGATGAGAAGTCCGGCCAGCATCGCCATCCACCAGGTGAAGCCGAGATCTCGCGCCGACAGTGCTGCGCTCATCCCGACGACGCCGGCCACGGAGCCGACGGAGAGGTCGATCTGGCCGATGACGATCACCATCACCATGCCGATCGCGAGGATGAGCACGTAGGCGTTTCCGGAGAGCAGGTTCTGGAAGTTGGAGGAGGTGAGCATCCGTCCTCCCGACCAGACATTGAACGCGAGTAGCAGCGCGATCAATGCGAAGACCATCGTGTACTGGCGGAGGTCGCCGCCCAGCACCTGCTTGAGTGACTTCATCGTCCTTGTCCTTCGTCTGTGTTGCGGAGTCGATTGTTGGTGGTGTTACGCGGCATCGGCCGACGTGGTGGTCATGAGGCGCATGAGGGACTCCTGGTCGGCTTCCTCGCGGGGGAGCTCGCCGGTGATCCGGCCCTCGCAGATCGTGTAGATCCGGTCACTGATGCCGAGCAGCTCCGGCAGCTCGGAAGAGATGACGATCACGGCCTTGCCCGCGTCGGCCAGCCGCTGGATGAGCTTGTAGATCTCGTACTTCGCGCCGACGTCGATGCCTCGCGTCGGCTCGTCGAGGATCAGCACGTCGGGGTCGGGGTACATCCACTTGGCGAGCACGACCTTCTGCTGGTTTCCGCCTGACAGCGTCGAGACGCCGACGTCCACCGAAGGCGCCTTGATCCGCAGCGAGTGGCGGTAGTCGCTGGCGATGCGGAACTCATCGTCGGAGTTGATGAGGCCACGACGCACGATGGCGCCGAGGTTCGCCGACACGATCGTCGATTTGATCGTGTCGAGCAGGTTCAGCCCGAGGCTCTTCCGGTCTTCGGGGACGTACGCCAGACCCTCCTCGATCGCCTGGTGCACCGTGGTGGGGTGGATCTCCTTGCCGCCGAGGAACATCTCGCCCGAGCGGTAGTGACCGTACGAGCGACCGAACAGCGAGCGAGCGAGCTCCGTACGTCCCGCGCCCATCAGGCCCGCGAAGCCGACGATCTCGCCGCGGCGGACGGTGAAGCTGGAGTTCTTGCAGATCAGTCGACCGGGCAGCTGAGGGTGTTCGACGACCCAGTCGCGCACCTCGAACAGCACCTCGCCGATCTGCGGTGTGTGGTCGGGATAGCGGTGGTCGAGAGAACGCCCGACCATCGCGCGGATGATGCGGTCCTCGTCGACATGGCCCGCCTCGACGTCGTACGTCTCGACCGTGCGGCCGTCGCGGATCACGGTGACCGAGTCCGAGACCGCGGCGATCTCGTTGAGCTTGTGCGAGATCATGATCTGCGCGATGCCGCGGGCGCGCAGGCCCCTCATCAGCTCCAGCAGGTTCGCCGAGTCCTCTTCGTTGAGCGCTGAGGTCGGCTCGTCGAGGATGAGGAGTCGAACGTTCTTGGACAGCGCACGGGCGATCTCGACGAGCTGCTGCTGGCCCACACCGAGGCTCTTGATCGGGGTGTTCGGATCCGTCTCGAGCCCGACGCGCGCCATGAGCTCGAGCGCGCGGAGCCGAGCCCCGTCCCAGTCGATGACACCGCGACGGACGATCTCGTTACCGAGGAAGATGTTCTCCGTCACGGAGAGCTCGGGGATGAGAGCGAGTTCCTGATGGATGATGACGATGCCGGAGCGTTCGGATGCCTTGATGTCGTGGAACTGCATCTCCTCGCCGTCGAGGAGGATCTCGCCTTCGTAGGTACCGTGGGGGTAGACACCCGAGAGCACCTTCATCAGCGTCGACTTGCCCGCGCCGTTTTCGCCGCAGATCGAGTGGATCTCGCCTCTGCGCACAGCCATCGTCACGTCGTCGAGCGCCCGTACGCCCGGGAACTCCTTCACGATGTGGCGCATCTCGAGGATGACCGAGTTGTCTGCCATGAGAATCTCAACGTCCTTGTGTCGATCTTGTTCGTCGCTGTTGACAGTCCCGAAGGTAGAGTCGCGAGGCCGCTTGCGCAATCGAGTTTCGTAGGCGATATCGAACCGTTACCTTCGAGACTCGATGCCAAGACCGCCAACCGCTCGCGAGGATGCGACATTTCCGGCGTCTGACAGCGGGATCACCGGCAGTCGATGCCCGTCGTCGCGTCGTACCCGCCTCGCTGACGGAGTATGTCTTCAAGAGATGAACTCATCTGTGCGATTCGATTCGAGAGTTGAACCCTGCGCGCCATCGCCAGGCTACGATGCCGGGTGTGAGGACGTCGACGCCCCGGTTCGGGTCGCAGTCGGCGTTGCGTGAGGCCAACAGCCAGCGCATCGTCGAAGCGATCCGGCGCCACGGTGCCCTCACTCAGGTGGAGATCGCCGCGACGACCGGGCTGTCGCAGGCGACGGTGTCCACGATCGTCAAACTCCTGCTCAGTCAAGGGGTGGTGGACACCCGCACCACCGTCCGAACCGGTCGGCGCGCGCAGCTCGTCACTCTCGCGCAACGTACCGGACTCGCCGTCGGCATCCACATCGGCCAGCGGTCGCTGCGCGTGCTCGTCGGTGACAGCGGTCATGACGCCCTGTCCGAACGAGTGCTGCCACTTCCCCCCGACCATCGCGTGGACACGACTCTCGACCGCGCGGCCCTGCTGGTCGTCGACCTCGTGGAGGCGCTCGGGGCAGAGCTGTCAGAGGTCGTCGGCGCGGGCGTGGCACTTCCGGCCGCGGTCGACCCCCGCGCCGGAGTCATCAGGGCGCGCTGGGTGTTGGACGGATGGGATGACGTCGACGTACGTGATGTCCTCGCGCGCCGGCTCGGAGTCCCGGTCGTCGTCGAGAAGGATGCCACGGCCGGCGTGATCGGGGAGAGTCGCTTCGGTGCGGGTCGCGGCTACTCCGACGTCGCGTTCGTTCGCGCCTCGTACCTGGTGGGCGCCGGACTCGTGGTGAACGGACAGGCGCACCGCGGTCGGCGGGGCATCGTCGGAGAGATCGGACACGTGGAGGTCGACCCCTCGGGCGCGATCTGCCCGTGCGGGAGTCGCGGGTGCCTGAACACGGTGGTCGGAGCCGAGGCGCTGACCGGTCTGCTGCGCATGTCTCGCGGCGGGATCACCCTGCGCGACCTCATAAGGCTGGCCGTCCAAGGCGATCCCGGGTGCCGCCAAGTGATCGCGGACGCGGGAGCCGCCATCGGTGCGGTCGTCGCCGGTCTCGCGCTCGCACTCGATCCGCAACGTGTCGTCGTGGGCGGTGAACTGGCCGAGACCGGGGAACTCCTGCTCGCGCCGCTGCGCGACGCGGTCACTCGTCGCGTGCCGCTGACCGGGGATGACGGCGTCGACGTGGTGCGCGGGGAGCTCGGCCTGCAGGCAGAAGTACGGGGCCTGGTCGCGCTCGCGTTCGACCACGCGCGATCGACGGGTCTTGTTCTCGGGGGGAAGGAGTAGACATGGCTCGTGATGATGCGCCGGTGCTTGAGCTCACGGGGGTCACGAAGCGGTTCCGTGCGGTGGAGGCGCTCGTGGACGCCGATCTCGTGGTGCACCGTCGCGAGGTGGTGGCACTGGTGGGGGACAATGCCGCAGGAAAGTCGACGCTGGCGAGAATCGTGTCGGGCGTGTACGTGCCCGACGAGGGCACGATCCGCCTGGACGGCGTCGTCACCGAGCTGGCGAGCCCGTCCAGTGCGTTCCGGCATGGCGTCGCCGCCGTGTTCCAAGAGCTTGCGCTGGCCGAGAACCTCGACGTCGCGGCGAACATCTTCCTCGGGCATGAAGTGATTCGTGGCGGTCTGATGGACAACGACAGGATGGACCATCTCGCGCGCATCTACCTCGACCAGCTCGGTGGCGGTATCCCGCTGTTGCACGCTCCGGTGTCGGAGCTGTCCGCGGGGCAACGCCAGTGCGTGGCGATCGCACGCACGCTCGTCGGCTCGCCGCGACTGGTCGTTCTGGATGAACCCACGGCGTCGCTGTCGATCGCGCAGACGGCACAGGTGCTGAGCTACATTGAGCACCTGCGCGAACTGGGAGTCGGCGTGATCCTGATCAGCCACAGCATCAGCGATGTGCGCGCTGTCGCCGACCGTATCGAAGTGCTCCGACACGGCCGCAACAACGGCACGTTCGACGCGCGAACCACCCGGTACGAGGATGTGATCGCCGCCATCACCGGCGCGAGCCAGTGGCGCCCTGCCCACGGGGGGTCCCGCGCATGACGATGCCGACCGCCGTGATGTGGGACATGGACGGGACCCTCACCGACACAGAGCCGTTGTGGCTGGAAGCCGAGCTGCGGCTCGCTCAGCGATACCGCGCTCAGTGGGCCCATGAGGATGCGCTCGCTGTCGTCGGCACGCCGTTGATCAACACGGCACGCCGTCTGCATGAGCGCGGCGTTGCCCTGCCCCCGGAACGAATCGTGCGTGTCATGGCGCAGGAAGTGGCCAGTCGAATCGACCACGCAGCGGCAGGCGGAGTCGCGCCATGGCATCGCGGGGCGATCGAGCTGGCGACGGAGGTCGCGGCGGCGGGCATTCCGCAGGCGCTTGTGACGTCGTCGCCGATCGAGGTCGCCGCGGCCGTCGCCCGGGCGGCGGGCGTGTTCGCCGTCGTCGTCTCGGGGGACGACGTCTCGCAGCCCAAGCCCGATCCGGCGCCCTACCGACAGGCGGCCGCGGACCTGGGCGTACACCCCCGCGATACGGTCGTGCTCGAGGACTCTCCTTCGGGGATCGCTGCCGGGCGGGCAGTGGGCGCGTGCGTCATCGCCGTGGAGACGGCTCTGCCCGTGAGACCCCAGCCCGGGCTGCGAATCGTTGACTCCCTGACCCAGCTTCGGCTGGCCGATCTGTCACTCGGGTCGTGATGCGGCCCCGTGCCGTCTCCAATCGCGTCCCGGCGCCGACCGACGACGGCGAGTCACGGAATTCGGTGTTGACCGGGGAAGTCACGGCGTGTCGCGGGTCGGCGCCAGGCGCGACACGCCCGGGATGCGAGCCCGATTTGCCGGATCGTCGGAACCCACGTAACTTATTACTTGTTCGCCCCACAGGGAAGAGCGAGAAGGCCGGAAGGCCT
>MEEK01000044.1 GCA_001724425.1 Microbacterium sp. SCN 70-27
CGACTCGGCCCTCCGGGCCTCGCTCAACGGCCAGAACCACGCACCCAACCACGTTTCGACTCGGCCCTCCGGGCGTCGCTCAACGACCGGAATCGCGCACTACCCCCGGCCGTTGAGCGAGCGCAGCGAGTCGAAACGGGCCGCACCACGTTTCGACTCGGCCCTGCGGGCCTCGCTCAACGACCGGAATCGCGCACCCCACCACGTTTCGACTCCGCCCTTACGGGCCTCGCTCAACTACCGGAGACGCACACCAGACGACGTTTCGACTCGGCCCTGCTCAACGACCGGGAACGCCGCGTCAGTCGGCGAAGAAGGCGGCGGCGACGCGGCTGAGGCCGACAAGGTCGGCCGTCCCGGCGAGCTCGCGCGCGGAGTGCATCGACAGGATCGGGATGCCCACGTCCACCGTCCGGATGCCCAGGCGTGTCGCCGTGATCGGGCCGATCGTCGATCCGCACGGCACCGCGTTGTTCGAGACGAACTCCTGGCTCACGACCCCGGCCGCGTCACACCACGCGTGCCACGCGGCGGCGCCAGGGGCATCCGTCGCGTATCGCTGGTTCGCGTTGATCTTCAGGATCGGCCCGGAGCCGAGCACGGGCTGCACGACGGGGTCGTGCTTCTCGACGTAGTTGGGGTGCACCGAGTGGCCGACGTCGCTCGAGACGTGCCACGACGCGGCGAGCGCGCGCAACTGCTGCTCGCGGTCCGCGCCGAGCCCGAGCTGGATGCGCTCCAGCACGTCGGAGAGGAACGGCCCGGCCGCGCCCGAACGAGTGCCCGAACCGATCTCCTCGTGGTCGAACACGGCGAGCATGGCGATGTGCGGGGCATCCGTTCCGGCCGCCTCGAGCGCGACGAGCCCCGCGTGCACGGATGCCAGGTCGTCCAGACGACCCGACGCGAAGAACGCGTCGTCCTTTCCGAACACCGCCCCGCGGGCCGCATCGGCGGTCACGAGGTCGTACCCGCGGATGCGCGACGCGTCGACGCCGGCGGCCGCCGCGATCTCGGCGAGGAGGTCGGCGGATGCCGCGTCGCCGAGCCCCCACACGGGCTGCGTGTGACGCTGCTTGTCGAGGGTGAGGTGATCGTTCGCCTCGCGATCGAGGTGGATCGCGAGCTGCGGCAGCCGCAGGAGCGCGCCGGTCGCGGCGAGCACCTCGGTGCCGTCATCGAGGGCGAGGCGCCCCGCGAGGCGCAGCTCACGGTCGAGCCACGAGTTCAGCAACGGGCCGCCGTAGACCTCGACGGCCGCCTGGAGCCAGCCGGCCCGGCCCGTCGTGGGATTCGGCTTGAGCTTGAACGCGGGCGAATCGCTGTGCGCCCCGAAGATGCGGAACGCCGTGTCGGCATCGGCGGTGTCGGGCACCACCCACGCGATCACGGCCCCGTCGCGCACGACCAACTGCTTCGCGCCGGGGGTCACGCTCCAGGGCGACGTCTCGTCGAGAGGAGTGAAGCCGGCCTGCTGGAGCCGGCGCGCGACGACGGATGCCGCGTGGAAACTCGACGGCGATGCGGCGACGAACTCGGCGAGATCGGCGGCGTGGGTCAGGGCGGCGGAAGTCGAAGGCACGCTTCCAGCGTAGTTCGCGACCTCCGGGCAGCGCGGCTCGGACGGGTCAGCGGGTGACGATCCCGTCGGCGTTGTCGGCGATCCACCCCATGAGCGGGAGCATGTGCGCCATGAGGTCCTCGCCGCGCGCGGTGAGCGAGTATTCGACGCGCGGCGGGACCTCGGGGAACGCGGTACGGGCGACGAATCCGTCCGCCTCGAGGGTGCGCAGCGTGCTCGCCAGCATCTTCTCGCTGATGCCCTCGACCGTGCGGCGCAGCTGCCCCCACCGGGTCGTCCCGTCGGTCAGCGCGAGGAGCACGAGCACGCCCCATTTGCTCATGACATGATCCAGCACCGTCCTCGTCGGACAGTCGTGGCTGAACGCGCCGTCCTTCTCGGCCCGGATCTCCGCAAGACTCACCACCATGTGGGTACCTTACCAAAAGGTGGGTACCCGCGGTCTGGAATGCAGCGAGGCCGGCCCGCGGTTACCCCTGGCGTACTCCGATCGAAAGGACACCCCATGACCATCCTCGTCACCGGCGCCAGCGGCCACCTCGGACACCTCGTCGTCGACGCCCTCCTGCAGCGCGGCGCCTCGGCATCCGACATCATCGCCTCGGGCCGCGACGTCGCGAAGCTCTCCGACCTCGCCGACCGGGGTGTCCTCACCGCCCGCGTCGACTTCGACGACCCGGCGACGATCGCGGCCGCCCTCGACGGCGTCGACACCGTCCTCCTCATTTCGACCTCCGAGCCCGGCAAGCGCTACCCGGGCCACAAGAACGTCATCGACGCCGCGGTCGCGGCCGGCGTCGCCAAGTTCGTCTACACGAGCCTGTCGAAGGCGACGACCTTCGACTGGCCGCTCGGCGCGGAGCACCACGCCACCGAAGAGGCTCTCGTGGCGAGCGGGCTGCCGACCGTCATCCTGCGCAACGACTGGTACCTCGAGAACTACGCCGCCTATGTGCAGCGCGCCGCCGAGTCCGGCGTGATCGCCGCCGCCGTCGGTGATGCGACCGTCGCCGCCGCCGCACGCGCCGACTACGCGGATGCCGCCGCGGTGGCCCTTCTCGAAGACGGCCACCTCGGCAAGGTCTACGAGCTCGCCGGCGACGTCGCGTTCAGCTACGACGACCTCGCCGCCGCCGCCGCGGAGGTGCTCGGCCGCGACGTCACCTACGTCCGCCTCACGCACGACGAGCTGGTCGCGGGCCTCAAGGGTGCGGGCCTCGACGAGCAGATCGCGCAGTTCGTCGCGGGCCTCGACGACGGCATCCGCGAGGGCGTGCTGTCGTCGACCGACGGCACCCTGTCGCGCCTCATCGGCCGCCCGACGACGACGCTCGTCGACGGGCTCCGCGCGGCACTCTGACCGCACGACCCACTCCGACGCCCGGGCCGGTGACACACGTCACCGGCCCGGGCGTTCGTGTGTCGCCACCGGGGAATGGATGCCTCGGAAGGGGCGTTCTCCCGTCCATGACAACGGTAGGAATCATCGGAGCAGGACACATCGGCAGCGCACTGGCCGAAGGGCTGGCCGCACGCGGCTACGACGTCGTCATCGCGAACTCGCGAGGACCCGAGACACTCGCCGATCTCACCGCGCGACTCGGCTCGAACGTGCGCGCGGCGACGGCCACGGAGGCGGCGGAGGCGGCCGACTGGGCCGTCGTCACCGTGCCGCTGAAGGCGCTGGATGCCGTGCCTGTCGCGCCCCTCGCGGGCAAGATCGTGCTCGACACGGGCAACTACTACTGGGAACGCGACGGGCACATCGCCGAACTCGACGAGAAGCGCGCGACCACGACGGGGCTCCTCCAGCGGCACCTCCCTTCGTCGCGCGTCGTGAAGGCGTTCAACCACATCCCGGCCGGCGACATCCTCACGACGGGCTCGCCGGCGGGCACCCCCGGGCGCCGCGCGCTCGCGATCGCGAGCGATCACGCGGATGCCGCGGCCCTCGCGACCGAGGTGTACGACGCGTTCGGGTTCGACACCGTCGACATCGGCTCGGTCGGTGAGAGCTGGCGCGTGGAGCGCGACCAGCCCGCGTACGTCGTGCGACAGGACGCCGACGAACTGCGCGAGAACCTCGCGCGCGCGACGCGCTGACACCGAGACGGGGCGAGACGGGCCGGGGCGCGAGCCTCGGCCCGCGGTCTCCGCGCCGGCCGCCCTCTCAGCGGCGATGCGGCCCGCGCCTGCGCGTGCGGCCGGGCCGGAGCGCGAACCCGAGAGGCATGACGCTCGCGACCATGAGGATGACTCCGAGCACGCTGAGCGCCGGGTAGACGAGCGCGCCGCCGACCAGGAGCGCCGCGAACAGCACGGCCGCGATCGTACGGCGCAGCAGGCCCTCCAAGCGGTCGAGCTTGCGGTCGATCTCCGGGGTCTCCACCGACATCGCGCCGCGCTCGATGCGGTCGGTGACGGTGTCGATCCGGGCGGGGAGTCCCATGATCGTCCGGGCGTACGAGACGGCACCGCGCGCGGCATCCGTCACGACGTTCCGGCTCTCTTCGGTCAGGAGCTTCTGCGCGTACGGGTCGATGGCATCCCAGATGTTGAACGCGGGGTCGAGCGTGCTGCAGACCCCCGAGGTCAGCGACACGGCGCGGGTGATGAGCAGGAAATTCTCGGGCAGCTGCACCGGCAGCTTCCGCATCGCCGAGCCGAAGTCCTCCGCGAAGTCGCGGAACTCCCGCGGGTCGACGTTCTGCAGCTCGCCGAACGCCATTCCGCCGAAGCGCGCGAACAGCGCCGTGAGCGACCGTTCGAGCTCCGCCGTGTCGGCACTCGGCAGGAGCACTCCGACCTGACGGATGCCGTCGACGAGGCCCTTCCCGTCACGTGCGGCGACCGCGATGACGACCTTGCGAAGACCCGCCCGGAGGGTGTCTGGCACCTGCCCCATCATCCCGAAGTCGATGAACGTCAGGGTCCACGTGCGGCCTGTCTCATCGGGGGCGTGCGGGGTCACGAACACGTTCCCCGGGTGTGGATCGGCGTGGAAGAACCCGGCGCCGAACAGCTGCTCGAACATCGCCGCGGCGAACGCCTGCGCCACCTCCGCCGGATCGATGCCCGCGGCGCGCAGCCCCGCGACGTCGCTCAGCTTGATCGCGGTGACGTCCGAGAGCGTGAGGATGCGGCGCGTGGTGCGCTCCCATACGACGCGCGGCGCCGCGACGCGGTGTCCGTCGGCGAGTTCGCGCTCGAACCGCTCCGCGTTGACGCCCTCGTGCAGGTAGTCGATCTCCTCGCGCGAGGTCGTCGCGAACTCCTCCACGAGCGCGGGCACATCGACGCGATCGGAGACGAATCGGATGCGGTCGAGCCGCTCGGCGATCTTCCGGAGCGCGGCGAGGTCGGTCTCGACGACGTCATCGATCCCGGGCCGCTGCACCTTCACGACGACCTCCGCGAAACCGACGATCTCCGCGTCGGCCGCCGACAGACGGGCGCGGTGCGCCTGACCGAGGGAGGCCGCCGCGACCGGGGTCTCGTCGAACCAGGCGTAGGCGCTCGCGAGCGGGACACCGAGCTCGGCTTCGGCGAGGGGCCGGATCTGCGCGAACGGAACGGCCGGCACCTCGTCCTGCAGCTGTTCGAGCTCGCTGGTGATCTCGGGGGGCAGCACGTCGAGCCGCGACGAGAGGAACTGGCCGACCTTGATCATGAGACCGCCGAGGTCGACGGCGAGCACGCGGAAGCGCCGCGCGGATGCCTGCATGCGCGCGACTCTCGTGCGCTCCGCGACGCGGCCGAAGCCGATCCGCGGCAGAGCGACGTCGAACCACCAGGTGGCGAGCATCACCCGCGTCGCGAAGCGGATGATGCGGTTGTAGCGTGCGCGGGAGCGCGGACCGTCGTGGTCCGCGCTCCCGCTCTCACGCGAGGGTCGCGCAGGGGGCATCCGGTCAGGCCTCGGCGAGGATCGCGTAGAGCTTGCGCCGCGCGTCGTCGAGGATCGCGACGGCCTCCGCGACCTGGTCGGGCGTGCCCGTGCGGCCCACCTGCATCGCCGCCTGGGCGAGGTTGGAGCCCGCCTTCGCGATCGGGGGGATGCCGCCGCCGAACCCGCCGTGCGGCGCGCTGCCGGTGCCGGTTCCGGGAGCGGACTCCGACGACTCCGAGCCCCGCCACGGGGCGGGCTTGTCGTCGGCCTCGGCACGACCGGCCTCCGTCAGCGAGTACGTCTTGCGCCCATCGGCCTCTTCGACCTCGACGACGCCCTCATCGGTGAGCAACTGCAACGTCGGGTAGACCGAGCCCGGGCTCGGCTTCCAGGCGCCGCCGCTGCGCTCCTCGATCTGCTGGATGATCTGGTAGCCGTGCATGGGGCGCTCGGCGAGCAGCGACAGGATCGCCGAGCGGACATCGCCACGACCCATGCGCGAACCCGCTCGCTGCTCGAACTTGTCACCGAAGGCGCGCTCGAAGCGCTGCCCGAATTGGCCGAGGGCGTCGACGACGTCGTTCAAGCCCGGACCGCCGAAGCCGCCCTTGCCGTCCCCGCCGCCGAAGCCGAATCCGGACCCGCCGAACCCGGGGAAACCATTGCCGAATGAATTGCTCATGCGAACCTCCATCGATTCTGAACGATACCCAACGATATATCGTTCAGTCCTCAGCGATACCGTGAGTTCGCCGAGAACGCGGGCGGTTCGACCGCTCGTGTCGCCGCGCGGGGTCACCGCCTCAGAGCGGGAGCCGCACCCGAGCCGCAGTCGCCAGAAGCGATGGCGACACACGGGGAGCCACCGTAGCCGCCACGACGCCCGCGATCTCGTCGACCGTCGTGGGGCCAGGCGCTCCGAGCGCGGCATCATGGATGTCGAGCAGTGTTTCCACCACGGTGACGGCCGCAGACAGCTCGCATGAGGCGATAAGCGACAGATCACGCAGATCCTCGATGCCATGCGATTCGTCACCGACAAACGAGGCGAGCCCCGGCGACCGATGAGCAACCAGAGCCGCCGCCGCGATCTTGGGCGGCTGCACGCCCGCCGGCGTTGCCGCATCGCACCCCTCGACGATCATCCGCTGCACGAGGCCGGCCGCGAGCCGAACAGCCATCTCCAGCCCGCGCAACGCCCGCGTCGTCTCGAAATCGAGGAAGGAAGATTGACTGAGAGTCTCGCCGCCCACGAACAGGGGGTTGGCACTGGGTGCACCGAGCCGGTGCTCCACGGCGTCGATCGCATCGCGCACCGCGCGTACGAGCGTGAGGACGCTTGGCGATGCGTCCCGCAGGCTCACGGGTCGCTGCACTGATATCGCAACATGCGACAGGAAGTACGGGCGGAGCGCATCCACCTCGGGAACGCCCACCCCAGACAGCGCCGGAGCGGTACGAGACAGCCTCGCGAGTACCTGCACGATCGCTGCCAGGGCCGACGACGCGGACCCCATCGCGTGAGCGGCGCCGTAGAAGGATCCGTTGATGAGGCAGATGACATCGCCCGCGTCGAACTCCGTGAGGCGATCGACCACCCGCGCGCTCGCCCACCACGCAGCAGGCACGACGTCGCCGGAAGAGTACGACGCGAGCCATGCCCCTCGCGCCGGCAGGCTTCCGAACGCGTCGAGCACCGCGAGATAGGTCTCCTCTCGCACGCCGCTCCCGCCGTGTGAGAGCTGCTCCGCCTTGCACGCGGAGACGAGATCGAGGAAGGTGCCGCTGGCCTCCGAACGTGGGCCCACCAAATGCGCATCGAGGAGCAACTGCTGATCCGCGGCACCACTGCTGCTCACCGAATCGAGGTGGCCGAGCAGAGTCGAAAACCCGTAGACGGGCGTGCCCGATGCGACCACGCGGAGCGCGTTGGCACGATCGGAGACGATACGTCCGCGCGCATCCAGCCATGCCTCCGCCGGCCGCCGGGCGGTTGCCGCCGTGAGTACCCGCTCGATCGCGCCGCTCACCTGCGCCTCCGGATGATCAGGATGCCCGAAAGGATGGCGATCACGATGATCGACGCCACGACGAACACATCGGCATTGATCTCCCGCAGGGCGTCGAACAGGTGCAGCCACGAACCGTCGCCGGGAATCTGCGACACACCGCCGCTGTAGGACGTACCGACGATGGCGAAGGCAAGGTCGATGACCGTGACCAGTGCGAGGATGAACAGCACACGCTCGACGAGGCGTTGGTAACGTCCACTGCGCGCGGATTCGCGGCGCCGCGCGACATCGTCGAGGTCCTGCAGTCGTCGGGCGACGCGCGCCGCAACATCCGCATATCCCCACGCGCCGAGCGCCGCTTGGGCGGCAAGGCGACGCTCGCCCTGCATGTTGGTGAGGATCTCGTCGTGCGCAATGTTGTGCAGCGCGTTCTCGGTCATGAGGTCAGCGAGCGTGGCCTGATACCGCGACAGATGGACGCCCCGCGTATCGCCCACGAGCATGGTGTCCGTCGAGCCAGCGGCGGCGTCTCCGATCTGAGTGATTTCGCACCACAGCACCTGGGCATCCACGAGCCCTCGCACCGTCTCTCGCCACGCTTCATCGGGCAGAGACTCCCAGCCGCGCACCTCACTGTTTCCCCATCCGATGCACAGCTCGACATCGTCATCGCCGAGGCTTGCTGTCACGGGGACGCGGTTGCGACCGGACCAGTCCTCGCCGAGGGTGGAGCCCGCTTCCAGGAGTGCGATGCGCCCGGCCCATCGTGCCTCTCCGAGCAGAGGATTCTGCCCGACGAACCGGTCGACGAGCGTGTCGAGGCGCGTCTCGAGCCGTCCGACATCGACCTTTGTGCGGGGCGCGGGTGCATCGACCTCCGCCTCCAGAGCGAGCACAGGCAGACCGCGCGCCAGGCAGAGCGCCGCTCGTCGGATCTCTCCGGCGAGTTCACCTCCCCCGACGAATGTGGCGGCGTCGGTGCTATTGACCGTCTCGGGGATCTGCTGCGCCACCGTGTCGAGGTCCACCCAGTGTTGGACCAGTCGGTCGGCTCCGAAGCGGTCCCCGGTGCGCGTGGTCTCCTTGGTGCTCCGGATCTGCGCCGTCGATCCACGCAACGGCGCGATGAGAAGGAAGCGCATGCGGCAACTATGTCACAGGCTGGTACGCCGCTCGCCTGCCGTCACACGCGCGCCGCGCCGACGATGCTGCCCACCTGAGCCAGCGCGGCGGCCAGGTCGCCGATGAGATCCTCGACATCCTCGATGCCGATCGATACACGGAGGGTCCCCGGTTCGACGCCGAGCGCGAGCCTCTCGTCGGAGCCGAGGCCGACATGCGAGGTGGACGCGGGATGCAGGATGAGGGAGCGGACGTCTCCCAGATGCGTCATGTGGGTGAACACCTCGAGCCCTTCGACGAGGCGCTGCGCCGCTTCCGCGCCGCCGTGGACGGTGAAGGTGAAGACCGATCCGTAGCCGTCGGGCAGATACGCGGCGGCGAGTCGGTGGTCGCGATGACTCGGGAGGCCGACGTAGTCGACGGAGGCGATCTCGGGTCGCCCGGCGAGCCACTGCGCGACGGCGAGCGCGTTCTCGCTCTGCCGCTCGACGCGGATGCTGAGCGTCTCGATCCCCTGGCCGATGAGGAAGGCGTTCAGCGGCGACGGCGTGGGCCCGAAGCGGGGCGCGACGCTCTCGCGCGCGTAGGCGATGCGGGCATCGCCGCCCGTGCGCTCGGCGAGGCTCGGCGTGCCGTTCCGCCCGGGGGCCACCAGATGCGGGAAGAGCGCACCCGAGCGCTCCGCGTCGAAGGTCCCGCTGTCGACGATCGCGCCGCCGAGGACGCTCCCGTGACCGGCGAGGAACTTGCTCGCGGAGTGCACGACGACATCGGCGCCGTGCTCGATCGGCCGGAGGAGGTAGGGGGTCGCGAACGTGTTGTCGATGATGAGCGGGATGCCGTGGCGGTGCGCCACGTCGGCGACGGCGGCGATGTCGATCAGGCGGTTGGTGGCGTTGGAGATCGACTCCGCGAACAGGGCCCTCGTCTCGGGACGGATCGCGGCCTCCCAGGCTTCCGTGTCCTCGATCGCGTCGACGTAGGTCGTCTCGATGCCCAGGCGCGTCAGGTTGTCGTTGAGGAGGGCGCGCGTGCCTTCGTAAATGTGGGTGGACGAGACGACGTGCTGACCCGCCTCGAGAAGGGCGAGCAGTGCGACGCTCGTCGCGGCCTGTCCGCTGGCGAGGAGCAGCGCCTGCGAGCCGTCCTCGAGGGAGGCGAGCGTGTGCTCGGCCGCCTCGATCGTGGGGTTGCCGATGCGCGTGTACGCGTAGCCCTCCCCCTGCCCGAAGTGCGCAGCGGCCTGCCCGTACTCGTCGAACTCGAATCCCGCTGTGAGATAGATGGGGGTGGCGCGGGCCGTGGGCGCTGCGCCCCGCGGACACTCGTGCAGTTGTCGCGTCGCAAATCCCCGCTGGCCCATCCGTACACCTTCCGTTCTTCGTGCACGTCTGCGCACGGTCCCGCGTCCATCGTCGCGGACGGCTTCGCGCGCGGCCGAATCGCGTGTCGTCGTGTGACAAGCGGCAGCCGGTACGGTGAAGCGGTGAGCTCCACTCCCCGATGCCCGTCCTGTCGCCGGTTCGTCTATCTCGACACACTCGTCTGCCCCGACTGCGGCACGGAGATGGGTCTGCAGATCATCGACCGGACGTTCCTCGCCCTCCGCAGCGATCGCGTTCACGTGGACGACATCACGTGGTACGCGTGCTCGGAGCGCGAGTGGGGCTGCAATTGGCTCGTTCGGGAGGATGCCCCGGCGGGGCGGTGCATCTCCTGCCGCCTGACGCGCACGCGCCCGGCATCCGGCGACACGATCGCCCTCGAGAAGCTCGCCAAGACGGAGGAGGCCAAGCGCCGGCTGATGCTGCAGATCGCGGACGTCGGTCTGCCGGTCGTGCCGTGGGATGTCGAGCCGGGCGGGCTCGGATTCGATCTGCTCTCGAGTCGCTCGGAAGGCAGGCCCGTGGTCATCGGGCACGCGAACGGCATCATCACGATCGATCTGGCCGAGAGCCTCGACGACGTGCGCGAGGCCGTCCGCGTGAAGCTCGGCGAGCCGTACCGCACGATCCTCGGGCACCTGCGCCACGAGATCGGCCACTATTTCCAGAACGTGCTCATCACGGACGAGACGACGTGGGCGAGGTGCCGCGAGCTTTTCGGTGACGAACGCGAAAGCTATCGCGACGCGATCGACCGCCACTACAGCGTGGGGGCGCCCGCCGACTGGCAGTCCGCGTTCATCTCCGAGTACGCGACGATGCACGCCTGGGAGGACTTCGCCGAGACGTTCGCCCACTATCTGCACATCGTGGGCACGCTGCAGACGTCCGCCGCCATCGGCATCCGTCTGGATGCCGGGGCCTCCACCCTGCGCGACACCGACGTCGTCCCGCGGGAGGACTACCACGACGAGCCGATCGGACGCGTCCTCGCGGACTGGGCGGCCATGTCGCAGGGGTTCAACCGGGTGAACCGGTCGATGGGGTTCGGCGACCTCTACCCGTTCACGATAAGCCCGCCCGTGCAGCGCAAGCTCGGCTTCATCCACGAGCTCATCACCCGCGCACCCCTGACGACGCAGCAGCAGATCGATCTCGCCCTCGCGTCGCGCGACGACGAGCGCGCCTAGCGTTCCGCGGCGAAGGTCAGGCCCACGCCGAGCCATTCGGCGAGGTCGCGCAACTCGGCATCCACCATCTCGCGCTCGTCGGCGTCGAGGTCTGCGAGCTCGTGGACGGCCGTGACGACGAGGTTCTCCTTGGGCTTGTCGAGTTCGGCGTCGAGCAGCGCCGCGAAGCGGTCTCCGACGAGGATCGGATGCGCGAAGTAGCCGTACACGCGCTGGGCCTTCGGCTTGAACTGTTCGAGCACGTACTCGAACTCGAACAGCTCCTTCAGGCGCGGCCGGTCGAAGAGGAACCCGTCGTACGGATTGAGGATCGCGACGCGCCCGCCGGGGTCGTCGTCGAGGGTCTCGAGAGCGGCGGGGTCGGCGCGCCATTTCCAGGACGATCCTTCGACCGCGACGGGCACGCCCGCCATGCCCACCCCGCTCCAGGGCGACTTCTGCCGCGAGATCCCGGCGGCCTGCAACCGGCGATTCTCCAGCACGGCGGATGCCTCCTCGGCATCCATCTCGGGGACGCCCGCGTAGACCCTCTCGCCGAGGTCCCACACCCGCTGGCGGCCCTGCCGCCCGACGATACCGACCTCGCCGAGGTACGACAGCAGTTCGAGCATGCGGCCGGTCTGGTTCGAGCCGTACCAGCCGGCTTCGTTCTTGTGCGCCACCTGGCTCGTGTCGGGGATCTGCGTCGCGATGAGCGGGCCCTCCGCACGCAGGCGCGCGAGGACATCGGCGCGGAAGCGGTCGTTCGCCGCCATCCACCCCGCCGCCTGCGCGCGGAACACGCGGGTGCGCATCTGCGCGACGCGGGCGGCGAGCGCGGATGCCGGGTGGAACCGGCCGTCGTACTCGAACAGGAGGCGGTCCTGCTCCACGGCCTTCTTCAGCTGGCCGGACTCGTAGGACCACCCGATACGACTCCACGCGATGGTCTGCTCCGAGGGGGCGATCGTCGCGGTCGGGTCGATCTTGATCGTGAAGATCTGCTCGGCGACCTCGACGATGTCGCCCGGCCGCTCGGCGTCGAGCAGCTGCGCACGAACGACGAGGCGTCGCGCCTCGTCGCGGCTCAACTCGCGGACCGCCTCCGCCTTCGCGCGCGGGCTCACGCGTACGCCTCGTCCCAGCGGTTCAGTGCCCGTTGCGCGAGGAACGTCACCCATCGTGAGGGCTCCCCCGGCGGGGCGTCATGCTCGATCCACGTGTCACCGCCGAACCTCCACCCCTGCAGCCAGCGCCCGTCGTCGCCGCGCGCGGCCCGCAGGCGCTCGACGGCCTCGGCGGCGCGCGGGTCGGGGGCGACTCCGTCGAACAGCGCAGCCTCGGTGATCTGGTCGACCGCCTTCAGGAGCGTGAACGGGGCACGGTACGGGTGGACGATGAGATCGGCCCACGGCCCCACCCGCTCCCCCGTGGAGAGCCGGTACCGCAGGCGGCGACGGAGCAGATACTCCTCGCCGCTGTGGCGTGCCGCTCGGACGCTCTGGTCGCCGGTGAGCTTCTCGTAGGCGAGGAGCCCTCGGACCGCGTTGATCGTGGAGTGGAAAGACGAGTGGACGGAGCCTTCCACCCACTCGCAGTCCCAACCGCCGTCGCCCTGCACGTGCGCGGGGAACCACGCCGCGAGCTCACTCACGTCAGCACCCAGCCAGGCGCCGTTCGCGAGCGTCATCGCGTTGATGCACACGTCGACCTCGCCGCCCCAGTACGGCAGGTCGTCGTACTCCCAGCGGCTGTTCTCGCGGAGGAGGTCGGCGGTTCCGGCGAGCACCGCAGGATCCAGCCCGCCTTCCCGCAGCGTCGTGAGGGTCCAGGTGGTCGCGGTGTACGGCTGCTCGTTCTGCGGCGGGTGCTCGGTCATCTCCGCCGGGAAGAACGCCCCGCCGGCCCACTGACCGTCGGCATCCTGATGCGACAGCAGCGCTGCGCCGTCGCCCTCGGTCGCGATCCGGGCACGCGTGGCCTGCCAGGCGGATTCGGGCTCACCGGCGAGGTCGCGCTGCACCTGCCAGCGCAGCATCGGATCACTCTCCAGCAGCCACGGGAGCACGCCGTCATCGGTCACGGTCGCCACGCTACGCGACCGGTCGGACATTGACGAGATGGGCAGCGCGCGGCAGCGCGCGCGTCAGGTGCGGGCGCAAGCCTCACTCGCGACCGATGTCACCCGCGAGCGCGACAAGTGCCGCACCGGTCAGTCGCTGCGTGGTCCACTCGTCCATCGGCGCCGCACCGAGCGACCGGTAGAACGCGATCGAGGGAGCGTTCCAGTCGAGCACCGTCCACTCGAAGCGCGAGTATCCGCGCGCGACGCACACCTGGGCGAGCGCCCGCATGAGCGCCTTCCCGTACCCCGCACCGCGCTCCGCCTCATCGACGTAGAGGTCTTCGAGCCAGATGCCGTGGCGCCCGGTCCAGGTCGAATAGGTGAGGAACCACAGCGCGATGCCGACGACCCGCTCGCCCTTGACGACGACGTGCGCGAACGCGCGGGGCTCGTCACCGAACAGGGTCTCGGTGAGCATCGCGACCGTGTTCTCGACGGCGTCGGGCTCGCGCTCGTACTCCGCGAGCGCGTGGATGAGGGCGAGGATGCCCGGGGCATCCGCCGGCACGGCCGCGCGCAGCACGGCACCGCCGGGCAGGTCGCGCTCGCTCACGCGGGCACCGCCGCCGCGGGGGCCGCCGAGACGGCACCGACCGGCGCGAGGTCGCTGTCGACGCCGCGGCGCTCGTCGAACACGAAGCAGTCACCGCGGTAGTGCGCGCCGCCGACCTGTTCGAACCACGCGAGGATGCCGCCGTCGAGCTGCCATGCATCCACCCCTTCGTCACGCAGGTGCAGGGCGGCCTTCTCGCACCGGATGCCGCCCGTGCAGTAGCTGACGACGGTCTTGCCCTCGAGGTCGGCCCGGTGCGCGTCGACCGCACCCGGGAACTGCGTGAAGCGGTCGAGGCGCCAGTCGATCGCGCCGACGAAGGCGCCCTCGTCGACCTCGAACGCGTTGCGGGTGTCGAGGAGCACGACCTCACGACCGTCGTCGTCGTGGCCCTGGTCGAGCCAGCGGCGCAACGTCACGGGCGACACCGCGGGGGCGCGTCCCGATTCCGGACGGATGGTGGGAAGGTCCATGCGGATGATCTCGCGCTTGAGCTTCACGAGCATCTTGCGGAACGGCTGCGCGTCGGACCAGCTCTCCTTGGTCGTGAGCGGTGCGAGCCGTTGATCGGTTCGCAGGTCGTCGACGAAGGCCCGGACGGCATCCGCGTCACCGGCGAGGAACAGGTTGATGCCCTCCTCGGCGAGGATGATCGTGCCCTTGAGGCCCGCCGCGACGGCGCGTTCGCGCAGCACCGGCCGGAGCTCGGGGGCATCCGTCAGCCGCGTGAACAGATACGCGGAGATGTTGAGGACTCGGGTCACCGGCCCAGCCTACGCGCGGGCGAGGATCTCGCCGTGCGGCAGCAGGATCCAGCCGTCCTCGTCGGCGGCCCACTCCCGCCAGGCGGCGCTGATCCGCTCGAGCGCGGCGTGATCGGCGATGCCGTTGCCGATCACGACATCGGCGAAGGCCGACTGCAGCGCCCGATCGGCCCACATCCCGCCCCACCAGGCCCGCTCCGCAGGTGTCTCGTACAGCCACATCGAGGCCGTCGCCCGGACGTCCGCGAACCCCGCGGCACGCGCCCAGGCCTTGAGCTCGCGGCCCGCGGCGGGCTCACCGCTCGTCGCCCGGTGCGCGGCGAGATAGACGCGGATCCATTCGTCGAGGCCCGGCAGTCGCGGCCACCAGATGACGCCCTCGTAGTCGACGTCGCGCGCCGCGACGACACCACCCGGCGCGACGACGCGGCGGAACTCCCGCAGGGCGTCGATCGGGCGGGCGAGGTGCTGCAGCACCTGGTGGGCATGGACGACATCCCACGCGCCGTCGGGGCTGTCGAGGGCGTAGGCGTCGTCGACGGCGTAGGTGACGTTCGACAGGCCGGAGGCCGCGACGTCGGCCTCGGCCTGCGCGATGACGTCGGCGGAGGCATCCACCCCGCGCACCGCGCCGGGCGCGACGAGGGCCGCGAGGTCGAGCGTGATCGTCCCCGGCCCCGAGCCGACATCGAGGATCGACAGGCCCGGAGTGAGCTCCGGCAGAAGATACGCGGCGGAGTTCTCGGCCGTGCGCCAGCGATGGGAGCGCAGCACGCTCTCGTGATGGCCGTGGGTGTACGCGTCGGGCATGGCACCATCATGCCGCCCGCGCCCGGTCACATGTCGGCGGGCGTCCACTCCGAGACGTCGT
Organism: Microbacterium sp. SCN 70-27; assembly: GCA_001724425.1. GTDB lineage: Bacteria > Actinomycetota > Actinomycetes > Actinomycetales > Microbacteriaceae > Microbacterium. Next base: position 15,473 of record MEEK01000044.1, read on the forward strand.
CGAGTTCGGCGACCTCGTCGGCCGTGAGGTCGGTGGTCGCGCCGGCCAGCAGCGCGGGCACCTGGGAGAGCGAGGACGCCGAGGCGATCGGCGCGACGACGGCCGGCTTCGCGCGCAGCCACGCGAGCGCGACGGATGCCAGGGGCACGTCGTGTGCGCCACCGATCCGCTCCATCACCTCGAGGATCTGAAGGCCCTGCGGGGTGGCGTAGGTCGCGGCGGCCGCGGCGCGCGGCGACGAGTGGCCGTCGGCCTCGGCATCCGTCGACCGGTACTTGCCGGTGAGGAAGCCCTTCGCGAGCGCGAAGTAGGGCACGACGCCGAGGTGGAACTCCTCCGCAGCGGGGATGATGTCGTTCTCCGTCTCGCGGTGCACGAGGTTGTAGTGCGGCTGCACGGCGACCGGCTCGGCGACACCGAGGTCGCGCGCGATGCGCACCCACTCGCGGATGCGGTCGGCCGAGTAGTTCGACACCGCCGTGTAACGCACGAGGCCGTCCGAGACGAGCTGGCCGAAGGCGGCGACGGTCTCTTCGAGCGGAGTCTCCGCGTCGTCGAAGTGGGCGTAGTAGAGGTCGATCGACTCGACGCCGAGCCGTTCGAGGGATGCCTCGGCCGCCGCCCGCACGTTCGCCGCGGCCAGCCCCTTGTACTCCGGGTGCTGGCTGACCTTGGTCGCGACCGTGACACCGGTGTGGTTGCGGCTCGCGAGCCACTCGCCGATGATCCGCTCGCTCTCGCCGCCCGTGTGACCGGGGACCCACGCGCTGTACGAATCGGCCGTATCGATGAAATTGCCGCCGCCCGCGTGGAAGGCGTCGAGGATCGCGAAGGAGGCATCGCGGTCGGCCGTCCAGCCGAACACGTTGCCGCCGAGGGCGAGGGGGAACACGTCGAGGTCGCTGGTGCCGATGCGGGTCATGCTCCGATCCAACCACGCCCACCCGACGCGCATTCCACCCCGCACGTAGACTCGACGCATGTTCGGCGCCGCCATGATGTGGGGCATTCTCGCCTCGCTCATCGCGCTGCCGGTCTACTTCGCCTGGTACGCGTGGGACAACGCGCGCCGGCGCCGCCGCGGGGAGCACATCGACCGCCCCTCGGGCGGCACGTTCGGCTTCGATGAGGTGTGGCGCCCCTCCGCCGCCGAGGCGCAGGCCGTATGGGAGGCGGAGCAGATCACACCAGCCCCCGCGCCGACTCCCGGCGACGGCCCCGGCGTGATCGACGGCAACCGCATCGTCATCGAGACGGGCCTTCGCCCGCCGTCGCCGGCGCCCTGACCTCTCGCCTGACGGGCGCCGAATGACGAGCCTCCGGCATCCATTCATCGGAATACAATCGAGCGGCGTACGGTTGAGGTCATCATGGAACGCTTCGGAACCCTCTCGTTCGGACACTACGGACCGCTCGGCGGCGGACGCCAGCTGACCGCGGGTGACTCGCTGCATCAGGCGATCGACCTCGCGCAGGGCATGGACGAGCTGGGCGCGAACGGCATCTATTTCCGCGTGCACCACTTCGCGCGCCAGCAGGCCTCCCCCATGCCGCTGCTCGCGGCGATCGCGGCGAAGACCGAGCGCATCGAGATGGGCACCGGCGTCGTCGACATGCGCTACGAGAACCCGCTGTACCTCGCCGAAGAGGCGGCGGCGGTCGACCTCATCTCCGACGGACGACTCGCGCTCGGCGTGAGCCGTGGGTCACCCGAGACCGTCGTGCGCGGCTACGAGAAATTCGGCTACTCGTCCGAGGATCCGCGCGGAGCCGACCTGGCCCGCGAGCACTTCGACCTGTTCTGGCGCGCGATCGGCGGCGAGGGCATCGCCGAGCGCGACCCGAACTCGCCCTTCGGCGGCGGCACCGGCATGCAGCAGATCGAGCCGCAGTCCGAAGGCCTGCGCTCGCGTATCTGGTGGGGCGCGGGCTCGCGCGACACAGCCGAGTGGGCCGGCCGGATGGGCCTCAACCTCATGTCTTCGACGCTCGTCACCGAGGCCGACGGTCGCCCGTTCGACATCCTGCAGGCGGACCAGATCGACCGCTTCCGCGCCGCGTGGAAGGAGGCCGGGCACGCCGGCACTCCCCGCGTCTCGGTGAGCCGCTCGGTCTTCCCCATCACGACGGCCGAGGACGAGCTGTACTTCGGGCACAGCCAGGAGGGCGACGGCATCGGCTACATCGACGGCATCCGCTCGACGTTCGGCAAGACGTACGCGGCGGCGCCCGATGTGCTCGTCGAGCAGTTGCAGCAGGATGCCGCGGTCATGAGCGCCGACACCCTGATGCTGACGATCCCGTCACAGCTCGGCGTCGCGTTCAACCTGCACGTCGTCGAGTCGTTCGCCAAGCACGTCGCACCGGCGCTCGGGTGGAAGCCGAACACCACGGCCTGAGACTCTTCCGCACCCATTTCTTCTGGGAGTGGCGCGGAACGCGGATCCCGTGAATAATAGTGGTATGACCACAGGTCGCCCCGCGGGCTACAGCGCCATTTCCAACTACTCGCGCGTCGAGATCCTGCACCTCGTGCAGGACCGACCCGAACGCACCATCGCCGAACTCGTCTCGTCGACGAAGCTCCACCCGAACACGGTGCGCGAGCACCTGCAGCGGCTCATCGACGACGGGTACGTCGTCTCCGCCACCGAGCACCGCACGACCCGTGGTCGGCCGCGCGTGCTCTACAGCGCCACCGACGGCGTCAACGCGCGCAGCACGGTCCAGCACCGCAAGGTGAAGGATGCCGCGGCGCGCGGCGACCTCCTGCGGCGCGTCATCCCCCGCGAGACACCCAAGCTCGACACGGCGGCGTTGCACCAGATCGACGCGCTCGTGGAGGATCTCGAAAGCGCCGGGTTCGAGCCGATCGTCGATGAGCGAGACCTCACGGTCGAGCTCACGCCGTGCCAGCAGGCATCTGCCCAGGCATCCCATCGGAAGGTCCTGTGCAGCGTGCACCTCGGCATCATGCAGAGTGTCCTGAGCTCCGCCGACGGACCCCTCTCCGTCGACGGCATGCGGTCGTCGTGCGACCCGCGGGAGTGCATCGTGCAGCTGCTGCACGCCTCGCAGCGCCCCTGACCCCAGACTGCCCGCCGATCCACGGACCGCCGGGTTTATTCACGGCGCATCCCGCGCCCCGCTGAGAAAAACCTCTGTACCTTCAGTCTCATGGAAGACCGGGGGTCTTCACCCTGGCCCTGAGGGAGGACCACGATGGATTTCCTGGATCCGCTGCTGCTGGCGCGCTGGCAGTTCGGCCTGACGACGCTGTACCACTTCATCTTCGTACCGCTGACGCTCGGTATGTCGATGTTCGTGGCGATCTTCCAGACGATCTGGCACCGCACCGGCAACGTGAAGTGGCTCCATCTCACGCGCTTCTTCGGGAAGATCTTCCTGATCAACTTCGCGATGGGCATCGTCACCGGCATCGTGCAGGAGTTCCAGTTCGGCATGAACTGGTCGAGCTAC
>MEEK01000045.1 GCA_001724425.1 Microbacterium sp. SCN 70-27
GCCTCGCTCAACGACCGGGGAGGGCGGCGGGGTGGGACGTTTCGACTCGGCGCCTGCGGCGCCTCGCTCAACGACCGGGGAGGGCGGCGGGGCGGGACGTTTCGACTCGGTGCCTACGGCGCCTCGCTCAACGACCGGGGAGTGCGGCGGCGGAGGAGGCGGCAGGGGCTCGAGGGTGGCATCGGCGCGCGAGGCGTGGAGGTCGGGGCGCAGCACCCGCACGCCGTGGCGTCGCGCGTCGGCGACGAGGGATGACGGCGAGTAGAACCCCATCGGCTGCGCGCGCAAGAGAGCCGCGAGGAACGCCGCCGGGTAGTGCAGCTTGAGCCACGACGACGCGTAGACGAGCAGGGCGAACGACAGAGAGTGGCTCTCGGCGAAGCCGAAGTTCGCGAACGCCTGGATCTTCGCGTAGATGTCATCGGCGGCATCCCCCACGAGCCCGTTCCGGGCCATCCCGGCGTACAGCTTCTCGCGGACCGATTCGATCCGTTCGATGCCGCGCTTCGATCCCATCGCGCGGCGCAGCACGTCGGCATCCTCGCCGGAGAGATCCCCCACAGCCATGCCCATCTGCATCAGCTGCTCCTGGAACACCGGGATCCCGAGGGTCCGCTCCAGCACCGGTTCGAGCTTCGGGTGCGCGTAGGTCACCTCCTCCTTGCCGAGCTTGCGCCGGACATACGGATGCACCGCACCACCCTGGATGGGCCCCGGGCGGATCAGTGCGATCTCGATCACGAGGTCGTAGAACCGCCGCGGCTGCAGGCGCGGCAGCAGCCCCATCTGCGCCCGCGACTCGACCTGGAACACCCCGATCGAATCGGCGCGGCACAGCATGTCGTAGACAGCCGCCTCCTCTTTGGGGATCGTCGCGAGCTCCCACCTCTCCCCCGTCGCCCCCGCGATGAGGTCGAACGCGTACTGGAGCGCCGCGAGCATGCCGAGCCCCAGCAGGTCGAACTTCACGAGCCCCATCCAGGCGGCGTCGTCCTTATCCCACTGGATGACGGTGCGGTTCTCCATGCGGGCGTGCTCGATCGGCACCACCTCGCCGACCGGCCGCTCGGTCAGTACCATCCCCCCGGAATGGATGCCGAGATGCCGCGGCGCCTTCATGAGCACGGCGGCATATTCCAGCACCCGCTCCGGGATGTCGTGCGCCCCCGCCACGGGCCCGTCCCAGCGCTCGACCTGCTTCGACCAGGCATCCTGCTGCCCCGGCGAATGCCCGAGCGCCTTCGCCATGTCGCGCACCGCGTTCTTCGGCCGGTACTGGATCACGTTCGCGACCTGCGCCGCCCGGTCCCGCCCGTACGTCTCGAACACCCACTGGATGATCTCCTCGCGCCGATCCGAGTCGAAATCCACGTCGATGTCGGGCTCCTCCTCGCGCATCGCGGAGAGGAACCGCTCGAACGGCAGGTTGTAGAAGATCGAGTCGATCGCCGTGATGCCGAGCAGATAGCAGACAGCGCTGTTGGCCGCCGACCCCCGCCCCTGGCACAGGATGCCGCGGCGCCGGGCTTCGGCGACGATGCCGTGCACGATGAGGAAGTACCCCGGGAAGTCCTTCTGCTCGATGACCGCGAGCTCGCGCTCGATGCGCGCCCGATCGGCCTCCGACGCATCGGGGTACCTGCGCGGCACCTCGCTCCAGACGAGCTCCCGCAGCCACGACATGGGCGTGTGCCCCTCGGGCACCGGCAGCTTCGGGAGCGCGGGCTTCGCGCGCCGCAGCGGAAAAGCGAGCTCGTCGGCGAGGGTCACGGTACGCGCGATCGCGCCCGGATAGCGGCGGAACCTCCGCGCCATCTCGGCCCCCGAACGCAGATGCGCGCTCGCGTGCGACGGCAACCACCCGTCGAGCTCGTCGAGACCGCGGTTCGCGCGCACGGCCGCGACGGCGGCGGCCAGCTGCACCCGCTCGGGAACGGCGTAGTGCACGTTGTTCGTCGCGACGACCGGCAGTGCACGTTCGGATGCCAGGGCGGCGAGCAGGTCGTTCATGTGCGTGTCGGCGGGATCGCCGTGGTCGATGAGCTCGACGTTCACCGCGTCACGCCCGAACAGGTCGACGAGTCGGTCGAGTTCCGCACCGGCCGCGGCCGGTCCGCCGTGTGCCAGCGCGCGGCGCACGGCTCCCTTGCGGCATCCGGTCAGGATCGCCCAGTGTCCGTCCGCCCGCTCCGCGAGATCGGCGAGGTCGTAGCGAGGCCGCCCCTTCTCGCCGCCGGCGAGCTGGGCGTGGGTGATCGCCGCGGCCAGCCGGTGATACCCCTCCTCCGCGCGGGCGAGCACGAGCAGGTGCGTCCCGTCGGGATCGGGTGGGCCGTTGCGCGACGGCGCGGGGCTGCTGAACCCCGTCAGGGCGCCGAGCCCCTCCGCCGCGCCGAGCGACAGCTCCGCCCCGAACACGGTCTTCACCTGCAGGTGCTCGGCCGCTTCGGCGAACCGGACGATCCCGTAGAAGCCGTCGTGATCGGTGACGGCGAGCGCGTGCAGCCCGAGCCGCTCCGCCTCCTCGACGAGCTCCGCAGGAGAGGATGCGCCGTCGAGGAACGAGAACGACGAGTGCGCGTGCAGCTCGGCATACGGCACCGCGTCGGCAGGGCGCACGATCGGCGGCGGCTCATACGACCCGCGCTTGCGGGAGAACGCGGGGCCGTCGCCCCCATCGGGTTCGGGCGGGCGGCCGCTCAGCAGTCGCTCCATCTCCGACCAGGTCACGGAGGGGTTGTGGAAGCCCATCAGTCATACACCCCCTCGGCATGCCAGACGCCCTCCTCGCAGACGAGCAGCCAGGCCGCCTCGTCGGTGTCGACCAGTTGGAACCGATGCGCGTGCCGTGCCCGCACGGCATCCCACCCCCGCTCGATCACCGGCCAGGGCCCCGCCCAACGCCGGATGCCCCGTTCGCGACCGCCCGCCACGAGCCTGGCCGGGGTGGCCGTGAGCTCACCGCGTGCGTCGACGGCCACCATGTCGCCGTCGCCGTCGAGCACCGCGACCGGCAGCGACGGCGTGAACACGGTCGTCGGCAGCGGACCCGGGAGTCGCCCCGGCCACGGCGGCTCCGCCGCCCGTGCCACCCGTCCGCCCCGGCGCGCCCCACCAGACGCACCCGCCCGAGCCTGACCCCGAGCGCCACCCCGTGCCTCCGCCCGCCCGTCCCGGCGCCGATCTCCCCAGGGCACCAGCTGCTGCCGCTCTCCGAGCCACCGCCCGTCCCCGATCTCGGGGGTGAGCACCCCCTGATGCCCGAGCATCGCCTGCACGCGCGACAGGGCATGGTGCACCCGCTCCTCCGGCCCCGAACCGAACAGCCGGGCGGTGTGGTGCGCCGCGGCATCCACCCCTTCTGGCTCGATCCGCACGGATGCCACGGCGCTGCGCAGCCCCTGCTCCGCGAGCTGCCAGCGCACCCGGTCGACGATCGCCGCCGCGTCGAAGGCGCCCGGGTGCAGCCAGACCCGGTCGCTGCGATCGCCACGCTCCCCCGTGAGCACGACGCGCAGCTCGGTGCACACGAGATCCCGTGCGCCGAGGCGCTCGGTGAACTCCTCCGCCGGCACGCGCATCCCGAACGCGACCTGCTCGCCGAGTTCCACGGGCGGCTCGAACACGACCTCGCGGTGCAGTTCGGGCGGTGGGGTGCGCACCGCGACGGGGCGCGGATCGTTCCCGGATGCCAGGGCGTGCAGCCGCATGCCGGGCGCGCCGAAGCGCTCCGTGAGGCGGTCGGCGCCGAGGGCGGCGACCTGGCCGAGCGTCTGCACCCCGAGCCGCCCCAGCAACGACGAGAGCGACGGGCCTTCGCCGTCGAGCACCACCGCGGACAGCGGCGCGAGGAACGGCGCCGCCTGCCCGGCCGGCACGATCCGCACGGGATCCCCCGGCCCCGTGCCCACCCGCGCCGCCTGCTCGGCGGTGAACGTGCCGTCGGCGATCCCGACGCGCACGTCCGCGACTCCGCAGGCCGCAACCGCGCCGGCGAGCACCGTCGCGGCCGCCGCCTCACCGCCGTAGAAACGCGACGGCCCCTTCGCGTGCAGGGCGACGAGACCCGGATGGATGAGCTGCACCCCGGGCGCCTGCTCCTCGACGGCGGCGATCACCGGCGCGAACGCCCGATGATCGCGCACCGGATCGGCCTCCACGACGATCAGCTGCGGACAGCGCGCCTGCGCATCCCGGCGGCGCAGCCCCCGGCGCACCCCCTCGCCGCGCGCCGCCGCCGAACATGCCACGACGGCACCCTTCTCGAACACCGCGACGGGCGCACTCGTGTCCAGGGGATCGTCGCCGTCGCGCGTGAGCGCCACGATCGGCCAGTCCGGCACCCAGACCACGACCGTGCGCCCCGCGGGAGTCGCACTCATACCGCCCTCGCCATCGGGATCGGCGCGGGGACCTCCGCCGGGCGCAGCGGCTCGGTGAACCGGGAGGCATCCGACACGTCGCCGCGGGCATCCGGCAGCAGCACCCGCCCCGTGCGCGGCACGGGGAAGCGGCGGCTCGTCACCGTCACGGTGAGCTCCCGCTCCTCGAGGAGCCCCCACCCCTCACCGAGCCCCGTCCAGGATGGGTCGCCGACATCGATCATGGCCTCGGTCTGCGGCCACGGCCCCTGCACGAGCAGCACGGCCTCCCGCTCGCGCATGCGGGCGGCGAGGCGCGAGATGTCGGCATCCTTCGCCCGCGCGGGCGGGCGCACCGCCACGACGGGGAGCACATCGGCGATCGCCGCCGTGACCGCGAGCCACCGGTCGCCCGGGTCGGGCACGAGCACGAGACGCGACAGGTCGACCCCCGCCGCCTGCGCCGCCTCCGCGCCGAGGTTCGGCATGCCCACCGCGGCGCACCAGGAGCCGTTCTGCGAGGGGCGGGCGAGGAGGGCGAACAGGAGGGAGCCCGAACGCCCGAGCGAATACGAGGCACCGGCGCGCAGCCCGCCGCCGGGGAGCAGCGTCGCCAGCGCCGGCGGCACCGGCAGCACGGGCGCATCGAGGCGACGCCCCTGCATGCGCGCCATCTGCGCCCGCAGGCTCTGCACCGCCTCCGCGTTCGCCACGGTCGACCTCATCCATTCAGATTAGAACATGTGTTCTAGTCTCTCAATCCGATGAGATCGAAGATAATCACGACATCCGACATCGCCTGTCGGAGCATCAGGCCCGAACGCCCGAGCCGCAGCACCGAGCGCGGATGCCGAACGTCAGGCGGCGAGCGAGAGGTACGGCTCCCAGGAGGGCTCGGTGCGCTCGGTGCCCCGCACGGTCCACTGCGACCCGCGCGGCGGCTGCGGCACCCACCGCAGGTCCCACCCCATCTCCTGCGGTGTCCGGTCGCCCTTCATGTTGTTGCACCGCAGGCAGCACGCCACGAGGTTCTCCCACGAATCCGCCCCACCGCGCGACCGCGGCAGCACGTGGTCGATCGTCGTCGCCCCCTTGCCGCAGTACGCGCACCGGTGCGCGTCGCGGCGCAGCACCCCGCGGCGCGTCACGGGAACTCTGCGCGCACCCGGCATCCGCACGTAGCGCGTCAGCACGATGACCGCCGGTCTGTCCACCGAACCGCGGATCCCCCATACCGGGCTCTCGTCGATCCGCTCGATGACGGTGGCCTTCTCGTTCATGACGAGCACCAGGGCCCGCTTGAACGACACGACCGCGAGCGGCTCGTATCCGGCATTCAGAACCAGTGTGCGCATGCGTCGTCCTCTCGAACGGGCACGAAAAAAGGCGCTGTCATCATGACAGCGCCTTGTTCGCGTGGCAGAGGCCACGGCAGTCGTGCACGTAATGCCGGAGGACATAGCGACCTGTGTCCATCGGCTCCCCCTCGGCTTCTTGTACGAGCGTCGGGATCAGGCTAACGCAGTCAGCCGACGTTGGCCTGCAGGAAACTCTCCGCGTTGGTCCAGGCGCCGTTGACGTAGATCTCCAGGTGCAGGTGCGTACCGAACGCGCGGCCCGTGTCGCTCACCTGGCCGATGAGCTGGCCGGCGCTGACGGTCTCGCCGACCGTGACGCGACGCGAGCCGTAGAGCATGTGCGCGTACAGCGACGTCACGCTCTGACCGCCGATGTTGTGGGCGATCTTGACGTACACACCCCACCCGGGACCGTTCTCGCTCGACGCGACGACGACACCGTCGGCGATCGAGTAGATCGGGGTACCGCGGTCGACCATGTAGTCGGTGCCCTTGTGGCCCGCGTACGGCGTGCCGAAGTTGTTGAAGAACGGAAGCGGACGCACGACGGATCCGGCGGGGGCGATCGCGTTGGCGAGCGACCCGCTGTACATCGAGGCCGAGTTCGACGCGGTCGTCGCGGCGGCCGCGATGCGGGCCGCGGCGGCCGCCTTGGCCTTCTCCTCGTCCTTCTTCGCCTGGATCTCCTCGGGCGTGGTGGCCGAATAGCTGCCGCGCTCGAGTGCGACGGCGGTCGGCTCGGATGCCACGACGAGCGACTGCGCGTTGTCGGCGGCGACCTGCTGCAGCGTCGTCACGGCCGCTTCGGCGGGAGCGGCGCTGCCGGTGGCCGCGAAGGCTGCGGGAACGGCGACCGTGCCGACCAGCGCAGCCACGGCGGCGACGGTGAGGAAGCTGCGCGCGGCGGAGGGCTTGCCTGCCGCACGGCGCTGGGCGCGCGTGGGGCGGGCGACGGCCGTCTCGCGGACAGCGGGGGTCTTCGTGAAGGAGCTTCGCACGAGTCGACGGGCGCGGCGCTTCGGAGAGGTGGTCGTCGCTTCGGACTCGGGTGTCTCCTGCGACGGGTCAAACTGTTCAGCCAATTGTCCTCCGGCGCCTCTGCTCCTCCCCGGGGTGTGGGGCATTGCTGGTTCGTCGGCACTCAGTGTCGGGCACAGATGTACGGGTGTCACCGCGCGGACGACGAACCCAGGAGGCAATCCGTGTGGCGGTCCGTGGCGGGCTTCTCGCCAGGTGGACTTTTCGAGGCTACCCGAAGGTAACGAATAAGTCACGTTCGGATCTGCGCACCCAGGTCTCTCCCACCGGACGCCCAGGTCCGCGATGACGCTCAGGGGCGTGGTGCGGCATCCACCAGGAACACGTGCGAAGCGACTTCGACGGGGAGCTCCAGACCGTCGTCCTGCCCGTCCATCTGCACGAGCACGTACCCCTCGCTGAAGCGGAAGTCACCGGATGCCCCGGGGACCACGCCCGCGTCGCGCAGCTGGGTCAGCAGCTCCGGGTCGACCTGCACGGGCTCGGCGAGGCGTCGCACCGTGCCCGCGACGGGCCCGCCCGTCTCGTTCAGCAGGCGCACGAGACCGACGACGCCGTCGTCGAACGTGCGCGCCGGCGCGTCGCCGAGCTGATCGAGCCCGGGGATCGGGTTGCCGTAGGGCGATTCCGTCGGGTGGCCGAGCAGTTCGATCAGGCGCCGCTCCACGAGTTCGCTCATGACGTGCTCCCAGCGGCAGGCCTCGTCGTGCACGTACGCCCAGTCGAGCCCGATGACATCCGACAGCAGGCGCTCCGCGAGGCGGTGCTTGCGCATGACGTCGACGGCCTTCTGCCGACCTGCGTCGGTGAGGGCGAGCGAACGGTCGTCGGTGACGACGACGAGACCGTCGCGCTCCATCCGCCCCACGGTCTGCGACACGGTCGGGCCGGAGTGCCCGAGTCGCTCGGAGATGCGGGCGCGCAGGGGCACGATGCCCTCCTCCTCGAGTTCGAGGATGGTGCGCAGGTACATCTCGGTCGTGTCGATCAGATCGGTCATGGAAAGCCTTTTTGCACAGCTGGAAGTGGAGTTCCCAGCCTATCCGCTCCCCCTAGACTCAGGGCATGGCCCATGTCACGCTGCCCCGCGAGATCCTGCCCACCGACGGTCGTTTCGGCTGCGGACCTTCGAAGGTCCGTGCCGAGCAGCTGTCTGCTCTCGTCGGCCCCGGCGCCGTGCTCCTCGGCACCTCTCACCGCCAGGCGCCCATCAAGGGCCTCGTCGGCCAGGTGCGGATGGGTCTGTCCGACCTCCTGCGTCTGCCCGAGGGGTACGAGATCATCATCGGCAACGGCGGCGCGACCGCGTTCTGGGATGCCGCGTCGTTCGGTCTCATCGAGAAGCGCGCGCAGAACCTCGTCTTCGGCGAGTTCGGCGGCAAGTTCGCCCAGGCCGCAGGAGCCCCGTGGCTCGAGGCGCCCGACGTGCGAAAGGCCACCCCCGGTGCCAGCACGTCGCCCGAGGCCGTCGCCGGCATCGACGTCTACGCGTGGCCCCACAACGAGACCTCCACGGGCGTATCGGCACCGATCACGCGCGTGCACGGCGACGACGGCGCACTGACCGTGATCGACGCGACGAGCGCGGCCGGCGGCATCAACCTGAGCATCTCCGAGTCGGACGTGTACTACTTCTCGCCGCAGAAGAACCTCGGCTCCGAGGGCGGGCTGTGGTTCGCCGCGGTCTCGCCTGCCGCGATCGAGCGCATCGAGCGCATCGCGGCCTCCGACCGTTACATCCCCGAGTTCCTGAGCCTCAAGAACGCGCTCGACAACTCGCGCCTGAACCAGACGCTGAACACCCCCGCCGTCGCGACGCTGTTCCTCCTCGACAAGCAGCTCGAGTGGATCAACGGCAACGGCGGCCTCGGCTGGGCATCCGCCCGCACCCGCGAGTCCTCCGGCGTGCTGTACGACTGGGCCGAGTCGGTGTCGTACGCGACGCCGTTCGTCGCCGACCCCGCCGACCGCTCGCAGGTCGTCGTCACGATCGACTTCGACGACAGCGTGGATGCCGCGGCCGTGGCATCCAGCCTGCGCGCGAACGACATCGTCGACACCGAGCCGTACCGCAAGCTCGGGCGCAACCAGCTGCGCATCGCGACGTTCGTCTCGATCGAGCCGGACGACGTGCGTCAGCTCGTCAAGTGCATCGAATACACGATCGAGCACCAGCGCTGACGCGACAGGCCCGCGGTCGAGGCCCCGGCTCTCACGAGTCACCGTCCTCGATCGCGGTGCTTACTCGTCCTCGTCGTCGGTGACGTCGTCTAGGTCCTCGTCGGCAACGTCGTCGTCAGTGTCGCTGTCGTCGTCGTCCGCGTCGCTGTCGTCGTCCCCGTCGTCGAGCACGTCGATGTCGACGCCGTCGAGGTCGCCCGCATGCAGGATCGGCGAGCCGTCCTCGTCGAAGTCCGCCGCGTCGAGATCGTCGAGGTCATCGAGGTCGTCGTCCTCGTCGTCCTCGTCGTCCTCGGCATCGTTCGCGTCGTCGTCATCCTCGTCGAGGTCATCGCCCTCGGCGGCGGCGAGCTCCCGCTCCTCCGCGGCGAGCGCCGCCTGCGCGCTCTGATACTCGGCGAGACGCACGGCCCACGGCACCCATTCGGGAGCGAGGAGCGCACCGTCGCCCGGCAGCAGCTCGGCCTCGAGCACGGTCGGTTCCGACCCCTCGACGACGGCGACGCTCACGGTCCAGAACCAGCCCGGGTAGCCGAGCATCGTGTTCTCGAAGCGCAGCGACACGACGCCGCCCTCTTCGAGCGTGTAGCCGGCTGCCGGGCCGACCGTCGTCGCCGGCGTGATCTCGTGCAGCGCGGCGAGCGCCAGATCGTGCGCGGCGAGCAGACGCTCGTCGGCCGCCTGCGAGGACTCGGACTCAGGCGTCGAGGTCATCGGCCACCTTGCGCAGGATCGCCGCGACCTTCGCGCCCTGGCCGCCGTTCGGGTAGTGCCCGCGGCGCAGATCGCCGCCGACCTTGTCGAGGAGCTTCACGACGTCCTCGATGATGACGGCCATGTCATCGGGCTTCGGGCGATTGCGCTTGGCGAGGCTCACCGGGGCATCCAGCACCCGCACCGCGAGCGCCTGCAGTCCGCGCTTGCCGTCGGCGACGCCGAACTCGAGGCGCGTGCCGGCCTTCACCACCGTCCCTGCCGGAAGGACCGTGGCGTGCAGGAAGACGTCCTGGCCGTCATCGGTGGTGATGAAGCCGAAACCCTTCTCGTCGTCGTAGAACCTGACCTTGCCGGTGGGCATTGTGAAACCTCGCTGATCGTGCCCGCGGACGCGGACGCTCGTGACCGGGGACCGAACGGTCCCACGAGACCAGCCTACCGGCACCGACGCAACGCAGTAGGCTGGAGGGGATGCCTTCTTCCACGCCCACCCCGTCGCCCGGCGACCTGCCGGTTCGCCGCATCGACCGCATCCTGGCGTTCATGTCGCTCGGACTGCTGGTGCTCTCGATCGCGTGCTTCGTCGCGATCATCGTCGGCACGTGGTCGGGGATGAAGCAGGCCGACTACGGCACGGGTCTCTGGCCGATCGTGAGCGCCATCGTCTACATCGCGCCGATCGTGGCGTTCCTCCTGCTCGTGACGGTGCTCATCATGACCTTCATCAGGAAGGCGCGGGTCGGCAGGGACCGCTGACCGTGGCCGCCTCGGAGTCCCGCACCCTCGCGAACCTGCTCGCGACGCGCGACGACGCGTCGCTGGCGACCCTCCTGTCCGCCCGCGGTGTCTCGCCACGGGCCTCGTGGTCGGACGCGTTCGATGCGGCCGAGGACCTTCTCGACAACTCCTCGATCGCACGCGCCCTCGCCGACCTCACGGCGGACGAGGTGGATGCCCTGGTCGCCGCCGGTCCCGACGGCGCCGTCCCCGCCGGTGACGCGCGAGACGAACTCATCGTGCGCGCCCTCGCCGACGACGCGGGTCGCCCATGGCGGGTGGTCGCCGAGATGGTCGCCACCGGAGGTGGCGCCGGGACCGCGACCTCGGCTTCCGCACCGGCCTCCGAGCCCCTCGACGACCCGCGCGCCGAGGCGACCGGCGCCGCCGAAGCCGAGCGCGCGTTCGCGGCGGTCGGGTCCGTCGCCGACATCCTCCATGCCGCCCTCGCCGCCCCGCTCGCGCGGATCGGTGCGGGAACCCTCGGCGCGACGGACCGCCGACGCCTGATCGAGACGGGCGCCGTGACGGATGCCTCCGCCGCCGAAGACCTCGTCGCGATCGCCGAACGCGCGGGCCTTCTCGCTCCCGAGGACCGCTCCTTCCTCGTGACCGAAGCGGGGCTCACCTGGCTCGGCAGCAGCACCCTCGTCCGCTGGTCCGACGTGGCACAGCGTCTCCTCGCCGCGCTCCCCCGCGGGGTGCAGGGCGGTGTCCGGGGCGGCGGCGGATGGCGTCCCGTAGCCGATTGGCCGCGCGCCTACCCGTTCGATGCGACCTGGCCGCTACGCGCCACGTCGCTCGCCGCTCTCCTGCGCCGGTGGGCCCTCGTGGATGCCGCGGGCGCACCGGCCCCGTGGATGCGGGCCGCCGCGGTCGGCGGCACCGTCGATCTCGACATCCTCGCGGGGCTCCTCCCGCCCGAGGTCGACCGCGTCTACCTGCAGAACGACCTCACCGCGATCGCGCCGGGCTCGCTCGCCCCCCACCTCGACATGCGACTGCGGACGATGGCGCGCCGCGAGTCGCGCGCCCAGGCATCCACGTACCGGTTCACCGCCGAAACGCTCGCCGATGCGCTGACCGCCGGCGAGACCGCCTCGTCGCTGCGCGAGTTCCTGCTCGCGCTCTCGCTGACCGGGCTCCCGCAGCCCCTCGCCTACGAGATCGAGCGGACCGCGAGCCGGCACGGCACGCTCCGCGTCGGCCCCGACTCGTCGGGACGCACGCGCGTGTCGAGCAGCGACGACGCGCTGCTGCGCACGATCGCGGTCGATCAGGCGCTGCGCCCGCTCGGACTCGTGGCCGACGGCGCCGATCTCGTCACCCGCTCGAGCCCCGACACGGCGTTCTGGATGATCGCGGACGCCCGCTACCCCGTCGTCGCGGTCGACGCGGACGGCGGACGCCGCGCACTCGACCGGCATCGCCTGGCCTCGTCCCCCGCACCGGCCGCCGACCCCGTGGCGATCTATGCCGATCTCATCGCACGGCTGCGCGCCGCCGACCAGGGCGACGCAGACGCCGCGTGGCTCGGGCGCGAACTCGAGCAGTCGGTGCGCGCCCGGGCGACGCTCATCGTGACGGTGCGGCTCCCCGACGGCTCTGAACGCGACTTCACGATCGAGGCGACCGGACTCGGCGGCGGGCGCCTCCGCGGCCTCGACCGCACCGTCGACGTCGAGCGCACGCTGCCCGTGTCGAGCATCGTGCGGGTGCGACCGGCCTGATCCCCGCCCGGCGCGGCTCGGGCTCATCTCCGCGCGGCCGCGCCTTATCTGGCCCCCGCCCGGGCGAGCCCGACTTGATCCCCCCCCCGGCGCGGGCGCCGCCCCGCACCCGCGCCGGTAGACTGGACCGCTATGGCTGACGGACCCCTCATCGTCCAGAGCGACCGCACCGTGCTGCTGGAAGTCGCCCACCCCGACGCCGAGAGCGCCCGCCACGAGCTCGCGATCTTCGCCGAACTGGAACGTGCGCCCGAGCACATCCACACCTACCGCATCACGCGGCTGGGCCTGTGGAACGCGCGCGCGGCCGGTCATACCGCCGACGACATGCTCTCGACGCTCGACCGGTGGTCGCGGTTCCCCGTTCCGGCATCCGTCTCGATCGACATCCGCGAGACCGTGAACCGCTACGGCCGGCTCGTCATCGAGCGCGACGACGAGGGCACGCTCATCCTCCGGGCGACCGACACCGCCGTCCTCGCCGAGGTCGCGAAGAACAAACGCATCCAGCCGCTGCTGACGGGGCATCCGTCACCGGGCGTGTTCACGGTGGATGCCTGGGCCCGCGGCCACATCAAGCAGGAGCTCCTCAAGGTCGGCTGGCCGGCGGAGGACCACGCCGGGTACACGCCCGGCACACCGCACGAGATCGCCCTCGCGGAGGACGGGTGGACGCTGCGCCCGTACCAGCGGAAGGCCGTCGACATCTTCACCGAGGGCGGATCGGGTGTCGTCGTGCTCCCCTGCGGCGCCGGGAAGACCCTCGTCGGGGCGGCCGCGATGGCCGACACGAAGACGACGACGCTCATCCTCGTGACGAACACCGTCAGCGCTCGGCAGTGGCGCGACGAACTCCTCAAGCGCACGTCGCTCACCGCCGACGAGATCGGCGAATACTCGGGGCAGGCGAAGGAGGTCAAGCCCGTCACGATCGCGACATACCAGATCCTCACCGCGAAGCGGAAGGGCGAGTACGCGCACCTCGCCCTGCTGGACGCCCTCGACTGGGGCCTCATCGTCTACGACGAGGTCCACCTGCTGCCGGCACCGGTGTTCAAGCTGACGGCGGAGCTGCAGGCGCGGCGACGCCTCGGTCTCACGGCGACGCTCGTGCGCGAGGACGGCCGCGAGGGCGACGTGTTCAGCCTCATCGGCCCCAAGCGCTTCGACGCGCCCTGGAAGGAGATCGAGGCGCAGGGCTTCATCTCCCCCGCCGTCTGTTACGAGGTGCGCGTCGACCTGCCGCCCGGGGATCGCATGGAGTACGCCGCCGCGGCCGACGACGAGCGCTACCGGTTGGCTGCGACAGCGCACGCGAAGATCGGGGTCGTGAAGGACCTCGTCGCGAAGCACGCCGGAGAGCAGATCCTCGTCATCGGGCAGTACCTCGACCAGATCGACGTGCTGTCCGACGCGCTGGACGCCCCGCAGATCACCGGGGCGACGCCCGTCGACGAGCGCGAAGAACTGTACGGCGCGTTCCGCGAGGGGCGCATCCCGGTGCTCGTCGTCTCGAAGGTCGCGAACTTCTCGATCGACCTGCCCGAGGCATCCGTGGCGATCCAGGTGTCGGGCTCGTTCGGCTCACGCCAGGAGGAGGCCCAGCGCCTCGGCCGGCTGCTGCGCCCGAAGAAGAGCGGCCACACGGCGAGCTTCTACACCCTCATCGCCCGCGACACGGTCGACCAGGACTTCGCCCAGAACCGGCAGCGGTTCCTCGCGGAGCAGGGCTACAGCTACACGATCCTCGACGCCGAGGAGCTCCGCGCCGCGTAACGGCCCGCCGCGGTCCGTGCGACATCCGCGCACACGGCGTGCGCGCGCCCCGCGCCCGGCGTGCACACCAGCGTGCACCCCAAACTGCAGGAGCGAGTGTGACCCATGTGACTCACACCGGTCCGCAGTTCACATCTGTCACAGCCGATCCTGCAGTTTGGGAAACACGGCGCTCCGCGACGGGCATCGCCTACGTCCCGCGACAGGCAGGCCGCCCCTGAGCACCGACGCGAGCGCACCGGCGAGCGCCTGTGGGCAGCGGGCAGTGCCGGGCGCCCACCGGTCGTTGCGTGGGGTGGCGCGGCAGCGGCCGAGGGCGGCACGGCCGGGACGAGCGTCAGGGCGTGGGCGGGGGCCCGGCCTGCCACTGCGGCGGCGCCCACTGCGGGGCGGGCATGACGGGCGGCGGGGCGACCGGCGGCGTGAGCACCAGGGTGCTCGGGAGCGGCTTGCCCTGCTGTGCCCGTCGCCGCAGAATCCACTCGACGATCGCGACGTACCCGCCGACCAGCACGATCGCGAATACGAGGCTCAGGATGCTCTGATCCGACGCGCTCGCATCCGCACCGCCCGCCAACTGGATGAGGAACGAGGTCAGGTTGTTGACGACGTGGAGGGCGATCGCCGCCTCGAGTCCGCCCGTGCGCCATGTGAGCCAGCCAGCGGCAACAGCGAACACGCCGACCGCAGTGAGACCGATCGCGTCGTACAGGTGCCCGAAGACGAACAGCGGCACCGGCAGCAGGATCGCCCAGGCGGGGTGACGCAGCCACCGACCGATCGACTGCATGAGGTACCCGCGGAAGACGTACTCCTCGGCCGCCGCCTGCACCGGGACGAGCAGGAGCAGCACGACGAGCGCCGCGATCCACTGCGGGTTCTCGCTGGGCGGAGTCGTCGCGTCGTCTGCAGGAAGGAGCATCGACAGTGCCGTGATGATCGCAGCCCACACGAGCGCGACAAGGGCGCACACGAGCATCCACCCCCAGCGCAGCCTCCCCGCGGCCGAGGAGATCAGTCCGAGTCGTCCGCCGTTGACGATGAGGGATGCCAGCACGTAGCTCGGCAGGAGGATCGCGATGCTCCCGAGCATGACGGCCACGAGCACCGGATCCGTGAGGTCGAACGACGGGTTCTGGGCGAGGGCCGCCATCTTCTCCAGCAACGTCGGATCGTTGAGGGAGTAAACCACGAGGCCGACCATGAGGATGAGGAGCATCGCGAAGTAGAACGAGCCGCCGAGGCCGAGCACGGCCAGCGGCGTCCACCACCCGGTGCGGCGACGGGCGAAGATCAGGCGGTGGAAAGCCAGGCCGGTGCGGGCGTCGGGGGGAGGAAGCGTCACCTTCCCATGATGACCGATCCCTGAGCGTATGCGCGGATATCCAGCGTGCGCATGGCATCCGGTGCCAGTATGGGGTCATGACCGCACCGCGCATCCTCGTCGTGGACGATGAACCGAACATCCGCGACCTGCTCGTCACGAGTCTCCGCTTCGCCGGATACCAGGTGCGCGCCGTCGCGAACGGCGCGCAGACGATCTCAGCCGTGCTCGAGGAGGAACCCGACCTCATCATCCTCGACGTGATGCTGCCCGACATGAACGGCTTCAGCGTGACCAAGCGCCTGCGCGGCGCCGGGTACACCGCGCCGATCTTGTTCCTCACGGCGAAGGATGAGACCGAGGACAAGATCGAGGGCCTGAACGCCGGCGGCGACGACTACGTCACGAAGCCGTTCTCGCTCGACGAGATCGTCGCGCGTCTGCAGGCGATCCTCCGCCGCACGATGCAGGCCGACGAGGAGTCGACCATCAAGGCGGGCGAGCTGACGATGGATCAGGACACGCACGACGTGCTCGTCGGGGATGTCTCGATCGACCTCAGCCCCACCGAGTTCAAGCTGTTGCGCTACCTCATGCTGAACCCCAACCGCGTGCTGTCGAAGGCGCAGATCCTCGACCACGTCTGGGAGTACGACTTCAACGGCGACGCCGGCATCGTCGAGAGCTACATCTCCTACCTCCGCCGCAAGATCGACCCGTACTCGACCGAGCCGCTCATCCAGACCAAGCGCGGCTTCGGCTACATGCTGAAGGCCGGCAAGACGACCTGATCGCACCCGTGGCAGCCCCACTCGCGGCTCACGCCAAGAAGGACGACCGCATCACCCGATGGTGGCGCGGACTGAGCCTGCGTGCGAAAGTCACCGGGGTGACGGTCGCGGTGCTCGCCGCGGGGCTCATCGCGGTCGGGATCGGGACCGCCGTGATCCTCCGGAACGCGGGCATCGCCGAGCGCGATCAGTCCATCAGTCAGACCGTCACGCTCGACCAGGCGTCGAGCCTTCTCACCGTCGAGGTCGTCGACGGCGTCGCGCACTTCTCCCCTCCGGCGACCGCGCCTCTGACGTCGTTCTCGATCGCCGTGTACGGCCCCGACGGGACGCTCCTGCAGACAGGTGGGGCGAGCACGCAGAACCCGCCGGACTTCCCCACGCGCGTCACGCTCGAGGATGTCTACGTCAAGGGGACCCAGCCGTTCGAGCTGCACTCGAAAGACGGCAAGACCGTCTACCACGCGGCCGTCGACATCCTCCCGCTCGCCGGTGCCCGCGAGCTGAACGTTCAGCTGCTCGCGCTCCCGCTGACCCCGGTGAACCAGACGGTCGCGAACTTCGCGGGGATCTACACGGTGCTCGCGCTCCTCACGATCCTCGCGGGAGCCCTGGCGACGCGCCTGCTCGTGACGCTCGCCTTCCGGAGCCTCGCGCAGGTGGAGGACACCGCGATGTCGATCGCGGCGGGCGATTTCAGCCAGCGCATGGACGTCAACGCGCCCCGCACCGAGGTCGGCAAGCTCAAGACGGCGATCAACGCGATGCTCGACCGCATCGATCACGCCCTCGGCCAGCGCGACGCCACCGTGCAGCAGATGCGCCGTTTCATCGGGGATGCCAGCCATGAGCTGCGCACTCCGCTCGTGACGGTGCGGGGCTACGCGGAGCTGTACCGCATGGGTGCGATCTCGGGCGACGAGCAGACGGCGCAGTCGATGGAGCGGATCGAGAAGGAGGCGATCCGGATGGGCGGGCTCGTCGAGGATCTCCTCGCCCTCGCCCGGCTGGACGAGCGTCGCGACATCGCGGTCACCGACGTGGACCTCCGCCCCATCGCGCGCGACGCCGTGCTGGACTCCCGGGCCGCCTCCCCGGAGCGGGAGATCTCGGTCGTCGACCTCGACGCCGCAGCGACTACACCGGGCCCGACTGCGCCCTCCGCACCGCCGGTGCCGACAACGCCGACCAAGACCGTGGGTGCAGCCGCCGAACGGCGCGGCGGAATCGCCGAAGCGACCCGTTCGCTGCTGCGGCGGCGTCCACGTGCGGGCACTCAGGCCCCGCCGGCCACGGTCCTCGGTTCGACACCCGCGGAGCCCGCGGTGGAGGCGGCCGTGCCGCCGATCGTCCTCGGTGACGAGAACCGCATCCGCCAGGTGGTCGCCAACCTCCTCGGCAACGCGCGCCGCTACACTCCCGCCGGCTCCCCCATCGAACTCGCGACGGGAGTGGACGAGCTCGCCGGCATGGGCTGGATCGCCGTGATCGACCACGGTGAGGGCATCCCCGCGCAGATCCGCGACAAGATCTTCCAGCGGTTCTGGCGTGCCGACAACTCCCGCACGCGCGAGACGGGCGGCTCAGGGCTCGGCCTGTCGATCGTCTCGTCCGTCGTCGAGGCGCTGCACGGGTCGATCGAGGTGACGGAGACACCGGGCGGCGGCGCGACGTTCCGCGTCGCGTTCCCTCTCGCGGAGCGGCGGGATGCCTCAGAGCACCTCTTCATCGAGACGCAGCCGCTGAAGCGCATCCGCCCCGGCGAGCTCTGACGGTCATCGCCTCCTCCACAGGGGCGAGTTCTGCCCGGTTGTCCCCGGATGGCCCCGACGATGGATCGGCGATATTCGATCCGCCCTAGCGTGGCGGCATCCGATCCGAAAGGAGCCATCCCATGGCACAGTTCTCCGTCGACTCCGACGCGGTCATCACCGCGACCGGAGCGATCCGCGCCACCGCCGATCGCCTGCAGGGCGAGACGGCCGCGATGCTCGGCCAGCTCACCCAGCTGCAGAGCTCGTGGACGGGTTCGGCGGCCATCGCGTTCCAGTCGGTGATCGACCGGTGGCGCGTCACGCAGCGAGACCTGGAGGCGGCGCTCGGTGACATCGGCGTCGCGCTCTCGCACGCGGGCAACCAGTATGCCCAGACGGAGGTCGCCGCCGCAGGCCTCTTCCGCTGATCATCCCGAGGAACGCAGAAGGGGCCCCTCACGAGGAGGGGCCCCATCTGGAGGAGGTGGATCAGAAGTCCATGCCACCGGTCGGGTCGCCGGCCGGGGCCGCGACCTTCTCGGGCTTGTCCGCGACGACCGCCTCGGTCGTGAGGAACAGGCCCGCGATCGACGCGGCGTTCTGCAGCGCCGAGCGGGTGACCTTGGCCGGGTCGATGATGCCCGAGGCGAACATGTCGACGTATTCGCCGGTGGCCGCGTTGAGGCCCTGGCCGGCGGGAAGCTCCGACACCTTGTTCGCGACGACGCCCGGCTCGAGACCGGCGTTGAGGGCGATCTGCTTGAGCGGAGCCTCGATCGCGACACGCACGATGTTGGCACCGGTCGCCTCGTCACCCGAGAGCTCGAGCGAGCCGAAGACGGTCTTGCCGGCCTGGATCAGCGCGACGCCACCACCGGGGACGATGCCCTCCTCGACGGCCGCCTTCGCGTTGCGGACGGCGTCCTCGATGCGGTGCTTGCGCTCCTTGAGCTCGACCTCG
>MEEK01000046.1 GCA_001724425.1 Microbacterium sp. SCN 70-27
TTGCGTTGCGCGCAGCAGCCAAGGGGATTACCTCCATGAGCCCGGGCGGGGGCTGGTTTCCTTGTCGTCAGGTGGAGTGCTCCGTTCCACTCCTGCGCGCATGCCGTCTGACGACGGGGCGCAGGCACAAGCCGACCACCATATGAGGGCATGGGGGAAGGGAGCGCAACTACCCACTATAGGACGTGCGACGCGCCCTGTCCAGCCCGATTCTTGACGACTTTCGGATGCTGCGGTATAACCGCCCGCACGCGGGGTCGTTGCGGTGACTCAGCCCGTGAACTTCCAGGAGGCGAGCACCGACTCGGCGAGCGCCACCCGCTCCTTCGCGCCGACGGTCGGGCTGAAGCTGAAGGTCACGACGTATGTCTGGTCGCCGTTGCTCACGTAGTACTGCTCGGCGGCGTAGGTCGTGCCACCGCTCGCGAGCGCGGCCGACAGGTGGGCGCTCTCCTGCCCGGCGATCTTCACGCGGGGCTGCACCGTGACGTCGGTGGCACCGGCACCCTCCAACTCCTTGACCCCCGCGGACTCCACCTGCTCGGGCGTCACCTTGCCCGCCGGGGAGAGGATCACGTTGACGTTGTCGGCGAACCCGTCGTCGTCGGTGAGGTCGGCCGCGATGCTGTCGGGAGAGAAGCCGGGCACCTCGCCGGGGTCCGCCCACCCCTCCGGCACCGAGTACGTGTAGCCCGTTCCCGAGATGAGCTCGCCCGTCGCGGGGGCGACCCCGGCGGTGTCTGTCGCCGGCGCACCGGCGGCACAGGCGGTGAGCCCCAGGAGGGTCGCGGCGGCGACGGCGGTGAGCAGGGCGCGGGCGACGAACGGTGAACGGGCCATGCGGCCACTCTAGGGGGATCGGGGCGGCGCGGGTGGGCGCGGGGCGGGATGGGGCCCGTGGCGGGTGCGGGTCAGCGAGCGTGTCGGAACCGGATGCGCGTCCCGGGACGCGCCTGCGCGAGGAGGTCGCGGGAGGCATCGGTCACGACGGCGATGACGGGGTAGCCGCCCGTGACCGGGCCGTCCGGGCCGAGGATCACCGGCAGCCCGTCCGGCGGCAGCTGGATCGCACCGGGCAGCATCCCCTCGCTCGCCAGTTCGCCCGTGCGCGCGCGCGTCAGCGGCGCACCGTCGAGTCGGATACCGACGCGGTCGGCGGCGTTCGACACCGTCCAGACGCGGTCGAACAGGGCACCGACATCCTCGACCCAGTCGGCGCGCGGGCCGGGGGCGAGGTCGATGACGAGGTCACCCTGCGCCGGCGGGCTCCAGGGGTGCAGATCGTCGGGCGGGATGGGGCCCGTGGGTGCCGCCGCGGCGAGCGCGACGGTGTCGCTCGCGCGCAGCGGCGCGGGGCCGAGCCCCGACATCGTGTCGGTCGCGAGCGAACCGGCGACGCGTGGTCCGTCGAGGCCGCCGCGCACGGCGAGGACCGCGCGGGCGCCGTGCGTGAGCCAGTCGACGTGCACCTGTGCTCCCGCCGGAACCCGGAACGCCGTGTAGGGGTCGACACGCCGGCCGTCGACGCTCAGGTCTCCCCAGCCTCCCGCGACTGCGAGCCACAGGTCGGTGCTGGCGACGGCGCGGAGGCCGCCCATCGTGATCTCGATGCCTGCGGCATCCGGCGCGTTGCCGATCAGGCGGTTGGCCGTCTGCAATGCCGCGCGGTCGGCGGCGCCCGACGCGGCGATGCCCTCGGACGCATGCCCCGGACGGCCGAGGTCCTGGAGCGTCGCGCCGAGCCCGGGTTCGAGGATCGTGAGGGCCGGGGTGGGACGTGGGATGGGTACGGGCCGCGAGGGTGACTCGGGCGCGGCTGCCGCGGGCCCAGACGTGACGGACGGCGGCGGCTCGGGCGCGGCAGCAGTCGGTGCGGCCGCCGCTGGCGCGCTCGCCACTGCCGCCGGAACGAAGCGCACCCGAGCACCGGGGACGAGGAGCGCGGGCGGGGAGGCATCCGGGTCGAACAGTGGCGCGGACGTCGTGCCGATGAGCTGCCAGCCGCCGGGCGTCTCGCGGGGGTACGCACCGGCGAAGGCGCCTGCGAGGCCGACCGCGCCGGCGGGGACGCGCGTGCGCGGGCTCGCGCGCCGGGGGATGTCGTGCGGCCAGTCCGGACTGACGAGGTACGCGAAACCGGGTGCGAAGCCTGTGAAGGCGACCGTCCATTCGCACGCGGAATGCTGGGTGGCGAGCGCGTGCGGCGTGACGCCGAGACTGTCCGCGAGGTCTTCCAGATCGGGCCCGTCGTAGACGATCGGCACCTCGACGACGGCACCGGGCGGGCGTGTCACGTGGGGCGCATCGCCGGTCTGCACGATCCACGCGCGGGCCGCGGCGAGGCTCAGCCGCCGCGGGTCGACGTGGACGAGGACCGTGCGAGCCGCCGGGACGAGGTCGACGACGCCATCCGGCCGCGTGGCCCGGAGGGCCTCCGCGAGCGCCAGCACCTCGTCGAGCGTGTCGACCTCGATGAGCAGGCCGCGATCGCCGAACGGCAACAGGCGGGGCGCTGTCATGGCCGCGCCTCCGCTCCGCGGGCGTGTGATGCGCCCGAAGCCGCAGGATCGGCGCGGCCGGAGCGGTCTCCTGAGCCACACCAGCCCCATCCGTCACACCCGCTCCTGCAGTTCGGGAGAACCGTCATGGCCGCGCCTCTGACCTGTGCGTCTGATCTGTGGGTCGCCGGTGCGCCCCAATCCGCAGGATCGGCGCGGCCGGAGCGGTCTCCTGAGCCACACCAGCCCCATCCGTCACGGTCGCTCCTGCAATTTGGGAGGAACGGCCTGTCTGCGGGGCGCGCTGGCGGCCGTCCCGAGGGGCGAGCGAGAGGCCGTACCGACGTCACCACGGCGCCCGGATCTCGACCCCGGCCGCCTCGAGCGCGGCGCGCACGGCGCGCGCCATGGCCACCGACCCGGGGGTGTCGCCGTGCAGGCACAGCGAGACGGCGCCGGTGCGCACGAGGCTTCCGTCGGTCGCGGTGACGACGCCCTCCTCGGCGAGCCGAACGGCGCGCCGGGCGACCCCGCCCGTGTCGTGCAGCAGGTCTCCGGGCCGGCCGCGCGGCACGAGCGACCCGTCCGCCAGATACCCGCGGTCGAGGAACGCCTCGCGGCGGAACGGCAGCCCGGCACGCTCGGCGGCCGCGCTGATCTCGCCCTCGAGGCCGAGGATCGGGACCGCGCGCCCGAGCATCGCGGACAGGTCCGCGACAGCGGATGCCACGGCATCGGCCGCGATCCGGTCGTCGCGGATCGCGTGGTAGAGCGCCCCGTGGGGCTTGACGTAGCGGACGTCGGCACCTGCAGCGACGAGGGCGGCGAGCTGCTCGTCGACGCTCGCGCGGAGGTCCGCGGCGGGGAGCGACATCCGCGCACGGCCGAACCCGGCACGGTCGGGGTAGGACGGGTGGGCTCCGACGGCGACCCCGTGGGCGGCCGCGCGCGAGACCGCCTCACGCATCGCCACGGCGTCGCCCGCGTGACCGCCGCACGCCACGTTCGCGCTCGATATCACCGCGAACAGCGCGGCGTCGTCGGCCGTGGGCACGCCGTCGACGGTCTCGCCGAGGTCGGCGTTGAGATCGATGGCCGCCATGACGTTCACGGTACCGGCCCCGCTAGCGTGGAGGCATGGCCCGCGCACATGTCGAAGAGCCGGCGCACGTGCGTCTGTCGGACGGATCCCTCGCCCGTGTCGTGCCGAGCCGCTTCGCCGGCGGCTACGAACTCGAGGTCGACGGCACGCCGCAGTCCCACGTCGACCTCGACGATCCGACCCACCTGCACTTCGAGTACATCGCCCGTATGGGTGCTGTGATCGACCGGCTGCGGATGCCCGGGCAGCCCCTGACCGCCGTGCACCTCGGCGGCGGCGCGCTCACCCTCCCGCGCTACATCGCGCACACCCGGCCGGGATCGCGCCAACAGGTGATCGAGCTGGAGCAGCCGCTCATCGACCTCGTCCGCGACCGGCTGCCGCTCCCCCGAACAGCCCAGGTCCGCGTGCGGATCGGCGATGCCCGCGCGGTCGCACAGAAGCTCCCGCCCGGACTGCAGGGCGCGGCGGACCTCGTCGTGTCCGACGTCTTCGCCGGCGCGCAGACGCCCGCGCATCTGACGACCGTCGAGTACTTCCGCGTGCTCGCAGGGCTGCTCGCGTCGGACGGCGTGCTCCTCACGAACGTCGCCGACGGCGCGGGCCTCGCCTTCGCGCGCCGCGAGGTCGCGACGATCCGCTCGGTCCTGCCCGAGACGATCGTCCTCGCCGAAGTCCAGACCCTGAAGGGCCGCCGCTTCGGGAACCTCGTCATCGCGGCATCCGCGTCGCCCCTTCCGGTCGAGTGGCTGCCGCGGCTCATGGCGGCCGGCCCCCACCCGGCGAAGGTCGCCCAGGGCGCGGAGATCGACGAGTTCGTGCGCGGTGCGGCGGTCGTGACGGATGCCACAGCGATCGCCTCACCGAAGCCCTCCGCGTCGCTCTTCGAGCGCTGAGCGGGTCGTCTCGGCGGCGCGCCGCGAGCGGTCGGCCGAAGCCCCGCACGTCGGGTGACACTGGACTGACCACCGCAGGGGCACCGACGGACGAAGGGGGATGCCGGTGAGCTACATCCAGGGGTACGACCCCGATACCCTCCGCGAGATCGTGGACCTGCACGAGTGCCGGGCCCGTCTCGCAGAGCTCGGTGACCAGCGATCGCTGCAGGCGCTGCTCGAACGGGTGTGGCTGTTGAAGGTGCTCGACAAGCTCGACGACGCACTCGTCGTCTCGGAGCAGTCGGTGCGCGTCGCGCGCATGGGCGGGCCGCGCAAGGATCTGCTGCGGGCGCGCGTGCTGCACGCCACCGTGCTGCAGTTCCGCGGCGCGTACGCGGCGGCGATCCAGGAGCTGACGACGTGCGCCGAGGAGGCCGAGGGCCAGTCCTGGTCGGCGCTCGCGGCTTTCGCCTATCAGCACCGCGGCAAGGTCTTCTACGACTCGGAGGACTTCACCAACGCACGCGCCGACTTCAAGCGCGCACTGTTCCTCCGCCAGGAGGCGGGCGCCCCCGAGGACCAGCTCGAGTCGACGCTCATCGCGATCGACGCCGCGGACCGGCGGCGCACGGGCGCCTCGGTCGCCAGCTGAGTGTCGCACGTCCGTTCTATCGTTCCGGTCATGACCGCACGGACCCGTCTTGTCTGACCTGCAGGCGCTGCGTCGCGTCGCCGAGGACATGATCGCCGCGCATCTGGATGCCTCGTGGACGTTCGCCTACGACAGCGCGAAGCGTCGCGCCGGGGCGTGCGACTACACGCGCAAGCGCATCACGGTGTCGCGCTACCTCTCCGCGCGCTACGACGACGAGACGAATCGGCAGACCCTCCTGCACGAGATCGCGCACGCCCTCGCGGGGGCGCGTGCGGCGCACGGCACCGCATGGAAGCGCACGGCTCGGGCGATCGGATACACGGGCGGCGTGACGCACCACGGCGAGACGGCGACGGAGCTCGCCCCGTGGGTCGGCACGTGTCCGGCGGGGCACGTCGCGTACCGGCATCGCCGGGCGACGCGCGCGACCTCGTGCGCCAAGTGCTCGCGGACCTTCGACGAGCGGTTCCTGTTCACCTGGACCCGGCGGGAGATCACTCCGGCCACGAGGCTAGCCGCGATGACCCCGCGGGACTGAGCGGAGGTCAGGACCCTGAGCGGAAGACCCCGCCCTGCAGGACGGGGACGACCGTCGAGGCATCCACGTCGGCCGCCGCGAGCACCTCGTCACGGCTGCCGCGCTCGATCAGTTCCTGACCCGACCCGGATGCCGTGAGAAGGTGCCGCGCCGCGGTGCGCAGCCCCCGGAACGCCTCGGCGGCGGCGGCCGCCTCGGGCGACGTGTGGTCAATGCCGCGCGCGCCGAGGGCGTCGATCACGGCGCCCGCGCCGAGCAGGTCCTCGACGGCGAACCGCAGGGGCGCGTCGCCGTCCCGGCTCGGGAGTTCACCCGCCGCGATGACGGCGATGTTCGTGCGCTTCCCGCGCTCCCGCTGGAGGTCGAGGATCCGGTCGGCGACGGCGGATGCGTTGCGCAGGCACCCGAGGATGACGGCCGGCGAGAGCTCCGCGGCACGCACCGCAGCGGCGGCACCGTTCAGCGAAACGGCATGCGCCGCGGCATCCAACGGCGTCGCCTCCCCCACCTCCAGGCGCGCGACGACCGTCGACGAGAACCGCAGCACGTCGACGACCACCACGACGTCGGATGCCGCGAGCCGCTCGAGCCCCGCGACACCCCACTCGAGGCGCACCTGGTAGCGGGACTGGTCGAACGGCGAGGTCATCGCCCCAGGCTACGGCCGGCGGGACCGTGCCGCCGCGCCGGTGTCACCCGTGCGCGTCGATCACGGGTGCGAGCGCGAGGACGAGGCCGAGCACGTTGCGCGCGCCGCGCTGGAGCTCTCCGCGGGTGAGTCCGTCCGGCGAGCGCAGCGCCTCGGCGACCGTGTCGTCGGCGTACGCCTGCGGGCCTTCGTCGTCGGTCTTGACACCGCCCGGCATCAGCACGTCGACCTGCGCGCGCACCCGGTAGGCGTTGTCGCGCAGCGCCGGGAAGTCGGGGTCCACGGCATCCTCGATCCACCAGTCCGTGACGACGCAGCCGTCGTAACCCCACTCGTCACGGAGCACGACGGTGACGAGGTCGTAGTGGTAGTGCGCCCAGACGCCGTTGACCTGGTTGTACGAGGTCATGAGGGTGCGCGGCGTCGCCTCGCGCACGCAGATCTCGAAACCGCGCAGATAGATCTCACGCAGCGCCCGCTCGGAGACACGCGAGTCGTTGCGGGTGCGGTTCGTCTCCTGGTTGTTGGCGGCGAAGTGCTTCGGGCATGCGGACACGCCCGCCTCCTGCACCCCCGTGACGACGGCGGCGCCCATGCGCCCCGTGAGGAGCGGGTCCTCCGAGAAGTACTCGAAGTTGCGGCCGCACAGCGGGTCGCGGTGGATGTTCATGCCGGGGCTCAGCAGCACGTCGGAGCCCTTCCGCACCATCTCCTGCCCCAGCAGTGCCGCGAGATCGCGCACGAGCGCGGGGTTCCAGCTCGACGCGAGCGCCGTGCCCGACGGCAGCAGCGACGCGTAGGCCGCGAGGCGGATCCCGCTCGGCCCGTCCGTCGTCGTCACGGGGCGGACGCCCTTCTCGCGCAGCGACGCGGCGACGCCGCCGAGCACACCGGCATTCCCCGCCGCCCCGAGCCGGCTGTCCATCGTGATGTCGCCGCGGGTGAGGAGTGCGAGCTCATCATCGTCGAGCTGAGCGATGAAGGCGTCGAGCGTGGCGGAGCCTGCCGCGACGTCGTCGAGACGGATGCCACGGTCGCCGGTCGGGGCGATCTCGGCGGGGAGCCCGGCGAGCACCCGCTCGCGACGCGAGACCGTGCGGGTGGGCGCGTCCTCCCACCCGACGACGGCACGACCGTCCTCAGCCTGCGCCCGGATCATCCGCGAGAAGGCGTGGGCGGGGTCGACCGCTGCGGCCTCGCTCAGCCGGCGGACGACCCGGAGATCGGCGACCTCGAACGCGGCGACGGGCGCCGCGGCGCGGACATCACTGCCGATGAGCACCGGGTAGGTGCCGGGCTCGAGCACGAACGCGCTCCGATGCCCGGTGACCCCGGAGTCGTCGTACGACGCGAAGTCGTCGAGCGCGAAGGTCATCTCCAGACGCTCGGACTCTCGCGGCGCGAGCAGCCCCGTCTTCGCGAAGGCCGCGAGACGGCGGACCGGCTGCGAGAGCGCGCCCGCGGGCGAGCCGAGGTAGACCTGCACGACGTCCTTGCCGGCGTACGCGTCGCCGACGTTCCGCACCTCGACGACGGCGCGGAAGACGCCCGCATCGGCGGATGCCTCGACGACCTCCGTCTCGAACGATGTGTAGCCGAGCCCGAACCCGAAGGGGAAGAGCACCCGTTCGGGTGCGAACGTCTCGAAGTAGCGGTAGCCGACGAAGACGTCCTCGGCGTACACGTTGTGGTCGAGGCCACCGAAGTTGTCGGCGCTCGGGTAGTCCTCGTAGCGATGCGCGATCGCGTCGGTGAGTCGTCCGCTCGGGGGCGTCTCGCCGGCGAGGACGGCGGCGACCGCCCGGGCGCCTTCCATGCCGCCCTGCCACGCGTACAGCACACCGGCGATGCGGTCGCCGTACTCGGCCAACCAGCCGAGATCCATGACGTTGCCCGCATCGAGCACGACGACGGTGCGCTCGAATGCGGCGGTGACGCTGCCCAGCAGGGCCCGCTCATCCGCAGTGAGGTAGTAGCTCCCCTCCTCGAGGGTGCTCTCGCGGGCCTCGCCGGCGGCGCGACCGATCACGACGATCGCGGTGTCGGCGCGGGTCGCGGCGGAGCGGGCGACCGCAGGGTCGAGCGGCATCTCGGGGAAGTGGTGCGGCCAAGTGCCCCACGTGTCCGCGAAGACCGGGCGGTGCTGCGCGGTCCAGTCGCGATAGAGCTTCGCGACCTCCCGGTCGACCGCGACACCGGCATCCTCGAGCCCCGCCAGCAGATTCCAGACGTACGGCACCTTGACGTCGCCGCCGGAGCCGTAGCCGACGGCGAACCAATCGACCTGCACCCGGCCGAACACCGCGACGGGTCGCTGTGCGAGCGGAAGCACACCACCGTCGTTCCGCAGCAGCACGACGCCCTCCGCGGCGGCGGCACGCGCACGGGCGGCGAGCTGCGGGTCGAGCGTCGGGTCGGCGTCCTGCAGCAGGCTGGACACCTGTGCGACCGACTCGACCGCGGGCAGCGTGTGGGAGCGGTCGCCGGACTCTGTGGCGGGTTGCTGGGGCATGACACCTCGTTGAATCGGCACTCGATGGCATCCCACGATTGGGAGCGCTCCCACGCTACTCGACTTCGGCGACATCCGCTTCGCCCCGACTCGCTCGCGCCGCGACGCCGCGGGCGACTGTCAGACTGGGGCCATGCGCATCATGCTGAAGCTCGTGCTCGACTGCGATGCCGACGCGGCCTGGCGCGCACTGCACTCGCCCCGCGCGGTCGCCGAGCTGTACGGCCCGCTGATCGACCTCGCACCGATGGAGGCGACGGGGATGCCGACGACGCTCGAAAGCGGCGCGGATGTGCCCGTGCGGATGCGGGTGGGCTCCCTGCCGCTCGGCGACCAGCTCATCCACGTGAGCGAGCGCCATGTGCAGGATGCCCGGGGAGCGGTGCGCATCCTCCGCGACAGCGGCATCCCGCTCACCGGGCCGCTTGCGGCGCTCGACGTCTGGGACCACCAGATGGCGGTCTCCCCCGCCCCGGGCGACCCGCTCAGAACGCTGTGGCGCGAGCGACTCGTCATCGGCGGTGCCGCGGCGCCCGCGCTGTGGCCGGTGCTCTGGGCGACCTGGCAGTGGCGCGGCGCCCGGCTCCGGGCGCTCGCCCCGACCTGGGCGCACGATCCGGAGCCCGAGGCATCCGTCTGACCTACAACGGTCCGGCCGCGTCACACGGCCGACTCGGACCGCGGAGCCGCCTGTGCCACCGACCGGCCGGACAGCCCGAACGGGGCCGACCCATACGGCCGACCCCGTTCCCGTTCCGCCGTCTACTCGGCGAGGGCCTCCACCGCGGTTACGCGGGTGGCGAGCCGCGTCGGGACGACGGCTGCGATGAGGGTCAGCACCGCCGTCGCGATCACGACCACGGTGACGGGACCCCACGGGATCGCCGGTGCGACGAGCGTCGGCGACGCCCACGCGGGAGGCACCTGGACGGAGCCGAGCAGCGACTGCGCGGCGACCCATCCGTACGCCACGCCGAGCAGGAGTCCCGTGAGCAGGGCCGTGATCGTCACATGCGTCGCCTCGAGCAGGATGACCCGACGCACCTGCGCCGACGTGAGTCCGAGGGCCCGCAAGAGACCCAGTTCGCGACGGCGCTGCACGACGCCGATCGTCAGCAGGTTCACGAGTCCGACGGCGGCGATCACGGCCGACACCGCGACGAGGCCCATCATGATGGCCGCGAACGTATCCATGATCTGGCTCATCTCGGCGGGCGGCTCGCCTCCCGCCGACCGCGTGAGCACGACCTTCACCGACTCGTTGGCGACGGCGAACATCACCACCAGGGTCACGCCCATGACGACACCGATCGCCATGCGGCTCGACCGCTCCGGGTAGCGCAGGGCGTTCTCGGCCGCGAGGCGGGCGGTCGCGGAACGCCCGAACAGCCGGCCCGTGAGGCGCAGGATCGGCGGCATGATCCGCACGGCGCCGAGGGTCAGCCCCGTGAAGGACAGGATGCCTCCGAAGAAGGCGATCACGACGCCGAGCGGGTTCAGGAGCCCTGCCAGCACGCCGAGTGCGAGGAGCACGCCGCCGATGATGAAGAGGATGAGCGCGGCGGCGTTCCGACCGCGCGATCCGGCCACCTCGTCGAGCGTGCGCGGCGTCGAGCCCGCGATCGCCTCGAGCGGCGTGACCGTGAGGACGCGACGCGATCCCGCCCACGCCCCGCACCACGTGGTGAGGGCGACCACGACGGCCGGCACCAGCAGCACGGGCTGCACGACGTCGTACGACACGTCGATCGTGAGCGCGCTGTTCGCCCAGAGGAGGAGTCCCGCCGCGGCGACGGTTCCGAGGACGAGCCCGAGCCCTGCCCCGATGAGTCCGACCGCGAGTCCCTGCTGGGCGACCCGTCGGCGTTGCGAACGCGCCGACGCCCCGATGAGGCGCATCAGCGCGATCTGGCGCGTCCGCCCGGCGATGATCGTCGAGAACGTGTTCGCCGTCACGATCGCCGCGACGTAGACGGCGACGCCGACGAGCAGGACGCTCAGGATGCCGAGGACGAGCGTGAGGGTCTCCCCGCCGCCGAGGTAGGGGTCGTTGCCGACCCACGCCGAGATGAAGCCGCTCGCGCTCAGGAGCAGCACCCCGAACGCGGTGGAGATGCCGGCGACGAGGACGGTCGCGCCCATCCCCCGCTCGCGCAGCCACGCTCCGGCGGGTGCCGTGCGGGCAGGCGAGTCCGCGGCATCCGTCGCCGCCCGTTGCGGCGCCTGGGCGACCGCACTCACGCCGCCACCTCCGCCGCGAGCATGAATGCCGAGACCTGCTCGGCGCTCTGGCGCGGCTTGTCGGCGACGATGCGGCCGTCGCCGAGGTACAGCACGCGGTCGGCGTGCGATGCCGCGACGGGGTCGTGCGTGACCATCGCGATCGACTGGCCGTGCTCGCGGCTCGCGGCGGCGAGCAGTGCCAGCACTTCACGGCTCGAGCGCGAGTCGAGGTTCCCGGTCGGCTCGTCGGCGAAGACGAGGTCGGGGGCGGTCGCGAGGGCGCGCGCGATCGCGACGCGCTGCTGCTGACCGCCGGACAGTTCGTGCGGGCGGTGGCGCACGCGCGAGCGCAGCCCGAGGGTGTCGATGAGTCCGTCGATGCGGGCGCGCTCGAGCGCCGACGGCGTGCGCCCGTCGAGATCGAACGGCAACGTGATGTTGCCCAGCACATCGAGGGTCGGCACGAGGTTGAACGCCTGGAAGACGAACCCGACGCGGCGGCGGCGCAGGATCGTCATCTCCAGGTCGGAGAGCCCCGTGATCTCGGTTTCGCCGATCCAGACGCGGCCGCCGGTCGGGGCATCCAACCCCGCCATGATGTGCATGAGCGTCGATTTGCCGGAGCCGGACGGGCCCATGATCGCCGTGAACTCGCCGCGGCGGATGCCGACGGTCACCCCGTCGAGCGCGCGGACACCGCTTTCGCCGGCGCCGTAGGACTTGCTGAGGTTCTGCACCCGGGCCGCAAGGCCCATCTCTGTCGTCGTGATCTCCATGCCTTCGACGCTACGAACGGTGCGGCCGCCGCCGCGTCGGCCTCGGGTCGCGCCCGCGTACATCGCGAGGATGATCCCGGGGTGGGGGCCGGCGCGTTGGCGGGGCGGGCGGGGCGGGTGGATGTGGGCCGTGGGGCGTGGTGCGCGCCCCGTGGGGCGCGGCACGGCGCGGGGATCCGGCTGGCGTCCGTCCAGGACCCCGCGTTCCGAAAGCAGGGCGGATCGGCCCCGGCACCGTCCTGGGCGCCCGGATCGGCCCAATCACCCTGCTTTCGGAACGGCGACGGGCTCAGATCAGGCCGTGCTGTTCGGCCCCGTCGGCCAGCACCCAGGCGCCCCGGGCACGGGTTGGCACGGCGCACCGGCGTTGCGAAAGCAGGGCGCACCGGCCCCGGCACCGCCCTGGACGCCCAAATCGGCCAGATCACCCTGCTCTCGGAGCGGAGACCGGCCCGGACGAGGCCGCGCTGTTCGGCCCCGGCGGTCAGCGCCCGGGCGCCCCGGGCACGGGTTGGCACGCGGCCCCCGCGTTCCGAAAGCAGGGCGGATCGGCCCCGGCACCGTCCTCGGCGCCCAGATCGGCCAGATCACCCTGCTATCGGAGCGGCGACCGGCTCAGACCAGGCCGTGCTCGAACGCGAAGACGACGAGCTGCACCCGATCGCGGAGCGCGAGCTTGCCGAGGATGCGGCTGATGTGGGTCTTCACGGTCGCCTCGGAGAGGAACTCGCGCTGTGCGATCTCGGCGTTGGAGAGTCCGCGGGCGGCGAGCGCGAAGATCTCCCGCTCTCGGTCGGTGAGCTCGCCGTAGGCGGGCGGCACGGGGGCCGCGGCGGGGCCGGAGAAGTGCGCGAACAGGTCGCGGGTCGCGGAAGCGGCGATGACCGACGACCCGGCGTGGACCGTGCGGATCGCGGCGAGCAGGAACTCCGGGTCGGCATCCTTCAGCAGGAACCCGCTCGCACCCTGCCGGATGGCGCGGGCCGCGGCCTCGTCGA
Source organism: Microbacterium sp. SCN 70-27 (assembly GCA_001724425.1). Classification (GTDB taxonomy): domain Bacteria; phylum Actinomycetota; class Actinomycetes; order Actinomycetales; family Microbacteriaceae; genus Microbacterium. The sequence goes on from MEEK01000046.1 coordinate 12,830, forward strand.
GATCGAAGGTCGTCAGCATGACGACCTTCGGCACCGCGTCGCCGAAGGTCGGGTCGGCGAGGAGGTCGGCGGTGGCGGCGAGGCCGTCCATGACGGGCATCCGGATGTCCATCAGCACGACGTCGGGGCGCGTCTGCCGGATGACGCGGAGCCCCTCGGCGCCGTCCCCCGCCTCGCCGACGACCTCGAGGTCGGGCTGCGAATCGATGACCATGCGGATGCCGGCGCGGAAGAGGGCCTGGTCGTCGACGAGCGCGACCCGGATCGGAGCGGTCATGCGGCGGCCTGGATCGGGATCACGGCGTGCACGACGAAACGGCCGGCGCCGTCGGGGCCCGCGTCGACCCGACCGCCGACGAGCTGCGCGCGCTCCCGCATGCCGATGAGGCCGTGCCCGCGGGGCGCCTGCTCGGTCGGGGCGACGAGAGGGTCCGATGCCGGGCGCGCGGCCACGGCGTTCTGCACGGTGAGGTCCACACGGTCATCGTGCCACGCGAGCGCGACCTCGACGGGGCCGCCGCGGCCGTGCCGCATCGCGTTGGTGAGCGCTTCCTGCAGAATCCGGTAGACGGCCAGTTGCACGGATGCCGCGATGTCGCCCCGCGGCGCGGGGTCGACATCGACCTGCAGCTCGACCCCCGCCGCCCGCACCTGCGCGTACAGCTGTTCGAGGTCGCCGAGGGTCGGCTGCGGGCCCTGCGCCTCGGTGTGGCGGAGTTGGGTCAGCAGCATCCGGACGTCGGCGAGCGCGGCACGCGCCGTCGTCGAGATGGTGCCGAGCGCCGCCGTCGCCGCCGCGGGGTCGGATGCCGCGGCGTACCGGGCACCGTCGGCCTGCGCGATCACGACGGCGAGCGAGTGGGCGACGACGTCGTGCATGTCGCGCGCGATCCGGGTGCGTTCGATCTCTGCGGCGGTCTGCGCCTCGGCGACCTCCTGCGCGCGCCGGTTCTCGCGCGCGCGGATGCCGGTGCGAACGAGGGCACCGGTCGTCCAGGCGAGGCCGAGCCCGAACGCCGCGGCGATGAGCACGGCGAGGGCGACGCTGATGCTGGCCGCGTCGAAGCGATCGACAGTCACAGGACCCATGACGTACGCCGTGATCGCGGCGGCGCCGACGCCGACCGAGATGAGCCCCGCCCAGAACACGCGTCGCGAACCGTACGCCGCGGTCGCGTACAGCACGCCGAAGATCGCGACGTCGGCGAGGCTCGGCGGCCGTCCCATCGCCATCTGCACAAGCGCGCCCATCCATGCGACGGTCAGGGCGAGGGCGGGTGAGAGTCGGCGGACGGCGAGAGCGCCACCCATGAGCATCGCGACGAGCGCCGTCCCGAGCGCGTTCGCGGCGGTGAACCTCCCGATGGAGAGGTCGACGGGCAGCACCAGCAGCGCGAAGACCCCACCGACGACGACGTCGACGACCAGTTGCGTACGGGTGAGGCTGCGGAACACGCTTCGACGCTACGCGACCGGTCGCGGCGCGGCATCCGTCGCGGGATGTATTGGCGATGCTCTGCGGGGACGGATGCCCGCCGGCGTCACGCGGGGACGGTGGGCCGGTGCTCGAAGAAGGTCTGCAGCACGACGGTCGTGCGGGTGCGGACGTTCGCCGCGAGGCGGATCTCCCGCACGAGGTCCTCGAGCGCGCGCGGGGACGCCACGCGTGCGAACAGCATGTAGGCGGCGTCGCCGGCGATCGAGTGGCACGCCTCGATCGCGTCGAGATGCTCGAGCAGTTCGGGCGCGGTGTCGGGCTGGGCGGGGTCGAGCGGGGTGATCTCGATGAAGGCCGCGAGGGGACGCCCGACGGCCTCGGCATCCACCGTCGCGCGGTAGCCGGTGATCACACCGCGCGCCTCGAGTCGCTTGAGGCGCGCCTGGACCGCGGAGACAGACAGGCCCACTGCGGCGGAGAGATCCGCGAGCGTCACCCGCCCGTCCCGCGAGACCTCGGCGACGATCTGACGGTCGACAGCATCTTCCATGCATGGAACAATATCGGAGACACGGCACTATGGCCGTAAATATTCCTGTCACGCGCGATCGGAGGTTTCCCATGTCCCTGACCACGTCATCCCCGACGTCCATCATCGGTGAGCCCGAGGTCGTCGAAGACGACCGACCGACGACGCAGGTCGTCGAAGACGACCGACCGACGACGCAGGTCGTCGAAGACGACCGACCGACAACGCAGGTCGTCGAAGACGACCGACCGACAACGCAGGTCGTCGAAGACGGGCGCCCGGTCGAGCAGCAGCCCGCGTGGCTCGCGCTGAAGGGCGCCGCCATCGCACTGCAGGCGATGCAGGCGCAGGACGGGTCGATCCCCGATGCCGCCGACCACGACGCCGCGCGCGGCCACGTCGCGACCCTGACGGCGGCGATCCGTGCTCTCGCACCGCTGTTCCCCCACGACGAGGAGTACCTCGCGGCATCCGTCATCGACCTGGGCCGGTGGGCGGACGGCGGCTTCGCGGTGCCCGACTTCCTCGATTCGCTCGTCGCCTTCCAGCCGCAGCGCGACCGGATCGACGGGCTCGCGCACCTCGTCGTCTTCCCCATGTACACGCAGAACGGGTCGCGGAACCGCTTCTTCGAGGCGGTCCTGTGCGAAGTGATCTGGCCGGAGTTCGTCGCAGAGCTCGAGGGCACCTACACGAACGGGCTGTTCGTGAGCCTCAGCCTCATCGATTTCACCCCGGGGTACGACACGAACTCGGCGGTGCTCTTCCCCGAGACGGTCGCGATGCGCGAGATCCCCGCCTTCACGTGGGGCGCGATCTTCCAGGACCGCGAGGCCGCGCGCTTCCGTCGGGTCGTGGCCGCGGCATCCGACATCACGAAGCTCGACGTGCCGGAAGGCACCGCCCGCATGCTCGACGACCAGCGCCTCGCGGAGGAGGTCTTCGTCATGTGGGACCTCATCCACGACCGCACGCACATGCGCGGCGACCTGCCGTTCGACCCGTTCATGATCAAGCAGCGGATGCCGTTCTTCCTGTACTCCCTCGAGGAGCTGCGCTGCGACCTCACGGCGTTCCGCGAGTGCGTGGCGCTCGGCGAGCGCGGCGACACGATCGGCGATCGTGCGCGACTCGTGCAGCAGGCGGTGATCTTCGACCGGATCTTCCGCTTCGCGATCACGGGTTCGCGCGTGCGCAACTACGACGGGCTCGGCGGCCAGCTGCTGTTCGCGTGGCTCCACCAGCGCGGCGTGCTGCACTGGACGGACACGCAGCTCGCGTTCGATTGGGACCAGGTGCCCGGGGCCGTCGTCGAACTCGCGGATGCCATCGACCGCCTCTACTGGGAGTCGATCGACCGCCCGAAGACGGCGCACTGGCTCGCCGCGTACGACCTCGTCCGCTCGGTCGTGACTCCGCACCCGGCCTCGCAATGGGCCCGCGGGCTGCCGCTCGAGGTGCTCGCGGGGCCGCCGAAGGGGTATACCGACGCGGTGCTCGACGACGAGTTCCCGCTGTCGATGTTCTTCGAGGCCCTCGAGAAGAAGATGCGTGACGTGATCGCGTCGACCGAGGGCATCACGGGGCGTGATGGCTGAGGCGTCGGCTCCGGGGCGCCCGGCGGCGGTCGCCGGGCGGACGGTGCTGGTGGCGGGCGCCGGGAGCGCGAGCGGTGCTGCGGCGGCGCGCGTGCTCGTTGCCGCAGGCGCCCGGGCCATCGCGGTCGGGCGCGACGACCAGAAGCTCGCGCGGCTCTCGGAGTCGGTGCCCGCCGATGCGGCGGGCACCGTACGGACCGCCGCCTGCGACCTGACCGACGAGGGCGCCGTCGATGCGCTCGCGGCGGCCCTCCGGGGCGACGGCGAGCGCATCGACGGCATCCTGCACCTCGTCGGCGGCTGGCGCGGGGGCGGCGGGCTTCCCGGTCAGACCGACGAGGACTACCGCGCGCTCGAGAGCGGGCTCACCGCACTGCGCCATGTGACGCGGGCGTTCTGGACGGATCTGGTCGCCTCGCCTTCAGCGCGGGTCGCGATCGTGTCGTCGACGGCGGTCGAACGCCCGCTCGCGGGCGGCGCGAACTACGCCGCGGTGAAGGCCGCAGAGGAAGCGTGGGCGCGGGCGATGGCGCAGGGGTTCGCGAAGGCGGCTCGCGATGACGGGCAGCCGCTGCGCGCGGCATCCGTCATCTTCCGCGTGAAGGCACTCACCGGGCTCGAGGACGCACTCGCGACCGGGTTCACGCGGTTGTGGGATGCCGCGGCCCCGGACGTCAACGACACGGTCATCCCGCTCGACTGAACCGCACCGGCGACCACGTCGGTCCGCTCCGGGGCGCGTCGTCGGCGGAACTGCGCGACCGGGGCGGCATCCCGTCAGATCCGAACACGACCGAACTAGGCTGGAGAATCGTGACCACCCTCCACGACACGAACGTCCGCGGCTTCGCGAGCGACAACTACTCCGGTGTCCATCCGGAGATCCTCGCGGCTATCGCCGCCGCGAACGACGGCCACCAGATCGCCTACGGCGAGGACGCCTACACCGAGCGGCTGCAGGACGTGTTCCGCCATCACTTCGGCGACACGGCGCAGGCCTTCCCCGTCTTCAACGGCACCGGAGCCAATGTGACGGGCCTGCAGTCGATGCTCCCCCGGTGGGGCGCGGTCATCGCGGCATCCACCGCCCACATCAACGTCGACGAGGGCGGGGCGCCCGAGCGCGTCGCGGGGATCAAGATCCTGAACGTCCCGACCGACGACGGCAAGCTCACCCCGGAACTCGTCGACCGCGAGGCCTGGGGGTGGGGCGACGAGCACCGCGCCCAGCCGCTCGTCGTGTCGATCACGCAGTCGACCGAGCTCGGCACCCTGTACACACCGGAGGAGATCCGCGCCCTCGCCGACCACGCGCACGAGCGCGGCATGCGCCTCCACCTCGACGGCGCCCGCATCTCCAACGCCGCGGCGGCCCTCGACCTGCCGCTGCGGGCCTTCACGACCGACGCCGGCGTCGACGTCCTGAGCTTCGGGGGCACCAAGAACGGCGCCCTCGGCGGCGAGGCCGTCGTCGTGCTCGACCCCGCGGCATCCGAGGGGCTCCTCTACCTCCGGAAGCTCAACATGCAGCTCGCATCGAAGATGCGGTTCATCTCGGCGCAGCTGATCGCCCTGCTCGATCCCGCAGGCGACCTGTATCTGCGGAACGCGCGCCACGCGAACGCGATGGCGCAGCGCCTGCGCCGGGGCGTCGAGGCGGGGCTCGCCGATGGTTCGATCTCGGGCGTCGCGTTCACCCAGGAGACGCAGTCGAACGGAGTCTTCGCGACGCTTCCCGAAGGCGTCGCCGACCAGTTGCGGGCCGCGTTCCGTTTCTACGACTGGGACGCCTCGCGCCGCGAGGTGCGTTGGATGTGCTCGTTCGACACGACGGAGCAGGACGTCGACGGCTTCGTCGCGGAGCTCGCCCGTCTCACCTGACCCCGACTGCCGGCGTGACCCCGCCGGGCCCCGGCCGCTAGACCGCGGCAGGGGCGCTCCCAAAGCGCAGGACCGAGTGTGACTGAAACCGCCGCACAGTGCGGTTGAGACCACACCAGTAACACCCGCTCCTGCAGTTTGGGACGCAGGCGGGGACGCAGGCGTTACAGACGGGTGCGCGCGCCGCGCGCGAGGGGCTCAGCCCTCGGCGGTCTCGTCGGTCCCGGCGTCGACGATCGCCTTCTTCGACGGCTTCTTGCCGTCGGCGGCCTCGTCGGAAGCCTGACCGGCACCCTCCGTGCGCATGAGCTCCTTGACCTCGGTCATGAAGCTCGTCAGCTGCTGCTGCTGCCAGCGCAGCGCCCGCGTGCGGTCCTCGGCGTCGCGGAGCACCGACTGCGAGTGCTGCGTGACCGTGTCGATGATCTTCTGCGCCTTGACG
>MEEK01000047.1 GCA_001724425.1 Microbacterium sp. SCN 70-27
CGCGTTGTACTTCTGGCGGCTCGACTGCTCGCCCTCGCGCGGCTGCTTGATCGCACCGACGACGGCGTCACCCTTGCGCAGGTTGTACTTCTTGACCTGGCCGAGCGAGACGTACACGTCGCTCGCGCCGGGGAGGTAGCCCGTCGTGCGGACGAACGCGTAGTTGTCGAGCACGTCGAGGATGCCGGCGATCGGGATGAGGACGTCGTCCTCGCCGATCTCGGTCTCGAACTCGTCGCCGGTCTGCCCCTGCGTGCGGCGCTTGTTGCGCTGGCGGCCGCGGCCCGCGCTCTGCCCCTGCTCGTCGGAGTCGCTGTCGGCGGATGCCGCGGCGGGAGCGTTCTGGGCGGCCTGCTGACCGTTCTGGCCGGCGTTCTGCTGCCCGTTCTGGGCGCCCTCGGGCTTGTTGCGGTTGCGGCTGCGCGAGCGGCTGCGCGAACGTCCACGGCTCGGGGTCTCGCCGTCGGCGGAGGCCTCGGCAGCACCGTCTGCGGGCGCGTCGGTGGCGTTCTCGGCCGGCGCGTCGGCGGCGTTCTCGGACGCCTCCGCGGGCGCGGCCGCATCGCCTTCGGCCGCCGGTGCGGCGTCGCCGTTCTCGGCGGGCGCCTCGACGGGCGTTTCCGCGGGGGCGTCGGCGGCCGGTGCGGCAGTAGCCGCGTCGGCGGCGGCCTCGGCCGGTGCGGCTTCGGCGGCGGGTGCGGCCTCGGCGGGCACGTCGGTGCTCTTCGCACGACGCGGAGCGCGCTTGCGCGGCGCCTTGACGGGAGCGGCCGGCGCTTCCTCGGCGGCGGGCTCGACCTCGGCGGCGGGGGCATCAGCGGCAGACTCTGCGACGGGCGCTTCGACCGCTGCCGGCGCGACCTCGGCGACGGGCTCGTCGGCCACGGGCGCCTCCTCGACGATCGCGGCTGCTTCGGGGGCCTCAGCGCGCGCTTCCTCAGCGGGTGCTTCCTCGGCGGCCTCGACGTCGGCCTCGGGCGCCGGCGCCTCGGCGACGGGCTGCTCGGCGGCGGGTGCCGCCTCGGTGGTGGCGTCGACGGCGGCATCCTCGCGCGCGTCGTCGGACTGGGGGGTATCGATCTCGGAGAGGGACTCCACGAGTTCTCCTTCAGTGGGGATGTGGGAATGGACGGATCCGCACAGACGCCATCCACGACGAGCGCAGAGCGCCGATATCGAGCCGTCCGATGCGGACGACGGGTGGCGCAGGGCTGACTATGCGGGGGTTCGCAGAATTGCGACGGAGGCCAGACTCACGGCGTGACCGTGGAACCCTCCGTATAGTCCCTCACTGTACCACCCTTGACATCGACGGCGAGCATGAGGGGCTCCCACGGAGTGTCCGACGCGGATGCCGCGACGCGGGCCGCCTCGAGGCGCCGACCGGGCCCATCGGCGAGGACGAGCACGCTCGGACCTGCCCCGGACACCACGGCCGCGAACCCCGCACCGCGCAGGGCGCGCACGAGGGCATCCGTCGCGGGCATCGCCTGCGCGCGGTACGACTGGTGCAGCTTGTCCTCGGTCGCCGCCATCAGCAGCTCGGGGCTCTGCATGAGCGCCGCGATGAGGAGCGCGGAGCGTGACACGTTGAAGACGGCGTCCTCGCGGGTCACCTGCAGCGGCGCGAGACCGCGTGCGACCGACGTCGACATCGTGAAGTCCGGCACGAAGACGAGGGGCGAGACGCCGCGGTGCACGAGCAGCTTCTTGTGCTGCGGACCGTTCTCGTCCATCCACGCGATCGTGAGACCGCCGAACAGCGCCGGGGCGACGTTGTCGGGGTGACCTTCGAGTTCCGTCGCGAGGCGCAGGAGCGTGTCGGCGCTGAACTCGACCTCGCCCGCGAGAAGCCCCTTCGCGGCGAGCAGGCCCGCGACCACCGCGGCGCCCGAGGAACCCATGCCACGCCCGTGCGGGATCGTGTTGTGCGCCTCGAGGCGGATGCCGGGGAGGGGTCGCCCGACCGCTTCGAACGCGTACGCCATCGACCGGATGACGAGGTGCGAGGCATCCGTCGGGACCTCGCCCGCGCCCTGCCCCGTGACGGTGATCTCGAGCCCCGGCTCGGGCAGGGCCGTCACGACGAGTTCGTCGTACACGCTCAGCGCGAGCCCGAGCGTGTCGAAGCCCGGTCCGAGGTTCGCGCTCGTCGCGGGAACCCGGACCGCGACCGTGCGCGTCTCGCTCACGAGGCCCCCTCCCGGCTGGGCGCGGACGACGTTTCGACTCGCTGCGCTCGCTCAACGACCGGAGCCACCCCGCTCCCCCGGCCGCCCCGCGACGCGTACTCCCGGGCGCCCCGCGACGAGCGAAGCGAGGAGTCGAAACGGGGCGACGACGCGGACGACGTTTCGATTCGCTGCGCTCGCTCAACGACCAGAACCACCGCACCCTCCCGGTCGCCCCGCGACGCGTACCCCCGGCCGCCCCGCGACGAGCGCAGCGAGGAGTCGAAACGGGGCGACGACGTTTCGACTCGCTGCGCTCGCTCAACGACCGGGGTCAACGCGCTCACCCGGCCGCCCCGCGACGCGTACCCCCGGCCGCCCCGCGACGAGCGGAGCGAGGAGTCGAAACGTGGCGACCGCGCGTCGACAAAGGTCACTGCGTGCTTCCTGCTGCCAGGTCGAGGACCGAGGCGACCTCGGAGGTCGAGGCATCCACGACCGTCGGCTGCACCTCGGTGCCGTCCGCGTTGCGGAGGGCCCACTGCGGGTCCTTCAGGCCGTGGCCGGTCACCGTGAGGACGACCTTCGCACCGGCGGGCAGGAGCCCCGCCTCGGCACGGTCGAGCAGGCCCGCGACGCTGATCGCCGACCCGGGCTCCACGAAGACGCCGGCGGTGGATGCCAGGAGCTTCTGCGCCGCGAGGATCTTGTCGTCGCTGATCGCGCCGAACCACCCGTCGGTCGCGTCGCGCGCCTCGAGGGCGAGCTCCCACGAGGCGGGGTTGCCGATGCGGATCGCCGAGGCGACGGTCTCGGGGTTCTTGACGACCTCGCCGCGCACGAGCGGCGCCGAGCCCTCGGCCTGGAAGCCGAACATGCGCGGAACCTTCGTGGCGACGCCGCGCGCGGCCTCTTCACGGTAGCCGCGCGTGTAGGCGGTGTAGTTGCCGGCGTTGCCGACCGGGATGAAGTGGAAGTCCGGGGCATCCCCGAGCTGCGACACGATCTCGTACGCCGCCGTCTTCTGCCCCTCGATGCGGTCCGGGTTGACGGAGTTGACGAGGTGCACGGGGTAGTTGTCCGCGAGTTCGCGCGCGATCTCGAGGCAGTCGTCGAAGTTACCGCGCACCTGGATGAGCCGCCCGCCGTGGATGACCGCCTGGCTGAGCTTGCCCATCGCGATCTTCCCCTCGGGCACGAGGACGGCGGCGGTGATCCCCGCGTTCGCCGCGTAGGCCGCGGCCGAGGCCGACGTGTTCCCCGTCGACGCGCAGATGACCGCCTTCGCACCGTGCTCGACGGCGCGCGAGAGCGCGACCGTCATGCCGCGGTCCTTGAAGGAGCCGGTCGGGTTCATGCCCTCGAACTTGACGTAGACGTCCGCGCCGGTCATCTCCGACAGCGTCTTCGCGGGAATGAGCGGCGTGCCGCCCTCGCCCAGCGTGACGACGGTCGAGGCGTCGGTGACGCCCAGCCGGTCGGCGAACTCGCGCAGGACTCCCTGCCACACATGTACCATCTCAGTCTCCTTCCACCCGCAGGACCGACACCACGCGACCGACGACGCCGCTGGCGGCGAGGCGGTCGACGGTCTCGCTCAGGTCCTGCTCGAGTGCCCTGTGGGTTCCGATGACGAGCCGGGCGGTTCCCGGTTCGCCGTTCGCTGCAGTGACGACGGTCTGCTCGACGGTCGCGATCGACACGCGTCCCTCACTGAGGATGCCCGCGACCGTGGCGAGCACGCCCGGCTCGTCGGACACCTCGAGGGTGATCTGGTAGCGCGTCGTGACCCGCCCGACCGGGAGGACCGGCAGGTTCGCGCGCGTCGACTCGCCGACGCCGACGCCGCCGGCGATGTGCCGGCGTGCGGCCGAGACGACGTCGCCGAGGACGGCCGACGCGGTCTGCACACCGCCCGCACCGGCGCCGTAGAACATGAGGTTCCCTGCCGCCTCCGCCTGGACGAACACGGCGTTGTTCGCGCCGTGCACGTTGGCGAGCGGGTGCTCGCGCGGGACGAGAGCGGGGTACACGCGCACCGAGATGGCGTCCCCGTCGTCGGTTGCGAGCCGCTCGCACACGGCGAGGAGCTTGATGACGTAGCCGGCGTGGCGCGCGGCATCCATCATCTGCGTGTCGATCCGGGTGATGCCCTCGCGATGGACGGCGTCCAGCGGCACCGCCGTGTGGAACGCGAGGGATGCCAGGATCGCCGCCTTCTGCGCGGCGTCGTAGCCCTCGACGTCGGCCGTCGGGTCGGCCTCGGCGTAGCCGAGGGCCTGCGCGTCGGCGAGGACCTCGGCGAAGTCGGAGCCCTCGCGGTCCATGCGGTCGAGGATGTAGTTCGTCGTGCCGTTGACGATGCCCATGATCCGCTGCACCCGGTCACCGGCGAGCGAGTCGCGCAGGGGACGGATGATGGGGATCGCGCCGGCGGCGGCGGCCTCGTAGTAGACCGAGGCGCCGACCTGGTCGGCCGCGTCGAAAATCTCCGGGCCGTGGGTTGCGAGGAGGGCCTTGTTGGCCGTGACGACGTCGGCGCCCGACCCGAGGGCCAGGAGGATGTTGGAGCGCGCGGGCTCGATGCCGCCGATCAGTTCGATCACGATGTCGGCGCCGACGATGAGCTCCTCGGCATCCGTCGTGAAGAGCTCTCGGGGAAGCTCGACGTCGCGGGGTGCGTCGGGGTTCCGCACGGCGATGCCCACGAGGTCGAGGGCCGCGCCGGCACGGTCGGCGAGTTCGTCCCCGTGCTTGCGCAGCAGGGCGGCGACCTGGGAGCCCACGGCTCCCGCGCCCAGCAGGGCGACGCGCAGGCGGCGGTAGTCGGTCACGTGTGATCCTCCCGGGAGTCGTCGGCGGCCACGCCGAGGTCGCGGGCGAGCAGATCGTCGATCGTCTCGCCTCGCACGATGAGGCGCGCGCGGCCCGCCGAGACGGCGACGACCGGCGGGCGCGGAACGTAGTTGTAGTTGCTCGCGAGCGAGAAGCAGTAGGCCCCGGTGGCGGGGACGGCGAGCAGGTCGCCCGGGGCGACGTCGCCGGGGAGGTACTCGGCATCCACCACGATGTCGCCGGACTCGCAGTGGCGGCCGACGACGCGGACGAGCGCGGCATCCGCGTCGGACGTGCGCGAGGCGACGCGCGCCGAGTACTGCGCGCCGTAGAGCGCGGGCCGGGCGTTGTCGCTCATGCCGCCGTCGACGCTCACGTACAGCCGGGTGAGATCATCCGAGACGACGACGGGCTTGACCGTGCCGACCTCGTAGAGGGTGACCCCCGCACGCCCGACGACCGTGCGGCCGGGCTCGAAGGCGAGGTTCGGCAGCGGGATGCCCCGGACGCTGCACTCACGCGCGACGGCCTCGACGATCCCGTCGGCGAGCGCCTCGATCGGGGTCGGGTCATCGACGGACGTGTAGGCGATGCCGAAGCCGCCGCCGAGGTTCAGGACGGGGAGGTCGCCGCCCTCGCGAAGGCGCGCGTACAGTTCGACGAGCCGCGCAGCCGACTCGGCGAAGCCCGCCGTGCCGAAGATCTGCGAGCCGATGTGGCAGTGGATGCCGACGAGACGCAGCGACGGGATCTCGCGGACGCGGGCGGCGACACCCTCGGCGTCCGCGAGGGCGAAGCCGAACTTCTGGTCTTCGTGCGCCGTCGCGAGGAAGTCGTGCGTTTCGGCGTGGACTCCCGTGTTGACGCGGATGAGGACGCTCTGCGCCGTGTCGCACGACCGGCCGCGCCGCTCGGCGATCGCCGCGAGCCGCTCGAGTTCGATCAGCGAATCGATGACGATCGAGCCGACACCGAGGTCGACGGCGCGCTCGAGTTCGGCGACAGACTTGTTGTTGCCGTGCAGTCCGATCCGGCCGGGGTCCGCCCCCGCGGCGAGTGCGACGGCGAGTTCTCCGCCCGTCGCGACGTCGACGGCGAGGCCCTCCTGCGTGACCCACCGGACGATCTCGGTCGTGAGCAGCGCCTTGCTCGCGTAGTAGACGCGTGCGGCGATGCCGTGCCGCGCGGTCGCCGCGTCGAAGGCCGCCTTCACTTCGCGCGCGCGGGCGCGCACTGCGTCCTCGTCGATGACGTAGAGCGGTGTGCCGAACTGCGCGCGCAGGGTCGAGACGGGAACTGCGCCGAGGGAGAGTTCGCCGTGCGCGTCACGCGACGCGGACGCCGGCCAGACGAGGGGCGCGAGGGCGTTGGCGTCTTCCGGCACGGCGAGCCACTCCGGCACGAGCGGACGATCGGAAGAGGCGGACACGAAGAGGAGCACCAATCGGGAGAGAGCGCGGGCGGGGCGCGTGAGCGCCACCGGCCCGGCAGACGTTTGTCAAAGTCTAGGGCACCGCCGCATGCCGCCCGGCGCATGCGGCGGCCGCGGTCCGGGCGACCTCAGGGGCAGGTGCCCTTCGCCTGAGCGGTCTTGTCGGCGAGGATCGCGCTGTCGATCTCGAAGTCCGCCACCACGCTCTCGCGCTTGACGGTGACCCCGGTCAGCTCGACGGCCTTCGGCAGCCGATCGGCGATGCAGACGTCCCAGTCGCGCAGGACCGTGGATGCCAGCGCGCCGAACTGCTGACGCAGCGCGTCGGCGGTGATCTCCGTCCCCGCGACCCGCAGGCTCGCCGGGGTGAGCACGATGTCGCCGCCGGAGGCGCTGGGGGTGAGGGAAACCCCGACGGGGACCTCGAGGCCGAGCACCCGCAGGTCGAACTGCGCCGTCAGATCGGGGGCGTCGATCGCCACCGACGCGGCCGGGAAGTCCGGCACGGCAGACATGAGCGCCTGCAGCTGCGACTGGTCGATCGTCACCGTCGCGACGGCGCCGCTCCAGTCACCGCCGTGGATGTTCACGTCCTGCGCGTGCACCGAGACGTCGGCGGTCACGCCCTTCAGCGGCACGTCGTCCGAGGAGATCGCGACGTCGCCGAGCGTGCCCGCGATCAGCTGCGGCAGGATCGGCCCGGGCACGTCGACGTCGATCCGATGATCGGCGGGCAGGTCGAGCTGGCGCGTGATCTGCTCGCGGATCGTCCGCTCCACGATGCTGCGGGCGATCGCCTCGCCACCGAACCAGGCCGCGGCGGCGAGCGCCACCACGATGAGGAGGGCGACGAGCCACGGCCAGCGGCGCTTGCGCGAGGGAGCGACCGCGGCATCCGTCGACAGCACCCACTGCGCTCGCGCGTCAGGCAGGGGCTCCGTGGGGTGCTGGTCGCTCATGCCGCTCGCGCTCACATGCGCTCGGGCGCGGTGACGCCGAGCAGGTGGAGGCCGTTGCGGAGCACCTGGCCGGTCGCGTCGTTGAGCCATAGGCGCGTGCGGTGGAGGTCGCTGACCTCCTCGTCGCCGAGCGGCGTGACACGGCAGTTGTCGTACCAGCGGTGGTACAGGCTCGCGAGCTCTTCGAGGTAGCGGGCGACCCGGTGCGGCTCGCGCACTTCGGCGGCGAACGCGACGACGCGGGGGAACTCCTGGAGCGCGCCGAGGAGCGCCGACTCGGTCTCGTGGGTGAGGAGCTCCGGCGCGAAGGCATCCCGCGTGACGCCCGAATCTGCGGCGTTGCGCGCGACGTTGTGCGTGCGCGCGTGCGCGTACTGCACGTAGAAGACGGGGTTGTCGTTCGTGCGCTTCTGCAGCACGTCGAGGTCGACGTCGAGGTTGGAGTCGGCGGAGCTGCGCGTGAGCGCGTAGCGCGCGGCATCCACGCCGACGATCTCGACGAGGTCTTCGAGGGTCACGACGGTCCCCGCGCGCTTCGACATGCGCACGGGCTGGCCGTCCTTGACCAGGTTGACCATCTGACCGATGAGGATCTGGAGGTTGACGTACGGCTCGTCGCCGAAGGCGGCCGTCATCGCCATCAGACGCTGGACGTAGCCGTGGTGATCGGCGCCGAGCATGATGATGCAGCGGTTGAACCCGCGCTCGCGCTTGTCGAGGTAGTACGCGAGATCGCCCGAGATGTAGGCCGCGTTGCCGTCGCTCTTGATGACGACGCGGTCCTTGTCGTCGCCGAACTCCGTCGAGCGCAGCCACGTCGCACCGTCCGCCTCGTAGATGTGGCCGAGTTCGCGCAACCGCGCGACGGCCCGCTCGACGGCGCCCGACGTGTGCAGGTCGTTCTCGTGGAAGTAGACGTCGAAGTCGACGCCGAACTCGTGCAGGCTCTGCTTGATCTCGTCGAACATGAAGCCGACGCCGATCTCTCGGAACGCCTCCTGCTTCGCTGCCGGATCGAGCGCGTCGATGTCGCCCACGTAGGCGAGCGCCACACGGCGGGCGATGTCGTGGATGTAGTCGCCGCCGTATCCGTCCTCGGGCGTCGGGTCGCCCTGGTGGGCCGCCACGAGGCTCCGCGCGAAGCGGTCGATCTGCGCGCCGTGGTCGTTGAAGTAGTACTCCCGCGTGACCTGAGCGCCCTGACTGGCGAGGATCCGCGCGAGCGCATCGCCGACGGCCGCCCACCTCGTGCCACCCAGGTGGATCGGTCCGGTCGGGTTGGCCGAGACGAACTCGAGGTTGATGATCTCCGCGGCGCGGGTGTCATTGGTGCCGTAGGCCGCGCCCGCGTCGACGATCGTCTTCGCGAGGGCGCCGGCGGCGGCGGCATCCAGCCGGATGTTGATGAACCCGGGCCCGGCGACCTCGACGGACGCGATGCCGTCGGTCGAGGCGAGGGCGTCGGCGATCTCCTGCGCGAACTCGCGCGGGTTGGCACCGACCGCTTTGCCCAGCTTGAGGGCGGCGTTCGAAGCCCAATCGCCGTGGTCGCGGTTGCGAGGGCGCTCCAGCGGAAGGTCGGCGACGCTCCATCCGGCGCTGGAGCCCTCTCGTCGCGCCTCGGCGAGCGGGGCGATGACGGCGAGCAGGGCGGCGGCGAGGGCGTCAGGATTCATAGCCCGACAAGTCTACGGGCGCCGCCTGGGCGCGACCCGCGCGGCCCCCCTGCGCGACCCGGCGGCCCCCATCCACGGGCCGGCGCCCGCTGCGCCCCAAACCGTCGGATCAGGCGTGACAGAAGTGGCTTCCAGGCTGCCCCGAGTCACACCGGTAACACTCGTTCCTGCGGTTTGGGAGCCGCGGCTGCCCACGGGAGATCCAAGAGTGTGTCAGGCGAGGACGATGAGCTCGCCGAGATCGTCGAGCGCGGGGTCGGACGCCGCGGCAGCGGCGTCCAGGGCCGTGACGTCGGCGGAGTCACTCGGCACCACGACCGCCTCGACCCGCATGCGTTCGAGCCCGACGTGGCCGCCGTGGTAGCTGAGGAACGCGCAGTCGGAGGCATCTCGCCCGGTCGCGATGCGCACGAGAGAGCGGCGGTTCGCGAGGCGGGTCGCATCGATCACGTACCAGGAGCCGTCGAGATAGGCCTCAGCGACGGCGTGGAAATCCATGGGGCGAAGGCCCGGCGCGTAGCACGCGGCATAGCGCGCGGGCATGTCCATCGCGCGAAGCAGCGCGATGACCACGTGGGCGTAGTCGCGGCAGACGCCCTGACCGGTCATGAGGGTCGTCACGGCGGAGTCGGTGCCCTGACTGAGCCCCGGCGTGTAGGTGGTGCTCGTCGCGACGAACTCGCTCACGGCGGTGATGAGATCGAGGCCCGCGAGCCCACGGAACTGACGGCGTGCCTGCGAGAACACCTCGTCGGACTGGCAGTAGCGGCTGGGGCGGAGGTAGGTGATCGCCTCGAGGTCGCTCGTGGCGCGCTGGGCGACCTGCCCCTCGATGAGCGCTTCGTACCGGACTTCGAGGGTTCCCGCATCGCCCTGGAGCCGGTGCAGACGGCTGCCGGACTGGTCGATGATCTCGGTCGGCGTGTACACGCGGTCGCCCTGGATGAAGGTCAGTTCCTCGCGCAGCACCGGCGCAGGCTGGGCCGCCGTGATCTGGAAGATCAGGTCGACGGACGACCCCAGATCCAGGTCGAGTTCGGCGGTCACGATGCGTTGCACCGAAGTATCCTCGCATGCTCTCCGGCGTGCGTCTGCACCCCCGTCTCGACGCCGGTTCGCGGTCAGCCGCCGCGGGGACTCCGGAGGCGGCCGTAGCCGCCGCGGACGGTCCGAGCCGTCACGCGGTGATACCCTCGATCGGTACGCCTGCGCGAAAGCGGGGCGTCATGCCTCCGTAGCTCAGGGGATAGAGCGTTGGTTTCCGGTACCAAAGGTCGCAGGTTCGATTCCTGTCGGGGGCACTGAACATTCGCTGGCCGACCCGTGCGCGCCGCCCCGGGATCATCCTCCCGACGGATGCGGATCGGCCGCCGGGAGGACGCGTCAGAGGATGCCTCGTCCGTAGCGTCGAAGCATGGTCACGGCGAGTATTCCCCTCACGGCATCTTTCCCTGCGCATACACTGCGGCAAGGGCGATCCCCGTTGCGGGACCGCGTCACTGTGGCGGGCGCGGCGGCCCTGTCGATCCTCGGGTCGATCGGCGCGCTGGTGATCATCGGTGTCGCGGCTCTCGTCGTGCCGATCGCGGCGGCGATCGTCTTCCTGCCGCCGCTGCTCGCGCGCTTCTGACCGGTCCGCTCCCGTGCCGACCTCCACGCCCGATAGCGTGATGTCCATGACGGTCGCCGACGCTCCGACGCGCGCCCCCGGCCGACGCTCCCCCGTACTGCTCTTTCTCCGACGCATCCCCGCCACGCTCACGACGACGGCGATCCTCCTCATCGTCGGTGTGATCTCGCATGGGCTCTGGGAGCCGTTCCGCCACAGCGCGGGGATGGATGCCTGGGCCTACGGCCTTCCCGCGTTCGAGGCCGGCCGCTGGTGGACCGCCTTCACCGGCACGTTCCTCGTCGCCGTCCCGTGGGCGTACGTCCTCGCCCTCGCGGGCATGGTCGCGATGGGCGCACTGGAATACCTCGGCGGCACCCGCGCGGCGCTCGGCTACTTCTGGATCGGCCAGCTCTTCGCCGTGTGCGGAGCCGCACTGCTGCTGACCGTGCTGCGCCTGTTCACGCACTGGGCCTGGGCGCAGGAGACCGCCGCCGCGCTCTCCGTGGGTCCGAGTGCCGGCGCCGTCGCGTGTCTCGCGGCGGTTCTCGGCCTCCTTCCTCCCCCGTGGCGCACACGCGGGTGGATGATCCTCCTGCCCACCGTGATCGTCGCCGTCCTCGTGCTCGGTCGCGTCACGGACCTCGAGCGGATCCTCGCCGTCGCACTGGTACTCGTCGTCGACCGGACCTTCCGACCCCGGCGCGCCACCGTGCGCGAGCAGCGGCTCCTCGCCTTCGTCGGCATGATCACCTACGTCTCGATCGAGGTGCTCCTCGCCGTCATCCCCACCGACGGCCCGTTCGGCCGCACGGAGCCGCTCGAGAGCCCCGCCGGCTCGACGGCACTGGACGTCATCGTCGTGCTGCTGATCGCCAATGGCCTGCGCCGCGCGCGCCGCTGGGCGTGGGTCACGGCGCTCGTCCTCCTCGCCCTCAACGTCGTGTTCGCGGCCGTGCTGATGGCGCTCATCCCGTTCCGTGCCGCCCTCGACCTCGACGACGTCCTCATCGACGGCACCTTCGCCCTCGACATCGGCACCGGCTTCCTCTCGCTCGTGTTGATGATCTACCTGGTGATCGTCCGCGGCGCGTTCGCCCGTCGCCGTCACACCATCCTCGGCGGTGACGCCACCGAGCCGACGAGCGAGGATGCCCGGGCGCTCCTTCACCGCGTCGGCGGCGGAACCCTCTCGTGGATGACCACGTGGGACGGCAACGACTACCTCCGCACCGACACGGGGATCGTCGCCTTCCAGCGACGTGCCGACGCGGCGATCGCTCTCGGTGACCCGCTCGGCCCCGAGCACGGGCGCGCGGAGTCGGTGACGCAGTTCATCGACGCGGCGGAGCATGCGGGTCTCGCCCCCTGCTTCTTCAGCGCGGGCGAGTCGACCCGGGCGGCCGTGCCACCGACGTGGCGTTCGCTCGTCGTCGCCGACGACACGATCGTCGACCTCCCCGGTCTCGCATTCACGGGTAAACGATTCAACTCGGTGCGGACGACACTCAACCGCGCCCAGCGCGAGGACGTCACGTTCCGGCTCACGCGTCTCGTCGACGAACCCTGGGGCATCCGCACGCAACTGAACGCGATCAGCGAGGAGTGGGTCGGCGACAAGGACCTCCCCGAGATGCGATTCACACTCGGCACGCTCGCCGAAGCCGCCGACCCCGAGGTGCGGATCGCCCTCGCGATCGACGCGCGGGGCAGCGTCGACGGGTTCCTCTCCTGGCTGCCGATGTATGGCCGGGACGGCGCCGTGCACGGCTGGACCCTCGATCTGATGCGTCGGCGCGAAGACGGCTTCGGCCCCGTCATGGAGTACCTCATCGGGATGTCGGCGCTCGCCTTCCGCGACGAGGGTGCGCAGATCATGTCGCTCTCGGGAGCGCCGCTCGCACACGAATATCCGCCCGAGGCAAGGGTCATCGCAGGCCTCAGCACACGCCTCGCCGACGCACTCGAGCCGGTCTACGGCTTCCAGTCGCTGCACCGCTTCAAAGGGAAGTTCCACCCCCGCTACGAGACGATGTACCTGCTCTTCCGCGACGAGGCCGACCTCGCGCGCATCGGCGCGGGGCTGACGCGGGCATTCCTGCCGGATGCCACGACGCGCCAGTTCGCGCGCGCGGGCCTCGAACTCGTCCGCGGCGGCGACTGACCCGTCACCCGGGCCCGAGACCGCTGCGCCCCGCGTGGTCGGTTCAGTGCTCGCCGCCGACGAGCTTCAGCCCCACGACGCATCCCACGAGACCGAGGATGAGGAGGACTCGGACGAGGGAGAACTGCTCGTCGCCGGTGATCATGGCGTACGCGACCGTCAGAGCCGCACCGATGCCGACCCAGACGGCGTACGCCGTGCCGGTCGGGATGTCGCGCAGCGCCCACGCGAGGCCGCCCATGCTCGCGATGAGGGCGACGACGAAGACGAGCGTGGGGGCGAGCTTCGAGAAGCCCTCGGAGCGACCGAGCGCCGTCGCCCAGACGGCTTCGAGAACGCCCGAGATGATGAGGATGACCCACGACATGACGTGACCTTTCGGCCAGTCTTGTCGCTCACCGGGTACTGAACCCTCGTCCGGGGACCTGTCGGGGTCCACCAACACGGTACCGCGCGAGTCTGGTCAGCGCCTGGGCACGCGTTCGTAGGCGAGGTCGCGGATGTCGCGACCCTTCGCGAGCCCCTTGCGCTCGAACGCCGTCATCGTGCGCCCTGCGAACCGCGGTGCCCACTGCCCCTCGAAGGCGGGTGCGAAATCCGCGGCATCCGACATCACGTCGCGCATCTGCAGGGCGTACTCCTCCCAGTCGGTCGCGAGGCGCAGGATGCCACCGGGGCGGAGCGCCCGCGCGGCGATCGGCGGGAAGGGCGGCGCGATGAGCCGCCGCTTGTTGTGCTTCGCCTTGTGCCACGGGTCGGGGAAGAAGATCCACACCTCGTCGACGCTGCCCTCCGGCAGGAGGTGCTCCAGCACCTCGGGCGCATTCGCCTCGACGAGCCGGAGGTTCCGGATGCCCGCGCGATCGGCGTCGAGCATCGTCCGCGCCAGGCCCGCACGGAACACCTCGACGGCGAGGAAGTCGACGTCGGGTCGCTCCTGGGCGGCGTGGACGATCGCGTGCCCCTGCCCCGACCCGATCTCGACGACGAGCGGGGCGGTGCGTCCGTAGACCGAGGCGACGTCGATCGCGGACCCGGGACGGATGCTCGTGGCGGCCGCGTCGCGCGGCACGTCGATCGCGTAGAACGGCGAGAGGTCGGCCCACGCGCGTTCCTGCGCGTCGCTCATGCGTCCGCTCCGGCGGACGAACGACACCGGCTTCTCGCGGTAGCGCGGGGCGTCGGCGGGCGGCTCGGGGACGTCGGCGGGCATCCTCCCAGGGTACCCGCGCGCCTCACTCCGTCACGAAGTCGATGAGTTCCTCGACGCGTCCGAGGAGCGCCGGATCGAGGTCTCGATACGTGCGGACGGATGCCAGGATCCGCTGCCACGTTCGCGCGAGGTCGGCCTGGTCGGCGGCGGGCCACCCGAGGGCGCGGCTCACGCCGACCTTCCACTCGATGCCGCGCGGCACGTCGGGCCATGCGCGGATGCCGAGCGTCTCGGCCTTGACGCACTGCCAGACGTCGATGTGCGGGTGGCCGACGATGCGGACGTGGGCGCCGTGCGGCCCACGTGCGACCGCCTCCGCGATGCGGGATTCCTTCGAGCCCGGCACGAGATGGTCGACGAGCACGCCGTACCGTCGCCCCGGCCCAGGCGGTTCGTCGCGCAGGACGGACTCCAGCAGGTCGACACCTTGCAGGTACTCGACGACGACACCCTCCGCGCGGAGGTCGTCGCCCCACACCTTCTCGACGAGTTCGGCATCGTGGCGACCCTCCACGAGGATCCGCGAGGCACGCGCGACCCGCGCCCGCGTCTCGGGTGCCGCGAAGGAGCCGGATGCCGTGCGCCGGGGCGCCGCCGGAGCGGCCGTCGGCACGACGAGTTCGACGGGTGCGCCGTCGATGAGGAAGCCCTTGCCGAGGGGGAACAGGCGCCGGGCGCCGCGCCGGTCCTCGAGTTCGACAGTCCCCGACTGCACGCGTGTGACCGCGCCGCAGAAGCCGTCGCCCGCGACCTCGATGACGAGGTCGGCCTCGGCCGGCACACGCGGGATCGGGCGCTTTCCGGCATCCCGCCAGCCGGCGGCGAGGACGTCGCCGCCGTATCGATCGCCCGCGGCGAGGACGTCGTCGCCGTAGCGGTCGGCGGGGTCCGAGTGTCCGTGGCGGTCGTGATGCATGAGTCCTCCGAGCCCGCCACGCTACCCGATCTGTGAGGCTCCTTCGGGCGCCTCGCGGATGCTTTCGCGCATACCCCGAAAGGCATAGGATCGCCTCGAGGGGGCGAGGGGAATCGTTCTCGCCGAGGGGGTTGCTGTGCGCGCGCGGATCGTTCTGGCTCTGACGGCGGCAGCGGCGATCCTGTTCGGCTCCGCCTCCCCGGCGGTTGCCACCGCCCCGGTCTCGCTCGGCGCGAGCCGCGTCGCCGACCAGTCGCAGGTGCTCTCCGACAGCGCCGTGAGCGATCTCGAGAACCAGCTGAGAAAGCTCTCGTCGACCTCCGGAGTCGACCTGTGGGTCGTATACGTTCCCACGTTCTCGAACCCCTCCGACGCGGAGGGCTGGGCGAACCAGACCGCCCAGAACAACGGCCTCGGGCCGCGGCAGTACCTCCTCGCGATCTCGACGGACAGCCGCACCTTCTATCTCTCCGGCGACTCGTCCGGACCGGTCTCGAACAGCCAGCTCGACGCGATCGAGCAGCAGCGCATCAAGCCGGCGCTGCGGTCGGATGACTGGGCCGGCGCGGGCAAAGCCGCCGCCGACGGACTCGCCGATGCCGTCGGAGGCGGTTCGGGCGGAACCGAGTCGGGCGGCGGATCGTTCGCGCCGTTCCTGCTGATCCTCGTGATCGTCGCCGTCGGGGCACTCATCCTCTGGATCGTCGTCCGGTCTCGCCGGAAGGGCAAGTCGGGCGCCGCCGTCGGGCCGGGCGGTGCTCCGCAGATCTCCCTCGAAGAGCTCGGCCGCCGCGCCGGTTCCGCGCTCGTCGCGACCGACGACGCGATCAAGACGAGCCAGCAGGAGCTCGAGTTCGCCCGCGCACAGTTCGGCGACGAGACCGCGAAGGAGTTCGAGACCGCGCTCGCGCATGCGAAACAGGACCTCGACCAGGCGTTCTCGCTCAAGCAGCAGCTCGACGACGCGACGCCCGACACCGAGCCCGAGATCCGCCAGTGGAACGCGCAGATCCTCGATCTGTGCGCGCACGCCAATGCGGAGCTCGACGACAAGGCCAAGGCGTTCGACGAACTCCGCCGGCTGGAGCAGGACGCCCCCGGCGCACTCTCCCGTGTGACGGATGCCTGGCGAGCCGTCACGGCGCAGCAGGATGCCGCAGCCGCAGCCCTCGCGACGCTGCAGCAGTCCTACGCGCCCGAGGCACTGGCGACGGTCGTCGACAACCCCGCACAGGCGACACGGAGCCTCGCGTTCGCCGATGAGCGGCTCGCCGCCGCGCGGCGGGAGATCGACGGAGGCGACGGGTCGGCCGCAGCGGTCAGCATCCGTGCGGCCGAGGGCGCGGTAGGCCAGGCCGACCTCCTCCAGAAGGCCGTCACGAAGCTCGGAGGCGACCTCGCGAAGGGCGAGTCGGATGCCGTAGCGCTCATCGCCGACGTCGAGCAGGACATCGCCGCCGCGAGCGGCATGCCCGACCCGGAGGGCCGGCTCGCTCCCGTCATCGCCACGACACGCGCCCAGGTGGACTCGGCGAAGGCGCTTCTCGTCGGCCCCGCCAAGCGGCCGCTGTTCGCCCTCGAAGGCCTCGACCGGGCCAACAAGCAGATCGACGCCATGCTCGCGGGTGTCCGCGATGCGCAGCAGCAGGCGCAGCGCGCCGCGCAGCAGCTGAACCTCCTGCTCGTGCAGGCCCAGGGTCAGGTCTCCGCGGCGGAGGACTTCATCACGTCGCGGCGCGGCGCGATCGGCGCGGAGGCCCGCACGCGTCTCGCCGAGGCATCCGCTTCCCTCAGCCAAGCCCGTCAGCTGCAGCAGAGCGACCCCGCACAGGCGCTGTCGTACGCGCAGCGGGCGAACGACCTGGCATCCCAGGCGATCCGCTACGCCCAGAACGACGTCGGCTCGTTCCAGAACAGCGGGATGTTCGGCGGTGGCGGCGGGGGCAACAACAACATGCTCGGCGCCGTCCTCGGCGGAGTCGTGATCAACTCGCTGCTGAACGGCGGCGGCGGCTTCGGTGGCGGCTCCCGCGGCGGTGGGTTCGGCGGCGGTTTCGGCGGTGGCGGCGGCCTCGGCCCCGGCAGCTTCGGCGGCGGCGGCACCCGCAGCCGCCGCGGAGGGGGGCGCTTCTGACCGCCGCACACTCCGCGCCCCCAGCCTCCCGTCGGCACGGGCGGGCCACCCGGCCCGCGAACGACTCCCCCACGCACCCCTACACTTCCCGTTAGGAAAGGAAAACCCATGGCAAAGCAGTCCATCTTCGGCCGCATCTCGACCCTCGTGAAGGCGAACATCAACGCGATGCTCGACTCCGCCGAAGACCCGCAGAAGATGCTCGACCAGCTCGTCCGCGACTACACCAACAACATCGCCGACGCCGAGTCCGCGATTGCCGAGACGATCGGCAACCTGCGCCTGCTCGAGCGCGACCACGAAGAGGACGTCAAGGCCGCCGCCGAGTGGGGCAACAAGGC
>MEEK01000048.1:0-17672 GCA_001724425.1 Microbacterium sp. SCN 70-27
CCGTAACATCGCCGGCATCCGAGGCCTGGTCAACAACACCAAGGGTGAGATCATGCCCCGCCCGATCATCTCCTCGTACCGCGAGGGGCTGTCGGTCGCCGAGTACTTCACCGCGACGCACGGTGCCCGTAAGGGTCTGGCCGACACGGCCCTCCGTACGGCCGACTCGGGTTACCTGACGCGTCGCCTCGTGGACGTCTCGCAGGATGTCATCATCCGCGAGGAGGACTGCGGCACGAGCAAGGGCCTCGAGTTCGTCATCGCCGCCCCGGGCGCCGACGGCGTGCTCGTGCGAGACGCGAACGTCGAGAACTCGGTGTTCGCCCGCACGCTCGCCGCCGACGCGGTCTCGCCCTCGGGCGAGGTCGTCGCCGCGGCCGGTGAGGACGTCGGCGACGTGCTCATCGACAAGCTCGTCGAGGCGGGTGTCGAGTCGATCAAGGTCCGCTCGGTGCTCACCTGCGACTCGGCGGTCGGCGTCTGCGCGAAGTGCTACGGCCGTTCGCTCGCGACCGGCAAGCTCGTCGACATCGGCGAGGCGGTCGGCATCATCGCCGCCCAGTCGATCGGTGAGCCCGGCACGCAGCTGACGATGCGTACCTTCCACACGGGTGGTTCGGCCTCCGCCGACGACATCACCCAGGGTCTGCCGCGTGTCCAGGAGCTGTTCGAGGCGCGTACCCCGAAGGGTGCCTCCCCGATCGCCGAGGCCGACGGTCGCATCGCAATCGACGAGACCGACAAGGCCAAGAAGGTCATCCTGACGCCCGACAACGGCGACGAGCCGCACGTCTACCCCGTGCTCAAGCGTGCGACCCTCCTCGTCGAGGACGGCCAGCACGTGACGGTCGGTCAGCCGCTGCAGGTCGGAACGCTCGACCCCAAGGAGGTCATGCGCGTGCAGGGTGCCCGCGAGGTGCAGAAGTACCTCGTCGGCGGCGTGCAGGGCGTCTACCGCTCGCAGGGTGTGCCGATCCACGACAAGCACATCGAGGTCATCGTCCGTCAGATGCTTCGGAAGGTCACCGTGGTCGACCACGGCGACACGACGCTGCTGCCGGGTGAGCTCGTCGACTTCAAGCGGTACCAGCAGATCAACCGTGAGGCCGTCGCCGAGGGCAAGCGCCCCGCGTCGGGCCGTCCGGAGCTGATGGGTATCACGAAGGCGTCGCTCGCGACCGAGTCGTGGCTGTCGGCCGCGTCGTTCCAGGAGACCACCCGCGTCCTCACGCAGGCGGCCATGGAGGGCAAGAGCGACCCGCTCGTCGGCCTCAAGGAGAACGTCATCATCGGAAAGCTCATCCCCGCCGGAACGGGACTCTCGAAGTACCGCGGAGTCACGGTCGAGGCGACGGAGGAGGCCAAGAGCGAGCGGTACCCCAACCGCATCTTCGCCTCGGACGGCGCCTACTCGGACGCCGACCTGAGCTACGTCGACTTCGACAGCTTCTCGAGCGACGGTTTCTCGAGCGAGTACAACTAAGCACCAAGACGAAGGGCTCCGGGCATGTTCCCGGAGCCCTTCGTCGTGTCCGCCGGGCGCCGGCGCACCGTCGTCGTAGCCTGGAGCAATGGCACGGATCGGCGGCAGGAATGCCTTCCTCGCGTGGTTCGTGGGGCTCGCGTGCCTCGCGATCCTCGGCGTGTTGGCGTACCTCGCGGTGCCCATGCTCCCGGTATCCCTCGCGTGGGTCGGTGCGACGGTCGGCCAGACATCGGAGACGTCCGCGCCCGTCGCGGCGGGCGATGAGGCGGTCGCCGGGCCGCCGACGCAGTGCCCGAAGCTCTACGATGAGGCGCTCTGGGCGGCCATGCGGTCCACGAAGAAGTCGGTGATGACCCCGTCGAAGGACGCACCGACGACGACGGCGACGGCGCTCGTGAGTGCGCTGCAGCCGCAGGTCACCCTGACCTGCTCGTGGCATTCGTCTCTCGGGACGGTGACGACGACGCTCGCGACGGTTCCGCCGGATGCCGGGGCGATCGCTTCCTCGGCACTGCCCGCCGCGGGATTCGCGTGCGAGAAGATCGACGACCGCACGCGTTGCACCCGCAGCGACGGCGACCTCGCGGAGACGATCGAAGCAGGCGGCGGGATCTGGCTCTCGACGAGCGAGAGCGGCTGGCATCCCAAGGACTACGTCAGCCGCACGGCCGCCGTCGTCTGGCCCTGAGCCTGGCCCTGAGCCTGCCGCCGCGGGCGCACCGCCCGGCATCCGCATCACGTACTCCGCAGAAACTCACGAACTCCGCAACGCGGGCGGGGGATGGATGCGGAGTAGGTGACAGTCTGCGGAGTTCGTGCGCGCCTCGCGCGGCGCGCGCAGGAGGGGGTTCCGCCTGCCGCGGGGCGTCGCGTCAGGGCGTCGCGCTGGGCGTCGCACTGGGCGTCGCAGGTGTCGCCGTCGGTGACGGGCGACCACCCGCGGGCCAGAGGGCCGAGATGACGGCGTCCGTGTATCCGGTCGGCGCGAGGTTCGAGTACTGCGTGTCGACGACGACGCCGTCGCGGTAGAAGACGGTGCGGCCGTTCTTCACAGGCAGATTCGGGTCGTCCCATGTCTTCTCGCAGCGGATGCCGCCGCGCGGCTCGTAGCAGGTGAAGCCGTCCTGACCGAGCGCGAACAGGGCATCCCGCGCCTCGCGATCGGGGGAGTAGCCGATGACCGTGACCAGTCGCGTCGCCGCTGCGCCCGGCTCGCCCCAGACACAGACGCGCGCACTGTCCTCGCGGATTCCGCCGCCCATCCCCGGCGCGTTCAGGGGCACGTCCTCGAGCTGTGCGAGCACGGCGTCCGTGAGGAGGTCGCGGCAGCCCTGAGGCAGATCGGCGGGCAGCGGCGTCGTCGAGACGGAAGACCCCATCGGGAACGGCGTGACGGATGCCGACGGCGTCGGCCGCGGGGCCGCTCCCGTCGTCACGGACGACGATGACCCGATGGGCGCGGGTGCCCCGGCGCATCCGGCCAGCAGGAGTACCGCCGTGATCGCGCCGAGTGCGGCCGGGAGGAGATGTGCGGGGCGGGGCATGCCTCCACGATAAGCAGGTCGCGCCGCACACTGTGCAGGAAGCGCGGCGAGGCTCCACGATGCTCGCGCTCGCGGGCGTTACTCTCGCAGGTGCGGCGGCACGGGCCCCCGCGTGAGGAGCACACGCCATGAGCGACCAGAAGAACGGCGAGCCGGTCGACGAGAACGTCCCGGCGGAGGAGTCGACGTCGGTGGATGCCGCGGTCGCCAGCGCCAACGAGGGTCTCGCGGACGCCGAGGCCGCATCGCGTGACGCCGTCGTCGAGGAGCCCGCAGTCGCTTCGGAACCGGTCGAACACGACCAGCCGGTCGTGCGCGACGAGCCCGCTCCCGTCGCCGGCAGCAGCTACGCCGACGACCCGGTGGACGAGGACTACGTCCCCGGCGCGTACTCCACCGCGGCGGACGAGCCCACCGAGATCGTCGAGCCCGTCGTGGTCGCCCCCGTGGTCGTCCCTCAGCCGCAGCCCATCTTCGTCCAGGCGCCCGAGGCCCCACGCCCGCGCGGCAACCGTGCCGCCGCCGGTGCCATCGGCATCCTGGCCGCGCTCGCGTTCGGCATCCTCTACCTCGCCGCGGCGATCGGACTGCGCATCGCGCGCGGCGATCTCGCCGTGGAGAAGGCCGGCAGCGAGGCGACCGCCGCTCTCGCGTCGTGGTGGTTCTGGGTTCCGGTCGTCGTGTTCTTCCTCTCGTTCTGGCTGCTGGGTGCGATCGTCAACCGCGGACGCTGGGGCCACTGGGTGATCTTCGGGCTCCTGGTGGGCGTCGCCTCCTACGGGGGACACCTCCTCGGACAGCTCTTCCAGGCGCCGTTCTGGCAGCTGACCGCGTCGCAGGGCGAGGAGCTCGTGCGCGGGCAGCTGCTCGCGCCGCTCGCGATCGTCGCCCTCGTCATCGGCCGTGAGCTGACGATCTGGTTCGGTGCGTGGGTGGCCGCGCGCGGCAAGCGGATGAGCGAGCTCAACCGCGAGGCGCAGCGCGAGTACGAGCGCACGCTCGAGGCGGGCCCGCGCATCCAGCAGGGCTGATGTCCGAGCCGCGTCCGGGGCTGTCGCCGCGTATCGCGGTCGCCT
Organism: Microbacterium sp. SCN 70-27; assembly: GCA_001724425.1. Taxonomy (GTDB): domain Bacteria; phylum Actinomycetota; class Actinomycetes; order Actinomycetales; family Microbacteriaceae; genus Microbacterium. Next base: position 4,107 of record MEEK01000048.1, read on the forward strand.
TCGCGAGCGCCGGGTTCGTCGCACTCGTCATCGCGGGTTTCGGCATGCTGAGCCTGCTCACCGACACCGAGGTGCTCCCCGTGACAGGGCTCGGCCAGGCGCCCGGGATCGTCGGCGTCGTGCTCGCAACCCTCGCCTTCGTCGGGGTGACGGCGCGCGCCGCCACGCGGGGCCACCCGCGGTACACCGCCGTCGTGCCGACGGTCGCGGCGACCTTCCTCGCCTATCTCGCCGGTGTGGTCCTCGGGGCGGTCTTCTCAGGCGGAGACCCCGCCCGCGCGATCTCCGCGGCCGGGGCCTTCGCGACGTCGTGGTTCGCCGTCGTGCTGGCATCGGCCGCCCTCATCTGCGGCTGGGCGGCGATCGCCCTCGTCCGCACGCGCGCGTCGCGGCCGCGCTGGCCGTGGGAGAACGACGAACCCTGATCGACCCGCCCGCGCGCCGTGTTCCGTGAAATCCCGCCGGAACGGGGCGATTGCCGCGACAATGGATGCCGTGGAGCGGTCGATCGAGACCCAGGTGAGCCAGGCGGTCGACGCCTGGCTGCGCTGGTTGCCCAGGTGGGAGCCGGCCACCCACCGCGGCCGTGTCGCCCCCTGCCGACGGTGCTTCGGCTCGCCCATCCTCTCCGCCGCGGGCCTCGGCGCCGACGTTCCGCACGGCGTCCAGCACGGGCTGTCAACGCGGATCAAGACGATCGTCGACCACGCCGTCGCGGAGTACACGTCGCGGAACCTTCCCATGCTGCAGGCGGAGCTCGATCAGCAGGCGGCTCGCAACCGTGCGCGCAGCTACCGGCCGACCGAGGGCCTCGCTCCCGAGTTCGAGGGCCTTCCGCTGGACCCCGACCCGGTACCGGGCGCACCGTTCCTCTTCACGATCTCCGGCATGGCGGATGAAGTGGATGCCGAGATCCCCGCCCTCCCGCCGCTCAGCGATGAGGCGAAGATCGCGCTCCGTCAGGAGGTCGGTCTCGCCGACGACTACGCGAACCTCATCGGACGCGAGGCGTGCGCGGTCCTCCTCCATCACCGGCTGCGCATCCAGGCCGCGGTGGGGCAATACGTCGAGCCGCAGATCGCGGCGATGCTCGAGGAACTCACGCGTTCGCTCGACGCCCCGTTCGATCCGAATGCCGATCCGGGCATCCCAGAGCTGTAACGGTCCGCTGGGCATCTGCCCGCAGCGTCAATCGTCAGGCGGGGCTTTGTTAGCATTGCCGGGGGTTCGACGACGTCCGGGGACAAGTGGGTGAAGGGGTGAGATGACGCGCAGGCTGCCCTCCGCGCCGCCTCTGCTGCCCGGTCTCGACTACGTCAGGCCGCTCGGCTCGGGCGGTTTCGCCGACGTGTTCCTGTACCAGCAGGACATGCCGCGTCGACAGGTCGCCGTGAAGGTGCTGCCGGCCGGCGAGCGCGATCCCGACCTGTTGCGCATGTTCAATGCCGAGGCGGACGTCCTCGCGCACCTGTCCGCGCACCCCGCGATCGTGACCGTGTACCAGGCCGGCATCTCGGCCGACGGCCGGCCGTACATCGTCATGGAGTACTGCCCCGGCTCCCTCGCCCAGAGCTACCGCATCGACCGTCTGCCGGTGGCCGAGGTCATGGCGACCGCGGTGCGTCTCGCGGGTGCGCTCGAATCGGCGCACCGCGGGGGCCTCATCCATCGCGACATCAAGCCCAGCAACATCCTGATCACGTCGTTCGGCTCCGCCGTGCTCGCCGACTTCGGGATCTCCTCCGCTCTCGTGCGCTCGGGGGATGACGAAGTCCTCGCGATGTCGATCCCGTGGAGCGCTCCGGAGGTCGTCGCGGAGCAGACCGGCGGAACGATCGCGAGCGAGGTCTGGGGTCTGGGCGCGACGGTGTACTCCCTGCTCGCGGGTCACAGCCCGTTCGAGCGTCGCGAGAAGGGGCAGAACACGCGGGAACTCATGCGTCGTCGCATCTCCCGCGCGACCTTCGTGCCGATCGCCCGCGCTGACGTGCCCGACGCCCTCCAGCAGGTGCTCGCGACCGCGATGGCGCGCGAACCCGAACGCCGCTACGCCTCGGCCCTCGAGTTCGGTCAGGCCGTGCAGGAGGTCCAGCGTGGCGAAGGCATCGCGCCGACGCCGCTCGAGGTGCCCGCGGCCGAGTGGATGCCCGCGGCCGTATCCGTCGACTTCGCCGACGCGAGCGCGCGCGGTCCCGTGCGCAGCCGCGTCGAGCACGAGAGTCGCCGGGCGCCCTCGCCGCTCGAGGAGACGCGTCGCCGCGACGAGGACACCGACGTGACCACGCCGCCGGCCGCGTCGCACCGCGTCTGGCCGTGGATCGTGGGTGGCATCCTCGCGCTCGGCCTCGCGGTGGGCGGGGCGATCGTCATCTGGATGGGGTTGACCTGATGCGCCGCTCGACGGCGTTCGGGCTGACCGCGGCGGGCGTCGCGGTCGCTCTCGTCGCAGGGCTCAGCATCGCCTGGCCCGGTCTCGACGCGCAGCGCACGCCGCCCACGGGCACGACGGCATGGGTGCTGCAGGCGGACGGGCTCCGCTACGCGCGGGTAAACACCGCGATCGACGAACTCGACACCGTGCGCAGCGTCAGCAACCCGAGCCGTGTCGTGCAGGCCGGTGCCGCGTCGTACATGTTCACGGACGGCGATGCCAAGGTCATCCGGATCGACGACGCGATTCCCACGGATCTGGATGCCGAGGGGATGCGCGAGGCCGCCTCCGCGCCCGCCGGGACGGAGGAGGTCGACACGGCGGGGGACTTCGTCGCCTACCGCACCGACACCGGGGCGATCTACGCGGGGACCCTCTCGTCCGGCCGCGTCACCGAGATCGACCCGAACAGCGCCGACAAGGACGCGCGCGCCTACACGTCCGATGCGATCGCGGTGGATGCCGAGGGGCGCCTGTTCAGCTACTCGTCCGCGGACGGCTCGGTCATCCGCGCGGATGTCACGACAGCATCCGTCGAGCGTCGGGACACGGTCCAGGGGTCGATCGGCACACCCACGCTCACGGCGGCGGGCGGCGACTGGGTGCTCGTGGACACCGCGTCGGGCGAGTACTGGTCGAAGGATGCCAGCGGCGCCTCGGCGGGGACGTCGGGGACGGTCGCCGTCTCGCGCACCGACGTCGACGGGACCGATGTGTACCTCGCCGACGAGAACGGGGTCGTGCGGGTGCCGACCGCGAACGGCTCGCCCGAGCGCGTGTTCGGCGATCGCACGACGGCGCGCGGGACGCCGGCTCGCCCCGTCGTGCGCAACGGCGTCGTCGCCGCCGCGTGGCTTCCTGAGGGTTCTGGGCCCGGCACCCTGTGGACGTCCACCGCCGGTGACGTGTCGCTCGACTACGCCGGGTCGACCCTGCCCTCGCAGCGCCGCCCCGTGCTCGCCGATGCGGGCGCCGGGCTCATCCTCAACGACACCCGCTCCGGTTGGGTGTGGGAGGTGCCGTCGGGTCGGCTCGTGGCATCCAGTCAGCACTGGGACCTCGACGATGCCGCCCAGACCGCGCCCGAGACCAACGAGCAGGAGCCGCCGGCGGTCATCGATCCGCGACCGCCCGTCGCCGTCGACGATTCCTTCGGCGTGCGTCCGGGCGCACTGGTCTCGCTCCCCGTGCTGCTGAACGATCACGATCCCAACGAGGACGTGCTCGCGATCGACCCCGCCTCCGTGCAGGGGCTCGACCCTGCCTTCGGTGCGCTCACGATCACCGACGACCGTCAGCGGCTCGCCGTCCGTGTGGCTCCGGATGCCACCGGCACGGCGAGCTTCACGTACGTGGTGTCCGACGGGACGAGTGAGGGCGGCCTGCTCTCGAATGCCGCGACCGTCACCCTGCGGGTCGTCGCCGACAGCGAGAACTCCGCCCCCGAGTGGTGCGGCGTGGAAGGATGCCAGCAGACGTGGCCGGAACCCGAGGTCTCACCCGGGGGAACCGTGGCGCTGCCGGTCCTCGGCGACTGGGTCGACCCCGAAGGGGACCCCATCATCCTGCTGTCGGCGACCGACGAATCGGGCAGCGGGCAGGTCGCCGCGACCCCCGAAGGGGAGATCGTCTACCAGCACAACGACACGGGGGCGGATGATGCGGCGCAGGTCGCGCCCGTCGCCCTGACCGTCGGGGACACCCGCGGCGCACTCACGAGCAAGATCCTCTCGGTGCGGATCATGCCGGAGGCCCAGCCGCAGGTGCAGTCCTTCGCGGTCGTCGACACGGTGGGGTCGCGTCTCACCGTCGATGTCGCCCCGCATGTCACGGGAACAGCCGGCTCGGCGACCCTCACGACGGCCCGCGTGCTCGACGATGCCGCCGCGACCGCGACCGTCGTGGGCGGAACCACCCAGTTCGACTTCGCCGCGACCGGACCGGGCACCTACCGTGTCGCGGTGACGATCTCGTCGGGCGGTCGCGAGGCCACGGGACTCGCCCGCATCACGCTTCTCCCACCGGATGCTCCCGCGCAGCTCGCGACGGCGCCGGTCGTCGCGTTCGTGCGGCCGAAGGCCGACGCGACGGTCGACGTCTTCGCGGCGGTGTCGAATCCGACGGGGCGGGTGCTGCTGCTCAGCGACGTGGTCGTCCGTGCCGCGTCCGGTTCCTCCCTCACCGCGGAAGCAGTCGGCCAGAGTCAACTGCGGGTGTCCGGTGCGACCCCCGATGAGGCGCCGGGCCTGCTCGGCACCGTCTCGTACCGGGTCAGCGACGGCACCGACGACGAGGGCGCGCAGGTCGTCGGCGAGGCCACGGTGTACCTCCTGCCGCCCGCGCTCGAAGCGGCGCCGATCACCGTCGACGACAGCGTCGTCGTGCGTTCCGGGGCGCAGCTGGACATCCCCGTGCTCGACAACGACGTGGCTGCGGCGGGCGGACGTCCCCGGCTCGACCCGGAGTCGATCCTCTCGTCCAGCGCCGACGCCCTCGCCTTCGCGTCGGGCGACGTCGTGCGCTACCTCGCCCCGACCGAGCCCGGCGAGTACGCCGTCGACTATCGCGCCTTCACGACCGGGTCGCCCGCCCTGGGCGATGTCGCGCGCGTGCACATCCGTGTCATGCCGGACGACGAGAATCGCGACCCCCTGCCGAAGCGGCTGTCGGGGCGCGTCGCCAGCGGGATGTCCACGACGATCCCCTTCGACGGATTCGGCATGGACCCCGACGGCGACGTCGTCCGCCTCGACCGGATCGTCAGCCAGCCGACGCACGGGTCCGCCGCGATCTCGCCCGACGGCACGTCCATCGTCTACACGAGCACGGCGGGCACGAGCGGACAGGACACCTTCACGTACCGGGTCGTCGACGCCTTCGGGGCGAGCGGCGAGGGGACCGTCCGCATCGGTGTCCTCAGCGGCGAGGCGAACCCGAGTCCCATCACCTACACCGACTACGTACACGTCCAGGCGGGCGACGGCAGTGTCATCCGCGTGCACCCGCTCGCGAACGATCTCGATCCGATGCAGGGCACTCTGAAGCTCGTCGGCGTGCGGCCCGACGTGCCCGAGTTCGCCCTCGACGGCTCCGAGAGCCCCGAATACGCCCGCCTGTCGAGCCGGATCCTGAACGTGACCGACAACACCGTCACCATCGCGGCCGGGACGGAGCCGGGCACGATGTCGTTCCTCTACGACGTCGAGTCCTCCTCGGGGAACACGGCGCGGGGCCTCCTGGTCGTCAAGGTCGTCAACCAGCGCGTACCCGACTTCCCGCTCGTCACCGACACGGTTCTGACCGCCGCCGATCGGGACGATCTCGAGAACGGCGTCGACGTCCTGTCGGGCAAGGTGCTGTGGTCGGGCGGCGACACGGGCGATCTGAAGGTCGGGCTCTGGGGATCACCTGCGGGAGTGAGCGTGGAGGGCAACCGCGTGCGCGCCGGCCTCACCGACGCTGCACGCATCATCCCCTTCTCGGTGACCGGCGACACCGCGGCAGGGCCCGTGACGACGTACGCCTTCCTACGCGTGCCCGCCGCCTCCGACGGTCTCGTGTCGCTGCGCCCGGGGGTCGCGCCGATCGCCGTCACGGAGGGCGACAAGGTGGATGCCGACGTCGCCGGTCTCGTCGCCGTGCCGCGCGGACGGAGCATCGAGATCGACGCGGGCGCCGTGCGCTCGTCGGGGTCGCGGACGGCGGCATCGTGCGTCGCGACATCCGGCACGGGCATCCGCTACATCGCCGGCGAAGGATCGCCCTGGGCCGACACCTGTCTCGTGCCGGTGCGGCTCGAGGGCACGACCGCATGGACGGTCCTGCCGATCCCGGTCGTCGTCACCCCGATCAACCCGCAGCCGTCGCTCTCTCCCGCCGCCCTCGACGTCGCCCCCGGTGAGACGTACGTGTACGACCTCACCTCGATGACCACGTGGCAGGGCCGCGAGGAACCGATCCAGTACCGGGTCGAGGACACCGCGCGCTCCTTCGACCTCACCCTCGCCGGATCGCAGCTAACGATCCGGGGCAACGACAACGCCGCGCCCGGCACGATCGAAAGCGTCCTCGTCGAGGTGACGAGTCACCCGGGGGTCGCCCCCGCGCGCATCACGCTGCGCGTCGGGGCCGCTCCGTCGACCCTGCCGCAGGGCGGCCAGGCCTCGCAGCAGTGCAGCCAGGCCTCGGGTGCGTCGTGCGCGATCACGGTCATCGGCGCGCCGGGGGAAGTCAACCCGCTGCCGTCGACCCCGCTCGAACTCGTGTCGGTCGCCGCGTCGAGCGCGTGCGTCGGAGTCTCGTTCTCGGTGGCATCGCCTACCCGCGTCGTCGCGAGCTGGACCGAGGATGCCCCGGGCGCGACCTGCACGGCCACGTTCACCGTGCGTGACGCTCAGGGACGCCAGACCGCGGCGGGCCGTGACGGCACGGTCGTCCTCGACCTGCAGGGGTTCCCACGGGCGCCCGGATCCGTCGCGCAGACCGCGTATGCCGACGGCTCGCTCACGCTCCGCGTCGATGCGGGCCAGGCGCAGACGTCGTACCCCGCCATCACCGGCTTCGACGTGCGCTACGGCGGTCAGAGCGTCGCGACGTGCACGCCGCAGGGCGTCTGCCCGTCGATCCCGGCGCCGAACGGCGAACCGCGTCAGTACGAGGTCGCCGCGGTCAACGCGGTCGGTCCGTCGCACCAGACCGTCCGGACGACGGCGTGGGCCTACAACGCCCCGGTCCCCCCGTCGGCCGCGACCGCGACGCCCATTCCTGCCGGGCCCGACGGTGGCGTCGCCTCGATCGTGTTCACGGGCGTGGATTCGGCGGCCACGAGCGCCCTGCAGGTCGCGAGCCCGGCGGGAGAGACCGTCACGGTGACGGTGCCCGTCGGCGCGACGACCCTCACCGTGCCGTCCTTCCGGGTCGGGGCGAACACCGGGACCGTCGTGACAGTGACGCCGATCTCGCGCTACGAGCTGCCGCCCGGACTCGGCGGCCCGTCGGTCGGGTCGATGACCCTCCTCGCCAACGGCGTCGGCGCTCCCACCTCCCTCTCGCTGTCGCTCTCGGCCGTCAACTCCGGTGACCGCACGGTCGAGGTCACCGCGGTCGGGTCGGCGTTCTCTGGCGGCGACGGATCGACGCTGCGCTACGGCATCATCCAGCAGGGCACGGGAACGTGCGTCGCGACCGCCGACGGCAGCCGCCGTGTCTTCCGCAATCTGCCCGACGGCCGGCTGTACACGTTCGAACTGTGCGTGGAATCGTGGCACGGCGACACTATGTTCGGGCGCGCCTCGATCACCGGCGACGTCCGCGCGGTGCAGAATCCGCGCTCGCCGCAGGGCTACACCTTCGTGGTGGGGCCGACCGCGCACGTCTCCGACGGCGGCGCGACCTGGACGGTCGATTCCGCGCCGACGTCCTCCGAGCGCCCGCCGAACGACAACACCATCGCCTTCAGCAACTGGCCGAGCAACACGACGTTCGGCAGCGACCCCGGCATCCGTGTGCGGTACGAGCACATCTCGGGATGGTGGCAGTCGAGCTGGGGCAACGTGACGCCGGCGCCCGGCAGCGCCCCCTATCAGGTGCGCGCGAACTGGTCGCTCGGTGCATGCAACGGCGGGCAGCGGCTGACCGCCGACGTCTCCTCGACAGGAGACCTCGCCGCGATCAGTCGCGACGCGTCCGCCATCGTGTACTACGACGAGGACGGCGCCCCCATCGCGGCGGGCAGCGACCCGTGGATCGTCCCCGACAACGCCGTGCGCGTCGAAGGTGTCCGCGTCACGGTCGACTGGTCGGCGCGAAGCTGGGGCCTCGCCCCGGCGACCGGCACGCTCTCGACCCGATGCACTCCTGTTCCCCCTGCTCCTGCTCCCACCGCCCCCTGAGGACCCTCCATGACGATCACCCCCGAACAGGCGACCTGGTTCGCGCAGACTTTCGCGGCGCTCGCCGACAACGTGGAGCGTGCCGTGCTCGGCAAGCGCCACGTCGTCGAACTCGTGCTCACCGCGATGCTCAGCGAAGGCCATGTGCTGCTCGAGGATGTCCCGGGCACCGGCAAGACCTCGCTCGCGCGCGCCGTCGCGCAGTCGGTGCAGGGGACGACGACCCGCATCCAGTTCACTCCGGACCTTCTGCCCGGTGACATCACCGGCATCACGGTCTACGACCAGAAGACGGGCGAGTTCGACTTCCACAAGGGGCCGGTGTTCGCGAACATCGTGCTCGCCGACGAGATCAACCGCGCGAGCCCGAAGACGCAGGCGGCGCTGCTCGAGGTCATGGAGGAGGGGCACGTCACGATCGACGGCGTCACCCGTCCGGTCGGCAAGCCCTTCCTCGTCCTCGCGACGCAGAACCCCGTCGAGCAGGCCGGAACGTATCGCCTGCCCGAAGCGCAGCTCGACCGGTTCCTCCTGCGCACGTCGCTCGGCTACCCCGACCACGCCGCGACCGTGCGGATCCTCGATCAGGGCGCGACCGCGATCGCCGAACTCGCGCCGATCATCACCCCGGGGGCGCTCACCGGCATGGCGGAGCTCGCCGCGGAGGTGTACGTCGACGCGCTCGTGCTCGACTACATCGCGCGCCTCGTGGATGCCACGCGCTCGGCAGACGAGGTGCGCCTCGGCGTCTCGATCCGCGGCGCGCTCGCGCTGACGCGCGCGACCCGGGCGACCGCGGCCGTGCAGGGGCGCACCTATGCGACCCCCGACGACGTCAAGCGTCTCGCCGTCGCCGTGCTGGCGCACCGCCTGATCCTGCACCCCGAGGCGGAGTTCGACGGCGTCACGGCGGAGGCCGTCATCGGCCAGGTGCTCCTCGACGTCGCGCCGCCCACCCGCCGGGAGAACGTGTGACCGAACGCACGGGCACCCTCTCCGAGACGCGCCTGACGCGTACGTCGGCGAGTTCGCGCACGGGCGATCGCACCGAGGTCACCTCGGCGCGCAGCCGTGCGCTCGTCGGCGCCGCGGTGCGTGCCTCACGGGCCTCGAAGGCGGTCCGTGCGGCGCTTCTGGCGGCGTTCACGTGGAGCCGTCGCACGATCCGCCCCGCGGGGGCGCTCGCGCTCGCGGCGGCGACGCTGGGCATCGTCGCCGGGCTCGTCTTCGGCTGGGTCGAGGCGCTCGTCGCGGGTGTCGCGGCGCTCGTCCTCCTCGTGCTGAGCGTGCCGTTCCTCTTCCAGGCGCGCACATACGAGGTCGACCTGAACCTCGGCCACGCCCGGATCGTCGCCGGCACGGGCGTCCAGGCGACCGTCACGGTACGCAACTCCGGTCGTCGTGTCGCGCTGCCCGGCCGCATCGACGTGCCGGTGGGGGAGGGCCTCGTCGAGTTCGGGGTGCCGCTGCTTCGCGCGGGCGCCGCATCCGAACAACGGCTCGAGCTACCGCCGCAGCGGCGCGGCATCGTCCGCATCGGCCCCGCGATCACGGTGCGTTCCGATCCGATCGGGCTGCTGCGTCGCGAGCACGCCTTCGATGACGCGCACGACCTGTACGTGCACCCGCGCACCGTCCCGGTGCCGTCCCCGCGGGCAGGTCTCATCCGCGATTTGGACGGCAGCCCGACGAAGCGCCTCGTCGACGCCGACATGTCCTTCCATGCGATCCGCGAGTACGCCCCCGGCGACTCCCGCCGTCAGGTGCACTGGAAGTCGACCGCGAAGACGGGGCGCCTCATGGTGCGTCAATACGAGGAGTCGCGACGCTCCCGGATGGCCGTCGTCCTCGGCCTCGCCGACGCAGAGTACGAGACCGACACCGAGTTCGAGCTCGCCGTCAGTGCGGCATCCTCTCTCGCCGTCCGCGCCGTGCACGACGCGCGCGACCTCGACATCGTCGTCGGTGCCGAGATCCCGCGCGTCGTTCGCGGACGCCTGCGCGCGATCCGCCACATTCCGACCGGTGCCCCGCGCGCCGTCCTCGACGGCTTCAGCGGGGTGGACCGTCTCGCGAACACGATGGCGTTCGCGGACGTCTGCCGGCTCGCCTCCGAAGCCAATGAGCGACTGTCGATCGCGGTGCTCGTGGCCGGCTCGCGGGTGGGTATCGCGAAGCTCCGGCAGGCTGCGCTCGCCTTCCCGGCGGATGCCACGATCATCGCGATCGTCTGCGACGAGCGCGCGCACCCGCGTACGCAGGTGCTCGGAGCGCTCACGATCGCGACGATCGGAACGCTCGACGACCTCGCCGGGCTGCTGCTGAAGGCGGTGACGGCATGAGGCGGATCGTCGCCGGATCGCTCTACGTCGCCGTGGTCGTCGTCCTCGCGGCCGTCGCTGCGTGGCCGATCTACCGGTCGCCGTCCTTCCTGCTGCTCGTCGCCGTCGCCTCCGTGCTCGGTGGGGGGATCGCCGCGCTCGTGCAGTGGCGCACGCTCAGCGGGTGGCTCACGGCGCTACTGCTGGCCGGTGCCCTCCTCGCGGTCGGCGTGCCCCTCGGCGTCCCCGCGCGGGCGACCGATCCGGTGTCGTTCGCGAAGGGCCTCGAAGAGCTCGGTTCGGGCCTGCTCGTCGGGTGGAAGGACCTCCTGACCGTCGATCTTCCCGTCGGCTCGTACCGGAACCTGCTCGTTCCGGCCCTCGTCGTCTTCCTGGTCGGCACCACCGCGGCCCTCCTGCTCACGTGGCGGACCGACGGGGTGGCCGTGGCCGCAGTGCCGGTCGCGCTCGCGATGACCGGGTTCGGGCTGCTGTTCGGGCGCACGAGCGTGAGCTCTCCCGTCGTCATCGGACCGATCACCCTGGTGGCGCCCATCGAGACCCTCATCGGGCTCGGCAGCCTCGCGGCGGGTGTCCTCTGGCTGTCCTGGCGCAGCCGCGACGCGCGGCTGCGCGCACTGCGCAGTGCGGCCGCCTCGAGCGGCGTGCGCCTGCGCCGCATCGGCGGCGCCGACGTCCGCCGTGTCGGATTCGGGGTCGGCATGGTGGCGCTCGCGACGGCGGCGGCGCTCGCGGTCCCCTCCGCCGCGACCTCCCTCGATCGGACGGTCCTGCGCGAGGCGACGGGCCCACGCATCGAGATCTCCCGCGCCGTGAGCCCGCTCGCGGGCTACCGCGCGATGTTCACCGACGCGGCGCACGATGCCGTGCTGCTGCAGGCGAGCGGCGCGCGCGTCCCCGACCGCATCCGACTCGCGGTGCTCGACGACTACGACGGTGCGGTCTACCGCACGGGCACCGCGCGCGGTTCGACGAGCTTCGTGCGCCTGGCATCCACCCGCACGCCTGCCGACGGTGCGCCCGTCGACGTCGACATCACCGTCGAGGCGCTCGAGGGGATCTGGATGCCGTCGGCGGGGATCCTCGCCGGCGTCGACTTCACGGGCCCCCGTGCGGCGACCCTCGCCGACGGGTTCTACGTCAACGACGACCTGTCGGCGGCGGTGCAGACCGCGCGCTGGCGTCCCGGCGACACCTATCGCCTCACGGCATCCGCGCCGGAGGTGCCGAGTCTGTCCGACGCGGCCGCGCCGGGCGGTGTGGCCGATTCGCCGGAGGTGCCGGCGAGCCTCATCGCCTGGATGAAGAACCACGTGCAGGGCACGGGCGGCGCCGCGCTCGAGTCCCTCGTCGCGTTGCTGCGCGAACGGGGCTATCTCAGCCACGCCCTCACCGACGCGCAGTCGGCCTGGATGGCGGATGCCGGCGTCGACACGTTCGTCCCGAGCGCGGCCGGACACTCGATCGCGCGCATCGACGAACTGTTCACGGCGCTTCTCGAACGCGAGCAGGATCCGCGCGCCGCGGCATCCGGCAACTATGTCGCGGCGATCGGCGACGACGAGCAGTTCGCCGTCGCGGTCTCGCTCATCGCCCGCGAACTCGGCTTCCCCGCGCGGGTCGTGGTCGGCATGCGGACGGTCTCGTCCGATCCCTCCGTCGCCGTGTGCCAGGAGGGTTCCTGCCGCTCGGACGACCTCTCCGCGTGGGTGGAGGTGCGCGCCGCATCGGGGGCCTGGATCCCCGTCGACGTCACGCCGCAGCACACGGAGGCGCCGAGCCGCGAGGTCACGGCGCAGCCCGATCCGACCATCGGCACCGAGGTGCGCCCCGACACCGTGCAGGAGGTGCAGCCCCCGAAGCCGGCGCAGGAGGATGCGCCGACGAGCCCCGACCGCCCTGCCGGGGTCGACCTCGCGTGGCTCTGGCAGACGCTCCGGGTCACGGGGCTCTCCCTGGGAGCTGCGGCCATCGTCCTCGGTCCGTTCCTCCTGGTCATTGCGGCGAAGGCCCTGCGGCGGCGCTCGCGCCGACGTGCGGCGGCCCCGGTCGACAGCATCGCGGGCGGGTGGGACGAGTACCTCGACGCGGCCGCGGATGCCGGAAAGCGCCCGGCCGCCGCAGCGACGCGCGTCGAGATCGCCGAGGCACTGGATGCCCCTGCCGCCGCGGGACTCGCGACGGCCGCGGATGCCGCGGTATTCTCCTCGGCGACAGTGACGGCCGATGACGCCGCCGAGTTCTGGGGCATCGTCGACGCAAGCCGCGGTTCGTTCACCACGACGCGCTGGCAGCGCCTGCGTGCGGCCGTATCGTTGAGATCGTTCGTCCCCGGGGTCCGCCGTCGCGCCCCGCACCACACCGAGAGGGGGAGCCGCGGGCGCACCGCACCGCGGCACACCGCATGAACTCGTCTGCCCTCGAATCCGTGACGGCGCTCACGATCCTGCTGTCGACCGTCTTCTCCCTCGTGCTGTACGTCTGGGCGGCACTCGCGCTGTCGGCGATGTTCCGCAAGATGGGCGAGGAGCCGTGGAAGGGCTGGGTGCCGTTCCTCAACGTCGCGACGGTCCTCACCTGGGGCGGGTTCTCTCCGTGGCTCGTGCTCATCGGTCTCGTGCCGATCGTCGGAGCGATCGCCCTGTTCGTCCTCATCGTGGTGTCGGCGCACCGCATCAACCCCGGGTTCGGCTACGGCACGGGCATGACGGTCCTCGCGGCTCTCGTGTTCGTCGTGTGGGCGAGCATCCTCGGCTTCGGTCCCGCACGCTGGCTCGGTGCCCGCGCCGCAGGGCGCTCCGGGGCGGCGTCCAGACCCCCCGTGCCGGCGGCGCCCGCTGTTCCCCCGCCCCCTGCCGTCGCCTCGCTTTCGACCCCGCGGCTGATCGCGCCCGACGGGCTG
>MEEK01000048.1:17737-19433 GCA_001724425.1 Microbacterium sp. SCN 70-27
CCCGCCGCATCGTTCGCCGCGCCCCCCGCCGCGCCGACAGCCCCGCCGCCCGCACCCACGACGGCGGCGTTCGCACCCCCGCCCACGTCCGCAGCGGGCTGGACACCGCCCGAGACCGCACCCCGGGCGGATCTCCCCGCCCCGCCGCCGGTCGCGCCCCCGGTTCCGCCGGTGGCGCCCGTCCTGCCTCCCGCGCCCCCCGCCCCGGCCTCAGCGCCCGCATTCCCGCCCGCGTCGTTGGCGACGCCCGCCGCGGTCGATCCGGCGGAGGACGAGATCGTCGCGGCATCCGACGCCGACTGGCCTTCCGAGATCGATGACGTCTCCGCGATCTACCCGTCGCCCTTCCCGCCGAGTTCCGCATCGGGTCGCCCGTACGTCGCGCCGCCCGTCGGCTCCGACGAGGGTCCGATCGCGTTCGTGCCGGGGCGGCGGGTGGGCTCGCCGCAGCCGTCCGTTCCGGCCCCCGTCACGGACGTGCCCGGCGCTCACGGGGAGGTGCCCGTCGCGCCGCCGGCGCCCGCGGTCGCCGTGCCGTCGGAGCCCGCGGAGGCGCCCGCGCCCGCGCCTGCTGCGACGCCCGAGCAGGGGCAGTTCCGTGCGCGGCGGGCCTATCTGCCCGACGACGCGTTCCCGGAGATGTCCGGAGAGGTGTCCGCCGTGATCGGCTCGCCGACCGCCGGCACGCCGCGCTCGGCGACGGGTGCCGTCTCGGCGCAGCACCGCCGCGCCGAAGCGCCCATCCCGCTCCTCGACGCCGTCGCCGCCGTCGAGGAGGTCGACGAGGTCACGCGGATCTCCGCCGCCCGCCGCTACGAGGACATCGACGAGACGGTCATCGCGCGCCGGAGCGTCCGCCCCACGTGGGAGCTCATCCCCGTCTCGGGCTCGCCGATCCCGCTCACGGCGGCCGTCGTCATCCTCGCCGTCCCGCCGGCGACGCGGCATACCCGAACGCGCAGCTGGTCGCCGTGCAGGACGGCGCCCGCACCGTCTCCAAGACGCACGCGCGGATCGAACTGCGCGGGGATGCCTGGATCGTCACCGACCTCGGTTCGACCAACGGTGTGCTCGTGCGCACGCTCATGGGCGACGAGGTCGAGGTCGAGCCCGGCGGCCAGCTCGACGCGGGGGAGCGGTTCTTCCTCGGCGACGAGGAGTTCCACCTGCGCCGCATCGCGCCGTGACCCGGATACGCCGCCACGCCCGCGCGTTTGCCCGGGTTCGTCATACGGCGTAGTATTGACCGGGTGTGCGCCCTCGCGCGCCTTGTGCTGTGCCCGGCTTCGGCCTGTGCCCAGGACGGGTGAGTAGAGACCACGCATCGGGATCGGCCTGCGAACAGGTCGCCCCCACGGCATATCCACCACCCAAAAGCACAGTGCTCTCGCGCTGCGCCGGTGGATCTGTGGTGAAACCACGAACGCTGTCACCGTGCAGCATCTGTGCGAGGCGAGAGCCGCGCACAGTCCGACAAGGAGAGAACGTGCCAACCATTCAGCAGTTGGTTCGCAAGGGTCGCTCGCCCAAGGTCTCGAAGACCAAGGCGCCGGCGCTCAAGGCGAACCCGCAGCAGGCGGGTGTCTGCACCCGCGTGTACACGACCACGCCCAAGAAGCCGAACTCGGCCATGCGCAAGGTCGCCCGTGTCAAGCTCCGCAACGGCACCGAGGTCACCGCCTACATCCCCGGCGAG
>MEEK01000049.1 GCA_001724425.1 Microbacterium sp. SCN 70-27
GTCCTTCCGCGTGAAGCCGGGTCAGCTCATCCACGTCAAGGAGAAGAGCGAGGCGCTCGAGCCCTTCCAGGTCGCCGCTGCCGGTGGCCACGCCGAGGTTCTGCCGAACGTCCCCGGCTACCTCGAGGTCGAGCTCGACAAGCTCCACGCGAAGCTCGTGCGTCGCCCGAAGCGCGCCGAGGTGCCCGTCACGTGTGACGTGCAGCTCGTCGTCGAGTACTACGCCGCGCGCTGACATCCAGCACACACGAAGGGCGTCGGGGTTCTCCCGGCGCCCTTCGTCGTCCGCGGTGTCTCCCGGCAACGCCCTGCGGCATCGGTGACACCCCGCACCCGCGGGCGGGGCACAGCACCTAACATGGAACGCATGAAGAGCGTGCTGTGGTTCGTGCTGGGCATCGCCGGCGGGTTCGTCGCCGCCCACCTGGTCAACAAGGACCCGCGCGGGCACGAGGTGCTCGCCGAGGTCGACGCGCGCATCGGCGAGTTCACCGAGCGCATCGGCGACGCCTACCGTGCGCAGGAGGCGAAGATCGACGGCATCGCGGCCGAGGTCAAGGACGCCGCCGCCAGGCTCGCCGACTGACCCGCACCTCCACCCGCGCGCCCGAGCGCGTGGGTGCCCCCTGCTTTCGCCCCTGCTTTCGTCCGAGGAACACTACGCATGAAGACCGCCGAGATCGCCCAGCGCTACCTGGACTACTTCGAGAAGAACGGGCACACGATCGTGCCGTCCGCCTCCCTCGTCTCGCCCGACCCCGCGTTGCTGTTCGTGATCGCCGGCATGGTGCCGTTCATCCCGTACCTGTCCGGTGACGTTCCGGCGCCCTACAAGCGCGCCGCCGACAACCAGAAGTGCATCCGCACGAACGACATCGAAGAGGTCGGCAAAACCCCGCGTCACGGCACGTTCTTCCAGATGCTCGGCAACTGGTCGTTCGGCGACTACTTCAAGGAAGGCGCGATCCGCTACGCGTGGGAGCTGCTCACCTCGAGCGAGGCGGACGGCGGGCTCGGTTTCGATCCGAAGGATCTCTGGGTCACGGTCTACGAAGAGGACGACGAGGCGCACGACCTGTGGCGTGAGATCGCCGGCCTCCCCGAGGAGCGCATCCAGCGGCTCGGCAAGGACACGAACTACTGGTCGACGGGGCTTCCCGGCCCCGCCGGCCCCTGCTCGGAGATCTTCTTCGACCGCGGCCCCGCGTACGGCATTGACGGAGGACCGGCGACCGACGACGACCGTTACGTCGAGATCTGGAACCTCGTCTTCATGCAGTACGAGATCACCGACGTGAAGAGCAAGTACGACTTCACGATCGTCGGCGAACTGCCCGCGAAGAACGTCGACACGGGCATGGGCCTCGAGCGCATCGCGTTCATCAAGCAGGGCGTCGACAACATGTACGAGACCGACCAGGTGCGTCCGGTCCTCGACAAGGCCGTGGAGCTCTCCGGCAAGAAGTACGGCGCGAACCATGAGGACGACGTCCGCTTCCGTGTCGTCGCCGACCACGTGCGCTCGTCCCTCATGCTGATGAGCGACGGCGTGACCCCCTCGAACGAGGGCCGCGGCTACATCCTGCGCCGCCTCATGCGACGGGTCATCCGTGCGATGCGCCTGCTGGGCGTCGAGGGTCCGACCTTCGCGGAGCTGTTCGCGACGTCGCGGGATGCCATGAAGGACGCCTATCCCGAGGTCGCGACCGATTGGGCGCGCATCTCGCAATACGCGCTCGCGGAGGAGGCGACGTTCCTGCGCACGCTCGCGGCGGGCTCGGAGAACCTCGATGCCTCGATCGCCGCCGCCAAGGAGGCCGGCGCGACCCGCATCGGCGGAGCGGAGGCGTTCCTCCTGCACGACACGTACGGGTTCCCGATCGACCTCACGCTCGAGATCGTCGAGGAGGCCGGGCTCACCGTCGACCGCGGCGCGTTCGACACCCTCATGGCCGAGCAGCGCGCCCGTGCGAAGGCCGACGCGCGTTCCCGTAAGCGTCAGCTCGCCGACACGAGCGTGTACCGCGATCTGCGCGCGCAGGGTGAGACGGTCTTCACCGGCTACACCGACCTCGAGACACAGTCGCGCGTCCTCGGCATCCTGCACGACGGGCACCCCGTGTCGCGTGCCACCGAGGGTCAGATCGTCGAGGTCATCCTCGCGGAAACCGCGCTGTACGCCGAGAGCGGCGGTCAGGTCGCCGACAAGGGCGTCATCGTCGGGCCCGGGTACGAGCTCGAGGTCATCGACGTCCAGAAGCCCGTCCCCGGACTCGTGAGCCACACGGTCGAGGTCACGACCGGCGAAGTGGGCGTCGACCAGCCCGCGACGACCGTCGTCGACGCCGCGAACCGACGCGCCGCGCAGCAGGCGCACTCCGCGACGCACCTCGTGCACGCGGCCCTGCGCGACACGCTCGGCAAGACCGCGACGCAGGCGGGCTCGCTGAACCGCGCCGGCTACCTGCGCTTCGACTTCGCGTGGGGCCAGTCGCTGTCGGATGCCACGAAGACGGAGATCGAGGAGATCGCCAACAACGCCGTGCGCGACAACCTCGAGGTGACGACCCGCATCATGTCGCTCGACGACGCGAAGGCCGCCGGGGCGATGGCGCTGTTCGGTGAGAAGTACGGCGAGACCGTGCGGATGGTCGACATCGGCGGACCCTGGTCTCGCGAGCTCTGCGCCGGCACGCACGTCTCCTCGTCGGCCGAGGTCGGTCTCATCAACCTCATCAGCGAGTCTTCGGTCGGTGCATCGAACCGGCGCGTGGAGGCGCTCGTCGGCGCCGACGCGTTCCGCGAGCTTGCGACCGAGCGGGCGATCGTGGCGCAGCTGACCTCGTCGCTGAAGACCCCGAAGGACCAGCTCGCGACGAAGATCGCCGAACTGTCGGCGAACCTGAAGGCGGCGGAGAAGAAGATCGCCCAGTTCGAGGCGAAGGCTCTCGAGGGCCGCATCCCCGCACTTGCGGGAGCCGCCCGCGCGGCGGGGTCCTTCCGGCTCGTCGCGGAGTCGATCGGCACCGCGGCATCCGGTGACGATGTCCGAAGCCTCGCACTGCAGGTGCGCGAGCGGGTCGGCGCGGGCGCGGTCGTCGCGCTCGGCGCCGAGGTCGCCGGGCGGCCGGTGGTCATCGTCGCGACCGACGATGCCGCCCGCGCGGCGGGCGCGAAGGCCGGCGTGCTCGCGAAGGCCGCTGCGGCGGCGCTCGGGGGTGGCGGCGGCGGACGCGACGACGTCGCGCAGGGCGGCGGGACGGATGCCTCGGCACTGCCCACGGCACTCGCCGCGGTCGCCACGGCCCTGGAGACGCTGCGCGCGTGAGCGGATTCCGACGTGGCGCGCGTCTCGGGGTCGACGTGGGCAAGGCGCGCGTCGGGGTCGCCCGGTGCGATCCGGACGGCCTGCTCGCCGTCCCGGTCGAGACGGTGGCGCGTTCCGAGGCATCCGCGGCACGCATCGCGGAGATCGCAGTCGAGCACCACGCGATGGAACTGCTCGTCGGTCTCCCTGTGAGCCTCTCGGGGAACGAGACCTCCTCGACAGATGATGCACGCGTGTTCGCCGCGGAACTCGCGGAGGCGACCGGGCTCCCGGTCCGCCTCGTGGACGAGCGGTTGAGCACGGTGTCGGCGCATGCAGCGCTCCGCGATTCCGGGCGTTCGCAGCGTTCTTCTCGTAGGATTGTCGACCAGGTCGCCGCGGTCGTCCTGCTGCAGCAGGCCATCGACGTCGAGAAGAGCACCGGTATCCCGGCCGGTGCCCTGCTGTCCTAATCGCAGGAGCCCCCTGATGCCCGAGACCCCGCCGAACGACGATCAGTTCGCGGACCTGTTCCGTCGCCTGCCGAGCGCTCCCGCCCGGCCGTCGACCGAAGGCGAGAGTCCTGCGCCGGAGAGCGCCCCGCCCGCCGCGTCTGCAGCCGCGAGCGGCAGTCGCCGCGCCGCCCGCAACGCGCAGCGCGCCGCCGAAGCCGCGGCCGCCCGCAACGCACCTTCGCGGCCGAGCGCCGCAGAGACCGCCGAAGCACGCCAGTCGCAGACCCTGGAAGGGCTCTTCTCCGAACCGGACGCCGACCACCGGGCACGCGAGGCGCGCAACAAGCGCGACCGCCGCAAGAGCCGCATCGCGGGGTGGATCGTTTTCGCGGTCATCCTCGCGATCCTCGGCGGGATCGTCGGCGGCGGCTTCTTCGTGTGGAACACCTACGAGGACAAGATCCGCGCCTTCATGGGGTGGGAGGAGCCGAAGGACTACGCCGAAGGCGAGGCGACCGGACAGGTCACCGTGACGATCGTCTCGGGCGACACCGGCTCGACGATCTCGAAGACACTCTTCGACGCGGGCGTCACGAAGACGCAGACCGCCTTCTACGACTATCTCAGGTCGTCGGGCCAGGACCCCACGTTCTTCCCCGGCGCCTACACGCTGCAGCAGAAGATGACGTCCGCGGCGGCCCTCGCGGCGCTCATGGACCCGGCGAACAAGCAGGAGCACACGGCGCAGCTGCGCGAAGGCCTCACCGTCGCGCAGAGTCTCACGATCCTCTCGGAGGGGCTCGGCATCCCCCTCGCAGATCTGCAGGCTGCGGCGGCCGACCCGGCCGCCTACGGCGTGACTCCGAACCCCGAGGTCGTCGCCGCGGGCGGTGAACCGCTCGAAGGGTGGCTCTTCCCCGCGACGTACACGTTCGATCCGGGCGTCACCGCGCAGGATGTCATCTCGACCCTCGTCAAGCGCACCGTCACCTCGCTCGACAAGGCGGGGGTCCCCGTCGAGGATCGTCAGCGGATCCTGACGATCGCCTCGATCATCCAGCGCGAGGCGCGCTTCGAGGCCGACTTCTACAAGGTGTCGCGCGTCATCCAGAACCGTCTCGTGCCGGGGAACAAGGACACGCTCGGCAAGCTGCAGATGGACTCGACGGCGCAGTACGGCTTCGGTGAGATGCACGACGGAACCGCGAGCAGCTCGAAGGAGGCGCTCGAGGACGACAACCCGTGGAACACCTACGTCCGCACGGGACTGCCGGCCGGACCCATCGCCAACCCGGGCGACACCGCGATCGACGCAGCGATGCACCCCGCCGACGGATCGTGGCTGTACTTCGTGACCGTCAATCTCGAGACCGGCGAGACGGTGTTCAGCGACACGTACGCCGAGCACCAGAAGGCGGTCGCGCAGTGGCAGGAGTGGTGCAAGGCCAACGACAGCGCCGACTGCTGATATGACGCGTTTCGAGGTGTGGGGCGACCCCATCGACCACAGTCTGTCGCCGCGGCTGCACACGGCCGCCTACGCCGCACTCGGCTGGGATCGCGACTACGGCCGTCGGCAGGTGGATGAGGAATCCTTCGCCGCGCAGCTCGGCTCCCTGGCACCCGACATCGGTGGTCTCTCGCTCACCTTTCCGCTGAAGGGCGTCGCGTTCGCCGCGGCGACGTGGCGGGATGCCGCGGCGGAGCTCACCGGTGCCGTGAACACCCTCGTCCCCACAGCCACCGGGGGTTTCGACGGGTACAACACCGACGTGGGCGGCATCGTCGCGGATCTTCGCACGCAGGGGATCGACGGCATCTCGCGCGCACGGATCGTCGGCGCCGGCGCGACGGCGACCTCCGCACTCGTCGCCCTGCACGAACTCGGGGCCGAGGACGTCGACCTCTTCGCGCGGCGCCCGGAGGCCGTGGCGCCGCTCGCCGCCGTGGGGGAGCAGCTCGGCGTGCGCGTGTCGGCGCGGCCGCTGGACGCTCAGGCCTCCGACGCGCCGGAGCCGGTGCAGGTCACGATCGCGACCGTCCCCGGCGGCGCCGCCGTCCCGCCCGAGGCCACCCGGCGCCTCGCCGAAACCGGGGGCCTCCTCTACGACGTCGTGTACGGCCACTGGCCGACGGCCCTCGCGGAGGCGTGGCAGGCCGAGGGCGGCCCCGCCGTGAACGGCCTCGGGATGCTCGTGCAGCAGGCGGTGCGGCAGATCCGGATCTTCCGCACCGGCGATCCGCACACCCCGCTGCCGCGCGAGGACGTCATCGTGGACGTCATGCGCTCGGCGCTCATGGGAGACTAGGCGAATGCTCCGCGTGCTCACGGCCGGCGAATCGCACGGCCCCGAACTCGTCGCCTTCCTCGAGGGTCTGCCCTCCGGCGTCCCCGTCTCCCGCGCCGCGATCCAAGCGGACCTCGCCCGCCGCAAGCTCGGCTACGGCCGCGGCTCGCGGATGAAGTTCGAGGAGGACGAGCTCACGATCTCCGCGGGCGTGCGCCACGGGTTCACGATCGGAAGCCCCATCGCCCTCCGCGTCGGCAACACCGAATGGCCGAAGTGGACCGAGGTCATGAGCGCCGAGCCGGTCGAGCTCACCGAGAAGTCGCGTGGACGCGGCGCTGCGCTGACACGCCCGCGCCCCGGCCACGCCGACCTCGTCGGCATGCAGAAGTACGGCTTCGACGAGGCCCGCCCGATCCTCGAGCGCGCGAGCGCCCGTGAGACGGCCGCCCGCGTCGCGCTCGGCGCCGTCGCCCGCTCGTTCCTCGGCGAACTCGGCATCCGGCTCGTGAGCCACACGCTCTCGATCGGCCCCGTGCAGGTGCCGGAGGGACGGCCGCTGCCGACCCCCGACGACGTCGACGCGCTGGATGCCGATCCGCTGCGCTGCTTCGACCCGGAGACCTCCGCCGCGATGGTCGCCGAGGTCGACGACGCCAAGAAGGACGGCGACACGCTCGGGGGCATCGTCGAGGTGCTCGCGTACGGACTCCCGCCGGGCCTCGGCTCGCACGTGCAGTGGGACCGGCGCATCGACGGCAAGCTCGCGCAGGCGCTCATGTCGATCCAGGCGATCAAGGGCGTCGAGGTCGGCGACGGCTTCGAGACCACCCGCCGCCGCGGCTCGGCCGCGCACGACGAGCTGTTCACGAGCTCCGACGGCATCGCGCGCTCCTCCGACCGCGCCGGCGGCACCGAGGGCGGCATGTCCACGGGCACGCTGCTGCGCGTCCGCGCCGGGATGAAGCCGATCGCGACCGTGCCGCACTCCCTGCGGACCATCGACGTCGCGACCGGGGAGGCGTCGACCGCCCACCACCAGCGCTCCGACGTGTGCGCCGTGCCCGCCGCGGGTGTCGTGGCCGAGGCGATGGTCGCGCTCGTCCTCGCCGAGGCCGTGCTGGAGAAGTTCGGCGGCGACGCGATCGCCGAGACACGGCGGAACCTCGAGAGCTACCTCGCCGCCATCCCGGAGGGCCTCCACACGGCATCCGACAGCGACCTCTCGCTCGGATGACCCGCGCCATCGTCCTCATCGGGCCAATGGGCGCCGGAAAGACGAGCGTCGGTCGACGGGTCGCCAAGACGCTCGGCACGTCGTTCTACGACAGCGATGCCGCCGTCGTGCGCGAGCATGGTCCGGTCGAGGACATCTTCGCGACGTACGGCGAGGATCACTTCCGCGATCTGGAACGTGACGCCGTCGCCATCGGGCTCGCGCAGGGCGGAGTCGTCGCGCTCGGCGGCGGCGCCGTGCTGCACGCCGACACCCGCGCGGCCCTGCGTGCGCACCGCGTCGTGCTGCTCACCGTCGCACCCGCGACGATCGAATCGCGGATCCGCGGCACCCGGCGTCCGCTGCTGCAGGCGGAGGACCCGATCGCGCGCTGGCAGGAGATCTACGCGGCACGCCGGCCGGTGTACGACGACCTCGCCGACGTCACCTTCGACACGTCCTCGGGGCCGCTGCAGGACGTCGTCGACGCGATCGTCGCCTGGGTCCGCGGCGACGCCGACACACAGGCAGGAGTTGGGCAATGACCGAGACCACCGTCATCACCGTCGCCGGGGAGGCGCCCTACGACATCGTCGTCGGGCGGGGCATTCTGCCGCTCGTCGGCGACGCTCTGCCGGAGACGGCTCGCAAGGTGCTCATCGTGCACCCACCGACCCTCGCGGCGGAGGCCGCGGCGCTGCGCGAAGGGCTCACCGCCGATGGGATGCGCCAGGTGCTGCTCGCCGAGATCCCCGACGCGGAGTCGGGCAAGCGGGTCGAAGTCGCGGCGTTCTGCTGGCAGGTCATGGGCCAGGCCGACTTCACCCGCACCGATGCCGTCGTCGGGTTCGGCGGAGGAGCGGTCACCGACCTCGCGGGGTTCGTCGCGGCGACATGGCTGCGCGGCGTCGCGGTCGTGCAGGTGCCCACGACGGTCCTCGGCATGGTGGATGCCGCGGTCGGAGGAAAGACCGGGATCAACACCAACGAGGGCAAGAACCTCGTGGGAGCGTTCTGGACGCCGACGGCGGTCATCTGCGACCTCGCGATGCTCGACTCCCTGAGCCGCAACGAACGGGTCGCCGGGTTCGCAGAGGTCGTGAAAGCGGGCTTCATCTGGTACCCGGAGATCCTCGATCTCATCCAGAGCGACCCCGAGGCTGCTGTCGACCCGACCACGGCGGCATTCCGGCGCTGCATCGAACTTGCGATCCGTATGAAGGCACAGGTGGTCGGCGAAGACCTGCGGGAGGCGGGGCTTCGCGAAGTGCTGAACTACGGCCACACTCTCGGGCACGCGATCGAGCACGCCGAGCGGTATCAGTGGCGCCACGGCGCAGCCGTCGCGGTGGGGATGATGTTCGCCGCCGAGCTGTCGCGTCTGGCCGGGCGCCTGTCGGATGCCGCAGCCCAGCGCCACCGCGACATCCTGGAGCTCCTCGGCCTGCCCACCACCTATCGCGCCGGAGCGTTCTCTCAGCTGCTCGCGACGATGCAGCGCGACAAGAAGTCCCGCGGGGGCATGCTGCGCTTCATCGTGCTCGATGAGATCGGCAAGCCGACCGTGCTGCAGGCGCCCGACGAGTCCCTGCTGTTCGCTGCGTATCAGGAGGTCGGCGAATGACGGCGCCGCGCCGGCTGCTGCTGGTCAACGGGCCGAACCTCAACCTGCTGGGCACGCGTGAGCCGGACGTCTACGGCACCGCCACGCTCGCCGACGTCGAGAGCATCACTCGCGATGCGGCTGCGCGGCACGGCCTCGAGGTCAGCGCTGTCCAGAGCAACCACGAGGGCGTCCTGATCGACGCCATCCACGACGCCCGCACGACCTGCGCGGGGATCGTCATCAATCCGGGCGGACTCACCCACACCTCCGTCGTGCTGCGCGACGCCCTGTCGGGCGTCGGTCTGCCGGTCGCCGAGGTGCACATCTCGGACGTCTACGCCCGCGAGCAGTTCCGGCACCACTCGTACGTCCGCGACGTCGCGAGTGTTCACGTGGTCGGTGAGGGCGTCGAGGGCTATGCCCACGCCGTCGACCTGCTGGTCGCGGTCATCTCCGGCCGCGCCGAGGGCTGAGCGCCGCACGCCGCCGGCCGAGACGCGACATCCCGTAGAATCGAACGTCGGCTTCACCGGCGAAAACCCAACGAAACGGAAACTCCACACTCATGGCATCCACCGCAGACATCAAGAACGGCGTCGTCCTCAACATCGACGGACAGCTCTGGAGCGTCGTGGAGTTCCAGCACGTCAAGCCCGGCAAGGGCGGCGCGTTCGTGCGCACCAAGCTGAAGAACGTCCTCACCGGCAAGGTCGTCGACCGAACCTTCAACGCGGGCGCGAAGGTGGAGATCGAGAACGTCGACCGCCGTGACTTCACGTACCTGTACAACGACGGCGACGGGTTCGTCTTCATGGACGTCGCCGACTACGACCAGATCACCGTCGGTGCGGCGACGGTCGGCGACGCGGCGAACTTCCTGCTCGAGAACCAGCAGGTGCAGATCGCGCTCAACAACGGCAACCCGCTCTACATCGAGCTGCCCGCGTCGGTCATCCTCGAGATCACCTACACCGAGCCGGGCCTGCAGGGCGACCGTTCGTCGGCCGGCACGAAGCCCGCGACCGTGGAGACGGGCTACGAGATCCAGGTGCCGCTGTTCCTCGAGACCGGCACCAAGGTCAAGGTCGACACCCGCACGGGTGACTACCTCGGCCGCGTCAACTGACGCACGGCACCCGATCGAATGAGTGCACGATCCAAGGCGCGCAAGCGCGCCCTCGACATCCTCTATCAGTCCGACGTCCGCGGTGACGACCTCGCGGTGACGCTCGCCGCCGAGGCGAAGCGCGCCGCCAGCGAACCCGCCCGCGAGGCGTCGTGGCTCTACGCCCGCGAGATCGTCGACGGTGTCATCGACAATCAGGACGCGATCGACGAGCAGATCGTCACGCACGCACGCGACTGGAAGCTCGAGCGCATGCCTGCCGTCGACCGGGCGATCCTGCGGATCGCGGTGTGGGAGCTCCAGTTCAACGACGAGGTACCCGCCGCGGTTGCGATCGACGAGGCCGTGGAACTCGCGAAGGAGTTCTCGACGGACGACTCGGGCGCGTTCGTGCACGGCGTGCTCGGACGGATCGGCCGCGCCGGCTGACCGTCCGCGACGTCGATCGCGGGGCTGCGAGGGTCAGCGGATCGCGTCGAAAACGCCGCCCACGACCTCGACGACGCCCCCGCCCGCATCGACGAGATCGCCCACCGCGAACGCCACCTGCACGAGGCTGCCCACGGCATCGGCGACCTGAAGGATCTCGGCGGTCCCGACCACGAGGTCGCCCAGAGCGGCAAGCCGGGTGCCGTCCAGTTCTGCGTAGGACAGTTTCAGATGCGCGATCCACTCGCGCTCGAGCCCGAAGACGACCGCATACGGCAGCAGGCGCTCGTCGAGCACGAAGTGATCGGCGGCATCCAGCTCTCCGCGGCGCAGGAGAGCACCCTCGGGTGATTGGAGGAAGCGGAGGCGATCTGCTTCGGCGAGCGTCATGTACTGTCGCAGGCCGTCGAGGTGGCGCTGCCGCTCCTGCCCGGAGGGCGTCGGAACGCGACGCTCCCCGGGAGGCGTGATCCACAGGGCCGCGATGGCCGCGATGAGCGCCGCCGTGCACAGGGCGCCCACGAGCCACGCCTGTGCGCTCAGTGTGAGCGCGGCCGCAGCGGCGGCCAGCAGGAGAACCGGCCACGTGAGCGTGCGGAGGATTCCGCGGAGCTCGATGATGATGATGCGGTTGGTTCCCCCGTCGATCAGCCGCCGTCCGACGAGGTCTTTCGCCTGCGCCTCGACGTACGCACGGATGCGTCGCCCGACGGCCCGTCGATCCTTGGAGAACCGGCGCACGCGATCGCGGGGATGCCCTGGACCGAAGAGGGCCTCGAGAAGCTCGGTCTCTGCCCCGCTCAATTCCGCACCCTCGATGAGCTCCACACCGATGGCCATCCGGCCGCGCTGGCTGGTCTCGGCGACGAGGCGGACCTTTCTGCGCACGGCCAGCTCGAGAAGACCCGCGGCGACGGCGCGACGCTCCCTGCCGACCAGGATCGCGTCGGGCACGACGTGGGCCACGCGCGCGGGAGGCTGGATGGGGGAGTACTCGACGACCAGCGCACGAGGGAGAGCTGTGGCGCGCACGCGCGCGACCAGAGCGCACACGAAGAGCAAGACAGCGGCGGCGAGAAGACCGATCGCGAAGGGCATCCGACCAGTCTACGAGCGGCACGGCCACGTCCCTCTGGACGCCCGACGTCGGTGGCACCGGGCAGGATGGAGGCCATGGACTCGTGGCGCTCGGTGCTCGCGCAGCCCGCCACGGGTGACGTCTCGGCGCTCGCGCTGGGCGTCGAGCTGCGCGTGCGCGAGTCGGTGGGCTCGGCGCACTGGGGGCCGCGGCGCGTCCGGACGGCGACGGCGGCCGATCTCGCCGACCGCGAGGCCGAGCTCCTCGTCGGGCTGCGACCGCTCCTGCGGACGGGGCGTGCGGGGGCGTTCACGCGCGGGGGCGTGTCGTGGGATGCGCTCCGCCGCGGGAACGGACACGTCGCCGATGCACAGCGGCAATGGTTCGTCGAGCTGTACGGCATCGCGCACGACGCGCGGCTGCTCGCAGCGCTCCGAGACGACTCGGACTGGGTGACGCTCGACAGTGTGACATCGCCGCTCCTGTGGCCGCAGCTACGCCGGGCCGACGACTGCGGCATCCCCATCGTCTCCGCTGCGAAGGGGCAGACGGTCGTGCTGCATCCGTCCGCCGACGTCGCGATCCGCGTGCGGGCGGGGCGGCGGGGCGCGCTGCGGCTTGTCTGCGACGTGCGTGCCGGCGGCGCGTCGCTCGATCCGCGGGCGGTCCACCCGGTCGGTCGCACGGGCTTCTACGCGGCGCGCGCCCGCGGTGCGGGCATCCGTCTCGATCTCGCCGAAGCACACCTCGGCGACGGCGTGCGGGCCCTGCTCGGCGCGCGGGAGGGCGCGACCGTGCCGGCGGACGACGTCGCCGAGTTCACGCGCGACGCCCTGCCGCGACTCCTGCGGGAAGGGACCGTCGTCGCAGACCCCGGCGTGGTCCTCCCGGAACCCGCCCCGACGACACTCGTCGTGACGGTGCTCTTTGCGGAGGGCGATGCGCTCGAGTACCGCCTGGAGTGGCTGCGCGAGGGCCTCGATCGCGAGCCGTGGGACGCGATGCGGACAGGCGACGACGGCGAGAAGGATCTCCGCGCCCGCGTCGCCGCCGCGTGGCGCCTCGCGCCCCAGCTGACGTTCGCGCCCGAGGCGGCACTGGAGGGAGTGGATGCCGCAGAGTTCGGCGCCCACGTCCTGCCCGCCCTGGAGGAGATCGACGGCGTCCGGGTCGAGACCCGTGGCCGGCGTCGCGACTACCGCGAGCTCCGCGGCGACCCTCGCATCGCGGTGAGAACCGTCGAGAGCGACGACCCGGACTGGTTCGATCTCGGCGTCATCGTCGAGATCGACGGTCGGCGGATCCCCTTCACGCCGCTGTTCACGGCCCTCGCGCTCCGCAGGAAGAAACTCCTGCTCGTCGACGGCAGCTACTTCTCCCTCGCCCACCCCGCGCTGGGCCGCCTGCGCGACCTCCTCGACGAGGCGGCGGAACTCACCGAGTGGGAGAGCGGCCCGAAGATCAGCCGCTATCAGCTCCCGCTCTGGGAGGACTTCGAAGACCTCGCCGACGAGTTGGAGCCCGCGGTCACGTGGCGCGCGGCTGCGGATGCGTTGCGCGCGAGCGGCCCGCCCGCGCCGACGCCGCCGCCCGCGGGGCTTCGTGCGGAGCTCCGGCCGTACCAGCAGGAGGGGCTCGACCGACTCGCGCTGTGGTGGCGGCATCGCCTGGGTGGCATCCTCGCCGACGACATGGGCCTCGGCAAGACGCTGCAGGTGCTCGCTCTGCTGCTGCACGCGCGCGAGCAGGGGGAGCGGCGGCCGTTCCTCGTCGTCGCGCCGACGTCGGTGCTTCTGACGTGGCGCGACGAGGCGGCACGCTTCGCTCCGGGGCTGCGCGTGCATCTCCACGACGCGACGACCGCGAAGACCGGGCGGCCACCGGCGCAGTCGGATGCCGATGTCGTGGTCACGTCCTACGGACTGCTGCAGCACGACGAACAGGCGTTCGCCGGGGCGGAGTGGGCCGTCGTCGTGCTCGATGAGGCGCAATTCGTGAAGAACCCCGCGACGCGCCGCCATCGCGCCGTGCAGACTCTCCGTGCCGACATGATGCTCGCCGTCACGGGCACGCCGCTCGAGAACACGCTGACGGAGCTGTGGGCGATCCTGTCACTGACCTCCCCGGGACTGTTCGCGTCGCCGCGTCGCTTCCGGGAGGACTACGTCAAGCCGATCGAGCGCGGCAAGGTGCCCGAGAACGAGGAGGGCGCGCCGTATCGCGAGCGCCGCATCGCGCGCCTGCGCTCGCGCATCCGCCCGTTCGTGCTGCGACGCACGAAGGATCTCGTCGCACCCGAACTGCCGGCGCGGCAGGAGCAGGAGCAGGAGATCCATGTCGAGCTGAGCCCCGCCCACCGCGCGGCCTACGACCGGGTGCTGCAGCGCGAGCGACGGAAGATCCTGGGCCTCCTCGAGGATCTCGACCGGAACAGGTTCATCGTGTTCCGCTCGCTCACGCTGCTGCGGATGCTCGCGCTGGCACCCGTGCTCGTGGATGCCGGCGATGCGGGCATCCGCTCGGCGAAGCTCGAGGCGCTGCGCGAGCGGCTGCGCGAACTCGCGGCGGAGGGCCATCGGGCGCTCGTCTTCAGCCAGTTCACGTCGTACCTCGACCTCGTGCGGGCAGACCTCACCGCGCACGGCATCGATCATGAGTACCTCGACGGCTCGACACGCCGGCGCGGAGAGGTCATCGACGCGTTCCGCGCGGGGGATGCCCCCGTGTTCCTCATCAGTCTCAAGGCGGGCGGTTTCGGACTGACGCTGACGGAGGCCGACTACGTGTTCCTGCTCGATCCGTGGTGGAATCCGGCCGCCGAGGCGCAGGCCATCGACCGCACCCACCGGATCGGGCAGACGCGACCGGTCACGGTCTACCGGCTGATCGCGGCCGACACGATCGAGGCGAAGGTCATCGCGCTGCAGCAGCGCAAGGCGCGGCTCTTCTCGTCGGTCATGGGCGATGACGACCTGCTCGCGCGGTCGCTGACGGCCGACGACATCCGGGGCCTCCTCGAGGCGTGAACGGCGCATGAGCGACGCGTCAGGGCGCCCGTTTTCCCGGCCCGTCGCGAGGGGCCGTGTGCACGGTCCGCGTAGACTCGACGCCTGAACGGGAAGGGGAGCGCATGCGCATCACAGGCCTCGGCCATGCCGGGATGTTCATCGAGACGACCGGGGGATCCATCCTCTGCGACCCTGTCATCGGGCCGAGTTTCTTCGGTTCGTGGTTCCCGTTCCCCGATAACCGAGGACTCGACTGGGAGCGGTTCGGTAAGGCCGATTTCCTCTACATCTCGCACCGTCACCGCGATCACTTCGACCCGGCGATGCTCGAGAAGTACGTTCCGAAGAGCATCCGCGTGCTGCTGCCCGCCTACCCGACGGACGACCTCGAAGTCGATCTGCGGGGCCTCGGCTACGACAACATCGTCTACACGCAGCCGGGCGAGGTTCTCGAGTACGAGAACGGCCTGAAGATCATGGTGACGCCGCTACGGGCGCCGAGCGACGGGCCGATCGGCGACTCGTCGCTGTCGGTCGACGACGGCACGGCGTCGATTCTGAATCAGAACGACTCGCATCCGCTGGATCTCGAGAAGCTGCTGTCGTTCTCGAAGCCGGATGCCTACTTCACGCAGGTCTCCGGTGCGATCTGGTGGCCGATGGTCTACGACCTGCCGCACGATGCGAAGGTGAACTTCGCCCAGCTCAAGCGCGATGCGCAGAACAAGCGCGCGATGTACTACATCGAGAAGGTGGATGCCGCGCACGTGTTCCCGATGGCGGGGCCGCCGATGTTCCTGCGTGAGGAGCTGTTCCGCTACAACGGGCTGGGGGAGCAGAACGACTCGATCTTCACCGATCAGCGTCAGTTCCTCACGCACATGCGTGAGGAGCGCCCCGAGCAGAAGGGGTACGAGTTCCTGCCGGGGACGCAGGTCGACCTCGATCACGACCAGCTGACCGTGACGCAGACGCTGTACACGCAGGCGGAGATCGACCACATCTTCGACGAGAAGCGGGACTATCTGGCATCCCAGCGCGATTCGCGTCAGGACGAGGTCGCCGCGGAGGTCGCGCGCCGCGCCCCGATCCTGCCGCCGGAGGAGATGCTCGCCGCGATCAAGGCGTGGTGGGAGCCGCTGCTGCGCCGCGCGCGGACGATCCGACTCGGCGTAGGCGGCAACGTCCGTTTCCGCATCGGCGAACTCGACATGGTGGTGGACTTCCCGAAGGCGAAGGTCCGCGAGTACGCGGGGGAGGAGTGCATCTACTGGTACACGATCCCCGCCGACCTCGTGTCGACGAACATCGCCGATGGCGAGATCGACTGGTCGAACTCGATCTTCCTGTCGATGCAGTTCGAGGTGGGTCGCTCGGGCAAGTTCAACGAGTTCCTGACGACGTTCCTGAAGTGCCTGTCGCGCGATCGCATCGAGTACGTCGAGAACTGGTACGCGGAGCAGTCGGACCAGACCGAGGATGCCGAGATCGACGACTGGACTGTGCAGCGCCGCTGCCCGCACCTGCGCGCCGATCTCACCAAGACCGGCAAGATCGTGGACGGCGTGCTGACCTGCGCGCTGCACGACTGGAAGTGGGACCTCGAGTCGGGGCAGTGCCTCACGACGCCGGGGCATCCGATCCGCGCTTCGCGCGTCATCGAGACGGCGTCGTCTGGCGCCTGACCGACATCGGTGCTCTGGGCGGCGATCGGTGATCGCTTCGTGCCCGTGAGCCTCGCCGTCCGCTTCTGATCGCGCACACTGCCGCTCATCCGTTGATGTTTGCGCTGTTCGGCGCTATCGGTTGATCGGTCGCCGCCGCCGCACGCAAGGCATCCCCTTACGGGCATGCGATCTGGGCTGACGCCTGTGACCGAGTGTTCAGTGCGCGCTGTATAGTTCAGTCCATGCTGACTATTGCTTCGCGTCTCGA
>MEEK01000050.1 GCA_001724425.1 Microbacterium sp. SCN 70-27
GTCGGCTAAAGTCGATCAAGTTCCCGGGGCAACCAGGGAGCACGCGGATGTAGCGCAGTTGGTAGCGCATCACCTTGCCAAGGTGAGGGTCGCGAGTTCGAGTCTCGTCATCCGCTCGAGTGCAGGTTTCTTCCCCGGAAGATCCCGACACGTGGGTCGAACCACTCAGCACCGAATGGTGGCGTGGCCGAGCGGCTAGGCACCGGCCTGCAAAGCCGTTTACACGGGTTCGAATCCCGTCGCCACCTCGCTCATAACTGAACAGCCTTCACAGGCGCGATTGGCGCAGCGGTAGCGCGCTTCCCTGACACGGAAGAGGTCACTGGTTCGATCCCAGTATCGCGCACCGAAAAACCCCCGGTCACCCGGGGGTTTTTGCGTTGCGGACCGTTGTGGGCCGCAACCGTTCGAGCGAGGCGCGGGGCACTGTTTCGTGAACGGTCACTCCGCACCGCGGACGGCGGCGGCGTCGCGTAGGGTGCTGACATGGCTAGCACCCCGGAATCGTCGACGACGTCCGGTGAGCCGTCTCAACTCGATGCGCCAGTGACGCCACCTCCCGTACAGACGCGGCAGGGCGTCCCTCCCGTACCGCTGGCTTCGTACCCGCCGCCGGCGCAGTCCTACCCGCCCTCGGGTGCAGCTCCCCGGACGCCGATCCAGCCACGGTCCGGCACCGCGCCGCTCGGGTGGATCGCGTTCTGCCTCTGCTTCGTCGCGCCGATCGCGGCCGTCCTCGACCGCATCGGTGCGGGCACACAACTGCTCGCCCTGACAGCAGCGCCCTCTCTCATCGCCACCACCGTCCTCGCCATCCTGGCGCTGAAGCGTCGCCTTGCGCCGCGGTGGCCGGCCGTTGCGGCTCTTGTCGTCGTGGGGATCTGGGTGCTGGCCTGGGCGGTGATGGCGACCTGGGTTGTCCTGGGAATAGTGCAGATCGCCGTCCTGTCGTCGCACTGATCTCCGGCGCGCCGCGACTAGGCTCGCCCCATGGCCCACCTCGTGCTCACCGTCGTCGGAGACGACCGCGCCGGTCTCGTCAGCGCCCTTGCCCGCGTGATCGCCGAGCACGGCGGCAATTGGGAGCAGAGCGAACTCGCCGAACTCGCCGGCGCCTTCGCCGGCATCGTGCTCGTGTCGATCGACGACGACCGGATGCCTGCACTCACCGATGCCTTGAACGGGCTCGACGGGCTGCTGCGCGTGACGGCGCACGGCGCCCAGGCATCCGACTCTCCCGCGGACGACTCCCGGCGGGTCTCGTTCACGGTGCTCGGCAACGACCGCCCGGGGATCGTCCGCGATCTGACCGGCACGATCGCCGAGCACGCGCTCAGCATCGACAGCCTCCGCAGCCGCACGCTCGAGGCGCCGATGGCGGGTGGCCTGCTCTTCGAGGCGACCGTGTCGGTGAGTCTCAGCGCAGACCAGGATGCCGCGGGACTGACCACGGCTCTGGAAGCCCTCGCCGACGAGATCCAGGTCGACCTCACCGTCGACTGAACGGAACGCGACCGCCCGCCGGTCCGCGCGTTCGGGTCCATCCGCGCGCAGTGGCATCCGAAACGTCCGGGCCCTCCGGACACCACGAAAGGCAACCTGGACGTGCTGGCGGACAGCAGCGGCGATGTCGCGGCGGGCGTCGCGAACATCCTCACGAACCCCGGCGCGGCGGCCGCAGCTCTCGGGCACGGCGCCGCAGAGGCGCTGATGAAGGACTCCTACCGCAACATCGTGAGCCTTCCGTCGGCTCTGGCCGCCTACCGCGCCTTCTTCCTCGATCTGATCGACGACGAGCGTACGGGCGGCGCACTGTTCCATTGCACGACGGGCAAGGACCGCACGGGTTGGGCCGCCGCGGTGTTCCTCCGCGCGGTCGGCGTCAGCGACGAGGATGTGCGCGCCGACTACCTCCAGACGAACGCCGACCTGCTGCCGGCCCTCGCGCCCATGATCGAGGCCGTCCGCGCGGCAGGCGTCGACCCCGAGTTGCTCATGCCCGTGTTCGGCGTGCGCGACGAGTACCTCGACGCCGCCGTCGAAGAGGCCCGCACCCGGTTCGGCTCCCTCG
Organism: Microbacterium sp. SCN 70-27; assembly: GCA_001724425.1. GTDB lineage: Bacteria > Actinomycetota > Actinomycetes > Actinomycetales > Microbacteriaceae > Microbacterium. Next base: position 2,072 of record MEEK01000050.1, read on the forward strand.
AGGGGTACGTCACCGACGGACTCGGCCTCACCGCTGCGCACATCGACGCCCTGCGCGACCGTTTCGTCGTCGCCGACTGACCGTCCGCCCGGGCCCGCCGGCGCGGTACGGGGTCAGCGGAGCGCGAGCGGCAGCACCGCGAGCGCGACCGTGAGCGGTGCGACGACGAGACCCAGCAGGGTGTAGCGCCGCCACGGCACATCGATACCCACGGCGTGCAGACGCTCGTGCCAGAGCAATGTCGCGAGCGATGCCCACGGCGTGATGAGAGGCCCGGCGTTCACTCCGATCAGAAGCGCCGCGAGACGTACGGGGGAGCCCGCGGCCGACTCGAGCGCGAGGTAGGCGGGGAGGTTGTTGACGACGTTCGCGCCCAGCATCCCGACACCCGCCACCTGCCAGAGCGAGACGAGATCCTCGCCCGACTCCGTCGCCGCCGCCAGGAACGCGCCCGATCCGAGCGCTTCGGCGGCGCCGACGGCGAGGAACAGTCCCGAGGCGAAGACCACGAGCTGCCACGGGATGAGGCGCCAACGCAGCGTGCTCGGAGAGCGCCACCCGAAGATCGCGATGAGCACGATCGCCGCACCGGTGGCAGGCATTCACGGCGGGATGCCGACGACGAGAAGCGGCATCATGACGACGAGCACGGTGGCCGACAGCTGCAGCAGTCGCGGATCGGCGACGCGCGGCGCTCGGGCGGGCGTGAACCGACCGCGCAGTGCGCGCCGGTTGACGATCCACAGCAGGACGACCGTCACGACCGCCGCGATGATCGCGGAGGGGCCGAGGAGCATCGCGAAACCGATGGCGTCCAGGTCGCCGAGACGGTGCGCGGCAAGCAGGTTCGTGAGGTTCGACACCGGCAGGAACAGGGATGCCGTGTTCGCGAGCCACACCGTCGTGAAGGCGAACGGCAGCGGAGGCAGTCCGTTCGCCCGCGCGACGGCGACCACGACCGGCGTGAGGAGCACCGCCGTCGTGTCGAGGGACAGGAATGCCGTGACGACCGTCGCGAACAGCGCGATCATCAGCCAGAGCACCATCACGCGTCCGCGCGACCACCCGGCCAGCCGGGCGGAGACGGCGTCGAACACCCCCGCCTTCGCGCCGAGCTCCGCGACGACCGTGACCGCCACGACGAACACCAGGATCGGCCACACCCGGTCGACGATCGCGAGCGCGTCCGCGGCGGGCAGGACTCCTGTGGCGACGGCGGCGCCACCCAGGAGCAGCAGCACCGCTCCGATCGCGGCAAGCATCACGGCATCCATCATGGACCCTCATCGAGGCGACGCCGCACGGCGATAGACTGCAGTCATGGAACAGAGCCGGATCATCGCCTTCGCGACCGGCACGCGAACGCTTCACGCCTGAGCGGGCAGGGCGCGGAGCGCCCGAAGCTGAGCACCCCATCCGATCCATCCTCTGGAGACCCTCCTTGACTGACGTGTCACCCGCGGCGGACGTCACCTTCCCCGCCGACGGCTTCGCCCTCTTCCCCGACCGCTCCGTGATCGCCCTGCGCGTGAACGGCGACCTCAAAGACCTCGCGACGCTCGTCGAGGCGACGGATGCCGTCGAGCCCGTCACCGTCGACAGCGCAGACGGCCTGTCGATCCTGCGGCACTCGACCGCGCACGTGCTCGCCCAGGCGGTGCAGCGCATCAAGCCGCAGGCGAACCTCGGCATCGGCCCGCCCATCACCGACGGCTTCTACTACGACTTCGGCGTCGATGAGCCCTTCACCCCGGAGGACCTCAAGGCGATCAAGAAGGAGATGGAGCGGATCGTCCGCGAGAACCAGCGGTTCGTCCGCCGGGTCGTCACGGAGGACGAAGCGCGCGCCGAGATGGCCGACGAGCCGTTCAAGCTCGAGCTCATCGGCCTCGCCGGCGGCCCCGGCGCAGGCGCGACCGAAGGAGCGTCCGTCGAGGTCGGCGCGGGCGAGCTCACCATCTACGACAACGTGACCCGTGACGGCGAGACCGCGTGGCGCGACCTCTGCCGCGGCCCGCACGTGCCCGGCACGCGCCTCGTCGGGAACGGCTGGGACCTGACGCGTGTCGCCGGTGCGTACTGGCGCGGCAGCGAGAAGAACCCGCAGCTGCAGCGCATCTACGGCACCGCCTGGCCGACGAAGGACGAGCTGCGCGCGTACCAGACCCGCCTCGAGGAGGCCGCCAAGCGCGACCACCGCAAGCTCGGCAAGGAGCTCGACCTGTTCTCGTTCCCGGACGAGATCGGTCCGGGCCTGTCGGTGTTCCACCCCAAGGGCGGCATCATCCGATACGAGATCGAGCGCTACATGCGCGAGCGCCTGCTCGCGAGCGGGTACGAAGTCGTCAACACGCCGCACATCACCAAGGGCGACCTGTTCATGACGAGCGGCCATCTGCAGTGGTACGCCGACGGCATGTACCCCCCGATGGTGCTCGACGAGGTCGTGGATGCCGACGGACACGTGAGCCGCGAGGGCCAGGAGTACTACCTGAAGCCCATGAACTGCCCGTTCCACAACCTGATCTTCCGCTCGCGCGGACGCTCCTACCGTGAGCTGCCGCTGCGCTTGTCGGAGTTCGGTTCGGTGTACCGCTACGAGAAGAGCGGAACATTGTCGGGCCTCACGCGCGTGCGGGGGATGACCCAGGACGACACCCACATCTACGTGACGGCCGACCAGGTGAAGGGCGAGCTCACCCACTCGCTCGACTTCGTGCTGCAGACCCTGCGCGACTACGGGCTGAACGACTTCTACCTGGAGCTGTCCACGAAGGAGGACGGCAACCCGAAATTCATCGGCGAGGATCGCCTCTGGAGCGAGGCGACCGAGACGCTGCGCGAAGTCGCCGAGGCATCCGGTCTCGAACTCGTGCCCGACCCGGGCGGCGCCGCGTTCTACGGACCGAAGATCTCCGTGCAGGCGCGCGATGCGATCGGCCGGACGTGGCAGATGTCGACGATCCAGCTCGACTTCAACCAGCCCGAGCGCTTCGAGCTCGAGTACACCGGGCCCGACGGCGAGAAGCACCGCCCCGTCATGATCCACCGGGCGCTGTTCGGGTCGGTCGAGCGGTTCTTCGCGATCCTGCTCGAGCACTACGCGGGGGCGTTCCCGGTGTGGCTCGCGCCCGTGCAGGTCGTCGGCATCCCGGTCGCAGACGAGTTCGCGCCGTACCTCGACGAGATCGTCGCGCGCCTGCGTCAGGCGGGCGTGCGCGCCGAGGTCGACCACTCCGACGACCGGATGCCGAAGAAGATCCGCACCCACACGACCCAGAAGGTGCCGCTGCAGCTCATCGCCGGCGAGCAGGACCGCTCGGCGGGCACCGTGTCGTTCCGCTTCCGCGATGGATCTCAGACGAACGGCATCCCGGTCGATGAGGCCGTCGACAAGATCCTCGCCGCGATCTCGGGCAAGCTGCTCGTGAACACCGCGGAGGACCTGGCATGACCGCGGGGGACGGCGGCGACGCGCGGCTCGAAGAGGCCTCCGAGTTCGCCGGCGCCCCCGACGGCTTCCAGCGGCTGTGGACGCCGCACCGGATGGCATACATCAACACGGGCGCCGACGCGCTGCGGGGGAGCGGATGCCCGTTCTGCGCCGCTCCGGAGAAGTCGGATGCCGATGGGCTCATCGTCCACCGGGGCGTGACGTCGTATGTGCTCCTGAACCTGTTCCCGTACAACTCGGGTCACATGCTCGTATGCCCGTACCGCCATATTGCGACGTACGACCAGGCCACACCCGAAGAGATCGCCGAGATCGGTGCGCTCACGCAGACCGCGATGCGCGTGCTGCGGGAGGTGTCGCGTTGCGACGGGTTCAACATCGGGATGAACCAGGGTGCAGTCGCCGGCGCGGGCGTCGACGAGCACCTGCACCAGCATGTCGTGCCGCGCTGGGCATCCGACGCGAACTTCTTCCCGATCATCGCCCGCACGAAGGCCCTGCCGCAGCTCCTCGGCGAGGTGCGCGAGGCCGTGGCATCCGCCTGGCCCGCCTGACCCGCTCGGGCTGATCCGGCCCCCATCCACCGAGACGCAACCTGCCGCCCGAGGCACCGTGGTTTCTCGGGCGGTGGGTTGCGTCTCGGTGATAGGCCCCGGCCGGGCGCACGCCGGGGTCAGCGCACGCGGGTGACGGGGAACTGGGCGCGGGGGTGGGCGTAGAACTCCTGGGCCTCGACGAGCTGCAACTCACGCTGGCCGGACTCGTGGGTGAGAGTCAGCAGGTCGAACACGCTCGAGACGGTCTTCGCCAGGGCATCCGCCGCATCGCCGGTCGCGCGGTAGTGCGCGGTGAACAGCGCCGCCGTGACATCGCCCGAGCCGTTCGCCTTCATCGGGATGCGCGGCGTCTGCACGATCCACGCACCGTCGGGCGTCACGGCGAGCATCTCGATCGTGTCCGCGGGCTGGTCGGGGCGCTCGACGCTCGTGACGAGCACGGTCGACGGCCCCATCGCCCGCGCCGCGTCGGCCGACGCGAGCGTGGATGCCAGGTCGGACGGCTCCGTCTCCGTCAGGAACCCCAGCTCGAACTGGTTCGGGGTGATGATGTCGGCGGCCGGCACAACCCGCTCACGCAGCAGCACCGGAATCGCCGGCGCGACGAAGCACCCGCTCTTGGCGTTGCCCATCACGGGGTCGCACGCGTACACGGCATCCGGATTCGCGGCCTTCACCCGCGCGACCGTGTCGAGGATGACATCCGCGATTCCTTCACTGCCCTGATAGCCGCTCAGGACGACGTCGATCTCGCCGAAGACGCCGCGCTCCTCGATCCCGAGGATCACGTCGCGCACGTCGTCGGGGGAGATCAGCGGCCCGCGCCAGGCCCCGTAGCCCGTGTGGTTGGAGAAGTTCACCGTGTACACCGGCATCACCTCCACGCCGATGCGCTGAAGGGGGAACACCGCCGCCGAGTTGCCGACGTGGCCGTACGCGACGGCGGACTGGATCGAGAGGATCTTCACGCGATCATCCTGCTTTCGTGGTCGTGGCGGCGCCGACGGCGTCCGCGAGGTCGGATGCCAGACGCGCGAGCTCCGCGTCGGACAGGTCGTGCACCGTGAGCCGAAGGTGCCGTGCGATAGTCTCGTCGCCGACGGCGAACTCGTCGCCCGGCCGCGCCAGCCATCCGCGCCGCATCAGCTGCTCCGTCACCCCGCGGGCGGGCGTCGGGAGCGGCACCCACAGGCTCAGCCCGTCGCCGGCGGTGACGGGAATCCCGGCCGCAGTGAGCGCGGCGGCGGCGGCACTGTTGCGATCGGCGTAGTGGCGCCCGGCGTCGGCGACCGCGGCGACAGCGCGCGGGTCGGTGAGCAGCGCATGTCCGAGCCGCTGCAGCAGGTGGCTGACCCACTGCGACCCGGGGTTGAGGCGGCGCGCGAGCCGCTCCGCGGTGTCGAGGTCCGACGCTGTCACGGCGAGGCACATGTCGGGCCCGAGGAACTTCGACACCGAGCGGATGAGCGCCCACCGGCGGTGCTCGGGGCCGATCACGGAGTGGTACGGCTGGGACGACAGCAGCGAGAAGTGGTCATCCTCGATCACGAGGACGAACGGGTGCTCCGCGAGCACGGCGCGCAGCTCCTCCGCACGCGCGGGGGAGATGCTGGCCCCCGTCGGGTTCTGAGCGCGGGGTGTGCACACGACGGCACGCGCCCCGGCATCCAGCGCCGTGCGAAGCCCATCGGGGGTCATCCCCTCGGCATCCACGGGGACGGGGATCGGCCGGTACCCGCCGAGCCGCACGGTGTTGAGGCTCGCGAGAAAGCACGGCTCTTCGAGCGCCACGGCGTCGTCGCGCGTGAGAGTCTGCGCGAGGAGGCGCTCGATCGCGTCGGATGCCCCGCCGGTGACCGTCAGCCGGAACGGTCGGTCGGGGCCGACCGCCGCGGCCATCCACTCCGTCGCCCACGCCTCGAGATCGCGGTCGATGACCGGCTCGCCGTAGAGGACGGGCCGCGACGCGATGCGGCCGAGCGCGGCCGACGGGTCGGGGATCCGCGTCGGGTCGGGGTTGCCGGTGCCGATGTCGCGGAGGACGTTTCCCGCGGCGAAGCCCTCCTGGGCGACGGGGGCACGGTCGGCGACTCGTGTGCCGGCGCGGCCGCGCGCCTCGACGAGCCCTGCTTGAGTGAGCAGTCGGTAGGCGGCGGCGACGGTGTTGCGGTTGACGCCGAGGTCTTCCGCGAGGGTGCGGACAGGTGGCAGTGCGGCACCCGGCGGAAGTTGCCCGCGCTCGACCTGGCGCCGCACGCTGTCGGCGATCTCGGTCGCCGTCGCGCCGGTGATGACCATCGTCACCCTCCCTCTCCTCGTCGATCGTACGTGACAGGCCATGCTACCTTTTGGCCTAGGTCAAACCGTGCCCAGCCCGCACATCCCCTCACCGCCTCTCAAGGAGCCGCCATGTCCACGCCCGCCACCGGATCCTCCCGCGTCAAGCGCGGCCTCGCCGAGATGCTCAAAGGCGGCGTCATCATGGACGTCGTCACCCCCGACCAGGCCAAGATCGCCGAGGATGCCGGGGCGGTCGCCGTCATGGCACTCGAGCGGGTGCCCGCCGACATTCGCGCTCAGGGCGGCGTCTCTCGGATGAGCGACCCCGACATGATCGACGGCATCATCGACGCCGTCTCGATCCCCGTCATGGCGAAGGCCCGCATCGGTCACTTCGTCGAGGCGCAGGTACTGCAGGAGCTCGGCGTCGACTACATCGACGAGTCCGAGGTACTCTCGCCCGCCGACTACGTCAACCACATCGACAAGTGGGGCTTCACCGTGCCCTTCGTGTGCGGTGCGACGAACCTCGGCGAGGCGCTCCGCCGCATCAACGAGGGCGCGGCGATGATCCGCTCCAAGGGCGAGGCGGGCACGGGGGATGTCTCGGAGGCGATGAAGCACATCCGCAAGATCCGCGGCGAGGTCGCCGCCCTGACCACCCTCCCGAAGGATGAGCTGTTCGTCGCCGCGAAGGAGCTGCAGGCGCCGTACGAGCTCGTCGCGGAGATCGCCGAGACGGGGACGCTCCCCGTCGTCATGTTCGTCGCGGGCGGCGTCGCGACCCCCGCCGATGCGGCGATGATGATGCAGCTCGGCGCCGACGGCGTGTTCGTCGGCTCGGGCATCTTCAAGAGTGGGAACCCCTCGGCTCGCGCCGCCGCGATCGTCAGGGCGACCACGTTCTACGACGACCCGAAGGTCATCGCCGAGGTCTCGCGAGGGCTCGGGGAGGCGATGGTCGGCATCAACGTGACCGATCTGCCCGCGCCGCACCGCCTCGCCGAGCGCGGCTGGTGACCACCACGGCCGCCATGCGGGCCTCCCGGGCCGCAGCGAGGTCGCGATCCACGCGGGGTGCTCGCCAAACCGCAGGAGCGGATGTGACTGATGTCAACTGAAACCGCCCGCAGGGCGGGTCGAGTCACACCCGCTCCTGCGGTTTGGGAGAGCCGCAGCACGCGGGCGCGGAAGGCGGCACCGGCATGACGGCTCGTGTCGGCGTTCTGGCCCTCCAGGGCGACGTGCGCGAGCACGTCCGCGTCCTGAGCGGGCTCGGGGCCGAGGTCACCCTCGTACGCCGCCCCGACGAGCTCGCCGCGGTCGGCGGTCTCGTCCTACCGGGCGGCGAGTCGAGCGTCATCGACAAGCTGTCCCGCGCCTTCGGCATGCAGCAGCCGATCCGCGCGGCGATCGCCGCGGGAATGCCCGTGTACGGCACGTGCGCGGGGCTCATCCTCCTCGCGGGCCGCATCGAGAACCCGATCGACGGACAGGAGAGTTTCGGCGGCCTGGACATCGCCGTGCGGCGGAACGCCTTCGGCGGGCAGGTCGAGTCGTTCGAGACCGACCTCGATGTCGCCGGGTTCGACGCGCCCGCCCATGCCGCATTCATCCGCGCACCGCTCGTGACCGCCACGGGCGCGCAGGTGGAGACGCTCGCCGCCCTGCCGCCAGAGCTCGGCGGCGGCATCGTCGCGGTGCGGCAGGGGAACCTGCTCGGCACGGCATTCCACCCCGAGGTGTCCGGCGACACCCGCTTCCACGAACTGTTCCTCGGGTCCGTGCGGGCGGCGTGAACCGCCCGGACGCACCACCGGCCCGACAGGCCGTCCACGGTGTCCGTGCCCGGCGGTAGCGTGCTGCCATGACGACCTGGGTGGCGCTCCTGCGGGGCGTGAACGTCAACGGCATCACGATCCGCAGCACGGAGCTCGCCGAGCTGTTCCGCGAGGCGCTCGGCTTCCACGCGGTGAAGACGGTGCTCGCGAGCGGCAACGTGCGCTTCGACACGGATGCCCCGGCCTCCGCCCGCGCGATGCTCAAAGCGACCATCGAGAAGGCGCTGCGCGAGCGGTTCGACTACGACGCCTGGATCGTCCTCGCGACACTCGACGAACTCTCGGCGGCGATCGACGGGTATCCCTTCGATGCGGGTGACGCCGCCCGCCAGCCGTACGTGATCTTCTGCTCGATCGAAGAGGTGCACGACGAACTGGCGGATGCCGCGGCGTCCGCCGACCGCGACGAAGACCCGACGGCGCTCGGCGCCGGTGTCATCTACTGGAGCCCCGCGAAGGGGCGCTCGGTCGACACGCCCTTTGCCAAGCTCCTCGCGAAGTCGCGGTACAAGGCGACGACCACGACGCGGAACCTCCGGACGCTCCAGAAGATCCACGGCTGAGCGCACGCGCGCGGCCGCAGTAAACTGGCGTTCATGTCCGGACACTCCAAATGGGCCACGACCAAGCACAAGAAGGCCGTCATCGACTCGCGCCGTGCCAAGTCGTGGGCGAAGCTCATCAAGAACATCGAAGTCGCCGCGAAGCTCGGCGGCCCTGACCTCGCCGGAAACCCGACCCTGTACGACGCGGTGCTGAAGGCGAAGAAGACCTCGGTGCCGAAGGACAACATCGACCGTGCCGTCAAGCGCGGCGCCGGAATCGGCGGCGAGTCGGTCGAGTACACCTCGATCATGTACGAAGGCTACGGACCGAACGGCGTCGCACTCATGATCGAGTGTCTGACCGACAACAAGAACCGCGCCGCCGCGGAGGTGCGCACGGCGCTCTCCCGCAACGGTGGAACCCTCGCCGACCCCGGTTCGGTCGCCTACAACTTCAGCCGCAAGGGCGTCATCGTCGTCGCCGGCGAGGGCACGACCGAGGACGACGTCATGATGGCGGCGCTCGACGCCGGCGCCGAGGAGATCGAGCCGCACGCCAACGGCTTCGAGGTCATCACCGAGGCGACCGACCTGGTCTCCGTGCGCTCGGCGCTCGTGGACGCGGGTCTCGAGTACGAGTCCGCCGACGTGGAGTTCGTGCCGAACCTCAAGGTCGAGATCGACGCCGACACGGCGCGCAAGGTCTTCCGGCTCATCGACGCCCTCGAAGACAGCGACGACGTGCAGAACGTCTTCAGCAATTTCGACCTGTCGGCCGACGTGCAGGCCGAACTCGAAGAGGACGAGTAAGCCCGCGTTTCTGGAGCGGATGCCTCGCCCCGGCGCCTAGCGTAGGGGAGTGGCATCCGCTCTTCGCGTTCTCGGCATCGACCCCGGCCTCACCCGCTGCGGCGTCGGCGTCGTCGATGTGCGTGCCGATCGGTCCGCATCGCTCGTGCATGTGGGCGTGGTCCGCTCGGACCCCGCGCTCCCCGTCGGCGAGCGGCTGGCGACGATCGCCGCAGGTCTTCGCCACATCTTCGCCGAACACCGGCCGGACGTCGTGGCGGTCGAGCGCGTCTTCGCGCAGCAGAACCGGAGCACCGTCATGGGCACCGCACAGGCGAGCGGCGTCGCCCTGCTGCTGGCGGCGGAGAATGGCCTCCCTGCACAGACCCACACCCCGTCCGAGGTGAAGGCCGCGATCACCGGCTACGGGTCGGCCGACAAGCTGCAGGTGCAGACGATGGTCGCGCGCGTCCTGCGCCTCGATACGCTTCCGCAGCCGGCGGATGCCGCGGATGCCCTCGCGATCGCCCTGTGCCACGCCTGGCGGCGGGGCGCGCCGGGCGGGGCCGGCGGTGCGACCGGGGCGCTCACCCCTGCGCAGCGCGCGTGGGCCGATGCCGAGCGCGCGGCGCGTCGCTGACGGCAGGCGCCCGCCGTGCGAGCCCACCGGCGGTGCGGCGCGTGTCGCTCGAACAAACGTCCGAATCTGCCCGTAGGCTGACGGCATGATCTCCTCGCTGCGCGGCCGCGTGCTCCACGTCGACGCCGAGTCGGCCATCGTCGAGGTCGGCGGTGTCGGCTTCTCCGTCGCGGTGACCGCCCAGGTGGCGCGCGCGCTGCACGTTGGCGATGAGACCCTGCTGCACACCAACCTCGTCGTGCGCGAGGACGCCCTGTCGCTCTACGGCTTCGCGGAGCGCGACGAGCTGGACACCTTCGTGCTCCTCCTGAGCGTTTCGGGCGTCGGGCCGAAGTCCGCGCTTGGCGTGCTGTCCGCCCTGTCCGTCAGTCAGATCGCCGAGGCGGTCGCGGCGGAGGACGATGCGCCGTTCCGTCGCGTCTCGGGCATCGGCCCCAAGACGGCGAAGCTGATCGTCGTGCAGCTCGCGGGCAAGCTGCACGCACCGGCAGTCGCCACCTCGCCCGCGGGGGGAGCGGGTCAGGCCGCGATCGCGGGGCAGGTCGTTGCGGCGCTCGTCGCGCTCGGCTGGAGCGAGCGGGTGAGTGCGGAGACCGTGCACGAGATCGCGGGGGATGCCGAGGCATCCGATCTCGCGTCCGTGCCGGCACTCTTGAAGCTCGCGCTCGCGCAGCTCGGACCGAGCCGGACGGAGCGTGCCGGTGTCTGACGATCTCGCGCGTGACCCGGCTGCACCCGAGGACGACACCGAACTCGCGGTCGAGGGCGCGCTCCGACCTACATCGCTCGCCGACTTCGTCGGGCAGCAGAAGGTGCGCGGCCAGCTCCAGCTACTGCTGGACGCCGCACGCATCCAGCAGCGCCCGCCGGACCACATCCTGCTGTCGGGCCCCCCGGGGCTCGGCAAGACGACCCTCGCGATGATCGTCGCGCACGAGAGCGGGCGCCCCCTGCGACTGTCGTCGGGGCCTGCGATCCAGCACGCCGGCGACCTTGCGGCGCTGCTGTCGAGCCTCGTCCCGGGCGAAGTGCTCTTCATCGACGAGATCCACCGGATGGCGCGGTCGGCGGAGGAGATGCTCTATCTCGCGATGGAGGACTTCCGCATCGACATCATGGTCGGAAAGGGCGCCGGCGCCACGAGCATCCCGCTCGATCTCGCGCCGTTCACCCTGGTCGGGGCGACGACGCGTTCCGGGCTCCTGCCCAACCCGCTGCGCGACCGGTTCGGCTTCACCGCGCACCTGGAGTACTACGAACCCGAGGAACTCGAGCGGGTCGTGGCGAGATCGGCGGCCGTGCTGGGCGTCGACGTTCCGGCGGCGGCACGCGACGAGATCGCACGACGCTCGCGCGGAACTCCCCGCATCGCGAACCGCCTCCTCCGGCGCGTCCGCGACTACGTCATCGTGCACGGCGGCGGAGAGTCGGATGCCGCGTCCGGGCGGCGCGGGGGAGCGGCGACGGAACACGACGTCTCCGCGGCGCTCGACCTGTACGACGTCGACGCGATCGGCCTCGATCGTCTCGACCGTGCCGTGCTCGACGCCGTCGTGCGCCGGTTCCGCGGCGGGCCCGTCGGCCTCAGCACGCTCGCCGTCACCGTCGGCGAGGAGGCGGAGACCATCGAATCGGTCGTCGAGCCGTACCTCGTCCGCATCGGATTCCTCGGACGCACCCCCCGTGGCCGCATCGCGACGCCCGAGGCGTACGTTCACCTGCGCGTCCCCCAGCCCGGGGAAGCCCTGAGATTCGATGACCTATAATCGCTCAAGGTCGGTTCCTGCGCCTGTCGAAGGCCTGCCGTCCTTCTTCGCGCTCCGAGCGCGGCACCCGAAAGGTCGTACCTCATGCCCATGGACATCCTGCTGCTCGTCGCGATGGCAGCGCTCCTCGTCTTCATGTTCTGGAGCTCGCGCCGCCGCGCCCAGCGAGTGAAGGCGGAGCAGGAGGCCAAGCAGCGCGCGATGGTGCCGGGCGTCAAGGTTCTGCTGCAGGGCGGCCTCTACGGCACGCTCGTCGAGTTCGACGGCGAGGACCTCTCCAAGCCGGTGCGCGTCGAGCTCGCCCCGGGCGTCGAGGTCGAGGTGCACAGCCAGGCGATCCTGCGCACGGTCGAAGACGAGCCCGTCACGGAAGACGACTTCATCGAGGCGGAGGCCGACCAGGCCGAGTACACGGCGGACGTGGCCGACGGTGAGATCCGCTCGATCACCGAGGACCGCGCCGCCGCGACATCCGACACCGAGCCCGGCGACGCGCCGAAGGCCTGACCTCCCGCCGCGTCCGCGCGGTTTCGACGAAGAAAGCTGACCCTCCGTGGCCACACCCACCCCTGTGCGTCATGCCTGGCGCGCACTGACCGGCCTGCTCGCGATCATCGCCCTGCTGTTCGGCATCAACGCCCTCGGCGCATTCGTCTTCAAGGATGCCGCCGGAAACCCCGCCAGCTCCTGGGTACCCGAGCTCGCACTCGATCTGCAGGGCGGCACGCAGATCACCCTGGTCGCGAAGACGCCCGATGGCACTGCGCCCTCGGCGGACCAGATGAAGCAGGCCGTGTCGATCATCCGCCAGCGCGTCGACGCGTCTGGCGTCGGTGAGACCGACATCACGACCCAGTCGAACAACGAGATCGTCGTGCAGATCCCGGGCCCCGCCAACGACGAGACACGTGATCGCATCGCGGCATCCGCCCAAATGCAGCTGCGGGCCGTGCTCTACACGACGGCGGCGAGCACCTCCTTCGTCGGCGAGGACGGCAAGCAGACGCCGTACCCGACTCCGGATCCGACGCTCGCAGCGACACCGTCGGCCGCGCCCACCGACGGCAGTGACCTCAACTGGGTCACTCCGAAGCTGCAGGCCGAGTTCCTCGCGTACGACTGCGCGAACCCGACGAACGACCCGGCGGAGCAGCCCAAGGACCAGCCGCTCATCGCCTGCGACCCGAGCGGCACCGCGAAATACCTGCTCGGCCCGGTCGAGCTGGACGGCTCCTCGATCACGGATGCCTCGGCCGGCATGAACTCGCAGACCGGCCAGTGGGTCGTCAAAGTCGTGTTCGACGGTGACGGGGCTAAGGTCTTCGCCGACGTCAGCAAGCGTCTCTACGCGTTCACCCAGGCGGGCACCACCCCGCGGAACCAGTTCGCCTTCGTCCTCGACGGCCAGGTGATCTCGGCTCCGACGATGAACGGCGTCATCACCGACGGCAAGCCGCAGATCAGCGGCTCGTTCACGCAGGACAGCTCGAAGACGCTCGCCGACCAGCTGAAGTACGGCGCCCTGCCGCTCAGCTTCGAGGTCAAGGGCACCAACTCGATCTCCGCGACGCTCGGTTCGCAGCAGCTGCAGATCGGACTCATCGCGGGTCTCATCGGGCTCGCGCTCGTCGCGATCTACTCACTCGTCGTCTACCGCGCGCTCGGGTTCGTCATCATCGCGTCGCTCGGCGTCATGGGCGTCCTCACGTACATCACGCTGTGCATCCTCGCGTGGCGCATGGGCTTCCGCCTGTCCCTTGCCGGCGTCGCGGGCCTCATCGTCACGATCGGCTTCACCGCCGACTCGTTCATCGTGTACTTCGAGCGCATCCGTGACGAGTTGCGCGACGGCAAGTCGATCACGGGCGCCGTGGAAGACGGCTGGGGTCGCGCGAAGCGCACGATCTACATCTCGAAGTCGATCAACATCCTCGCCGCCGTCGTGCTGTACATCCTGGCGGATGCCACGGTGAAGGGCTTCGCGTTC
>MEEK01000051.1 GCA_001724425.1 Microbacterium sp. SCN 70-27
GCATCGAGTTCCGCGCGCCGGATGCCTCGGGCAACCCCTACCTCGCCTTCGCCGCGCAGATGATGGCGGGCCTCGACGGCATCAAGAACCGCATCGAGCCGCACGAGCCGGTCGACAAGGACCTGTACGAGCTTCCCCCCGAGGAGGCGAAGAACATCCCGCAGGTTCCGAACTCGCTGCTCGACTCGCTCGAGGCGCTGCGCGCCGACCACGAGTTCCTGCTCGCGGGCGGCGTGTTCACGCCGGAGCTCATCGAGACCTGGATCGAGTACAAGATCGAGAACGAGATCAAGCCGCTCGCGGCGCGCCCGCACCCGTTCGAGTACGAGCTGTACTTCGGGGTCTGATCACCTCACCCGGAACGCCCCGGCATCCCGCTTCGGATGCCGGGGCGTTCCGCATGTGCGGCAGGCGATCACCCGTAGAACAGGCGCTCGAAGTCGCGTCGCGCGCGACGCGCCGTGCGCAGCCACTCCTCTTCGACGAGGGTCGCGGAGCGCTCCGGGTAGTCCAGGAGCCGGCCGATGCCGTCGAGCTTCGCCCGGTCGGTGGGCAGCGCGTCGCTCGTCTGACCCGACAGCAGGGTGTTCGCCGAGCGGAGGCGGCTCGCGAGGCGCCACGACTCGGACAGGCGCGCGGCCGCGGCATCGGGCACGAGCCCCGCCTCGCGTGCGGCCTCGAGGGCGTCGAGCGTGGACGTCGTCTGCAGGCCGGAGATCCGGTGGGCGTGCTCGTGCTGGATGAGCTGCACGAGCCATTCCACGTCGCTGAGTCCGCCGGGGCCGAGCTTCAGGTGGCGCGAGCGGTCGACGCCCTGCGGCAGCCGCTCGTTCTCCACGCGAGCTTTGATGCGCTTGATCTCGCGGAGATCCTGCACCGCGACGGCGCTCGGGTAGCGCACTCCGTCTGCGAGCGTAATGAAACGCTGGATGAGCTTGACGCTCCCGGCGACGCCGCGGGCGCGCAGGAGTGCCTGCGCCTCCCACGACAGCGACCACCGCCGGTAGTACTCGGCATAGGACTCGAGCGATCGCACGAGCGGCCCGTTGCGCCCCTCCGGACGCAGATCGGCGTCGAGGTCGAAGGGGACGCGGTGGTCCTCCGAGTACGTGCGCAGGCCCGCGACGAGCTGAAGCGCGAGTTGGTGCGCCCGGTGCTGATCGAGCCCGTTCGCGTCGTACACGTAGAGCACATCGGCATCCGAGCCGAAGCCGAGTTCCCCGCCGCCGAAGCGCCCCATCGCGATGACGGAGAAGTCCAGCGCGGCATCCTCCGGGGGCACGACCTCGCGGCGCACCGCGCGCAGCGTCGCCTGGATCGTGACCTCGCTCACCGTCGTGAGGCCATCAGCCAGTTCGTCGATCGTCAGGCGGCCGAGAACCGCTCCGAACGCGAGGCGCAGGAGTTCGCGCCGGCGGAGCGCGCGCACGGCGTTCATCGCATCGGCGATGTTCGTGTGGCGCGTCTGGATCGCGCGCGCCTCGTCCTGCAGCGCGACGCCAGGGCGCGGCCGCAGCTGATCCTCCGCGTCGAGCCACGCGACGGACTCGGGGATCCACTCCATCAACTCGCCGATATAGCGCGAACCGGAGAGCACCCTCGCGAGACGCTCGGCGGCGCCGGACGAGTCGCGGAGGGTCCGCAGGAACCAGGGAGTGTCGCCGAGTCGTTCGCTCACGCGGCGGAACGCGAGGAGCCCGTAGTCGGGATCGACGCCGTCGGCGAACCAGCGGATCATCACCGGCATGAGGTGGCGCTGGATCGTCGCCTTGCGGCTCAGCCCGCCCGTGAGTGCCCCGATGTGGCGTAGCGCCCCGGCAGGGTCGCGGAAGCCAATCGCCGCGAGGCGGTCGTGCGCTTGCGCCGTGGAGAGCTGCTGCTCGTCGGCGGGCAGGGCCGCGACAGCGGACAGGAGCGGGCGGTAGAACAGCCGCACGTGGATCTCGCGGACCTCGCGCTTGATGCCCTCCCAGAGCTGCCACACGCCGTCGCCGTCGGGGGCGAGCCGCGACGCGCGCGCCAGCACACGCAGGCCGTCGGGCGTCTGGGGCATGAGGTGGGTGCGACGCAGATCGCGCAACTGGACACGATGCTCGAGTACGCGGAGCATGCGGTAGTCGCGGGCGAACGCCGCTGCGTCGCTCCTGCCGATGTACCCCTCGCTGACGAGGGCTTCGAGGGCATCCAGCGTCCCGCGCTGACGGATGCGGTCGTCGGCGAGTCCGTGCACGAGCTGCAGCAGCTGGACGGTGAACTCGATGTCCCGGATGCCCCCCGGCCCGAGCTTCAGCTGGTACGGCGCCTCGGCGGCGGGGATGAACTCCGTGACGCGCTCGCGCATCCGCTGCACGTTGTCGACGAAGTTCTCCCGGGCGGCGCTCGTCCAGACCTTGGGCTGGACGGCGGCGACGTATGCCTCTCCGAGCATGCGATCGCCGGCGAGCGGGCGCGCCTTCAGGAGTGCCTGGAACTCCCAGCTCTTGGCCCATCGGTCGTAGTACGACAGGTGGGAATCGAGGCTCCGGACGAGTGCACCCTGCTTGCCCTCGGGGCGCAGATTGGCATCGACCTCCCAGAGCGGCGGCTCGATCTCCATGCCGGAGATGCCGCGCATCGTCTGCACAGCGAGGCGCGTCGCGATGTCGATCGCACGGCTCTCCCCCACCTGCTCGATGAGTTCTTCGGATGCCCCGCCGACGAAGATCACGTCCACATCGCTGACGTAGTTCAGTTCGCGGGCGCCGGTCTTGCCCATCCCGATGATGGCGAGTTGCGTCGCGGCGACCTGATCGCGCGGGAAGAGGCCGGGGCCACCGCCCCCGGAGACGCGAGTGCGCGCAACAGCGAGGGATGCCTCGAGCGCCGCACCCGCGGCATCCGCCAGCGCGGCGGCGACGGCGGGCAGCACCTCGACGGGGTCGTCGGAGCCGAGATCATATGCCGCGATCCGCGCCAGCAGACGTCGGTAGCGCACGCGCAGTGCGACCCACGCGGCTTCGTCGCCGCTCGAAGCGAACCCCTCGGCATCCGCACCCACGGCGTCGAGAAGCTCTTCGACGAGCTCGCTCTCGGTCGGGAGTCGTTCGCCGGGTTCGGGGATGTGGGCGAGCTCAGCGGGGTGGCGGAGGTAGAAGTCGGCGAAGCCCGTCGACGCGCCGAGGAGCAGCCAGAGGACGCGTCCCACGCGTGGGAGGGCGTCGGCCACAGCTGTCGGATTGCGGCGCACGATCCGCGCGAGACCCGCCAGCGCGGCGTCGGGGTCCGCCGCGCCATCCGCGCCGTCCAGGATCGTCGCGCGCGGGATCGCCAACGCATCGGCCAACTCGCTCAGCAGCGTGTCGGCCTCGCCGATGTCACCGAAGCCGTCCCGCGCGAGCACGGTCCGGACGGATGTGCGTTCGCCGGCCGACATCGCGGGCTCAGAGCATCTCGAGGTTGCTCTTCAGCTCGAACGGCGTGACCTGCGCGCGGTACTCCTGCCATTCGCGGCGCTTGTTGAGCAGCACGTAATTGAAGACCTGCTCCCCCAGCGTTTCCGCGACGAGCTCGGACTCCTCCATGTACTCGAGCGCGTGGTCGAGGCTCGCGGGCAGCTGCGCGTACCCGAGGGCGCGCCGCTCCGAGTCGGTCAGCGACCAGACGTTGTCCTCCGCCTCAGGCGGCAGCTCGTAGCCTTCTTCGATGCCCTTCAGACCCGCGGCGAGCATGAGCGCGTACGCGAGGTACGGGTTCGCGGCGGAGTCGAGAGCGCGGTACTCGACGCGCGTGGACTGACCCTTGTTGGGCTTGTACATCGGCACGCGTACGAGCGCCGAGCGGTTGTTGTGACCCCAGCAGATGAAGCTCGGGGCCTCGTCGCCGCCCCAGAGGCGCTTGTAGGAGTTGACGAACTGGTTCGTCACGGCGGCGATCTCGTTCGCGTGGGTGAGAAGGCCCGCGATGAACTGGCGGCCCGTCTGCGAGAGCTGGTACTGACCGCCCTCTTCGTAGAACGCGTTCCGGTCGCCTTCGAACAGCGACATGTGGGTGTGCATGCCGCTGCCGGGCTTGCCCGAGAGGGGCTTCGGCATGAATGTGGCGTACACGCCCTGCTCGATCGCCACCTCCTTCACGACCGTGCGGAACGTCATGATGTTGTCGGCCGTCGCGAGCGCATCCGCGTACCGCAGGTCGATCTCGTTCTGGCCGGGCCCGCCCTCGTGGTGGCTGTACTCGACCGAGATGCCGAGGTCTTCGAGCATGCGGACGCTCCGGCGCCGGAAGTCGTGCGCCGTGCCACCGGGGACGTTGTCGAAGTAGCCGGCGGAGTCCACCGGCTCGGGGCCGTCGGGTCCGAAGGAGGACGACTTCAGCAGGTAGAACTCGATCTCGGGGTGCGTGTAGAACGTGAATCCGGCATCCGCCGCCTTCGCGAGGGTGCGCTTGAGCACGTGGCGTGGGTCGGCGACGGCCGGCTGTCCGTCGGGCGTCGTGATGTCGCAGAACATGCGCGCCGTCGGGTCGATCTCGCCCCGCCACGGCAGAGTCTGGAACGTCGTGGGGTCGGGGTGCGCGAGCAGGTCCGACTCGTACGAGCGCGTCAAACCCTCGATCGCGGAGCCGTCGAAACCGAGGCCCTCGGTGAAGGCGCCTTCGACCTCGGCCGGAGCTATCGCGACGGACTTGAGGGTGCCGACGACATCGGTGAACCAGAGGCGAACGAACTTGACGCCCCGCTCCTCGATCGTCCGCAATACGAAGTCACGCTGCTTGTCCATCGCGTCCTCTCCCCTGCGATCGCGCAGAGCCGTCGGGCTTCGGGAGAAGCCCCGTGCAGGCCAGACTATCGGGCGAGCAGGGTGCCGGATGCCACGCCGCGAGTGTCGCGGTCAGGCGTCGTCCTCTGCCTCTTCCTCAGCCCATGCGCGCGAGCGCTCGGCGAGCAGCTGAGGCGCGTTCGCAGCCTCCTCTTCCGTGTCGAACGGGCCCGCCCGGTCGATCGCGGGCGACTCGAAGCCGCGTTCCACCTTGCCCGTCGTGAGGTTGTACCAGAACTTGTCTTCGCCGCTGGACATCGCGCTCCCTTTCGCCTGGACTCCGCGGAGTCGCATGGATCACTCGATCCTAACGAGGGGACCCCGCTGCCTGGATAGGCTGGACGCATGACGACGAAGGCGACCCGCGCGGTCGGAGTGGACATCGGTGGTACCGGCATCAAGGGGGCGCTCGTCGACCTCGCTGAAGGGGCGCTGCTCAGCGACCGCATCAAGGTCGCGACGCCGCGGGGCGCCGAGCCCGACGACGTTCTCGCGGCGGTGCGGCAGGTCCTCGACACGCTGGGTGTGGCGGATGCGGAGGTCCCCCTCGGGGTGGCCTTCCCCGCGATCGTCAAGCATGGGAAGACGCTCTCGGCGGCGAATGTGTCGGATGCCTGGATCGGATTCGAGGCCGAAGCCTTCTTCGAGAAGGGTCTCGGCCGGGAGATCCACTTCGCCAACGACGCGGATGTGGCCGGCATCGCCGAGGTGCGCTACGGGGCTGCCCGCGGAGCGCAAGGCCTCACGATCCTGACGACGCTGGGCACGGGCATCGGCACCGCGATGCTCTATGACGGAGTGCTGATCCCGAACTCGGAACTCGGGCACCTCCAGCGCGCGGGCAAGCGGAAGGACTTCGAGGCTGTCGCCGCGTACTCGGCGATGGAGCGCGAGAGCCTCGACTGGGCGCAGTGGGCGGCTCGGCTGCAGGACTACTACCAGCACCTGCAGTTCCTCTTCAGCCCGGACCTCTTCGTCGTCGGCGGGGGCGTCTCCAAGCACGCCGACCAGTTCCTGCCGCTGCTGCAGCTCGACACGCCGATCATCCCGGCCGTTCACCGAAACAACGCCGGCATCATCGGCGCCGCGGCCTTGACCGTCGGCGACGCCGGCTGAGAGTTCGCCGCCACTACGGGGCGTCGCCTGCGGGCACCGGCTGACGGGGCGAATGGGCCGGCCTGTACGCCGGGTTCTGTCCGGGAGCGGGTGCTCCGTGGACGGTCATCTCTCTCGGCGACACGTTGCCGTGCCGCTCCAGCGGTCTACCCGGGGACTCGGCGGGCCGCGTCGGCATCCCCTGTCTGACCTTGCTCCGGGCGAGGTTTACCATGCGGGGCGTGTCACCACGCCCCCGGTGGTCTCTTACACCACCCTTTCACCCTTACCCCGGCCATGCCGGGGCGGTCTGCTCTCTGTGGCACTGTCTCGCGGATCGCTCCGGGTGGGTGTTACCCACCGCCCTGCCCTGTGGAGCCCGGACGTTCCTCGGTGCGGGCAAGCCCGCCACGCGACCGTCCAGCCGACCCATTCGCACAGCCGATTCTACGGCGTCCATGCGAACCCGCCCGCAGGGTGGTACGGTGACGACAAGCGATTCACTGGGGGACAGGGATCGTGAGGGCTGGGGGGCCCGAAAAATGCACAAGAAGATCATTTCTGTTTGTGCGGCTGCGTTCTTGGTGCTGGGGGCACCTGCAGCCGCGTTCGCCGTAGAACCTGGCGGAGCGGGGTCTGACGGCTCCGGCGACGCCGGAAGCTACACACCGGTCAAGCCGCACGATCCGACACTGGCGGGATCGACCCTGTCGTCGACCTGCGTCCGTGACGTTCCGTGGATCGACTTCTCGGTCGTGCTCAACGATCCGGACGGGATCGCCACGTCGCACGACGCGGCGCTGATCCTCTCCGACGGCGCGAACTCGACGACGATTCCGCTTGGGACCATCGTCGACGGCGTGCTGTCCGGGCGTGTGCTCTGGCCAGGGGCTGCGGTGGACGCCGCGGGCAAGGCCGCCGGCTGGCCCGGGTGGGAGTTCCGGGGCGGTGAATGGCGGGAGACGGACGGCAACTTCCGGTGGACCCGTGGTGACATCCACGCGGAGATCAAGGTCAACCCCGAGATCAGCCTGCCGCTCGGATACCCCGCCGCCACGCCCGCATGCGGTGTGAGCGATCCGACGACCGTGGGAACCGCGGCGTCGATCACCACCGCGTCGCTTCCGCGGACGGGTGGCGAAATCGCCGGCACGCTCGGTGTCGCGGCAGGAGCCGTGGCTCTCGTCGCCGTTGGCGGGGTGCTCATCGCTCGACGCCGGAAGGCATGACCAGCCGGGTAACGACACCCCGCTTCCGCACCAGCCACGTCATCGTGGCAGCACTGGTGCTCGGCGTGTCGTTGGTGGCTGCGCTCGGATGGACGGCCTGGCGTGTCTGGGACGCGGCGGGTGCCCTGCAGCGCGTCGCGGACGCCGGACGGACCGCGATGGATGCCGTCGGCAACGGCGATCTGCGAGCGTTGCAGGCGAGTCTCGCCGACGTCGCTCGATACGGCGCACAGGCAGGCGACGCGGCGTCCACTCCCCTGTGGCCGGTCGCATCGGCGATGCCTGTCCTCGGCGAAGATGTCGCGGCGATCGGCGCGCTCGCCCGTGCGGCCGGCACCCTCGCCGCGACGCTCGCCGCGCCCGCGGCGCACGCGCTGACCACCACGGGGGACGACGCCGGATCGCTGGGGCGTCTGGCACCCTCGTGGGCTCCGGCGACGGAGGGTGTCGCCGAGGCGCAGGCCGACCTGGCATCCATCGACACCACGCACCTCACCGGGCCGGTCTCGAAGGCGGTCGCTCAGATGCGCGAGGTGCTCGACCGGCTCGGCCCGTCCGTCGCGACTGCCCGCGCCGCGGCCGCGGTCGCCGCATCGCTCGATGAGGGCACGAGTTCGGTCCTTGTCCTGCTCCAGAACGGTGCCGAGCTTCGCACGGGTGGTGGCATCACCGGCGCGGTCGCGCTGCTGCAGGTGACCGACGGGAAAGCAGAACTCGTCGCCCAGGCCGATTCTTCGATGTTCCCGAACCTCACGTCGCCGATCATGCCCGTCAGCGCCGCCCAGGACGCGCTGTACGGCGACGTCGTCGGCAGATTCGTGCAGAACGCGTCGATGCCGACGGACTTTGCCGAGACCGCGGCGCTGGCGACAGCCTGGTGGCAGCGCCTCGGCCACCCCGCACCGGATCTCGTCGTCTCCATCGACGTGCCGGCGATCGGTGCTCTCCTGCGTGTGACCGGCCCGGTGACGCTGCCGGACGGCACGATCCTCACGGGCGATGACATCGTGCAGCGATTGCTCGTCGAGCCGTACACGACGATGGACAGCGCCCAGCAGACGGTCTTCCTGCAGTCGGCGGTGTCGTCGGCGGTCGCGGGGCTGTCGACCCAGCAGATAGATCCCCTGCGGTGGCTGTCGGCGCTCGCGACGCCCATCGCCGAAGGGCGCGTATCGGTGTGGAGTGCGGATGCCTCCACGCAGGAACTCCTGTCTGTCTCCAGCCTCGGTGGACCGTCCGCACGCCTCGCGGCGGCCGGCCCCGATGCCTTCGCCGTCTATCTCAATGACGGCACCGGCGGGAAGATGGACGTGTATCTCCACGTCGAGCTCAGCATCGTCAGTGCTGTCTGCCGCCCCGACGGGCGGGCTGACGTGCACGTGCGCGCGACGATGGCCAGCTCCGCGCCGGCGGACGCCGAGCACGTGCTGGCGGGCGACGTGACCGGGCGTGGCCTGTTCGGAACCGGCGCCGGCGACATCGGCACCAGCATCTCGGTCTCCGCGCCACCGGGCAGCTACTTCGGCGGAGTCACCAAGAACGGCAAGCGCGCTCTCTCGGTCGATGTCGACGATGCGGGGCGCCCGACGAGCCTCATTCGTGTGAATCTCTCGCCGGCGGAGACCAACGACGTCGACTTCCACTTCATCATGGGCTCCCCGGGCGCCCTCGCACCGAGCCTGCTGCACACTCCGATGCTGAGCACACCGACGGTCTCCGTCGAATCGGGGTCGTGCGGCTGACGGTGCCTCACGCCTTGCCGGCGTCCGGCGTGATGCGGAGGTCCAGCGGGAAGTCGATCGGGAAGCCGCCGAAGAGGAGGTGCGCCGCAGACGCAGCGGCGGAGCGCACGATCTCGGCGACCCGGTCGGCGTGCGCGGCGGGCGTATGCACGATGATCTCGTCGTGCAGGAAGAAGCACAGATGTGCGCGGCGAGAGAAGACGGCACCGGATGCCACGGCGGCCTCTGCCGGCGGGCAGTCGGGAAGCTCCTGCAGTGCCGTCCGTACGCCGGCGAGCCAGGCCAGCGCCCATTCGGCGGCTGTGCCCTGGACGACGAAGTTGCGCGTGAAGCGGCCGCGATCGCGTGATGCGCGTCGGGCGCGGGTCTGATCGGCCTCGGAGGCATCCGAGTCACTCGCCTGCCCTTGCAGCTCGCGCCACCGCTCCGACGGCGGCGGGCTGGAGCGACCGAGCCAGGTCGTGACGACTCCCCCGTCATCGCCGACGCGCGCCGCGTCGTCGACGAGCGCCATGGCGCGGGGGTAGGCCCGGCGCAGCGCGGGGACGAGCCGCCCGCTGTCGCCGGTCGTCGCTCCGTACATCGCGCCGAGCATCGCGACTTTCGCCTCGGCGCGCGTCGAGACGGTGCCGCTCGAGACGATGCCGTCGTACAGATCGCGCCCGCGCGCGGCGTCCGCCAACTGCAGATCGCCCGCCATCGCTGCGAGGACCCGCGGCTCGAGCTGGGCGACGTCGGCGACGACGAGCATCCACCCCTCGTCGGCGTGCACGGCGGGTCGCAGCATGCGCGGAAGCTGGAGAGCCCCGCCGCCCGACGACGCCCAACGGCCGGTGACCACGCCGCCCGGGACGTACACCGGGCGGAACCTCCCCGCCGGAGCCCACTCCTCGAGCCATGCCCACCCGTTCGCGCTCGCGAGCCGCGTGAGCTTCTTGTACTCCAGAAGCGGCGCGACGACGGGGTGATCGTACTCCGCGAGCTCCCACCGGCTCGTCGACTGCGCCATCACACCGATGCGATGGAGGCTCCGTAAGAGCTTCGGTTGCGAATCGAGGCTCGCTGCGGGGTCTTCCAGGGCGGCTCGGACGACGGCGCCGACCTCCTGAATCCGGGTGGGCACTCCCCCGGCAGGCCCGCGTTCCCCGAGCACATCCTCGAGGATCTGTTCGTGGATGCCACGGCGCCACGGCAACCCCGCGGCGTGCAGCTCCGCGGCGAGTAGTGCTCCTGCGGACTCGGCGGCCAGCAGCAGGCGCAGGCGCGCGGGATCCGTCGCGCTTCCCAGGGCATCCTGCTGCCGGCGGAACTCGGCGAGGACCGCGTCGATGTCTGCAGGCAGTGCCGCTCCGCCGGGCGTCGCGGATGCCTCGAGGTCGAACAGCGTCGGCGCGACGGCGGCCGCGGTCCCCGCCGTGTCGACGGCGCCGGCATCCCACGAGGTCGCCGCGCGCAGGTCGTCTGCGCCGACGACCATCGTGCTGTCGCGGAGAATCGCGTGGCACAGCCTCAGATCGTGGCAGCGCGCGATGACGGCCCCCGCGGCGAGCACCTGCGGATACCAGTGTGTCGTGTCGTTCCACACCCACCGCGTCGTGTCGCCGGTTGCCACTCCCCCCTCGACCGAGGCGAGCGCCGGCCACGCGTTGGCCGGAACGCGGATGCGGGCGACTTCGGAACGCGAGTCGTCGAGGTCGACGACGACGACCTGCTCGCCGTCTCGCGCGACGACGCGCCAGCGCGGCGCGGCGGTCATCGCCCGCCGCGGATCACAGGCCGGACTCCTCCGTACGCACGAGAATCGCGCCGCACTCGGGGCAGAACGCGACCTCGTCGTCGTGCACCTGCCGAAGGGCCTGCAGGTCGGTTCCGGAGAGCATCATGTGGCAGGCGCCGCAGGTCTTGCGGTGAAGGAGTCCCGCACCGACACCGCGCGCCGCGAGACGGTCGTACAGCGCGAGGAGCTCTGCTGGAATGCTCGCCGCAACGGCCTCGCGGTCGCGCGTCGCCGACTCCCACAGCGCGGTGGCTGCGGCGACCGCCGCCTTCCCCTCCGCGCTGACGCGCGCGCCTTCCTCGTTCGTGGCGGCGATCGCGGCCTCCTGCTCGGCGACGGAAGCCTCCGCCGTCTCGAGGCGTTCCATGAGTTCCAACTCGGAGTCCTCGAGGGCGCTCTTGCGCGCGGCGAGGGAGGCGAGCTCGTGCTCGAGCCCCTGCGCCTCCTTCACGTTCGCCGTCGAGGCGAGTCGTTCCGTGTCACGGGCGACGCGAGCATCGACGAGGGCGACATCCGATTCCAGACGTGCGATCTCCGCGCGCACGTCATCGCGGTCACCGAGCAATCCCGTCAGCACGGCGGACTGGGCCTGGCGCTGGGCGACGAGCTCGTTGACGCGCGTGGTCTGTTCGGGGTTGCGTCGCGCGTGGTCGCTCGAACGGATCGCCGCGTCGAGCCGAGCGACCTCGGTGAGCGCGAGCTGGTCTGCGGGGGCTGCTTTCACGCCTCCAACCTACCGCCCAGCGCCGACACCGCACTCTTGCGGCGGCGGGCGTGCCCGCTAGCATGTGGAGCCTGACGACGTGGTCTCGGAGGACACCATGAGTGTGATGCGAACGAAGTCGATCGAGCGGTCCATCGCCGATACCGAGGAACCCGAGTTCCGGCTGAAGAAGTCGCTGTCGGCCCTGGATCTCACGATCTTCGGCGTGGGCGTCGTGATCGGTGCCGGCATCTTCACCCTCACCGGGCGCGCCGCGCACGAGGTCGCAGGGCCCGCGATCATCGTGAGCTTCGTCGTCGCCGCGATCGCGTGCGCCCTCGCGGCCATGTGCTACGCGGAGTTCGCGTCGACCGTCCCGGTGTCGGGATCGGCGTATACGTTCTCTTACGCGTCTCTGGGCGAACTTTTCGCCTGGATCATCGGCTGGGACCTGATCCTCGAGATGTTCCTCGGTGCGAGCGTCGTCGCGCAGGGCTGGAGCGCATATCTGGGTGTGCTGCTGCAGCAACTCGGTGCGCCCATCCCCGCCGCGATCGGGTACGGCGGGGTCGTCGATGTGATGGCGATCGTGCTCGTCGTGGTGCTCGGTGCGCTCATGACCTACGGCATCCGCGAATCGATGCGGGTGAATCTCGTGCTCGTCGGAGTGAAGCTGTTCATCGTCATCTTCGTCATCGTCGCCGGCATCATGTTCATCAACCCCGCGAACTACTCCCCCTTCGTTCCGGATGCCACGCCCCACGAGACCGCCACGGGTCTCACGCAGCCGCTGCTGCAGTTCCTGGCGGGAATCGAACCGACGGCCTTCGGCGTCGGCGGGATCTTCGCGGGCGCGGCGCTCGTCTTCTTCGCCTACATCGGGTTCGACGTGGTGGCGACGACGGCCGAGGAGACCAAGAACCCCCAGCGGGATATGCCGATCGGCATCATCGCGTCGCTCGCGATCTGCACCCTGCTCTACTGCGCGGTCGCGTTCGTGGTGACCGGCATGGTCCGGTACGACGAGCTCGATCCCGCTGCCGCGCTCGCGAATGCCTTCGCCTATCACGGCCAGGCCTGGATGGCGACGGTCATCTCGGCGGGTGCCGTGGCGGGGCTCACGACCGTCGTGCTGACACTCCTCATCGGCTCCACGCGCATCATCTTCGCCATGTCGCGTGACCACCTGCTCCCCGGCGCGCTCGCCAAGGTGCACCCGACGCGACGGACCCCGTGGATCATCTCGATCATCGTCACCGTGGTCGTGGCGGTCCTCGCCGGCTTCACGCCCGTGGGCGTGCTCGAGGAGATGGTGAACATCGGAACACTTTCCGCGTTCGTGCTCGTCTCGATCGGCGTCGTCGTCCTGCGCCGCACGCGTCCCGACCTCAAGCGCGGCTTCCGCGTGCCCTGGAGCCCGCTTCTCCCGATTCTCTCCGCCGCCATCTGCACCTACCTCATGCTGAACTTGACGGTGGAGACGTGGCTGCGCTTCCTCATCTGGCTGGTCATCGGCTTCGTGATCTACTTCTCGTACTCGCGCGGGCACTCGCGCCTCGGAAAGGATGCCGACACGTACCTCAACCCCGCGCAGCCGCACGTCGTGACCCGCGAGGACTCGTAGACTCGTGCAGTCAGGGCCTTTAGCTCAGCTGGTAGAGCAACTGGTTTACACCCAGTAGGTCGTCGGTTCGATCCCGGCAGGGCCCACCGCAACGTCGCCGGGCGGGCCATCGGCGTCGGCCGACGCGTGTCCAATCACCACCGGGCGCCGTACCGATGGTGCACCCGACTCGTTGGGCGCCCCCGACGAGGGAGCCGCTTGCCGACGGCCTCGTTGCCCCCGAGATCTCCTTCGCTGCGGCGGCGCCCCTGGTGCGCCGATATGACTAGGCTGATCCGGGATGCGTTGTCGCAGCCTCACAAACACTGCCGAGGCGCGAGCATTCCCGAAGCCCCATTCCTGGCACGATCTGCCAGACGACGAAAGGTCTCCCGTGACTGTCAACGATCAGGATCCGTACTCGCAGGGCCCGCAGGACAGCGACCCCGAAGAGACCGGCGAGTGGGCGGAGTCCCTGCAGCAGCTCGTCGAGGCGAAGGGGGCGGGCCGCGGTCGCGAGATCATGCTGAGCCTGCTGCACAAGTCGCACGAGCTGCAGCTGAACGTGCCGCAGGTGCCCGTCACCGACTACATCAACACGATCGCGCCGGAGAACGAGCCCGAGTTCCCCGGTGACGAGGAGCTGGAGCGTCGCTACCGCCGCTGGATCCGCTGGAACGCCGCGATCACGGTCCACCGCGCACAGCGGCCCGGCATCGGCGTCGGCGGACACATCTCGACCTACGCCTCGTCGGCATCGCTCTACGAAGTCGGATTCAACCACTTCTTCCGCGGCCTCGACGACCAGTCCGGCGGCGATCAGATCTTCATCCAGGGTCACGCCTCCCCCGGCATCTACGCGCGCTCCTTCCTCGAGGGGCGCCTGTCCGAGGATCAGCTCGACGGCTTCCGTCAGGAGAAGTCCAAGGCGCCGCTCGGCATCCCGTCGTACCCGCACCCGCGCCTCATGCCGGACTACTGGCAGTTCCCGACGGTGTCGATGGGTCTCGGCCCGATCAACGCCATCTACCAGGCGATGACGAACAAGTACCTCACCAACCGCGGGATCAAGGACCTCTCGAACTCGCACGTGTGGGCCTTCCTCGGCGACGGCGAGATGGACGAGGTCGAATCGCGCGGTCAGCTGCAGGTCGCCGCGAACGAGGGCCTCGACAACCTCACGTTCGTCGTCAACGCCAACCTGCAGCGTCTCGACGGCCCCGTGCGAGGCAACGGCAAGATCATCCAGGAACTCGAGGCGTTCTTCCGCGGCGCCGGTTGGAACGTCATCAAGGTCGTGTGGGGCCGCGGGTGGGATGAGCTGCTGCGGGCGGATGCCGACGGCGCGCTCGTCCGCCTCATGAACACCACTCCGGACGGCGACTTCCAGACGTACCGCGCCGAGGACGGCAAGTTCATCCGTGACCACTTCTTCGGACGCGACGAGCGCACCGCAGCGATGGTCAAGGACTGGTCCGACGAAGACATCTGGGGCAAGCTCCGCCGCGGCGGTCTCGACTACCAGAAGCTGTTCGCCGCCTACAAGGCCGCTACGGAGCACAAGGGGCAGCCGACGGTCATCCTCGCGAAGACCATCAAGGGCTACGGGCTCGGTCACCACTTCGAGGGCCGCAACGCGACCCACCAGATGAAGAAGATGACGCTCGAGGACCTCAAGCACTTCCGCGACTCGATGCGCATCCCGATCAGCGACGCACAGCTCGAAGAGAACCCGTACCTCCCGCCGTACTACAACCCCGGCCTCGAGGACGAGACGATCCAGTACATGGTCGAGAAGCGTCGCTCCCTCGGCGGGTTCCTGCCCGAGCGCCGCACCCACCACGTGCCGATCACCCTTCCCGACGACAGCGCCTACGCGCTGCCGAAGAAGGGTTCGGGCACGCAGGAGATCGCGACGACGATGGCGTTCGTGCGACTGCTGAAGGACCTCCTCCGTGCGAAGGACTTCGGCAACCGCATCGTCCCGGTCATCCCCGACGAGGCGCGCACGTTCGGCCTCGACGCGTTCTTCCCGACCGCGAAGATCTACAACCCGAACGGCCAGAACTACACCTCGGTCGACCGTGAGCTGCTCCTCGCCTACAAGGAGAGCCCGCAGGGTCAGATCATGCACGTCGGCATCAACGAAGCCGGCGCCATGGCCGCGTTCACCGGCACGGGCACCGCCTACTCGACGCACGGCGAGCCGCTCATCCCGGTGTACATCTTCTACTCGATGTTCGGCTTCCAGCGCACGGGCGACGCCCAGTGGGCCGCCGGCGACCAGATGGCCCGCGGGTTCATCATGGGCGCGACCGCGGGTCGGACGACGCTGACGGGCGAGGGCCTGCAGCACGCCGACGGACACTCGCACCTGCTTGCATCCACGAACCCCGCCACGGTGTCCTACGACCCCGCCTACGGGTACGAGCCTGGATCGGAAGCGCATTCGGCACAGGGCGCCACGGATCTGGCGATCTTCTACGGCCGGAACAACCTGCTGATCAACGGTGATGCCGGCTGGGTACCCGGAAACGTCTTCGCGACCATCGAAGAGGGGCTGGGCGATATCGCCGCGGCCTGCCAGGATCTGTGGCTGACCGGAGTGCAGGGCGAGCAGCTGGCCTTTGCGCGGGCCTAGCCCGCGAGCACCCGTTCGGCGAAATGGCCCACCGCCAGCACCAGGTCGTCGCTGTGCCGCGGGCCCACGATCTGCATGCCGACCGGTAGTCCCTGCGAGGTGTTGCCTACCGGAATCGACAAGGCGGGTTGCTGAGTCATGTTGAACGGGTAGGTGAATGGTGTCCACTGCGCCCACC
>MEEK01000052.1 GCA_001724425.1 Microbacterium sp. SCN 70-27
GTTTCCACTCGCTCCGCTCGGTCAACGACCAGGACAGCACCGCCGGTCGTTGAGCGAGCCGCACCGCGGCGAGTCGAAACGCCCCCGCCCACCCCACGAACGTTTCCACTCGCTCCGCTCGGTCAACGACCAGAACAGCACCGCCGGTCGTTGAGCGAGCCGCACGGCGGCGAGTCGAAACGCCCACGCACCCCACACGTTTCCACTCGCTCCGCTCGGTCAACGACCGGGGCACGCCCACCCACCGGTCGTTGAGCGAGCCGCACCGCGGCGAGTCGAAACGCCCCCGCGCCCCACGAACGTTTCCGCTCGCTCCGCTCGGTCAACGACCAGGACGGCACCGCCGGTCGTTGAGCGAGCCGCACCGCGGCGAGTCGAAACGCCCCCGCGCCCTCCGCGCGAGATCGGCGGCGGCCCGGGAACGAGACAACCCCCGCCCGGGAAATCCCAGGTCGGGGGTTGAATCTTCGCTGTGCGCGAGGGGGGAGTTGAACCCCCACGCCCTTTCGGGCACTGGCACCTGAAGCCAGCGCGTCTGCCTATTCCGCCACTCGCGCGAATCGGTGTCGCCACCGACTCAACTTCCCGAGGATATCACGCCGGGCGCCGCCGCAGAATCAGGGAAGGACCAGCCGATCCGGTTGGCACTCAGCCAGTGCAACTAACATGGACCCACCGGCCAGCCAGCCAGAGGAGCCCCGTGGGACTACTTGACAGCTTCGAGAAGGGACTCGAGCGCGCGGTCAACAGCGCGTTCGCGAAGTCCTTCCGCAGCGGCATCCAGCCGGTCGAGATCGCGGCTGCGCTGCGCACCGAACTGGATGCCAAGGCCGCGGTCGTCAGCCGCGACCGCATCCTCGCACCCAACGCCTTCGAGGTGCACATGTCGCCGGCCGACGCCGAACGCATGCGCTCGATCGGCTCGACCCTCGATGACGAACTGCTGGGCCTCGTGCAGAAGCACGCGAAGAACCAGGGCTTCTCGTTCGCCGGCCCGGTGACGATCGCGCTCGCGCCCGACGACCAGCAGGCGACCGGCACGCTCCGCGTTCTCTCGCAGACCGCCGCCGGCACCGTCGCGTGGCGGGGCGTCGTCGACATCGAAGGCAAGAGGCATCCGCTCAACAAGGGCCGCACCGTGATCGGACGCGGCACCGACGCGGACATCACGATCGCGGATGCCGGGACGAGCCGCCGCCACGTCGAGATCCTGTGGGACGGCGAGCGCGCCATGGTGCGCGACATGAACTCCACGAACGGCACGCAGCTCGACGGCCGCCGGATCACCGAGGCGCCCCTCCCGCCCGACTCGATCATCACGATCGGCCGCACCGACATCACCTTCCGCGTGGTCGCGCAGGCCACTCCGCCGCGGCCCACCATGACGGCATCCGACGCCACGCGCGCCTACGGGATCGGCGGAGCCTCGTGACCAGCGAACTGGCCCTCCTGCTCCTGCAGATCGGCTTCCTCGTCCTCCTGTGGTTCTTCGTCGGCGCGGTCGTCTACTCGCTGCGCGCCGACCTGTTCGGGGTGAAGGTCCGAAAGCTCGCCGAGCCGGCGGTGGCTGCGGCCGCGCCCGCTGCGGCACCGGCGACACCCGCGGCCGCCACCGCTCCCGTCGCGCCGGCGAAACCGTCCGCCGCGCCCTCCGGTCCTCGGAAGGCCACGCGGGATGCCGTGTCGCGCATCATCATCACGAGCGGACCCAAGGCCGGCCTCGAGCTGCCCCTCACCGGTGAGCCGCTCACGATCGGCCGCTCGAGCGAGTCCGGCCTCGTGATCCGCGACGACTACACGTCCAGCCACCATGCCCGGCTGCTCCTCTGGGGAGACCAGTGGATGCTGCAGGACCTCGACTCCACGAACGGCACCTGGCACGACGGCGAGCGCGTCGCGAGCCCCGTCCCGGTGCTCGTCGGCGCGCCCATCAAGGTCGGCGCGACGACCTTCGAGCTGCGGAAGTAACCCGGCGACATGGTCTTCGAGGGGTCGAGTGCCGCCATCTCCCATACGGGGAAGGTGCGCTCCAACAACCAGGACTCGGGCTACAGCGGCTCGAACCTGTTCGTCGTCGCCGACGGCATGGGCGGGCACGCGGGCGGAGACGTGGCATCCAGCATCGCGGTGAACCGGCTGCGCGAACTCGACCACCCGTTCGCGACGACGGGGGATGCCGAGCAGGCGCTGCAGGCCGCGATCACCTCCACCGCGACGCTCCTCATCGACACCGTCGCCGAGCGGCCCGAGCTCGCGGGGATGGGCACGACCGTCAGCGCGCTCGACTTCGTCGACGACTACGCCGTCATCGCGCACATCGGCGATTCGCGCATCTATCTCTACCGCGACGACGCGCTCACCCAGATCACGACCGATCACACGTTCGTGCAGCGGCTCGTCGACTCCGGCCGCATCACCCCCGAAGAGGCGCGCTACCACCCTCGCCGCTCCGTGCTCATGCGCGTGCTGGGCGACATGGATCCTGACCCGGACGTCGACACGTTCATCATGCCGACGCAGCCCGGCGACCGCTGGCTGCTGTGCTCGGACGGCCTCTCCGGCGTCGTGGACGACGCCCACACGGCGAAGACCCTCGGTCAGCGCCTTCCTCCCGGGCGCACGGCGGACCTCCTGCTCAAGCAGGCGCTCGACGGCGGCGCGCCCGACAACGTCACCGTCATCATCGTCGACGTGGGCGGTAGTCATCCGGTGTTCAGCGGCACCCCGACGATCGTCGGCTCGGCATCGAACCCGCAGGGCATCGAGGTCCCCGCGGCGCGCACGGGCCGCACGAGCTGGCTGCACCCCGCGCGGCAGGCCGCGAACGAGCCGAGCCACTTCGAGCCGGCCGCAGAGTTCCTCGAGGAGCTGATCGAAGAGGATCGCCGCCGCGCGCGCCGCCGCCGCATCTGGTGGATCGTCGGCGCCGTCGTCGTGCTCGCCGCTCTCCTGACGGCCCTCCTCGGCGCCTACAGCTGGACGCAGTCGCGCTACTTCGTCGGTGCCGACGAGGACTCCGTCATCATCTATCGAGGCATCCAACAGGACCTCGGTCCCATCTCGCTGTCCACGCCGTACGAGGAGACCGGGATCCTGCTCAGCGACCTGCCGTTCTATCAGCGGCTGGCCGTGCAGCAGACGATCTCGGCACGCTCACTCGCGGATGCCCAGCAGATCGTCGAGACCATGCGCGAGACGGGGGTGGATGCCCCGTGACCGACACCGCAACCGGGCCGCTCGCTGATACGACCGTCGCGAAGGCGCTGCGACGCATCCGGATGCCGCAGACGCAGCGCAACCGCGAGTTGGGGCTGCTGCTGTTCGCGTTCCTCATCAACGCGGCCGCCGTCGCGCTCGTACAGCTCGGCGCCACCGCGAAGATCGACTGGACGTTCCTGTATTACTGCGGCGGCCTCACCGTGCTGGTCCTTGCCCTGCACGTCGTGCTGCGCTACCGCGCGCCGCAGGCCGACCCGTTCGTCGTGCCGATCGCCACGGTGCTGTCGGGGCTCGGCCTCGCGATGATCTACCGCATCGACATCGAGAAGTCGCTGACCGGCTGGGCCGCCCTCTCGACGCGGCAGCTCGTGTGGCTCGTCATCGCGATCGCCGCGGCCGTCGCGATCGTCGTCTTCCTGAAGAACTACCGCGTCCTGCTGCGCTACACGTACCTGTTCGGGTTCGCCGGCATCCTCCTGCTGCTGCTGCCGTTCGTGCCGGGACTCGGCACGGATGCCGGGGCGGATGTCTGGATCTCGATCGGCGGCGTCTTCTCGTTCCAGCCGGGCGAGCTCGCCAAGATCTGTCTCGCGATCTTCTTCGCCGGCTACCTCGTGCGCACCCGCGAAGCGCTGACCTCGGTCGGGACGCGCTTTCTCGGGATGACGTGGCCGCGACCGCGCGAGCTCGGCCCGCTGCTGCTGCTCTGGGCGGGTGCGATGGCGATCATCGTGCTGCAGCGCGACCTCGGCACCGGGATGCTCATCTTCGGCATGTTCGTCGCGATGCTCTACGTCGCGACGGGCAAGACGAGCTGGGTCGTCCTGGGCCTCACGCTCGTCGCCGTCGGGGTCGCGTTCGCGACGACGATCCTGCCGTACGTCCAGGCCCGCTTCACGAACTGGCTGCACCCCTTCGACCCCGCCACCGTCGACGGCGACAGCTATCAGCTCGTCAGCGGACTGTTCGGGCTCGCCCAGGGGGGCCTGCTCGGCACGGGACTCGGCCGCGGCCGCCCGGGCCTCACGCCCCTGTCGCAGAGCGACTACATCTTCCCGAGTCTCGGCGAAGAGCTCGGCCTCATCGGCGTCTTCGCGATCCTCTGCCTCTACATGGTGTTCACGAGCCGAGGCATCCGCATCGGCATCGCCGGGCAGGACGACTTCGGCAAGCTCCTCGCGACAGGCCTGTCGTTCACGATCGCCCTGCAGGTGTTCATCATGGTCGGCGGCGTGACCCGCATCATCCCGCTCACGGGTCTCACGACGCCGTTCCTCGCGGCCGGTGGCTCCTCGCTCATCGCGAACTGGATCATCGTCGCGCTGCTCCTTCGGATCTCGGATGCCGTGCGCTCCCGACCCCGGGTGGTGATCGGCTGACATGACGAAGGAACTCCGCCGGCTGAGCATCATCATGCTCGCGATGTTCGTCGCGCTGTTCGCGTCGACGAGCTGGATCCAAGTCGTGCAGGCGAGTGACCTCGGTGAGAACTCGCACAACCGGCGCGCCCTGTACGACTCGTTCGAGGTGCAGCGCGGGGCGATCATCGCGGGCGACCAGGTGATCGCGTCGTCGGTGCCCTCCACCGACATCTACAGCTGGCAGCGTCAGTACACGGACCCGCAGATGTGGGCACCGGTCACGGGCTTCATCAATCCCGTGCTGGGGTCATCGACCGGCATCGAACAGGCGATGAACCGGGAACTGTCCGGGACGGCATCCACGCAGTTCCTCTCCCGCATCGAGCAGATCATCTCCGGACAGCCGCCGCGCGGATCCAACGTCCTGCTGACGCTCGACCCCGCGGTACAGAAGGCCGCGTTCGACGCGCTCGGCTCGTATGAGGGGGCCGTGGTCGCGCTCGATCCGAAGACCGGGCGCGTGCTGGCCCTGGTGACGAGCCCGAGCTTCGACACCAATACGCTCGCGGAGCACGACTCGAAGGCCGTGAACTCCGCGTACGACGCCCTCCTCGCCGAGCCGACGAATCCCCTGTGGAACCGGGCGACGGGCGACAGCCTCAACCCCCCGGGCTCGACGTTCAAGCTCGTGGTGGCCTCCGCCGCCCTGGCATCCGGCCGCTACACGCCCGACTCGACGTTCGAGAACCCGGCGACGTACGTCCTGCCGGGCACCTCGACGACGCTCCACAACTTCGACGGCGGCCAGTGCGGCCCCGGTGACACGGTGACGCTCGCCACGGCGCTGCGCCTGAGCTGCAACATCCCGATGGCGCAGTTGGCGGTCCAGCTCGGCGACGACGCGATCCGTACCGAGGCCGAGAAGTACGGCTTCGACACGAGCTTCGACATCCCGATTCCCACCCACGCCTCGGTCTACCCCGCCGGTCCTCTCAGCGACGACGTGACGGCGCAGACCGGGTTCGGTCAGTCCAACGTCAAAGCCTCCCCGCTGCAGATGGCCATGGTGTCTGCCGGCATCGCGAACAAGGGCGTCGTCATGAATCCGCGCATGGTGGACCGTGTCGTCGCCACCGATCTGACGGTGCAGAAGACCTTCGAAGACACCCAGTTCGGGCGTGCGCTGAGCGAGAAGGATGCCAGCACGATGACCACCATGATGATCGCCAATGTCCAAAACGGTGCGGCGAGCGGTGCAAGAATAGACGGGGTCGACGTGGCCGGGAAGACCGGCACGGCGGAGCACAACCCCGGCGATCCGTACACCCTCTGGTTCACCGGTTTCGCTCCGGCGGCAGACCCGAAGATCGCGGTCGCGGTGATGATCGAGAACGGCGGAGGGCTCGGACAGTCCGGAACGAGCAACGGGATCGCGGCCCCCATCGCGAAGAAAGTCATAGAGGCGGTGCTGAGCAGATGAGACCGACGCAGGGTGTGAGCTTCGGCGGGCGCTACGAGCTGGACTCGCGTATCGCGATCGGCGGTATGGGCGAGGTCTGGGAGGCGACCGACCACGTCATCGGACGCACGGTCGCCATCAAGATCCTCAAAGACGAGTACATGGGGGACCCGGGGTTCCTCGAGCGCTTCCGCGCGGAGGCGCGCCACGCCGCCCTCGTCAACCACGAGGGCATCGCGAGCGTCTTCGACTATGGCGAGGAGAACGGCTCCGCCTTCCTCGTCATGGAGCTCGTGCCGGGTGAGGCCCTCTCGACGATCCTCGAGCGCGAGGGCTCGCTCTCGACCGACAAGACCCTCGACATCGTCGCGCAGACCGCGGCCGCCCTGCAGGCCGCCCACGCCGCGGGCCTCGTGCACCGCGACATCAAGCCGGGGAACCTCCTCATCACCCCGGACGGTCGCGTCAAGATCACCGACTTCGGCATCGCCCGCATCGCCGACCAGGTGCCGCTGACGGCGACCGGACAGGTGATGGGAACGGTCCAGTACCTGTCGCCCGAACAGGCATCCGGCCACCCGGCATCGCCGGCGACCGACATCTATTCGCTCGGCATCGTCGCGTACGAATGCCTCGCGGGCAAGCGTCCTTTCACGGGCGAGTCGCAGGTCGCGATCGCGATGGCGCAGATCAACGACGCCCCGCCGCTGCTGCCCGCCACGATCGCCGAGCCCGTCCGCAACTTCGTGATGAGCATGATCGCGAAAAAGCCCGAGGACCGGCCCGCGACCGCCTCGGCCGTCGCTCGCGCCGCCACGGCCCTGCGCCGCGGCGACATCGCCGGCGCCGTGGCGATCGTCCCGGCGATCGCGGGAGCCCGTCCCCTCGACGAGATGACGCAACTGCTCACCGCGTCGGGCGAGGACACGACACGCCTCCTGCCGGCCGCGGCCGCCGTGCCGGCCGTGGATGCGGCACCGGAGGGTGCGAAGAAGAAGCGCAGCCCGTGGACGTGGCCGCTCATCGCGCTGATCGTGCTCCTGCTGCTCGTGCTCGGCGGGACGCTGTTCGCCCTGCTCCAGGGCGGCAACTCGGGAGGCGAGAAGACCTCCGCCCCGCCGTCGTCACCGAGCACGCAGAGCCAGACGCCGTCCGAGACACCCACCCCGACCGCCGTCCCCATCGCAGATCTGGGGTTCATCGGAAAGACGTGCGAACAGGCGCAGCAGATCGCCCGGGACAACAAGCTCACCGCTGTCACCTGCAAGCCGGGTGCCGCATCGGCGTCGGCTGACCAGGTCGTCGGCACGATCTACGAGACGGACCCCAAGGGCGGCAACGTGAAGCCCAACGACGCGATCACGCTGACGTTCTACACCGAGCCGTCGCCGATCGGCACTCCGACGGCACCGACGGTGACGAACAACCCGACCGGGTCCTCGTCGTTCACCGTCTCGTGGGACGCGTTCACCTGCCCGGCGGGATCGTCGGTCACGGCGTACAACCTCACGGTGATCAACGGCACGTTCGACGCCAACAACGGCACGACCTACCAGTCGCCGGCGAGCCCGCGCAGCCTCACCGTGACCGCCACCGGCGCTCCCGGGACGATGGTGCTCGTCACGTACACCGCGCAGTGCGGTGACCGGGCGAGCGACGCCTCGCCCGAGGGCAAGGCACCCATCCCGAACACCTCGCCCGCTCCCACCCCCTCCACCACACCCTGATCGCTCTCGGTTAGGCTGGCCGACGAGAGCACCCAGGGAGAGAAGTGTCTGCAGAACCGCGCGTGCTGTCCGGCCGCTACGAGGTCGATGAGCTCATCGGTCGCGGTGGCATGGCGAGCGTTTATCGCGGGCGGGACCTGACGCTCGGTCGTGACGTCGCGATCAAGATCCTCAAGCGCGAACTCGCCGCCGACAGCACGTTCCGCACGCGCTTCCGGCTCGAAGCGCAGGCCGCGTCCCGCATGTCGCACCCTGACATCGTCCGCGTGTTCGACGCGGGGGAGGACACCGAGACGGATGCCGACGGCACCGTCCACCCCGTGCCGTACATCGTCATGGAACTCGTCACAGGGCGCCTCCTGAAGGACATCGTCGCCGACGGCCCCGTGCCGATCCCCGATGCGGTGCGCTACACCGATGGCATCCTCGAGGCGCTCGAGTACTCCCATCGTGCGGGCGTCGTGCACCGCGACATCAAGCCGGGGAACGTCATGGTCACCCCGGCCGGCCAGGTGAAGGTCATGGACTTCGGCATCGCGCGCGCGGTGTCGGACTCGTCGTCGACCGTTGCCGAGACGACGGCCATCATCGGCACCGCCGCGTACTTCTCGCCCGAGCAGGCCAAGGGCGAACCGGTCGACGCGCGTGCGGACCTCTACTCGGCGGGCATCGTGCTGTACGAGCTGCTCACGGGGCGGACGCCCTTCCGCGGCGACTCTCCCGTCGCGGTGGCCTACCAGCACGTCAGCGAGACGCCCCTCGCCCCCTCGGAGATCGTCGACACCGTCCCGCGGTCGCTTGACGCCGTGGCCCTGCGCGCCCTCGCGAAGGACCCGTTCCAGCGCTACCAGGACGCGGCATCCTTCCGCGCGGCGCTGGATGCCACGGCGGAGGGGAGCGTCCCGACCAAGCGTCAGGTCGGCGCACTCACGAGCGAGCTCTACGGTGCCAACCCGCGCCAGGCGGCCGAGACGGCGCGTTCGCTCCAGCAACTGTCCGCCGACACGACGATGCGGCGCACGCAGCCCGGTCCGCCGGCGGCGTGGATCTGGGCCGGCATCGCCGTGCTCGCCGTGGTGCTCGTGTCGGTGCTGTTCTGGGTGGTCACGAGCAGGCCGGGAACGACGATCCCCGACAACACCCGCATCGTCCCCGACGTCGTGACGATGTCCTGGGACCGCGCGAACGAGCTCCTCTCCCAGAACGATCTCAAGGCCGAACGACATGACGAGAGCAGCGACAAGATCGCTGCGGGCAACGTCATCCGCACCGATCCGACTGCGGACGACACCGTGGCACCGGGGCAGATCGTCCGGGTCTACGTGTCGACCGGGCAGGAGATGAGCACGGTGCCGACACTCACCGGGCTGTCGACGGAGGCCGCGACGACGGCACTCACGGGCGCCGGGCTCTCACTGGGCGCCGTGCGGACGCAGAACGACCCCGACCTCGCGGCCGGGACGGTCATCTCCGCCGATCAGAAGGAAGGCTCGCAGGTCGCGGCCGGGACGAGCGTCAACCTCATCGTCGCGAGCGGAAACGTCACGCTCGTCGACGTCGTCGGGTACACGCAGGATGCCGCGCAGCGCACCCTCACCGCCGACGATGTCAGGCTCACCCCCGAGATCAAGGAGGACGCGACGTGCCCCGCGACCTCGGGCGGACCGACGATCGCCGCGCAGTCGCTGGCCCCCGGAGACGTGCCGATCCACTCGACCGTCGTGCTCACGGTCTGCACGGGATCCTGACGCGGCGTTCGACGCGTCGGTGAGAGCCCGGCGTCAGTCGACGCGGCGGTGCGGGGAGAGCCTCGCACCGCGTTCGGCGGCGCCGCGGCATCCGATGCCTTCGAGCCAGTTGCCCAGCAGGCGGTAGCCGCCCTCGGTCAGCACCGCCTCGGGATGGAACTGCACTCCCTGCAGCGGCAGGATGCGGTGGCGGATCCCCATGATGACGTCGGATGCGGTCGTCGCCGTGACGACGAGATCAGCCGGCACGGAGGCGGCGACCACGGCGAGCGAGTGGTAGCGCGTCGCGACGAACGGCGAGGGCAGTCCGGCGAACAGGTCGTCGCCGTCATGGCGCACATCGCTCGTGAGCCCGTGCATGAGTTCCGGCGCCTCGCGCACCGTCGCCCCGAACGCGACGGCGAGCGCCTGGTGGCCGAGGCACACGCCCAGCAGCGGGATGGCGGACGCGGACGCCGCGCGGACGACCTCGATCGACGCACCGGCATCCTCCGGCGTCCCCGGACCGGGTGAGACGAGGATGCCCGAGAACCCGGCGATCTCCTGCGCGGGGTTCTCGAGGGCATCCGCTTCGACGAGACGCGTACGGGCTCCGAGCTCGTCGAGGTACCCGACGAGGGTGTGGACGAAGCTGTCGTGGTTGTCGACGACGAGGACGTCAGCCACCGACGGTGGACTCCT
Source organism: Microbacterium sp. SCN 70-27 (assembly GCA_001724425.1). Classification (GTDB taxonomy): domain Bacteria; phylum Actinomycetota; class Actinomycetes; order Actinomycetales; family Microbacteriaceae; genus Microbacterium. The sequence continues at coordinate 10,196 of MEEK01000052.1, forward strand.
GCGGGTTGATGAACTGCTGAGCCCACGGGAAGACGTACCAGAACAGGCCGTAGAGGATCGCGGCGACGAGGACGAGGAGGATGAGCGCCCGGAGCCATGCGGGGCCGGGGAGGATCCGCCAGAGTGCGGCGTACATCAGGACGAGGCTCCTACGGTCGGGGCGGCGAGGGAGGTCGGCGGCCCGTCGGCGGTCGGGGTGAAGCCGTCGAAGATGGCGTAGGCGATGATCCGCTCGAGCATGTTGAGCTTCGGCGCGCAGCTCGTGAGGGTCAGGTACCGCCCGTCTGCCGCGATGCCGACCTCCTGGGGGACGGGCAGGAGCACCTCGATCTGAGTGTCCTTCACGTACTCGATCGTCCGGAAGCGGTAGGTGTACCAGCCGTCCGGCGTCTGGATGACGATCGCGTCGCCGATGACGAGTTTGTCGATCGGGTCGAACGGGGCGCCGGAGGTCCACCGGTGCGCGGCATACACGGTGTTCCCCATGCCGCCGGGCATCGCCGTGTCCTTGTAGTGGCCGATCTCGCCCTTGTCGAGGATGTCCTTGCGGGAGGTTCCGGCGGCGATCGTGAACTGCCACTGCGGTCCGAAGCGGGGGATGAACATCACTCCGAACGGAGTGCCGTGATCCTGTTGCGCCTGCACGGGGATGACGGGGTCGGTGCCGGCGGTGTCGCTCGGCGTCGGCGCCGGGGCGGGATCGTCGATCCAGCTCTGCGAGAGGGCGCTCGCCTCCTGGTGCTTCTCGTTGCCGATGATCCAGTCACCGATCCACATCTGCCAGGCGACGTAGAGCAGCGCGACGACGCCGACCGTGATCAGGATCTCGCCGAGAACGCCGACGAACGACGCGCGACGGCGGGGCCGTGCGGCCGTCGGCGCATCCGCGCGCGTGGCATCCCCCATGGTCGGATTCTCCCACAGCATGGCTGTGGCCCGGCTGGCAGGTAGGATTTCGGCATGGCACGTTCTGGCAAGGATGACGATCACCTCATCGAGCGCTCCGAGGGCGATGCCGCCCCCAACCCGGTGTGGTTCAAGCCCATCATGCTGGGGCTCATGATCCTCGGCCTGTTGTGGGTCATCGTCTTCTACCTGAGCGGCTCGGTCTGGCCGATCCCGGGCATCGGCGGGTGGAACCTCGTCATCGGCTTCGGCATCGCGTTCGTCGGCTTCCTGATGACGACGCGCTGGCGCTGACACCTCTCCACACGACTGTCCACCGGGTGTGAATTACACCCGTGTAACTCATCCCCAGTTGTGGATGAGCCTGTGGATAACTAACGGTAGATCGCGAGTGGAACGGCGAGCAGCGCGAGCAGCCCCACGCCGACAGCGATGAGCAGCAGCACCTGCGTGCGTTGCTGACGGACGGCGCGCGTGCGCGCGAAGACGAACCCGATCAGTGCTCCCACGAGCCCGCCGCCGATGTGCGCCTGCCAGGCGATGTTCGACCCCGGTAGGAACGTGATCAGGAGGTTGAGGCCCAGCAGGATCGCGATCGAGGTGACGTTCGCCCCGATGTGACGACCGATGATGAGCATCGCACCGAGAAGGCCCCAGACCGCGCCGGATGCCCCGGCGACCACAGTGCCGGGGGCGAGGAGCGCCGTGAGAACGGATCCGCCGAGAGCGCTCAGAAGATAGAGAGCGAGGAACCGCCAGCGGCCGACGAGAGGCTCGAGGCTTCGCCCGAGTGCCCACAACGCGAGCATGTTGAGCGCGATGTGCCACGGGCTCATGTGCACCAGCGTCACGGTGAGCAGGCGCCACGGCTCCGTGTAGGCAAGGGGCGCAAAGAACACGAGCGAACTACGCACCTCGAGCCCGACGCCCGGGATGAGCCCGATCAGGTAGAACAGCGACGTGACGGCGATGAGGGAGTAGGTGACGACCGGTGTGCTGCTCGCGACGGATCGGCGGCGCCGTGGCATCCGTGTGACCGTCGCCTGCTGTCCGCGCTGCGCCTCGGCACGGCATTCCGGGCAGATGACTCCGACCGGCAGCTGCGTCTGGCACTCCGGGCAGATGGTCCGCAGGCACCGCTGACAGAGCACGAAGCTCTGCCGGTCGGGATGCCGATAGCAGAAGTTGTCCGGATTGGTCCGGAAGGAGGCGTCGGTCACGCGCCGCTCGTCAGGCGGCGACGACGTCTATCGAGCTGATCACGACGGGCTCGACCGGGCGGTCGCCGGCGCCCGTGCGCACACCCGCGATCTCGTCGACCACGGCGCGCGACGCGTCGTCTGCCACCTCGCCGAAGATCGTGTGCTTGCCCTGCAGCCACGGCGTCGGGTCGGTCGTGATGAAGAACTGCGATCCGTTGGTGCCCTCGGCCTTGCCCGTGATGGCGTTCCGACGCAGGCCGGCGTTCGCCATCGCGAGGATGTAGGGCGCGTTGAAGTTCAGCTCGGGGTGGATCTCGTCATCGAAGTTGTAGCCGGGGCCGCCGATGCCCTGACCGAGCGGGTCGCCGCCCTGGATCATGAAGTTCGGGATGATGCGGTGGAAGATGACGTCGGTGTAGAGCGGGCCCTCGCCGGCCTTGCCCGTCGCGGGGTCGGTCCAGGCCTGCGAGCCGTCCGCGAGGCCCGTGAAGTTCTGCACGGTGCGGGGCGCGTGGTCGCCGAACAGGTTGACGACGATGTCGCCGTGGTTCGTGTGGAGGGTCGCTACGGCGGTGTGGATCGTCATGCTCACCATTCTCACACCTGTCAAGCCCTTCTCGGCTCCCGCACGTCTGGCAAGATGGGGAGAAACGACCCCGGATCAGGGAGGGCTTTGTGAACCTCAGCCGCAAGCGCAAGAAGGAACTCCGCAAGCTTCAGAGCCAGGCGACGACTCTGTGGGAGTCGCAGCAGGTGCTGCTCGGTCAGGCCGGAGAGGTCGCCCGCGAAGCCGGCCGTCAGCTCGGCAACTACAACCGCGAGCAGTTCGTCCCCGGCGTGCGGCAGACGTACGAGAAGTACGCCGCCCCGTACGTGAATCAGGGAGTCGCGACCTCGAAGCGGATCTACAACAAGAACATCGTTCCCGCTGCGGGTGCCGTCATCGGATCGGCGCTGTCGGTGTGGGACGCCGCGAACGAGAAGCGTGAAGACCTTGCGGCGGGCCGCGGGTTCACCGCGATCGACGTGTCCGCGCTGCAGAAGCGGGCCGCGAAGTACGGCAAGAAGGCATCCCGCCAGCTCGTCGTGAACACGGCTCCGCCGAAGAAGGGGATCGGCGCCGGTGGCGTCATCGCGATCGTCTTCGGCATCGCCGCGGCCGCCGGCGTGCTGTACGCCGCGTGGCAGACGCTGCGGGCCGACGACGAGCTGTGGGTCGCGGACGACCCGCTGCGCGCTCCGGATGCCTGATCCGCTCGATCGGGTTCACGACGCCGCCGCCGCACGCGGTCTCGACATCGAGATCCGCGAGCGACCGGCGGCGTCGAGCCTTGCGGAGGCTGCGCGGCTTCTCGGGCTCGAGCCCGAGGACATCGTGAAGACGCTCGTCGTCAAGCGCTCCGACGATACGTACCTGCTGGCGCTCATCCCCGGTGACCTCGCGATCTCATGGCCGAAGCTGCGGGCGCTCGTCGGCGTGAACAAGCTGCGGCTGCCGGAGCCCGAGCTCGCCCTCGCCGCGACCGGCTACGAGCGCGGCACGATCACGCCGATCGGCGCGGCGGGCGACTGGCCGGTGTATGCGGATACCTCGATCGTCGGCCGCCGCATCGCGATAGGCGCAGGCGCGCACGGTTACAGTCTGTTCGTCGACGCCGACGATCTCATCGCCGCGTACGGGGCGACGGTCGCGGACATCTCCCAGCCGGCATCCCCGCGCTGAGCCCGCTTCGTTGCGATCGGCGCTTCAGACCCCCGCCATCTCGAGCGCGATGTCGACGAGCCCGACGTGTGCGAGCGCGTCCACCGCGTCTCGCGCGAACCAGCCGGCCTCGTCCGTCGATCCGCCGATCTCATTGCGGAGGCTCCCGCCCACGACGTGCGCGCGGTAGACGATCCGGAGCGTGTGCAGCGGCCCGGCCGCATCGTCACGGATGCGCTGCCGTGCGGGGATGACACGCGAATGGATGCCGAGGAGTTCATCGATCGCGACGTCGTACCCCGTCTCTTCGCGCACCTCGCGGAGGACGGCATCGGCGGGATCCTCGCCCGGTTCGAGACCGCCGCCGGGGAGCGTCCACGCGGCGCGTCGACCTTCGTGCCAGTGGGCGAGCAGCACGCCGCGCTCGTCGACGACGACGGCGTAGGCCGCGACACGCAGGTCCATCCCCACACCCTAACGGAGCGTGAGATCCGCGGGCAGCGGGCCAGGTTCATTCGCCACATCATGTGGGAATGGATGCCGAGTTCTCGCGTGTCCTGGCAATCGAGACGCCGATCGGCGTGATGTGGAGCCTAGGAGATTCGAACTCCTGACATCCTGCTTGCAAAGCAGGCGCTCTACCAACTGAGCTAAGGCCCCGGAGGGGGTGGTGGGGCTACCAGGACTTGAACCTGGGACCTCTTCATTATCAGTGAAGCGCTCTAACCGCCTGAGCTATAGCCCCGTCTGGAGGGCGGGAGTGCCGCCGTCAACCTCCAAGACTTTACCCGATCTTCGGGCCGTGACGAAATCGGGCTGGTCTCGATACACCGCGCTGCGCGCGGCACTCGACCACCGGGGTCCAGATCGCTGCGCGCGGCACTCGACCACCGGAGTCCGGATCGCGGCGCGCGGCACTCGACCACCGGGGTTCGGATCGCTGCGCGCGGAGACTCGCCGCCCGGGCGTCCGGGGTCCGGGGTCAGTTCGAGGTGAAGCCGACGAGCAGGCCGCCGGTGACCTTCACCATGAGGTTGTAGATGCCGGCGATGACGGCACCGAGCACCGTGAACACGATGAGGTTCAGGATCGCGACGATCGCGGCGAACGACATCACCTGGGGGAGACCCACGTACGCGCTCAGGGTGAAGTTGTCGTCGAACGCCTTCAGCAGGTCATCGAGCTTCGTGAGCATGTTCGTCGTCTGGAGCACCATGTACACCAGGAACGTCGCGACGATCGTGACGATCGCGAGCGCCACGGATGCCAGGAACGACAGCTTCACCGCCGACCAGAAGTCCACGTACACCAGACGCAGGCGTACCTGCTTCGCGCTGGTCTTGCTCGACGACTTCTTCGCCAGCTTGTCGGCTACCGTGCTCATGCGTCCGTGTCACTCTCTTCGGGGGAGGCCGCGGGGTTCTCGTCTGCGGCAGCCGAGCCCAGGGTGCGCTCACCGTTTCGCGCGATCGCGAGGATGCGATCGTCGTCATCGGGGCGGGCGAACACGACACCCATCGTGTCGCGACCCTTGGCGGGGACCTCGGCCACGGCAGAGCGTACC
>MEEK01000053.1 GCA_001724425.1 Microbacterium sp. SCN 70-27
AGCCGACCGGTGGCCGGGTCGCGCGCATAGTTGACCCGGCCACCGCGCGCTCGCGGCGACGACGCACCAGTCCAGACACTCGGCCCGTCACAACTGATCGGCTTACGGCACGGCGGTATGGTCAAGCGGATTTCCGGGTGATGCCGGCCGTAGGTGATCATGCAGGCCTCGACTCCTACCCGGGCGTCACCGCCTTTGTCCCTCACCTGCGTTGAGCCCGCATAGGGTTGGCTACGTGGACCAGGTCATCCTCATGTGCGGTCCGGCGGGATCGGGGAAGTCGACCTACGCGCGTGGCCTGGAGGCCCGGGGCTATGTCAGGGTCTCGTTCGACGGCGAGGCGTGGGCCCTCGGGCACCGGACCCACCCGATCGGCGACGACGCGCGCCAGGTCGTCAACGGAACGCTCCAGGACAAGCTCGTCGACTGTGTGAAGCAGGGGAAGGGCGTCGTCGTGGACTCCTCGTTCTGGTCCCGTGCCTCGCGCGATGAGTTCAGGCGGCTCTGCGCCCCCCTCGGCGTCGTCCCGGTCGTCTACTACCTGGACACCAGGCGGTCGATCCTCCTGGACAGGTTGGCCCAGCGCGAGAACTCCGGCCCGGACGACATCGCTGTGTCGCGCGAGCGAGCGATCGCGTACATCGACGGGTTCGAGACGCCCACACCTGAAGAAGGCCCACTCAGGATCGTCCACGTGACAAGCCCGATGTGATCGTGGCTGCGCCCAGACCGGCGCCACGCCCACGCTGGTCGCCCTCCTGACTCGAAGGGGTATCCATTGCGAACGCGACCGCGGGCTCCCGCCGTAGGATCGGTGTCAGGAGGCGACCGATATGGATCCGGTCAAGGCTGGCTGGCGGATGAGCGACCTCGTCGCGTACGACACTGCGACAGCCGACGTGATCGCGAAGATCGCGGATGCCGCCGCGCCAGTCGAGACCCGTTCGATAGCCGAGACGGTCGACGTCATCCGAGCGGAGCTCCGCGCACTCTCAGTCGGAGTAGCGCCGTGACCTTCGACCTCGATCGCACGTTCGAGTCGCTCATCAAGCCCGCGCTCTTCGCGGACAATGGCGCACCCGCAGAGCCGAGCTTGACGCTCCTGGTTGGCGAACCCGGATCGGGCCGCACTCGCGCCGCGTACCGAGACCAGCACGCGCCGGCCCCACGACCCGTGGTTAGCGCAGCTGTGCTCCGCGCATTCCACCCCGACTATCTCGAGCTCGCGAGCAGCCGGCCGTTCGAGCTCGAGGACGCTCTGCGCCCCACCGTCGAACGGTGGATCGCGCAGTCGGTTGGAACAGCGCTCAACGAGCGCCGCTCCGTCGTTCTCGAGAGCGACGCGCTCACTGCGGACACGGCCCGAGGGGCCTCAGCAGCCTTCGCTGGGGTTGGGTTCACGACCGAAGTCGTCGTGATGGCGTCTCGCACTCCCGACAGCTTGCTGACTGCGGCATCCGCGTATCTCAATCAGCGTCGAGAGCGAATCCCCACGCAGCCGACGACGGCCGATGCCCATCGCACGGCCGCTGCGGCGGCGCGAGATCTGACGGCTTCCCTCGAGGCCGACGGGCCCTTCGATCGCGTCCGGGTGCTCAACCCTGGTGGCGTCTCATTGCATGAAGCTGAGCCGCGCCGGCATCCTGAGTCGATCCAGGGGCTGACCGCTGCGTTGGATGCCGAGCGGCACCGCCCCTACTCGTCGATCGAGGGTGTGCAGTGGCTGAGTGAGTTGCGCCGCATCACCGAGTACGCCCGCCAGGCACGCGAGGACGTCGAGCCGGTCCTCGAGACGCTTGCCGAGTTGCACCGTTTGGCGCTGACCACAGTGCTGCCGAGCATGCCGCTGCGCCCGGACTCTGATGCCGCGATTCGGCAGCGCGTTCAACTCGAGCAGGAACTGGGGCGCCTTCAAGAGCAACTGGCGGCGACGCGCAACATCCCGGCACCCCTCGACTTCCCCACGCGGGCCCCGTCGCGCGGACTCGATCGCTGACCATTCCCCGGCATCCTTCCGACATTCAGCTATCTCAGCGGTGGGGGCGGCGCGCAGTGCCGGGTCGTGGAATAGCGCAGGGCCGGAGCGCAGCGGAGGCCCGAGCATATGCCGCGAAAGCCCGGAACGGAGCGCCGCGCCCACCGCTACGATCTCGCGTCCGGAGGAAGCTGCGAGCTATTCGTCGATCATCTCCATGAGCGTCGCGATGAAGGTCTCACGGTTGCTCGTCGGGTCTGCGGCGAGGTCGAGCACAAGCGCACCGAGTTCCGCGCGCTGTGTTCGGCCGAGCGTGGTGAGTGGCTCGAGACACCAGGCGATGTCGTGGTCAGCTTGTGCGGTGGATGCCGGTGAGCCGAAGCGCACGGCGACGAATGCGGCGCGGTAGATGACCGCTTCGACGTCTGCACGATCAACCATGCTCTGATCCTTGCTCTTCTGAGGGTTCATCACGACAGCCCGCGCCGTGCCGACAGCATCGTCGGCGCGGGATCGCCCAATGGCGCCGTCGGTGCGAGCGCCTTCGGCTGGGTCCGCAGCCGGTCGTTGATCGCTGCGGCCACGGCATCCATGCGTGCGTCCTCGTCTGCTCTCGCCATCGCATTGCGCTCTGCTCGTGTCGGTCGGAGTTGCTGCTCGAGGCGTCCCTCGCCGCGAGTCAGCGACTCCGCATAGTGCGCGGCGGCGCGATCTCGCGCGTTCGCACGCTCGAACTGATCGATGAGGTAGCGGGGCGTCCCACGTTCGTTCCGCAGCATGTGAATACCCGCTGGGGGCTCATTCCGGTCGGAGAGATCAGGTACAGCGATGTTCGCGCATGGGTGACCGAGCTCTCGCAACACCGTGGGCCCGCAAACCGTCATCCGCTCCTACGGCATCCTGGCTGCAATCCTCGACACCGCGGTGCGCGATCGTCGCATTGCGGACAATCCGGCCCGTGGCATCCGACTGCCCAAGAAGACGCCGAAGCGGCGGGTATATCTGTCACACGAACAGGTGGAGTTGCTGGCTCATGAGTCGCGCTACCCAGTCTTGGTCTACTTCCTTGCCTACACGGGCATGCGGTGGGGCGAGGTCACAGGGCTGCGTGTGCAAGACGTCGACCTCAGACGCCGGCGCGTGTTCGTCCAGGAGAACGCAGTGCTCGTCGGAAGCAAACTACACGTCGGCACCCCGAAGACGCACGTCTCACGGTCGGTGCCGTTCCCCGACTTTCTCGTCGCCGACGTGCAGGAAGCGATGTCCGGCAAAGGCCAGGAGTCGCCCCTGTTCGGCGACGGCTTCGGTCACATGATCCGACCGAACTCCCAGGACGGATGGTTCGCCGCCGCGGTCAAGCGTTCGATGGCGGCAGACCCCACCTTCGGACGGGTGACTCCTCACGACTTGCGGCACACCGCCGCCAGCCTCTCTGTAAGCGCCGGCGCCAACGTGAAGGCCGTCCAGCGCATGCTCGGCCACGCCTCCGCGGCGATGACCCTTGACACGTACGCAGACCTTTTCGACGACGATCTCGACTAGTCGCCGACGCACTCAGCCGCGCGCGAAGCGCGGCTGTTGCACCCCGCGCATAGACGAAGGGTTCTCTCCGCTCCGCAAGTACGACGTTCGCTGGTGCGCACCGGGCGGATGATCGCTGACGCGGGCTCAGGGGTGCTTGCGAACCGGCTTTTCCCAATTCTTTCCCAAACGGGTGATTTGGGGAATGAACGAAGCCCCGCGATCCCAGTGCTTGCAAGGGATCGCGGGGCTTCGACGATGGCGGTGACGGTGGGATTTGAACCCACGGTAGGGGGTTACCCTACACAACTTTTCGAGAGTTGCACCTTCGGCCGCTCGGACACGTCACCGTCGACCATCCTACGACACGCCGGGGGATGCCGCGAACGCGTGCGAGCGGCGCGGTGACGGCGGCCCCGATGACGGTGTCGGCGCATGGCCGTACCGTGGACCCATGACCGGGCGGATGACCACGCAGCAACGACTCGTCGTCGCGATCGCGGTGCTCGGCTCGTTCGTCGCGTTCCTCGACAGCACGGTCGTGAACGTGGCGCTCCCGGCGATCGCCCGCGAACTCGGCGGCGGCCTGTCCACCCAGCAGTGGACCGTGGATGCCTACCTCGTCACCCTCGGTGCGCTGATCCTTCTCGCGGGAGCGGCGAGCGACGCGTACGGTCGCGTGCTCGTACTGCGGATCGGCCTCATCGGGTTCGCACTCGCCTCGGTCGCCGTCGCCGCCGCGCCGACCATCGAACTGCTCGTCGCGGCGCGGGCGGTGCAGGGCGTCGCGGGCGCGTTCCTCGTGCCGAGCTCGCTCGCGCTGATCACCGCGACGATGCAGGAGCCGGTGCGTTCCCGCGCGATCGGCGTGTGGACGGCGCTGACGACCGGCGCGATGATCGTCGGTCCCCTGCTCGGAGGGATCATCGTCGACCACACCTCGTGGCGCTGGGTCTTCCTCATCAACGTCCTCCCCATCGGCGCGGCGCTCGGGCTGCTCACCCGTCTCGATGTCCCCGAGTCGCGTGGCACGGGCGCCCGCATCGACTGGGGCGGCGCCGCATTGTGCACACTCGGACTCGGGCTCGGCGTGTTCGCCCTCATCGAGCTTCCGAACGGCGGCCCTGCTGCGCCCTGGCTGTGGGCGGCACTGGCCGGAGGCATCCTGCTGCTCGTCGGGTTCGTCGTACGCCAGCGCATCACGGATGCTCCGCTGCTGCCGCTCGATCTGTTCCGCAGTCGGACGTTCGCCGCGGGAAACCTCGCCACGCTGTTCATCTACGCCGCGCTGTCGCTCAACGGGTTCGTCGTCGCGGTCTACCTGCAGCAGGGGGCGGGACTGTCCGCGACTCTCGCGGGTCTCGCGGGACTTCCGACGACGATCCTCGTGATCGCGCTGAGCGCGCGGATCGGGTCGTGGTCGGGCCGCGTCGGCCCCCGCGTGTTCATGACGGTCGGTCCTCTCGTGATGGCGATCGGATGCCTGTTGCTGCTGCTCGTCGGGGCGGACTTCGACTACTGGTGGCAGGTCCTGCCCGCGATGATCACGCTCGGGCTGGGTCTGGCCATCACCGTCGCGCCTCTGACCGCCGCGATCCTCGGGTCGGCCTCGCCGGAGCGGGCCGGCATCGCCTCCGCCGTGAACAACGCCGTCGCCCGCGTGGCCGGCCTGCTCGCCATCGCAGCGCTCGCGGCGATCGCAGGTGGTGCGATCGACCTCGCCGGCTTCCACCGGACCGCGTGGACCACGGCAGCGCTCTTGGTGGCCGGCGCGATCGTCTCCGCCCTGGGAGTGCGAAACCCCGGTCGATCGGCGGCGACCGCACCTCTCGCTGGCGCCGGGACCGGCACACTGTCAGACTGAAGCCATGAGCGCGATCGAGAACTCGAAACTGACCGTCGTCGGCGCGGGAGCGGTGGGATCCTCCGTCGCATACGCCGCCCTGATCCGTGAGTCCGCCCGCCACGTGGCGCTCTACGACATCGCCGCGGAGAAGACCGAGGCGGAGGTCCTCGATCTCGCTCACGGCTCGCAGTTCACGGGCTCGAGCGACGTCACGGGCGGCGCCGACATCAGCGTCGCGGCGGGGTCGCACGTCGTCGTGATCACCGCCGGCGCGAAGCAGAAGCCCGGCCAGACCCGCACCGAGCTGGCGGGCGTCAACGCGGGCATCCTGAAGTCGATGATGCCGCAGCTTCTCGAGGTCGCGCCGGATGCCACCTTCGTCATCGTCACGAACCCGTGCGATGTGCTGACGGTCCTCGCGCAGGAGGTCACCGGCCTCCCGTCGCAGCGGGTCTTCGCCTCCGGCACGGTGCTCGACACGTCGCGCCTGCGCTGGAAGATCGCGCGGCGCGCGGGCGTCTCGATCTCGAGCGTGCACGCGTACATCGTCGGCGAGCACGGAGACACCGAGTTCCCGCTGTGGTCGCACGCCACGATCGGCTCGGTGCCGATCCTCGACTGGGAGCCCCTCGACGGGCAGCCGAAGTTCACGGCCGCCGAACTCGACCAGATCGCCGTCGACGTGCGGGATGCCGCGTACAAGGTCATCCAGGGCAAGGGCGCGACGAACTACGCGATCGGCCTGTCGAGCGCCCGCATCGTCGAGGCGATCCTCAACGACGAGCACTCGGTGATGCCGGTCTCCACCGTCCTGAACGACTTCCACGGCATCAGCGGCGTCGCCCTGTCCCTCCCCTCCATCGTCTCGGGCGCGGGTGCCGAACCGATCCACCAGACGGCCTTCGACGACCGCGAGCTGGAGCTGTTCCGCCACTCCGCCGACGCACTGCGCGACGTCGCCGACTCGCTGCGCTGACCGCGACGACGCACGTGTGCGCGCCCTGAACGGGCGTGTCGGATGCCACGACTAGCCTGACTCCATGGCATCCAAACGCGCGGCGACGACCTTGGCGTACCGCTGCACGGAGTGCGGGTGGACGAGCGCGAAATGGATCGGCCGCTGCGGTGAGTGCCAGCAATGGGGCACCGTCGTCGAGGCTGCGACGTCGACCGGGATCTCCGGCCCCGCGACGACTCCCCTCGCTCCGACGCGTTCGGCGCGCCCGATCACCGCGATCGACACCCGCGAGACTCCTCGCCGCACGACGGGTGTCGGGGAGTTCGACCGGGTCCTCGGCGGCGGCATCGTCCCGGGCGCCGCGATCCTGCTGTCCGGCGAACCCGGCGTCGGCAAGTCGACGCTGCTGCTCGACGTCGCCGCCCACACGGCAGCGGCCGGCCGTCGCGTCCTCTACATCAGCGGCGAGGAGTCGCTCGGGCAGGTGCGCCTGCGCGCCGAACGCACCGGCGCGCTCCATGACGAGCTCTACCTCGCGAGCGAGACGGACCTCGCCACGATCCTCGGTCACGTCGACGAGACGGAGCCCGACCTCCTCATCGTCGACTCGGTGCAGACCGTCGCCTCGAGCCTCGTCGACGGGTCGGCCGGTCACCCGAGCCAGGTGCGCGAAGTGGCATCCACCCTCATCCGCGTCGCGAAGGAGCGGAACCTGCCGGTCATCCTCGTGGGGCACGTCACGAAGGACGGCCAGGTGGCGGGGCCGCGGATCCTCGAACACCTCGTCGACGTCGTCTGCCACTTCGAAGGCGACCGCCAGACGTCGCTGCGGTTCGTACGCGCACTGAAGAACCGCTTCGGCGCGACCGACGAGGTCGGATGCTTCGAACAGACCCAGCACGGCATCGCCGAGGTCCCCGACCCGAGCGCCCTCTTCCTCGGGCACGGCTCGCGCGAACCGGGCACGTGCGTGACGGTCGCCCTCGAGGGCCGCCGCGCGCTGCCCGTCGAGGTGCAGGCGCTGACCCTCCCCGGGTCGGGCCCGAACCCGCGCCGGGTCGTGAGCGGCGTCGACAGCGCGCGCGTCGCGATGATCCTCGCCGTGCTGGAGAAACGCGCCGCCATCCGCGTCTCCGACCAGGACGTCTACGTCTCGACGGTCGGTGGAGTACGGCTCGTCGAGCCCGCCGCCGACCTCGCGATCGCCCTCGCCGTCGCGAGCGCCGTCACGGGCCGCGCGAACCCCGCGAAGCTCGTCGCGATCGGCGAACTCAGCCTTGCCGGAGAGATCCGCGCCGTCACGCAGCACGAGCAGCGCCGGACCGAGGCGACACGCCTCGGGTACCGATCGATGGTCGACACGGCTTCCACGGATCTGCGCGGCGCCCTGCGCGACCTCGCGCGGCTGCACCCCCGCGAACCCGGCGACAAGCCCACCTTCTGACAGCTGTCCTCGGGCACGGCCCCGGGCGATCCGTCGCGGCGGCGGACTTATGCGTCGAGCGCCTCGATGATGTCGGCCGGGGATGCCTGCATCGGGTGCGGCCCCATGAGGTCGAAGAACACCGTGGTGATCTCGTCCTCATGCGCGCCGAGGAAGGCCCGCAGCCACCCGGGCGACTGCAGGCCGACGGCAGGCGGGAGCGTCGCGGGCTTGTTCGCCGCGTCGCTGAACAGCAGCAGCGCGACGTCCCCCGTCGCGGGATCGCGGTACGTCCACACCTCGCCGCTGTCGCGCGGGTCGTCTCGCTGGCCGGCGCGCATCAGGGGCACGACCGTCGGCCCGTGACGCAGCGCGAAGGCGAGCGCCGCGAGGTCCTGGGTCTGCAGGGCATCCGCGAGCTGCGGGTTGCGGAACTCCAGGGGCGCTTTCGCACGCTTCTTGCCGGCCATGGCATCCAGCCTAGAAGAGTGGTCGAGCCGCAAGCCCGCGGCCTCCGAAAAGAGGGGGGCCCTCTCGATCCCTACATTGGGGACTGGGGGGATCGAGAGGGCCAAAGCTCACTCCGCGTGACATCCAGGACCGGCGCCGATTGGGGTGCGTCGCCGGTATCCGCAGCTGGGGACTACGGGGGGCCGCTGGAGGAACTATGTCAAGGTTACGCGCGCAATCCGCCGCGATGTCCCCCAAAGTGGCGACAGGCGATGAGAATGCTCTCAGGAACTGATATACAGCGGACGACGCGTAGGTGAACCGTTGCCGCGGTCGTCAGCGCAGTCGGAACTGCTTGGTGTCGGCCCCTTGGATGCCGCCGATCGAGACCTGCAGGTTGTAGTAGCCGGCACGCGCCTGCGGTCGAGACGTCGAATCGCACGTGTCGACCGAGGACCGCGTGCGATCCCAGGTGAGGGGCGTGACGCTCGTCACCGTCTGCCCCGCGGTGAGCTGCACGACCTGGTCGCTCGGCTCGGTCTGGCAGTCCGTCGAGCGCCACCACGTGTCGGGGCCGCTCATGATGACGAACGCCTGCGTCGTCGTTCCGACGTTCATGAGGCAGGGCTTCGCCGACGTGTTCGACATCGTGATCGACAGCTGCGGCAATTCCCCCGCCCCGTAGGAGTCTTTGTCGGTGACGGCCTGCACCGTGATGTCAGCGGTCGTGCACGTCGCGATCGCCGGCTCGGTGGTGGAGGCCGAGGGGTCGGGCGCCGGCGCCACGGGCGTCTCGACCGGGGTCTGCGGGGGCGTCTCGGATGCTTCGGGTGTCGCTGAGGTGGGCGCCGGAGTCGTCGCTGTCGCGCCGGGCGTCGGCGATGCTCCGGCCTTCGCCGCGCCGCGCCACGGCTGCCACACCGCGAGGACGATCGCCGCCGCGACGACGAGGACGAGGAGCACGGCGACGATGCGCCGACGCCGGTAGACGGCGGCGGAGGGTCGGTGCGGGGTGCTCACGCCTCCAGGCTACGGGCGACGCCCGCTCAGAGCTGCTTGAGCATCCGGGTGTTGCCGAGCGTGTTGGGCTTGACGTGCGCGAGATCGAGGAACTCGGCGACGCCCTCGTCGGGGCTTCGCAGCAGCTGTGAGTAGACGTCCGGGTCGACGATCTGCTCGCCGATGGGGGTGAACCCGCGGCGCGTGAAGAAGGGCACCTCGAAGGTGAGGCAGAACAGCCGCGACAGTCCGAGCACCCGCGCCCGCTCCTCGAGCGCGCCGACGACCGCACCTCCGACGCCGTGGTGCAGCCAGGCATCCGCCACGATGAGCGTACGGATCTCGCCCAGGTCCTCCCACATGACGTGCAGCGCGCCGCAGCCGATGAGCTCGCCGTCGGCTTCGGCGACGACGAACTCCTGCACCGCCTCGTACACCGTGACGACGTCCTTGCCGAGGAGGATCCGTCGTTGCACCCACGGCTCGAGCAGCGCGAGGATGCCACGCACATCGGCCGTGCGGGCGGGGCGGACGGTGAAGGCGGTCACGGCACCACTGTATTGGGCGATGCGCGGCACGGCGTGTCGACGCCCCTACGCTGGACCCAGGCGCATCCGAGGCCGCGGATGCGCCGTCGTCTGCGAAAGGGGGCTGCCGTGAGTGTGCTGCGCGAGTATGCCGCCGCCGTGTCGCAGCCGACGCTGCCGCTCATCGGCACCTCCGAGCAGACACGCTACGACGAAGTGGTCGAGGCCGACGGGGGGTTCCGCCCGGGGTGGAAGTCGCTGGCATCCCACGCTCTCGCCCTCACTGCCGACGATCTGCATCGCGTCGACGGCGAGATCGTGCGCTTCCTCGCCGACGACGGCGTCTCGTACGTGCGAGCCGACAGCGGCCCGCAGCCGTGGCAGCTCGACCCCATGCCGCTCGTGCTGGATGCCTCCGGGTGGGCTCCGCTGGAAGTCGGACTCGCCCAGCGCGCCGAACTGCTCAACGCGATCCTCGTCGATGTGTACGGCGAACGGCGGCTGCTGCGCGAGGGGATCGTCCCGTCCGCGGTCATCCTCGGGCACAGCGGGTATCTGCGCCCCCTCGCGCGGGCGAGCGCCGTCGACCCGCACCCGCTGCTCCTGTCGGCGGTCGACCTCGGTCGCGACGCCGACGGCGAGTGGCACGCCCTCGCCGACCGCGTGCAGGCGCCGTCGGGGCTCGGGTACGCCGCGCAGAACCGCCGCGTCATCTCGCAAGTGCTGCCCGACCTCTTCCAGGAGAGCAGCCTCCACCACCTCGACCCCTATTACGCGGCCCTCCGGGCGGCGCTGCTCTCGGCCGTCGCCGACACGGTCGACGACCCGCGCGTCGTCATCCTCACCCCCGGAACCCTCAGCGAAACGGCCTTCGACCAGGCATTCCTCGCCAACGCCCTGGGCTTCCCCCTCGTGCAGGGGAGCGACCTCGTCGTGCGCGACGGGTTCGTGTGGATGAAGCCCGCCGGCTGGCCGCACAAGCGGCCCACAGACCGCATCGACGTCGTCATCCGCCGCGTCGACGCTGCCTGGTGCGACCCGCTCGAACTGCGCGGCGGCTCGCGCCTCGGCGTCGCGGGCCTCACCGAGGTCGTGCGCCGTGGCAACGTTCGACTCGTCAACGGCCTCGGTGCGGGAGTCCTCGAGAACCCGGCCCTGCTCCCCTATCTCGCGGATGCCTGCGAGGCGCTCCTCGGCGAGCAGCTCCGCCTGCCGTCCGCACCGACGTGGTGGTGCGGCGACGAGGCATCCCGCACGCTCGTGCTCGACCGCCTCGCCGCGGGCGATCCGACGCTCCGGATCCGCTCGATCGACGAGCCGCGGCGGGCGCTCGCCGACCTCTCCCCCGACGAGCTCGCGGCGCGGGTCGTCGCCGCGCCGCACCGGTTCGTCGGGCAGGAGCAGCTCGCCCTCTCACAGACGCCCGTGTGGAGCATGGACGGCGTGACGCGCCGCGGGATCGGCCATGCCGCAGCGCAGCCGCTGACCCTCCGGGCGTTCACCCTCCGGTACGGCTCCGCATACCGCCCGCTCGTCGGCGGCCTCGCGACCGTGCGCGAGCACCCGGATGCCCCGCCGCGCACGAAGGATGTCTGGGTACTGAAGAGCGCCGAGACCGACCCCGACCAGAACCTCGGCGAGATCACGTCCACCCCACGCGGGTCGTCGGCGCGCTCGATCCCGCCTCTCGCACCCCGCGCGCATGCCGACATGTTCTGGATCGGGCGGTACGCCGAGCGCACGGAGGACCTGCTGCGGCTCCTCCTCGCGGCGCAGCAGGAACTCGATCAGCCCGGCGCCTACACGGCGGGGGTCATCGCCGACACCCCGCGCGTGCTGCTGGACGCGCTCGGGAACCTCGCGGGCCTGCGCTCCCTCGACCCGGAGGCCGAGTTCCGTTCGCTCCTGCTCGACGCGAAGCGCACGGGCTCGGCGGCGCACTCAATCGCCCGACTGCGGGATGCCATGGAGGGCGTGCGCGATCAGCTCTCCGGCGACACGTGGCGCGTCTTCGCGAACATCGACCGCGCGACGCGCGCCCTCCGCAGCTCCGCGCACCCGCACCGCACGGCGGAGTCGGGTGGACGTATGCTCGCCGCGATGCTCTCCCTCTACGGCGTCACGGCGAACATGATCCGCGACACCGGGTGGCACATGATCGAGGCGGGGCGCCACCTCGAGCGCGGGCTGCAGCTGTGCGAACTGCTCGCCGTGGGGCTCGCCGAGCGGCACGATGCCCGCGCGACGAAGAGCGTGCTGGAGGCGGTGCTGCTGGCATCCGAGAGCGTCGTGACCTATCGCCGCCGGTACCGCGGGCTGGTGCGCGCCGCCGACGTGCTCGACCTGTTGCTACAGGATCGCAGCAACCCGCGCTCGCTGTCGTTCGCGCTCGGCGAGCTGCGCACGCACCTGGCCGCGATGCCCGCTTCGACCGGGTCGACGCGCGCCGAACGCCTGCTCGACCATCTCGAGACGGAGCTCGACGCGGTCGACGTCACGTCGCTCGGCGCCATCACGAAGGGTCGCCGCGACGGTCTGGTCGACTTCCTCGCACACGTCAAGGGTCAGCTCGAGCAGCTCTACGACGCCGTCCGCCACCTGCACTTCGAGAGCGGACCGCCCGCGGTGCCGCTGTCGGAGCTGTCGCTCATCGAGGTCATGGAGGCCCGCTCGTGATGCGCTACCGGGTGTGGCATCGCACGGCCTACACGTACAGCAAGCCCGTGCAGGACAGTGTGGGCCAGTTCCATCTGATGCCGCGCGAACTGCCGTGGCAGCGGGTCGAGGCATCCGACGTCGCCGTCGACCCCGCCCCGGGCGATCTCGCCGCCGACACCGACTACTTCGGCAACGCCTCGACGTACTTCCACCTGACCGACCCGCACGCGGAGCTCACGATCACCTCGTCGAGCGACGTGACGGTGGAGGTCCCCGACTACGACGCCGACGCCCTCGCCCAGCCGTGGGAGCTCGCCCGCCCGATCCTGCACCCGCACCTGCCCGGTGCGTGGAGCGCCACCGAGTACGCGCTCGAATCGGTGCGCGTGCAGCACGTGCCCGAGGCGGCCGAGTACGGTGCGGTCTCGCTCACGCCGGGCCGCCCGATAGGCGAGGCGGCGACCGACCTCATGGAGCGGATCTTCCGCGACTTCGACTACGACAAGACGGCCACGACGGTGACGAGCACGGTCGCCGACGCGATGCGCGCCCGGGCGGGCGTCTGTCAGGATTTCGCGCACGTCGCGCTCGCGTGCCTGCGCTCGCACGGCGTCGCGGCGCGGTACGTGTCGGGGTACCTCGCGACGCAGCCGCCGCCCGGCAAGGAGCGCGTGTTCGGTGCGGATGCCTCGCACGCCTGGCTCGCCGTATGGCTCCCCGGTACCGACCAGTGGCTCGCGATCGACCCGACCAACAACCAGTGGGCGAACGACCGGTACGTGACGGTCGCGTGGGGCCGCGACTACGGCGACGTCTCACCCGTGAAGGGCATCATCTTCACGAAGGCGAAGCGCTCCACCCTCCGCGTCTCCGTAGACGTCGCCCCCCTCTGACCCGACCCCGCCCCCCCGGTCGTTGAGCGAGCGGCCCCGCACCCCCACCCCCCGGTCGTTGAGCGAGCGGCCCCGCCGCGAGTCGAAACGCCCCCAGCACAGACGTTTCCACTCGCTCCGCTCGGTCAACGACCAGGAGTCAGACACCACCCCCGGTCGTTGAGCGAGCGGCGCAGCCGCGAGTCGAAACGTCCCCGCNCCACCCCCGGTCGTTGAGCGAGCGGCGCAGCCGCGAGTCGAAACGTCCCCGCAGCACAGACGTTTCCACTCGCTCCGCTCGGTCAACGACCAGGAGTCAGACACCACCCCCGGTCGTTGAGCGAGCGGCGCAGCCGCGAGTCGAAACGTCCCCGCACCCCGCCGCAGCCCCCTCACCCCACGAACCCCCGAATGAGCGACTCCGACGCCGCGAGGTGCTCGAGCATCGCCGCCTCCGCGGCATCCGGCCGCCCCGCCAGGATCGCCTGCAGGATCTGTTCGTGGTGCGTCTCGGAATGCTCGATCGCGCGCGGCAGCAGCGGGAAGGCATCCAGCCATGCGTTCACGCGGGCGCGGTTCTCGGTGACGAGCGGGACGAGCGAGGGGATGCCCGAGGCTTCGGCGATCGCGAGGTGCAGCAGCGAGTCGAGCCGTCGGTACTCGGTGAGCGAGGCGTTCACGACCGCCGCGCGCCGGTGCCACAGTGCGTCGCGTTCGGCGGCGGTCATGGTGCGCGCCGCCGCCGCCCGGGCCGCCCCGGCTTCGAGCACGCGCCGCATGCCGAAGGTGTCGGCGGCGGCCGCCGTGTCGGGCGGGGTGAGCTCCTGCCGCGGCAGCGGGTCGGCGACGAAGGTGCCGCCGTACCGGCCGCGGCGCGCGACGAGGAACCCCGCATCGGAGAGCTCCTTGATCGCCGTGCGGACCGTGTCGCGGCTCACCCCGTAGAGCTCGGCGAGCGCCCGCTCGGGCGGCAGCGCCTCACCGGGCGCGACGACCCCCACGCGGATCGTCTGCACGATGCGCGCGAGCGTGTCCTCGAGCGCGTTCGAGCGTCGGACGGGCCGGTAGACGGTGGGGATCCCCGCCGTCTGGGGCTGCGCCCACCGCTCGTTCACGCTCACACGACCACTCTGTCAGAGCGGGGTCACAGGGGGGTGACGTACGCGTTCGTGATGCCGCCGTCGACGACGAACGCCGTCGCGGTGATGAACGACGCGTCGTCCGAGGCGAGGAAGGCGACCGCCGCCGCCATCTCCTCGGGCTCCGCGAAGCGCCCCATCGGCACGTGCACGAGACGGCGCTGGGCCCGCTCCGGGTCCTTCGCGAACAGCTCCTGCAGGAGCGGCGTGTTCACCGGCCCGGGGCACAGGGCGTTCACGCGGATGCCCTGCCGCGCGAACTGCACACCGAGCTCGCGTGTCATCGCGAGGACGCCGCCCTTCGAGGCGGTGTAGGAGATCTGCGACGTCGCCGAACCGAGGAGCGCCACGAACGACGCCGTGTTGATGATCGAGCCGCGCCCGGCGGGCACCATGTGGCGAAGCGCCGCCCGCGAGCACAGGTACACGCTCTTGAGGTTGACGTCCTGCACGCGGTCCCATGCGGGGAGCTCCGTCGTCTCGATCGAGTCGTCGTCGGCGGGCGAGATGCCGGCGTTGTTGAAGGCGATGTCGACGGCGCCGAACTCGGCGGCGACCCCGTCGAAAAGGGCGTCGACGGATGCCTCGTCGGCCACGTTCACGGGGCGGAAGACGCCGCCCACCTCCATGGCGGCGCGCGCTCCGGCATCCGGGTCGAGGTCGGCGATGACGACGGTCGCACCTTCGGCGGCGAACCGCCGGGCGGTCGCGAGGCCGATGCCGCTCGCACCTCCGGTGATGATCGCGATGCGGCCGGCGAGGCGCTGGGTCAAGTCCATGGTTCTCGGTCCCTTTCGTGGGTCAGGTGGTGGCGTAGAAGACGTTCTTGGTCTCGGTGAAGTGCTCCGCGGCATCCGGTCCGAGTTCGCGACCGAGGCCGGATGCCTTCATGCCGCCGAACGGGGTCCAGTACCGCACCGAGGAGTGCGAGTTGACCGACAGCACGCCGCTGCGCACACCCCGCGAGACGCGCACGGCGCGCCCGAGGTCGCGGGTCCACAGCGACCCGGCGAGACCGTAGACGGTGTCGTTGGCGAGCCGGATGGCGTCGTCCTCGTCGTCGAAGGGCAGCACCGCGACCACGGGGCCGAACACCTCCTCCTGCGCGATACGGTCCCCGGGGGCGGCGAGGACGACCGCCGGGGCGAACCAGAAGCCGCGCCCCGCGGCATCCCCTACGGGCGCGGCACCGCGGAAGGCGACGTCGGCCCCCTCGAGGAAGCCCGCGACCGTGTCGCGGTGCGCGGCCGAGATGAGCGGGCCCATCTCGGTGTCCTCGCGCCACGGATCACCCACCCGCCAGGCCGTGACGGCGGGCTCGAGCATCTCCAGGAACCGGTCGTACACCGAGCGCTGCACGAGCAGGCGCGAGCGGGCGCAGCAGTCCTGTCCGGCGTTGTCGAACACCGAGCCGGGGACGGCGGCGGCCGCCGCCTCCAGGTCGGCGTCGGCGAAGACGACGTTGGCGCTCTTGCCACCGAGTTCGAGCGTGACGGGCTTCAGAGCTCGGGCGCAGCCCGCAGCCACCTCGACACCGACCTCGGTCGACCCCGTGAAGACGACCTTGCGGACGTCGGGGTGGCTGACGAACCGCTGGCCGACGACCGAGCCCGACCCGACGATCACCTGGAACAGGCCCTCCGGCAACCCCGCCTCGAGCGCGAGTTCACCCAGGCGCACGGCGGTCAGCGGAGTGAGCTCGGCGGGCTTCAGCACGACGGCGTTGCCGGCGGCGAGCGCAGGCGCGAACGCCCACGAGGCGATCGTCATGGGGAAGTTCCAGGGCACGATGACACCGACGACGCCGTACGGCTCGTGGAAGGTGACGTCGAGCCCGCCCGGCACGGGGATCTGCGCGCCGAGCAGTCGCTCCGGTGCACCGGAGTAGTAGTTCAGCACCTGCGCGACATGGCCCGCCTCCCAGCGGGCCGACGAGATGGGATGCCCGGAGTTGCGCACCTCGAGCGCGGCGAGCTCCTCGACGTGGTCCTCCACGACGCGGGCGAACGCGCGCAGGGCATCCGCTCGCGCGAGGGGCGGAAGGGCCGCCCACGTGCGCTGTGCGGACACGGCCCGCGCGACCGCAGCATCCACCTCGTCGACGGAGGCCCGGCTGAGCGTCGCGATCGGCTCGGCGGTGGCGGGGTTGATGACGTCGAACGTGCTCACGCGGGCACCGTGTCTTTCTGTGCGGGAGAGGCCTTCTGCGCGGCGTAGGCGGATGCCGCGGCGACGACACCGGCGAACAGGCTCTTGTCCTCGGCGTTCTCCTCGGGGTGCCACTGCACGCCGACGAGATATCCGTCGCCCGTGCCCTCGAACGCCTGCACGAGACCGTCGTCGGTGCGTGCGGTGACGACGAGACCGTCACCGAGGCGGTCGATGCCCTGGTGGTGGTAGCTGTGCACGTCGAACGCGCCCGCGCCGACCTGCTCCGCGAGGCGGCTCCCCGCGTCGACCTCGACGGTGATCTCGGCGAAGACGCCGCCGCCGATCCGGTAGCGCTCGGTGCCGAGCGCTTCGGGCAGGTGCTGGTGCAGCGTGCCGCCGTGGGCGACGTTCGCGAGCTGCAGCCCGCGGCAGATCGCGAGCACGGGGATGCCGCGCTCCTCCGCACCGCGCAGGAGCGCCAGCTCCCACGCGTCGCGGTCGGGGCGGGCCGGATCGGTGAGCGGATGCCGGTCCGCGCCGTACAGTTCGGGCTGCACGTCGAGCCCGCCCGTGAGGATCAGTCCGTCGAGCGTGTCGAGCACCGCCGCGGCGGCATCGTCGGGGCCGTCCTGCGGCGGGAGCAGCACGGCGATGCCGCCCGAGGATGTCACGGACGTGAAGTACTGCTGCGGCAAGAATGCGGCGCGCACGTCCCACACCCCCTGCTTCGCCTGCTCGAGGTAGGTGGTGAGCCCGATCACGGGGCGGCGGGCGCCGCGCGCCGACGGGTCAGAGTCGTTCGAAGCCACGCACGCGCTCCCAGTCCGTCACGGCGGCGTCGTAGGCCTCGACCTCGATGCGCGCCTGGTTCAGATAGTGCTCGACCATCTCGTCGCCGAAAGCCGCACGGGCGATCGACGAGCCCGCGAACAGCTCGGCCGCCTCGCGGAGCGTCGTCGGCAGCGTGTCGACGCCCGCCTCGTAGGCGTTGCCCGTCAGGGCATCCGGCAGCGGCAGCTCGTTCTCGATGCCGTAGAGCCCGCCGGCGATGATCGCCGAGATCGCGAGGTACGGGTTCACGTCGCCGCCGGGCACGCGGTTCTCGACGCGCAGCCCCGAACCGTGCCCCACGATGCGCAGCGCACACGTGCGGTTGTCGATTCCCCACGCGATCCCGGTGGGGGCGAACGATCCCTTCGCGTACCGCTTGTAGGAGTTGATGGTCGGGGCGTAGAGGAGGGTGAGCTCGCGCATCGTGGCGAGGATGCCCGCGATCCAGTGGCCCATCAGCGGGCTGAACCCGTGCGCGCCGTCGCCCGCCATGACCGGCTCGCCCGCCTCCGACCGCACCGACAGGTGGATGTGGCAGCTGTTGCCCTCGCGCTCGTTGAACTTGGCCATGAAGGTCAGCGCCTTGCCGTGCGCGTCGGCGATCTCCTTCGCCCCGTTCTTGTACAGCGTGTGCTGGTCGGCGGTCTCCTGCACCTCCGCATAGCGGAACGCGATCTCCTGCTGACCGAAGTTGCACTCGCCCTTCACGCCCTCGCAGTACAGTCCCGCGGCTTCCATGCCGTTGCGGATGTCACGCAGGAGCGGCTCGAGGCGGGTCGTCGCGAGCAGGTTGTAGTCGACGTTGTAGTCGGTGGATGCCCGGAGGTCGCGGTAGCCCTTCGCCCAGGCCTCCCGGTACGAGTCGTCGAAGACGATGAACTCGAGCTCGGTGCCCGAGTACGCGACGAGACCGCGTTCGGCGAGGCGCCCGCGCTGGCGGTCGAGGATCGCACGCGGCGACTGGACGACCGCCGACCCGTCCTCCCATTGCAGGTCCGCCATGACGAGCGCGGCGCCCGGCTGCCACGGGATGCGCCGGAGCGTCGTGAGATCGGGGACGAGCATCATGTCGCCGTACCCGGTCTCCCAGCTCGACATCGGATACCCGTCGACAGTGTTGAGATCGACGTCGACCGAGAGCAGGTAGTTGCAGGCTTCGGCGCCGTGCGACTGCACGACGTCGCGCCACATCCGGCCCGACACGCGCTTTCCGACCAAGCGCCCCTGCGCGTCGGCGAAGGCGACGACGACAGTGTCGATCTCCCCCGTGTCGATGGCCGCCGACAGCTCTGCGGCGGTGAGGTTTCCCGGCATGTGGCATCCTTCCTCGTCCGATAGAACCTACCTTTTGCGACGCTCGATCGGCCCTTCGATCCCCGGCTGTAACGAGAACGTCACATCCAAAGGTAGACGCAGCGGTCCATTGAGGTCCACAATCGTCCGAAACGGGCCCGAAGTCCGGGCCGACGAGCTCGACCCCGAGGAGCAGGATGTCTCATTCCAGCAACACCGGCGCCGATACGCGCACCGCGAGCGGCGCCATCTACACCCGCGCGGGCGCGGAGTACTTCGAGAAGCGCACGCTGAAAAGGTCCGCCGGCGTCTGGGGGCTCTGGGGGCTCGCGGTCGCCGCCGTCATCTCGGGAGACTTCTCGGGGTGGAACTTCGGTATCGGATTCGCGGGGTTCGGCGGCATGCTGATCGCCTTCGTCCTGCTCGTGATCATGTACTACGGCCTCACGTTCTCCATCGGTGAGATGGCGGCCGCGATGCCGCACACCGGCGGCGCCTATTCCTTCGCGCGCTCGGCGCTCGGTCCGTGGGGCGGCCTCGCCACCGGGCTCGGCGAGACCATCGAGTACATCGCCACGACGGCCGTGGTCGTCTACTTCTCCGGGCAGTACGCCGACTCGGCGCTGACCCTCCTCACCGGCGTGAGCCTGCCGCCGTTCGTCTGGTGGCTCATCCTGTACGCGCTGTTCATCGGGCTGAACGCCGCCGGCGCGGCGGTCTCCTTCGGGTTCGCGATCGTCGTGTCCGTGATCTCGATCGGCATCATCGTCGTCTTCGGCGTGATGTCGCTCACCTCCGGCGCCTTCTCGTGGGACTCGCTGTGGGACATCCCCGTGAACGAAAACGCCGCGGGGGCATCCACGTTCCTCCCCGAAGGCTTCGGGGCGATCCTGTTCGCGCTCCCGTTCGCGATGTGGTTCTTCCTCGGCATCGAGGAGCTGCCGCTCGCAGCGGAGGAGTCGCACAACCCGGCCCGCGACATCCCGCGTGCCGGCCTCTGGGCGCGCGGCACCCTCATCGTGACGGGTCTCATCGTGCTGTTCCTCAACACCGGCGTCCTGGGCGCCCAGGTCACCGGCGCGTCGGTCGAGCCGCTCCTCGACGGCTTCAAGGCGATGGTCGGCGACAAGGCCGCCGCGATCCTCGCCCTGCTCGCCCTGATCGGCCTGCTGGCCTCGCTGATGGGCATCATGTTCGCCTACGGCCGCAACATGTACTCGCTCTCGCGCGCCGGCTACTACCCGCGCTGGCTGTCGCTCACGGGGCGCAGCCAGACCCCCTGGGTCGCGCTCACCGTGGGCGCCGTCATCGGCTTCTTCGCCCTCGTCATCGTGCAGGCCGCCGGCGGCGACGCGAGCCCTGCAGGTGCGATCGTGCTGAACATCGCCGTCTGGGGCGCCGTGCTCGCGTACTTCCTGCAGATGGTGTCGTTCATCGTCCTGCGGGCGAAGTTCCCGAACGCGAAGCGCCCGTACCGCAGCCCCTGGGGCCTGTTCGGCGCCTACTCGGCGGCGATCATCGCGGCCGTCGTCTTCGTCGGTCTCGCCTTCAACCCGTCGTACTTCCTCGCGATCGTCGCGATCGCGATCGTCTACGCGCTGGTGTTCCTCGGGTTCGCCGTCTGGGGCCGCAAGAAGCTCATCCTCTCTCCCGAGGAGGAGTACGCGCTCTCGGGCGGACTCCACGGCGACCCGCAGGCCGAGGGCTACGACGTGATGGAGGGCGAGGTCTTCGACGGGCGCGGGTGATCAACCCGGCTCCCAGGGACCGTTGCTAGTGTCGGGGCGTGCCCGCCGCACCCACGACCACCCGAGCCGCCCGGCGGCGCCGCATCCAGCGGCGTCGGCGCACCGTGGCGACCCTCGTATCGGCGGTCATCGTGGCTTCGCTCGTCGTCGGGGTGTTCGGGTTCGTGCGGTCGCTCTCGGAGCGGCCGGGGTCCGAGGCATCCGGGGCTGCGAGCGCGCTCCAGGTCCGCACGGTCTCCGACGCCACGACGCCCGCCCCGACGGCCGAGCCCCCGAAGGCCGACGCCCCGACGTTCGACACGGCCGCCGCGGCCGATGCCGCGATGACCGTGCTCGGGGACTACTCCGACGCAGTCCGCCCCACGAAGGACGCGCTGTACACGGCGATCCAGTCCCTGCGTGCGGCGACGACGGCTGAGGCGGCGAATGCCGCGCAGGCACAGGTCACGCAGGCCGCCGAGGCCGTGAAGGCGGATGCCACGGCGTACCGCGCCGAGAGCGCGGCGAAGGCCTCGGCATCCAACACCCAGCCCATCGGCGGCGACGTCGCCGCGCAGATGGCGTACCTCCATCAGCACGTGTTCTCGTACAACTCCGCCGAATGGGGCGACTACAACCCGTACGGCGGGGACTGCACGAACTTCGCGAGCCAGGGCCTCATCGCCCGCGGGTGGCACATCGACAAGACGTGGTACTCGAAGGGCAAGATGTGGACCGCGTCGAAGCCGTGGATCGCGACGGCGCCGATGGCGGCGTACTTCGACAAGCTCGGATTCGGCTACTCGACCGAGGCCGACCTCGACCGCGTGCGCGTCGGCGACATCGGCCTGTTCAGCTGGGGCGAGACGCAGGCCGGCATGGACCACACGATGACGGTCTCCAAGGTCGAGTACGTGCCCGGCGGCCCGCCGAAGGTGTACTTCATCAGCCACAACTACGACGGCGAGTATCGCGAACTGACGAACGCCCTCTACGTCGAGCACCAGAACTCGACCGTCCGCATCTACCACCTCCCCTGACCCTGGGCCTGGGCCTGGGTTGCGCCCCGGCGCGGGGTTCGTTTGCCAGTTCGTGCGGGAATCGCGGCGTGATTCCCGCACGAACTGGCAAGTGAAGGCGCGCGGGGTGCGTGGGGAGACCAGTGAGGGGGCGGATGCCTTGGCATCCGCCCCCTCACTGTGGTTGGTCAGGCTCCGGCGACGATGTCGGGCGTCGCCTCGATGGCGCCGACGGCGCCCACGCCCACCGCGACCTTCTCGCCGCGCGGGCCGTGCTCGAAGAGGAACTTCCCGCCCTCGGCATCCACCTTGACGTGGTCGCCGGGGTTGAGCTCGCCGTGCAGGATCCGCTCCGAGAGCTGGTCCTCGACCTCGCGCTGCATCGCGCGGCGCAGGGGCCGGGCGCCGAGCGTCGGATCGAAGCCGATCTCGATGAGGCGGTCCTTCGCGGCGTCCGTCAGCTCGACCGTCATGTCGCGGTCCAGCAGACGCTCGCTCAGACGCTTCGTGAACAGGCCCACGATCTGACGGAGCTCGTCCTTGTTCAGCTGCGGGAAGACGATGACGTCGTCGACGCGGTTGAGGAACTCGGGCTTGAAGTGACGCTTCAGCTCCTCGTCGACCTTGCCCTTCATCCGCTCGTACGTCGTCTGCGCGTTGCCCTCGACCTGGAACCCGACCGGGCCACCGGCGATC
>MEEK01000054.1 GCA_001724425.1 Microbacterium sp. SCN 70-27
GCGCGGAAGCGCGGTGTATCGAGATCACACCGTTTCACGTGAAACATGGTCGACGGATGTGGTTTCGATACGGCGGCTTCGCCGCCTACTCAACCACCGAAGGATGTCCCGTCCGACCGGTGATCGAGTGCCGCGCGCAGCGCGGCGTATCGAGATCACACCGTTTCACGTGAAACATGTTGCACCATTGCGGTTTCGATACGGCCGCTGCGCAGCCTACTCAACCACCGGGAATGGTCCCGTCAGGCCGGTGATCGAGTGCCGCGCGGAAGCGCGGTGTATCGAGATCACACCGTTTCACGTGAAACATGGTCGACGGATGTGGTTTCGATACGGCGGCTTCGCAACCACCGGAAGTGGTCCCGCAGGCCGGTGATCGAGTGCCGCGCGCAGCGCGGTGTATCGAGATCACACCGTTTCACGTGAAACATCGCGCGGCGTGGGTGGTTTCGATACGGCCGCTGCGCGGCCTACTCAACCACCGGGGGTGCGAAGTGAATGGTTTCGATACGGCGGCTTCGCCGCCTACTCAACCACCGGGTCAGGCGCGGGTGGCGCGGATGACACGCGTGGGCTCGGCGATGACGCCCTCGCCGACGACCTCAACGCGAACGTCGGTCAGTTTGTACTTGCGAATGGCCTTCTCGGCGGCGTCGATCTCGTTCGCAGCGTTCGCACCCTTCAGCAGGATCAACTCTCCACCCGGGCGCAACAGCGGTGCCGTCAGCGGGATCAGCGTCTTCAGCGCACTGACCGCCCGCGCCGTCACGGCATCCAGCACCGCGCCGCGCTTCCACTCCTCGCCACGACCGCGCACCACCTCCACATTGTCGAGGCCTAGGGCCTCCACCTGCTCGGTGAGCCACGCCACACGGCGCTCCATCGGCTCGATCAGCGCCCACTGCACGTCTGGGCGCGCAATCGCCAGCACGAGACCCGGCAATCCGGCGCCCGATCCGATGTCGCCGACCACGGCGCCGGCGGGGAACAGCGGCGCTGCGACCGCCGAGTTGAGGATGTGACGCGACCAGATCCGCGGCGGCTCGAGCGGGCCGATCAGCCCACGCTCCTCGCCGTGCTCACCGAGCGCCTGCGTGAACTGCCGCGCCAGCGCGATCCGGTCGCCGAAGACGTCGGATGCCTCGCGCGGCTCAGCCTCGATCATCACCATGTTTCACGTGAAACACCCGCCCTCAGGCGCGGCGGATCACCGTGTGCCGGTCAGCGCCCTCACCGTACGACTCCGACACGAGCCCACGGTCGGCGACGATGTCGTGGATCAGCTTGCGCTCGTAGCTCGACATCGCCGGCAGGGATGCCTGCGACGCGCCCTCGTCGAGACGGACGATCGCACGGTCGACCAGCTTCTCGAGCTGACGCTGACGCGCGTCACGCGAACCGCCCACATCGAGGATGAGCCGCGAGAAGCGGCCCGTCTTCGTCTGCACGGCGATCCGAGTCAGCTCCTGCAGGGCCTGCACCGTGTCGGGGTCGGCGAGCAGTCGCAGTGCGCCCTCGTCCTCGTTCTCCACCGACACGTAGGCCCGACCCGCGCGGACGTCCAGCGCGAGGTCTCCATCGATGTCCGCGATGTCCAGCAGCCCCTCGAGGTAGTCGGCGGCCACGTCGCCTTCCTGCTCGAGCTGCTCGATCGTCGCGGCGGACCGCTCGTTCGCCGTCTCTTCTGCGATGTTGCTCATGATGATCCTCTCCGTCACGACTCGTTCTGGGGCTTGTTCTTCTGCGCCTGCTTCTTCGAGCGCTGCTTGCTCACCGGCTGCTGTCGCTTCGGAGCCTCAGCCTTCGCCTTCTGCGCCTCGTCGTACAGGCGCTGCTGCTCCGCCTCGTACTTCTCCAGCGGGACGACACGGCCCGAGGCATCCAGCGCCTTGCCGCGCCGCGCGAGACGCTCCTCGCGTGCCTTGGCAGCGTCGGACCCCGGAGTCGGGAGGTTACGGATCACGACGAACTGCTGCACCATCGTCCAGATGTTGGAGGTGAACCAGTAGAGCACGACACCGAGCTGGAAGAAGACGCCCGAGAAGATGAAGGCGAGCGGCAGGACGTACAGCATGATCCGCTGCATCTGGTAGGCCTGCCCGGTCTTGGCCTCGGGGGAGAGGTTCCGCGAGATGATCTGCAGCTGCGTGATGAACTGCGACGCGATCATGAGGATGACCAGGACCACGAGGATCGCGACCGTCGCCTCCCAGCCATCCGGCTTCTGGTTGACGGCCTCGATAAGGCTCGTGTGCAGGGGAGCCACACCGAAGAGCTTCGCCTCGTAGAACTGCCACGTGAGCTCCTTGCTGAGAAGGCCCACGCCGCCGAAGCCCCACTCCGCGTGCTTCTTCACATCACTCAGCGTGTAGAACATGCCGAGGAGGATCGGCATCTGCACGAGCAGGG
Organism: Microbacterium sp. SCN 70-27; assembly: GCA_001724425.1. Classification (GTDB taxonomy): domain Bacteria; phylum Actinomycetota; class Actinomycetes; order Actinomycetales; family Microbacteriaceae; genus Microbacterium. The sequence continues at coordinate 2,410 of MEEK01000054.1, forward strand.
GCAGACAGCTCGACACGGGTGTCGTGCCGTGCTTCTTGTACAGCGCCATGGTCTCGCGGCTCATCGCCTCGCGAGAGAGCTGATCCTTCTTGCCGCGGTACTTCTCCTGGACTTTTCGCAGTTCAGGAGCGATTTCCATCATCTTTCGCTGGCTCTTGATCTGCCGTACGAACAGAGGAATGAGGGCCGAGCGCACGACGACGACGAGGCCGATGATCGACAGCACCCAGGTGATGCCGGCATCCGCCGAAAGGCCGAGCGATGTGAAGATCCAGTGCCAGAACACGAGGATCGCCTCGACGATCCACTTGAACGGCCACATGATGGCGCTGAAGAAGTCGAGCTGCGTGCTCGGCGCCGGTGTCGTCGGAGTCGGCACCACCGGGGTCGGTGTCGCGGCGGCGGCACGGTAGAGAAGATCCAGCACGGATCAGTCCTTTCTCGGCGACACGCGTGCGGGCGCGTCGTCTGTGGATGGCACGACGAACCCGTGCCGGGTGAGCTCATGGCGGAAGTCCCGATGCAGCGGGACGTCGTCGACCCCGCCCTGCGCCCACGGGTGGCAGCGGGCGAGGCGGGCGGCCGTCAGCGCGCTGCCCTTCAGCAGACCGTGTTGCTGGACGGCGCCGACGGCATAGGCGGAACACGACGGGTAGTACTTGCAGACGTCGCCGTACAGGTGCGAGATCGTCGCCCGGTATCCGTGCAGCAATGCGAGGCCGGCGTTTCGGGGGAGAAGCGGCACACTGCCGAGCAGGGCGGATCCCGACAGCGTTCCGGTCCCGAGAGAGTAGGACGGCAGAGTCGTGACGCTCACGCTGCGGCTCGCCGAGTGAGGCAGCGGATGACTTCCGCGCGGAGGTCCTGGAAATCGGCGGATGCCGCGGTGGGCAGCGCCCGGATGACGACGTCTGCCCCGGGGCGCACACCGCCGAGCGCTTCGGCGCACACCGCCTTCAAGCGACGTCGCACCGTGTTGCGGGTCACAGCGGTCCCCACTTGCTTGCTCACGATGAATCCGAACCGCGGAGCGCGGTCTTCGGAGGTGGTGACCACGTACGTCACCGTGTGCGGACCGGCACACCGGGAACCCCCGCGGACGACGGCTTTGTATTCCGCCCCGCGGGTGATGCGATTCCCCCGCGCCAGCACTGCGGAAAGGTCAGGCCGACAGCTCGGTGCGACCCTTGGCGCGGCGCGCCGACAGGATCGAGCGACCGGCACGCGTGCGCATGCGGGCGCGGAACCCGTGCTTCTTGGCGCGGCGGCGGTTGTTGGGCTGGAACGTGCGCTTGCTCATGTGGATCACTCCGGATCGGCGGGGTCACCCGAACGCTCTAAGACCGGGGACACAGGTACAGGGGGACGTGCGCCGGCGGGCACACGTCAACCGACTAAGGATACGTCGAGAACCCTCAGACCTCAAACCGGGCACACCCGTTCGGGCATTATCCACTGCCTGTGGATGAAGGGTGGCAGGGACACGCGGCCCGGATCTACAGTGGATTTTGCTCGGCACGGGCTCGCTGACTACCGTGGCACGCGTCAGTTATCCACAGGGGGTCCCATGTCTCAGCACGATGTTCCGGATGTCCCGGTCTGGACCGCCGTGCTGGAGCATCTGGATGGTGACGATCGGGTCACTCCGCAGATGCAAGGCTTCCTGAGTCTCGCCGTCGCGCAGGGCGTCATGGGCGGAACGCTCTACCTCGACGTCCCGAACGACCTCACCGCAGCGCAGCTGAACAAGCGCCTCCGCGCCCCGATCATGGAGGCGCTGGCCCAGGTCGACGCCGAACCGTCGGCCACGTCGTTCCGCATCGTCGTCAATCCCGAACTCGCCGACGTCCACATCACGGCGCCGATCGTCGTTCCGTCCGTCGCCGCACAGGCCACCGTCGCCCCGATCGCACGGTCGTCGTCGGACGAGTACCTGGATGCCCCGGGCGCACCCTCGCGCAACGACACCCGCCTCAACCAGAAGTACTCGTTCGACAACTTCGTCATCGGCCAGTCCAACCGCTTCGCCCACGCCGCGGCGGTGGCGGTCGCCGAAGCGCCGGCGAAGGCCTACAACCCGCTGTTCATCTACGGCGACTCGGGCCTCGGCAAGACGCACCTGCTCCACGCCATCGGCTGGTACGCGATGAACCTCTTCCCGGGCATCCGCGTGCGGTATGTGTCGAGCGAGGAGTTCACGAACGACTTCATCAACTCGATCGCGAACAACAAGGGCTCGGCGTTCCAAGCGCGGTACCGCGACGTCGACATCCTGCTGATCGACGACATCCAGTTCCTGCAGGGGAAGGCCGAGACGCAGGAGGCCTTCTTCCACACGTTCAACACGCTGCACGACCACGACAAGCAGGTCGTGATCACGAGTGACGTGCCGCCCCGCCACCTCACGGGCTTCGAAGACCGCATGCGGAGCCGCTTCGAATGGGGCCTCATCACCGACGTGCAGGCACCCGACCTCGAAACGCGCATCGCGATCCTCCGCAAGAAGGCGCAGTCCGAGCGCCTTCTCGTGCCGGACGACGTCCTCGAGTACATCGCGACGAAGGTCTCGAGCAACATCCGCGAGCTCGAAGGCGCACTCATCCGCGTATCCGCGTTCGCGAGCCTCAACCGCTCGACGCTCGACATCTCCCTCGCGCAGACCGTGCTGCGCGACATCGTCGACACCGACGACGCCAACGTGATCCTCCCGACCGACATCATCGCCGCGACCGCGCAGTACTTCCGCCTGTCTGTCGACGACCTCTACGGCTCGAGCCGATCGCAGTCGGTCGCCACCGCCCGTCAGATCGCGATGTACCTGTGCCGCGAGCGCACGAACCTCTCGCTCCCCAAGATCGGCCAGCTCTTCGGCAACCGCGACCACACGACGGTCATGTACGCGTGCAAGAAGATCGCGGAGCTGATGAAGGAGCGCCGCTCGATCTACAACCAGGTCTCGGAGATCACGACGCAGCTCGGCCGCGTCGGCCGCTGACCTCGACTTGACATCCCGGGGCGCTCTGCCTCATCATTCGCGTTCTTCACAGTGTGGAGAGCCTGTGGATAACTGTGCGCGGATGCCGGATGGATGTGAACGAATCCGGCGAACCTGTGGATGACGCGAGATGGTGGGTACCGGCCCCGATCCCGCTGTATGAAAGGTTTCCGCAGCCCGCCCACAACTTACACGCGTGTGGTTTCCGCTCGAGGAGCGGCATCCCGCCAGTTGTCCACAGTTTCCACAGGAGTTAATACCATGACAAAGAACCATCTCTAGGAATCCCATTCGATCACCAGAGCGATGCGACCGACAGCTTCAGGCCGGAAGCCCTCCGGCACCACGTTTTGAGCGGGAGGCCCTAGCATGAGTGTGTTTCGTCTTCTCCGAGGGACCACCTCGACGTCAAGGGAGCCCCAGTGAAGTTCCACGTGAATCGCGACGTGTTCAGCGAGGCCGTGTCGTTCGTCGTCAAGCTCCTGCCGCAGCGCAACCCGCAGCCGATCCTGGCCGGTGTGCTGATCGAGGCATCCGAAGAGGGACTGTCGCTCGCGGCGTTCGACTACGAGGCATCCGCCCGCACGACGATCGAGGCGACCGTCGACGAGCCCGGCACGATCCTCGTCCACGGCCGACTCCTCTCCGAGATCGCGAGTCGTCTGCCGAACGCCCCGATCCAGATCGAGGTCGGCGAGGACGACGGGATCGTCCTCAGCTGCGGTTCGGCGCGCTTCACGCTCGCGTCGATGCCGGTGCAGGAATATCCCGCGATCCCCGAGGTGTCGGGAGAGTCGGGCCTCGTTCCCGCCGAGGACTTCGCGACCGCGATCGCGCAGGTGGCTTTCGCCGCCTCGCGCGATGACGTCACCCCCGTGCTCACGGGTGTCCAACTCGAGGTCGCCGGCACCTCGCTGAGCCTTGTCGCGACCGACCGCTACCGCGTCGCGCTGCGCGACGTGAAGTGGGACGGCGGCGGTGTCGCGACCGACGAGTCGACCACCGCGCTCGTCCCGGCGCGCACGCTGACCGAGGTCGGCAAGACCTTCGTCCACTCCGGTGACATCCAGGTGTCTTTCTCGGGCTCCGGCGACCGCGAGATCATCGCGTTCACGGCGAGCAACAAGACCGTGACGTCGCTCCTCATCAAGGGCAACTTCCCGCCGGTGCGGCGCCTGTTCCCCGAGCAGACCGACCACTATGCGGTCGTGAACACGGCCGAGCTCGCCGAAGCCGTACGTCGCGTCTCGCTCGTGCTCGACCGCTCGGCGCCGCTGCGGTTCACCTTCACGGAGGACGGCGTGTCGATGGATGCCTCCGGCACCGAGCAGGCCCGCGCGACCGAGTCGGTCGATGCGACCCTCACCGGCGAGGACGTGACGCTCGGGCTCAACCCGCAGTACCTGCTCGAGGCGCTCGGCGCCGTCAAGAGCGAGTTCGCGCGCATCACGTTCACCTCGAGCGACAACGCGAACAAGCTGAGCCCCGTGCTCATCACGCCGCAGACGTCGGGCACGCCCGAGAGCTTCAAGTACCTGCTGCAGCCGAACCTGCTGCTGCGCTGAGCGCACGGCGGCCTCGACCTGCCGGCCGAGGCGACGTCGTGCATGCCGCCTAGGCTGATCTGGTGCGGGAGGTGACGTCGTGATCGTGGAGCAGCTGAGTCTCGTCGACTTCCGCAACTACGCGGTCGCCGATGTCGCACTCGCCCCCGGCGCCAACGTCTTCGTCGGCCGGAACGGCCAGGGGAAGACCAATCTCGCCGAGGCGATCGGCTTCTTCGCGATGCTCGGCTCGCACCGGGTGTCGCAGGATGCCCCCATGGTGCGCGATGGGGCGGATGCCGCGATCGTGCGAATGCGCCTCGCCTACGGCGAACGCCGCGTCCAGCTCGAGGCGCAGCTCAACCGCACCGGCAGCAACAAGGCGCGCGTCAACGGGTCGCCCGTGAAGACGGCGGAGCTCCCGCGTTACGCGCAGGTCGTCCTGTTCGCACCAGAGGATCTCCAGATCGTCCGCTCCGATCCGTCCGCCCGCCGCCGCTTCGCAGACCAGTTGCTCATCCAGCGCGCACCCCGCATGGCGGGCGTCCTCGCGGACTACGACCGCGTGCTCAAACAGCGGAACGCCTTGCTGAAGTCGGCGCGCGCGCGAGGCATCCGGGGCGATGCGCTCTCGACGCTCGAGGTGTGGGACGACAAGCTCGTGCAACTCGGCACCGAAGTGATCCGCGCGCGCCTCGCTCTCGCGGACGATCTCACCGCACCGCTGACGGATGCCTATGCCGCGATCGCCGGCGCCGATCACCGCCCGGAGCTCGAGTGGATGCTCTCCATCGGCGGCTCCGACCCGGAGGACGATGCCGACGCGGCGCCCCGGGGTGAGAATCCCGCCGGCGGTGCGCAGGACGCCGGCATCCGACCGGCGCGTGCCGGTCGCGAAGAGGTGCAGGCGCAGTTCCGGGCCGCGCTCGGCGCGAAGCGCGCATCGGAACTCGACCGCGGGATCACCCTCGTCGGGCCGCATCGCGACGACCTCGTGCTGCGGGTGCGCGGGCTTCCCGTGAAGGGGTACGCCTCGCACGGTGAGTCGTGGTCGGTCGCCCTCGCGCTGCGCCTCGCCTCCGCGGAACTCCTCCGCGCGCAGTCCCAGCTCGGCGACCCGGTGCTCATCCTCGACGACGTGTTCGCCGAGCTCGACGCCGACCGGCGCGCCCGCCTCGCGGCGCTCGTCGAGGGGTACGAACAGGTCGTCGTCACCGCCGCGGTCGAAGACGACGTGCCGAGCGCGCTGCGCGCGCGGACCGTCCGGGTCGTGGCCGGCGCGATCGTGACGGAGGGTCGGGATGCCTGACGCGACCCCCTCCACGCCGCCCACCCCGCCGGGTGACGCCGATCGCACGACCGTCCCCGAGACGGTGGGGACGTACCTGCGTCTGCGCGGACTCGAACCCTCCCCCCGTGCCGCGCGCCGGCGCCGGCGCCGCGCCACGGACGACGATGACAAGCAGCCGTTCATGCCGGGCCGTGACCCGAAGGGGTTCGGAGACGTGCTCGCCGACCTCACGCGGCAGTCCGGATGGGACCCCCAACTCGCGCGCGAGGACCTCGTGCTGCAGTGGGAAGAGGTCACCGGCGTCGAGACCGCGCGGCACGCCTCGCCGGTCGCTCTGGCCGACGGCATCCTCACCGTGCAGTGCGACTCGACGGCGTGGGCGAAGAACCTGCAGCTCATGCGCGCCGAGATCGTCACGCAGCTCATGCGACGCTTCCCGGATGCCGGGGTGCAGAACGTGCGATTCGTGGGACCGGACGTTCCCTCCTGGAAATGGGGCCCCAGAGCCGTTCCAGGGCGCGGTCCTCGCGATACCTACGGATGAACCACGTCCAGCGGTGATCCCACACCTTTCATCGCGCCACAGGGCCATTCAGCGCTCGTAAAGGCTCATTCACCCGGTAAGATGGGGAGGTCCTGAAAACCGGACTCGGATGTGACCCAGGAGCGCTCGAAACTTATGACGTCAGATACTCCCGACAGCGTTCCCGAGGAAGTCCCTCACGCGAGCGTCCAGCCCGCCAAGAAGGTCGAGAACGAGTACGGGGCCGATGCCATCCAGGTGCTCGAGGGCCTCGAGGCCGTGCGCAAGCGCCCCGGCATGTACATCGGCTCGACCGGTGAGCGGGGCCTCCATCACCTCGTCTACGAGATCGTCGACAACTCGGTCGATGAGGCGCTCGCGGGGCACAACGACCTCGTCGACGTGACGATCCTCCCCGATGGCGCCGTCCGCGTGATCGACAACGGCCGCGGCATCCCCGTCGACCCGCACGCCTCCGACCCGTCGAAGTCGACGGTCGAGGTCGTCCTCACGGTGCTGCACGCCGGCGGCAAGTTCGGCGGCGGCGGGTACGCCGTCTCGGGCGGTCTGCACGGCGTCGGCTCGTCGGTCGTGAACGCGCTGTCTACGCGGTTCGACGTCGAGATCCGCCGGCAAGGCTTCGTCTGGCGTCAGTCGTTCGCCCACGGCGGCAAGCCGCAGAGCCCGCTCGCGAAGGGCGAGCCGACCGACGAGACCGGCACGATCATCACGTTCTGGCCGGATGCCACGATCTTCGAGACCGTCGACTTCGACTACGACACGCTGCGCACCCGCTTCCAGCAGACGGCCTTCCTCAACAAGGGCCTGCGGATCATCCTGAGCGACCTGCGCCCGGCATCCACCTATGTCATCGACGGCGAGGACGGCCAATCGATCGAGATGCAGCCGCGCGACGATTTCCACTACGAGCGGGGACTCGTCGACTACGTCGAGTACCTCAACAAGATCCGGAAGGCCGAGGTCGTCAACGAGGAGATCATCGAGGTCGAATCCGAAGACACCGAACGGCACATCTCGCTCGAACTCGCGATGCAGTGGACGACGAGCTACACCGAGAACGTCTTCACCTTCGCGAACACGATCAACACCCACGAGGGCGGGACGCACGAAGAGGGTTTCCGCGCCGCGCTGACGACGCTCATCAACAAGTACGCGCGCACGAACAACCTCCTCAAGGAGAAGGACGACAACCTCACGGGCGACGACATCCGCGAGGGCCTGACGGCGGTCATCTCCGTGAAGCTGTCGGAGCCGCAGTTCGAGGGGCAGACGAAGACGAAGCTCGGCAACACCGAGGCGAAGGCGTTCGTGCAGAAGGTGGTCGGCGATCAGCTCACCGACTGGCTCGACCGGAACCCCGCGCAGGCCAAGCGCGTCATCATGAAGGCGATCGACGCGGCGACGGCGCGGATGGCGGCCCGCAAGGCGCGCGAGACCGCCCGCCGCAAGAGCGTGTTCGAGTCGGCCTCGATGCCCGAGAAGCTCAAGGACTGCACGAGCAAGGACCCGTCGATCTCGGAGATCTTCCTCGTCGAGGGTGACTCCGCCGGCGGATCGGCCGTCTCGGGCCGCGACCCTGAGCGTCAGGCGATCCTGTCGCTGCGCGGCAAGATCCTCAACGTCGAGAAGGCACGGCTCGACCGTGCGCTCGGCAACGCGGAGATCCAGGCGATGATCGCCGCGTTCGGCACGGGCATCGGCGAAGACTTCACCGTCGAGAAGGCCCGCTATCACAAGATCGTCCTGATGGCGGATGCCGATGTCGACGGCCAGCACATCACGACGCTGTTGCTGACGCTGCTGTTCCGCTACATGCGCGGGCTCATCGAGGCGGGGTACGTGTACCTCGCGATGCCGCCGCTGTACCGGCTCAAGTGGTCGAACTCGCCGCACGAGTACGTCTACAGCGACCGGGAGCGCGATGCGCTCCTCGCCGCGGGGACCGAGGCCGGCAAGCGCCTCCCGAAGGAGGGCGTGCAGCGGTACAAGGGTCTCGGCGAGATGAACGCCAAGGAGCTGTGGGAGACCACGATGGACCCCGACACCCGGACGCTGCGCCAGGTGACGATCGACGATGCCGCCGCGGCGGACGAGATCTTCTCCATCCTCATGGGCGAAGACGTCGAGTCGCGGCGCGGGTTCATCCAGCGCAACGCCAAGGACGTCCGCTTCCTGGACATTTGATGCGTTTCGACTCGCTGCGCTCGCTCAACGACCCCGGTCGTCGAGCGAGGAGCGCAGCGACGAGTCGAAACGTCCGGACCGATACGAGATGACACATGACTGACGAAGAGCGCCCCGACCCGAACGCGCACTATAACCACGGCAACATCGACCAGGTCGACCTCCAGGTCGAGATGCAGCGCAGCTACCTCGACTACGCGATGAGCGTCATCGTGGGTCGTGCGCTCCCGGACGTCCGTGATGGGCTCAAGCCCGTGCACCGCCGTGTCATCTATGGCATGTACGACGGCGGCTACCGTCCCGACAAGGGCTTCAACAAGTGCGCCCGCATCGTCGGCGACGTCATGGGCCAGTTCCACCCGCACGGTGACAGCGCCATCTACGACGCGCTCGTGCGTCTCGTGCAGCCGTGGTCGCTGCGCTACCCGCTCGCCGAGGGCCAGGGCAACTTCGGCACGCCGGGCAACATGGGCGCGGCCGCCTCGCGGTACACCGAGACCAAGATGGCGCAACTGGCCATGGAGATGGTCCGCGACATCGACGAGGACACCGTCGATTTCGAGCCGAACTACGACGGCAAGACGCAGGAGCCGACGGTCCTGCCGGCTCGGTTCCCGAACCTGCTGGTCAACGGATCGGTCGGCATCGCCGTCGGCATGGCGACGAACATCCCGCCGCACAACCTGCGCGAGGTCGCCGAGGGTGCGCTGTGGGCGCTCGAGAACCCGGATGCCACGCGCGACGAGCTCCTCGAGGCGCTCATGTCGAAGATCCACGGGCCGGACTTCCCGACCGGTGCGCAGATCCTCGGCACGAAGGGCATCCGCGAGGCGCAGCGCACGGGCCGCGGCTCGATCACGATGCGCGCCGTCGTGAACGTGGAGGAGATCCACGGTCGCACGTGCCTTGTCGTCACCGAGCTGCCGTACCAGGTGAACCCCGACAACGTGGCCGCGAAGATCCGCGACCTCGCCCGCGACGGGAAGCTCTCGGGCATCGCCGACATCCGCGACGAGACGAGCGACCGCACCGGCCAGCGCCTCGTGATCGTGCTGAAGCGCGACGCGGTCGCGAAGGTCGTGCTGAACAACCTGTACAAGCACACGCAGCTGCAGGAGAACTTCGGCGCGAACATGCTCGCGATCGTCGACGGTGTGCCGCGTACGCTCGCCCTCGACGGGTTCGTGTCGTACTGGATCGAGCACCAGGTCGAGGTCATCGTCCGGCGCACGTCGTATCGCCTCCGCAAGGCGGAGGAGGACGCGCACATCCAGCGCGGCTACGCCCTCGCCCTCGATGCGCTCGACGAGGTCATCGCCTTGATCCGTCGGTCCCCCGACGTCGACGCGGCCCGTCAGGGCCTCATCGAGCTGCTCGGCGTCGACGAGATCCAGGCCGATGCGATCCTCGCCCTCCAGCTTCGCCGCCTCGCCGCCCTCGAACGGCAGAAGATCCTCGATCGTCTCGCCGAGCTCGAGCGTCTGATCGCCGAATACCAGGCGATCCTCGCCGACGATGCGCGCCAGCGTTCGATCATCGCCGAGGAGCTCACCGGCATCGTCGACAAGTTCGGCGACGACCGCCGCACGCACATCCTGCACGGCTTCGACGGCGACATGTCGATGGAAGACCTCATCCCCGAAGAGGAGATGGTCATCACCGTCACCCGCGAGGGCTACATCAAGCGCACACGCAGCGACAACTACCGCTCGCAGCACCGCGGCGGCAAGGGCGTCAAGGGTGCACAGCTGCGCGCCGACGACGTCGTGGAGCACTTCTTCGTCACGACGACGCACCACTGGCTGCTGTTCTTCACGACGAAGGGTCGCGTCTACCGCTGCAAGGCGTACGAGGTGCCCGAGGCCGGACGGGATGCCAAGGGTCAGCACGTCGCGAACCTCCTCGCCCTCCAGCCGGGCGAGGAGATCGCGCAGATCCTCGACATCCGCGACTACAAGGTCGCGACGCACCTCGTGCTCGCGACCCGCGACGGCAAGGTCAAGAAGACCTTCCTCAGCGAGTACGACACGAACCGTCAGGGCGGGATCATCGCGATCCGCCTGCGCGGTCAGGACGAGGAGGACGGCGACGAGCTCGTCTCGGCGCTCCTGGTCGATGACACCGACGACGTCCTGCTGATCTCGCGCCGCGGCATGTCGCTGCGCTTCACGGCGACCGACGACTCGCTGCGACCGATGGGTCGGGCGACGGAGGGCGTCAAGGGGATGAGCTTCCGTGAGGGCGATTCGCTCCTCTCGGCATCCGTCGCGGATGACGGCGGGTTCGTCTTCGTGGTGACCGAGGGCGGGTACGCGAAGCGCACGAGTGTGAGCGAGTATCGTCTGCAGGGGCGCGGCGGTCTCGGTATCAAGGTGGCCAAACTGAGCGAGGATCGGGGGGATCTCGCCGGTGGTCTGATCGTCGGTGAGGACGACGAGGTCTTGGTGGTTCTTGCCAGCGGCAAGGTGGTACGCTCTGCCGTGGCCGAGGTCCCCGCCAAGGGTCGCGACACGATGGGTGTCGT
>MEEK01000055.1 GCA_001724425.1 Microbacterium sp. SCN 70-27
GCGCCATCGCCTTCTGGATGCGCGAAGCCGCGATGAGTTCCATCGCCTTCGTGATCTTCTTGGTCGTCTGAGCAGAAGCGATCTTCTGCTTGTAGACCCGGAGTTGTGCGCCCATGGATTCTCTGTCTCAGGAAACGGTCCCGCGGCCTCAGCCGCGGCGGCCCTTGACGATCTGCTCCTGGTTCACGTCCTCCGCGTGCGCGGCAGCGACCTCTTCGTGGCCCGGCTTGTTGATGGCCTGGCCCTTGCCGCCCTGGAACTCGAGGATGAAGGCATCCGTCACCTTCGCGAGCTCCGCCTCGGTGGCGTCGTCGAGGACGTTCGTCTCACGCAGGGTGTCGAGGATCGTCGTGTTGCGCTTCAGGTAGTCCAGCAGGTCGCGCTCGAAGCGGAGCACGTCCTCGACCTCGATCGTGTCGAGCTTGCCCTTCGTACCGGCCCAGATCGAGACGACCTGCTCCTCGACGGGGTACGGGTCGTACTGGGGCTGCTTGAGCAGCTCGGTCAGACGCGCACCGCGCTCGAGCTGACGACGCGACGCGGCGTCGAGGTCCGACGCGAACATCGCGAACGCCTCGAGCGAGCGGTACTGGGCGAGCTCGAGCTTGAGCGTGCCGGAGACCTTCTTGATCGACTTCACCTGGGCGTCACCGCCGACACGCGAGACCGAGATACCCACGTCGACCGCGGGACGCTGGTTGGCGTTGAAGAGGTCGGACTGCAGGAAGATCTGGCCGTCGGTGATCGAGATCACGTTGGTCGGGATGTACGCCGAGACGTCGTTGGCCTTCGTCTCGATGATCGGGAGACCCGTCATCGAGCCGGCGCCGAGCTCGTCGGAGAGCTTCGCACAACGCTCGAGCAGACGCGAGTGCAGGTAGAAGACGTCACCGGGGTACGCCTCGCGGCCCGGCGGGCGGCGCAGCAACAGGGACACGGCACGGTAGGCCTCGGCCTGCTTCGACAGGTCGTCGAAGATGATCAGGACGTGCTTGCCGCCGTACATCCAGTGCTGACCGATGGCCGAGCCCGTGTAGGGGGCGAGGTACTTGAAGCCGGCCGGGTCCGACGCGGGAGCGGCTACGATCGTCGTGTACTCCATCGCACCGGCATCCTCGAGCGCGCCCTTCACCGAAGCGATGGTCGAACCCTTCTGGCCGATCGCGACGTAGATGCAGCGGACCTGCTTGTTGACGTCGCCGGAGTCCCAGTTGGCCTTCTGGTTGATGATCGTGTCGATCGCGATCGCCGTCTTGCCGGTCTGGCGGTCGCCGATGATCAGCTGGCGCTGGCCGCGGCCGACCGGGATCATCGCGTCGATGGCCTTGATGCCGGTCTGCATCGGCTCGTGCACGGACTTGCGCTGCATGACGCCGGGCGCCTGCAGCTCGAGGGCGCGGCGACCCTCGGTGGCGATGTCGCCGAGACCGTCGATCGGGTTGCCGAGCGGGTCGACGACGCGGCCGAGGTAGCCGTCGCCGACGGCGACCGACAGGACCTCACCGGTGCGGGTGACCTTCTGGCCGGCCTCGATGCCGGAGAAGTCGCCGAGGACGACGACACCGATCTCGTTCTCGTCGAGGTTCAGCGCGAGTCCCTCGACGCCGTTCTCGAAGCGGACGAGCTCGTTCGCCATGACGCCGGGGAGACCCTCGACGTGCGCGATGCCGTCGGCCGCATCGACGACCGTGCCGACCTCGGTCGCCGCGGCGCCGGTGGGCTCGTAGGCGGAGACGAAGTCCTTCAGCGCGTCACGGATGACGTCCGGGCTGATGGTGAGATCTGCCATGGTGTTCCTTCTGTTCTAGCCAGCCAGACGCTGGCGCAAGTCGTTGATTCGGGAGGAGACGGTGCCGTCGATGACGTCGTCGCCGATCTCCACGCGCAGTCCGCCGATGACGGACGGGTCGACGACGACGTTCAGGGTGACGTCGCCGCCGTAGCGGGCGCTCAGCGCCGCGGCGAGGCGCTGCTGCTGCGCGGCATCCATGGCCGCCGCGACGCGCACGGTGGCGACGCGGTTGCCGCGCTGGTCGGCGACGATCCGCAGGGCACGGCTGAGGAGCGCCCGGATGCGTCGCTCACGCGGCTGCTGGACGAGCTGCGACACGATGAGCGTCGTCGCCTCGCCGACCCGCGCGCCGAAGAGCTTCTCGACGAGAGCGCCCTTCGCGGAGGCGTCGCCCAGGCGACCGCCGAGGGCGAGCTCGAGCTCGGGGTTGCCCGCGACGACGCGCGACACCTCGAACAGCTCGCCTTCGACATCCGCCGTCGCTCCGCCGATGGCCGCGGCGCGGATCGCGAGCTCTTCGATGCCCGAGATCAGATCGGCCGTCGACGACCACCGCTGCGAGACGGCGGACGCGATCAACTGCCGGGCCGCCGGCGAGTAGCCGGCGAACACGGACGTCGCGATCTGGGCACGCGCCGAGCCCGGCGCGCCCCACGTTGAGAGCGCGCCGCTCAGCTGCGTCGAGTCGGCGATCTCGCGCGCGGCCGCGAACAGCTCGCGGGAGACCGTGAGGTCGCCCGGCTTCGCCGCCGTCAGTTCCGCCGTGGTCGTCGCGAGTGCCTGAGTGGTCGCGCTTCCCATTACTTCTGCGCCTCCGCGGATTCGGCCTTCTCGAGGTCGGCGAGGAAGCGATCCACGACGCCCTTCGCCTTGGCGTCGTCGGAGAGCGACTCGCCGATCACGCCGCCGGCGAGATCGAGCGCCAGGGTTCCGACCTCACCGCGCAGCGAGACGAGAGCGGACTGCCGCTCGGCCTCGATCTGCGAGTGCGCGGTCGCCGTGAGACGGGATGCCTCGACGGTGGCCTGGTCCTTGGCCTCGGCGACGATCTTCTTGCCGTCCTCACGGGCGGCATCGCGGATCTCTCCGGCTTCCTTGCGGGCGTCGGCGAGCTGAGCCGTGTACTCCTCGAGGGCGGCCTCGGCCTTGCGCTGAGCCTCGTCGGCCTTCGCGATGTTGCCCTCGATGGCCGCCGAGCGCTTGTCGAGCATGTCCTTCATCTTCGGAAGAGCGACCTTCCAGAAGACGAACAGGATGATGACGAAGCAGACCGCCGACCAGATGATGTCGTACCACGCGGGGATCAGCGGGTTGTGGCCCGCCTCCTCCGCGGCGTACGCGACAAGATTGCGCATCCTGTCTCCTTAATACTGGTGGGGGTGCGGATCAGTTGTAGCCGAAGATGAAGGCGGTCGCGATGCCGATGAAGGCGAGCGCCTCGGTGAAGGCGATACCGATCCACATGAGTACCTGCAGGCGGCCGGCCAGCTCGGGCTGACGGGCGACGCCCTCGATCGTCTTGCCGACGACGATGCCCACGCCGATCGCGGGGCCGATGGCGGCCAGGCCGTAGCCGACGGTCGCGATCGAGCCGGTGACTCCAGCGGCAACAGTGGTTGCGTCCATGGGTGTTTCCTTTCGGGGGTGGGGTGGGAAGACCGGGAGGTCCGCCCGCTCAGTGCTCTTCTGCCACCGCGAGCTGGATGTAGACCGCGGTGAGGATGGTGAAGACGTAAGCCTGGAGGACAGCCACCAGGAGCTCGAACAGGGTGAAGGCGAAGCCGAAGGCGAGAGAGCCCGCCGCGAGCGCCGACCACCAGCCGCCGAGCGTGAAGATGAAGAACTGCGTCGCCGCGAAGAAGAGGACGAGCAGGAGGTGCCCGACCATCATGTTCATGAGGAGTCGGAGCGTCAGGGTGACGGGGCGGATGACGAACGTCGAGACGAGCTCGATCGGCGTCACGATGATGTAGATCGGCCACGGCACGCCCGAGGGGAACAGCGCGTTCTTGAAGAAGTTCTTCGGGCTCTTCTTGATACCGGCGTAGATGAACGTCACATAAGCGACGGCGGCCAGCAGGAGCGGCACGGCGATGATCGCGGTGCCGGCGATGTTCAGGAACGGGATGACGCCTGTCAGGTTGAAGAACAGGATCATGAAGAAGATCGTCGTGAGGATCGGGAGGAAGCGCTGCCCGTCCTTCTTGCCGAGGAGGTCTTCGGCGATGTTCACGCGCACGAAGTCGAGACCCATCTCGACGATGCTCTGGAACCGTCCGGGCACGACGCGCATGTTGCGCGTGCCGAGCCAGAAGATCAGCACCAGGGCGATCGTGGCGAGGAACTGGATCAGGTGGATCCGCGTGACCGGGATGCCGGCGATGGTGAAGAGGACTTCGGGGAAGAACTCATTGATCGACGGACCATGGAACTCGCCGCCGTTTTCGGCGGTCTTGGCGATCAGTGTCGCAGCTAGGGTAAACAGCGCTGGCTCCAGCTTCGGGGCACCGGCTCTCCGGTGCGACGATGGTCGGTGTGAGCGTCTCTGCGCACGCGTTTCACTCCGGGTGTAGGGCGGCGCGAACGGGCGCGGAGACAGCCTATCAGGCGCGCGGGGAGTTCTCGTCCCCCTCGGCGGCACCGCCCCTCTGATCGGGGGTGGAAGCCGCTTCCTCGATGTCCGCGAGGGTCGGCAGCGTGGCATCCGTCACGTGCGGCAGACGCATCCGCAGCATCACCATGACGTCGATCACGAGTGAGGCGAGCACACTGGCGACGAGCGCGATGAAGAACACGGTCGTGTTGAGCCACGGCTGGCCGCGTAGCACGAGCAGCACCACGATGAACAGCACGAACTTGATGAGCCAACCACCCATCACGGCGCCGAAGAAGATCGGCACGTAGAGCGGATCGCCGTACCAGCGGTTGGCGACGAGGATCGTCCCTGCGGTGAGCCCCAGGAACACGGCGGCCAGGAGGATCGCGACGAGCGCACTCCACAGACCTGCGGGGCCTGCGAACACGAAGCCCAGGATCGCACCGACGACGGCGAGCGCGGCCGTGACCGCGCTCGACCAGAGCAGGGTCGCGCGGAAGAGCCGATTGCTCGCCACTTCGCGGGGCGGGGCGGGATCGTGCGGGGCGGCGGTCATGAGGTCCTCGGTTCGATCGTGTCGCCGGCGGCCCGGGCAGGGCGCCCCGCCGACGGCAGGAGGGTGACGACGACGCAGGCCGCGGCGCCGAGGAGCAGATAGCCGACGCCGAGCCAGTAGTCGCCCGGCCAGTTCTGAGTCGTCCCGAGGTACATCAGCAGCACCCCGATCGAGACGACAGCCGTCCAGGCGTAGAAGATCAGCACGGCGGCCCGGTCGGAGTGCCCCATGTCGAGCATCCGGTGATGCAGGTGCCCGCGGTCGGGTGAGAACGGCGACTTCCCCTTCGACATCCGGCGGATGACGGCCATGCCGAAATCGAGGAGCGGCAGGATCACCACGACGACGGGAAGGAGGATCGGGATGAACGCACCGAGCAGCTGCGACCTGCCGAACACGTCGTTGTCGCCGAGGAGGGCCGGGTCGAGGTTGCCGGTGAACGCGATCGCCGACGTCGCCATCATGAGGCCGAGCAGGAGCGCGCCCGAGTCGCCCATGAAGAGCTTCGAGGGATTCCAGTTCAGCGGCAGGAAGCCCAGGCAGACGCCGATGAGGGCGACGGCGATGAAGGACGCGAGGCTCGAGTAGCTCGACTGGCCGGTGTCGCGGGCGACGAGGTAGGTGTAGACGAAGAACACCGAGTTCGCGATGAGCGCGACGCCCGCGACGAGACCGTCGAGACCGTCGATGAAGTTCACGGCGTTCATGACGATCACGATCGCGAAGACGGAGAGCGCGAAGCTCCCCCAGCTCGAGATGAACAGCTGGCCGCCGAGCGGGATCGCGAAGATCTGGATGCCGCCCACGCCCACGATGATCCCGGCGGCGAGGAACTGCGCCCCGAGCTTGATCATCCAGTCGAGGTCCCACAGGTCGTCCGCGACGCCGATCGCGACGATGAGGGCGGCGGCGCCGAGGATGCCCCAGACGTTGACCGCGGGGTTCGTCCAGAGGATCGCGAAATACGGGATCTGCGACGACAGCGCGAACGCCGCGAGCAGCCCCAGGAACATCGCGACGCCGCCGATCCGGGGCTTCGGCGTCGTGTGGACGTCCCGCTCGCGGATGGCCGGGTACAGCCGGTAGCGCAGGCCCAGCCGCCACACGAGCGCCGTGAGCCCGAGGGTCACGAGGGCGGTCACCACCACCGTGAGGACGTAGAACTTCACGGCCGGCTACGCGGGCTGATCCGCGGGGCGTCCGCCCCCGTCGCCGGGCATCGGGGCATCCGGGTCCGCCGGTTCGAGCAGGTCGCCGAGCATCTCCGCGAGCCGCTCACGACTCACTGCGCCCTCGCGCAGGATCCGCACGGGGCGCTCGCCGCCGAGGCAGAGCCCGGTCGCATCGATGATCGTAGAGGCGACGCCGGAGGTCGAGGGGCCACCGTCGAGGTAGACCGCGACTGCATCGCCGAGCATGCTCCGCGCGGCATGCACCTCGATCGCCGCGGGCTGCTTCGTGAGGTTCGCGCTCGACACGGCGAGCGGACCGCACTCCTCGAGCAGTTCGAGCGCGATCCGTTCGGCGGGCATCCGCACGGCGACGGTCCCCGCCGTCTCCCCCAGGTCCCACGACAGCGACGGCTGGGCGGGGAGGATGATCGTGAGGCCACCGGGCCAGAACTCCTCGATGAGGCGCTCGACGGGTTCCGGGACCTCCGACACGAGCGCGCGCATCGTCGCCACGCCGGCGACGAGTACAGGCGGCGGCGACTGACGGTCGCGGCCCTTCGCGGCGAGCAGGCGCGCGACGGCTGCGGCATCGAACGCGTCTGCGCCGATGCCGTAGACCGTGTCCGTCGGCAGCACGACGAGCTCGCCGCGGCCGATGGCCTGGCGTGCACGGCGCATGCCGGGCAGCAGCTGCTCGGCATCGCGGCAGTCGAAGAGCTCAGACATATCCGGTCCAGTCTACGGCGGGGCCCGTCAGGGGCGGATGGCCGTCGTCGCGCGGTCGCGCATCGTCAGGTCGGGGTGGGTGGCCGCGGCGCGCCAGCCGCTCTCCGTGAGCAGATCGCGGATCGCCTGTCCCTGCCATTCCCCGTGCTCGATCACGAGGGTTCCGCCGGGGCGCACGAGCCGGAGCCCCACATCCGACAGCACGCGGACGACGTCCAGCCCGTCCGCGCCGCCGTAGAGGGCGGCAGGCGGATCCCAGAAGCGCACCTCCGGGTCGCGCGGGATCGCATCGTCCGGCACGTACGGCGGATTGGAGACGAGCACCGCCACCTGGCCGTCGAGCTCGGGGAATGCGGATGCCAGATCGATGAAGGCGAGTCGCGCCTGCGGCGCGTGCTCCGCGAAGTTCTCCTTGGCCCAGAGGAAGGCGTCCACCGAGTTCTCCGCCGCGTGCACGGCGGCGTGCGGCACCTCGGTCGCCATCGCGAGCGCGATCGCACCCGAGCCCGTGCCGAGATCGACGGCGATCGGCTCGGCATCCGGTGCGGCGCGCAGCGCGTCGATCGCGAGCTGCGCGACCATCTCGGTCTCGGGTCGAGGAACGAAGACCCCCGGCCCGACCCGCAGCTCGAGGTGGCGGAACGGCGCGAGACCCGTGAGGTGCTGCAGAGGCTCCCGCGCCGCGCGGCGGGCCACGAACTCCTCGAAGCGGTCGCCGCCGTCGGGGACGTCGGCACCGCGGATCGCGGCGGCCGCGAGCTCGCCGCGGCTGAGTCCGAACACGTGGGCCGCCAGCAGCTCGGCGTCGACGTCGGGGGTCGGAACACCGGCGGATGCCAGGGTCTGCGCCGCCTCACGCAGGAGCGCGCTGAGTGATCCGGATGTGCTCATGGGAGCCTCCAGCCTATCGGCGCCCCCGGAACCTGCGAACGGCCGCTGATTCCGTGATGAATCGTCATATTCGGCACTCCCCTAGGGCACACCTCATAGGCTGATTCGGTGCCTCGCCCCGAGAGGCGAACCGAACGCCGCCAGAAAGGCCACCCATGTCCGGCATCCACTCCGACATCACGAGCGCATTCGGCAACACGCCGCTGGTGCGCCTGAACCGTATCAGCGAGGGCCTTCCCGGCACGATCCTCGCCAAGCTCGAGTTCTACAACCCGGCGTCATCCGTCAAGGACCGCCTGGGTGTCGCGATCGTCGACGCGGCCGAGGCCTCGGGCGACCTCAAGCCCGGCGGCACGATCGTCGAGGGCACGAGCGGCAACACCGGCATCGCCCTCGCCATGGTCGGCGCGGCGCGCGGCTACAAGGTCATCCTGACGATGCCCGCCTCGATGTCGGTCGAGCGTCGACTGCTGCTGAAGGCGTACGGCGCCGAACTCGTGCTCACCGAGCCCGCCCTCGGCATGAAGGGCGCCGTCTCCAAGGCGGAGGAGATCGCTGCGGAGACTCCCGGCGCGATCCTCGCGAAGCAGTTCGCGAACCAGGCGAACGTGGAGATCCACCGCAAGACCACGGCTGAGGAGATCCTCCGCGACACCGACGGCGAGATCGGCTACTTCGTCGCGGGCATCGGCACGGGTGGCACCATCTCGGGCGTCGGCCAGGTGCTCAAGGAGCGCGTCCCCGAGGCGAAGATCATCGCGGTCGAGCCTGCCGATTCCCCCCTTCTGACCAAGGGCACGCCCGGTCCGCACAAGATCCAGGGCATCGGCCCGAACTTCATCCCGCCGATCCTCGACCAGAGCGTGATCGACGAGGTCGTCGACGTCGAGTTCGACGACGCGATCCGTACGGCGCGCGAGGTCGCCACCGGCGAGGGCATCCTCGTCGGGATCTCGTCGGGCGCGGCGATCTGGGCGGCGCTGCAGATCGCGGCGCGCCCCGAGGCGGCCGGCAAGAACATCGTCGTGATCATCCCCTCGTTCGGTGAGCGCTACCTCTCCACCGCGCTCTACGAGCACCTCCGCGAGAACTGAGCTCGCCTGAGTATCATCGGCCACGGGCCCCGGCACACGTCGGAGCCCGTGGCCGCATCCGTCCCCGAAGGTCCGACCACGTCGAAAGGCTCCCGTGCCCGGCATCCACCCCGACATCACCACGGCGTTCGGCGACACCCCGCTCGTGCGCCTCAACAGCCTCACCGAGGGGCTCCACGCCGAGGTGCTCGCGAAGCTCGAGTTCTACAACCCCGGCTCGAGCGTCAAGGACCGCCTCGGATTCGCGCTCGTGCGGGCCGCCGAGGAGTCGGGCGAACTGCCGCCGGGCGGGACGATCGTGGAGTCCACGAGCGGCAACACGGGGATCTCACTCGCCTTGATCGGCGCCGCGCGAGGCTACCGGGTCATCCTGACGATGCCGGCATCGATGTCGAAGGAGCGTCGGACGCTCCTCAAGGCGTACGGCGCGGAACTCGTCCTCACCGACCCGCACAAGGGCATGACGGAGGCGGTCGAGACCGCGAAGCGCATCGTCGCCGAGACGCCGGGCGCAGTTCTCGCGCGCCAGTTCGAGAGCGCGGCGAACGCCGAGATCCACCGCACGACGACGGCTCCGGAGATCCTGCGCGACACCGACGGACGCCTCGACTGGTTCGTCGCGGGGTCGGGCACCGGCGGCACCATCACGGGTACGGGCCGCGCACTGAAAGAGGCCGTGCCGGGCGTGCGCGTCGCCCTCGTCGAACCGGCCGACTCCCCCGTGCTCACGGAAGGTCGCGCGGGCGGACACCGCATCCAGGGCATCGGCCCGAACTTCGTGCCCGAGGTCCTCGACCGCTCGGTCGTCAACGAGATCTTCGACGTCCAGTTCGACGACGCGATCCGGGTGGCGCGCGACCTCGCGACGCGCGAAGGCATCCTCGCAGGCATGTCGGCCGGCGCCGCCGTGTGGGCGGCGCTCGAGATCGCGGCGCGCCCCGAATCGGCGGGCGCCCGCATCGTCGTGATCGTGCCGGATGCCGGTGAGCGCTACCTCTCCACGGCGCTGTACTCCCACCTGCGCGAGGAGGAGACGGCGTGAGCGATCACGGCCGACCGGAGCGCCTGGGCGTCATCCGTCGCCTGCGTGAGGACATCGCGGCGGCGAAGCTGCGAGACCCCGCCGCGCGCAGCTCCCTGGAGGTCGCGATCCTCTACTCGGGGCTCCACGCGATCTGGTCGCACCGCCTCGCCCACGCGCTGTGGACGCGGGGCCTGCGCTTTCCCGCACGCGCACTGTCTCAGCTCACGCGGTGGACCTCCGGCATCGAGATCCATCCCGGCGCGACGATCGGTCGGCGCTTCTTCATCGACCACGGCATGGGCGTCGTGATCGGCGAGACCGCTGAGATCGGCGACGACGTGATGCTCTACCACGGTGTGACGCTCGGCGGACGCACGCGCGATTCCGGCAAGCGTCACCCCACGATCGGCGACGGCGTCGCGGTGGGCGCAGGAGCGAAGATCCTCGGACCGATCCTGATCGGCGCCGGGTCCGCCGTCGGCGCCAACGCCGTCGTGACGCAGGATGCCCCGGAGAACTCCGTGCTCGTCGGCGTGCCCGCCAAGGCTCGCCCGCGCCGCTCGGGAGAAGACACCCGCGGAGTGCTGACGGCTCCCGAGTACCACATCTGACCCCCGGCGCGAGCGCGCACCGGAGGCGTCCCGGTTCAGCCCTGCCGACGCTCTTCGACCTTCTTCTTGATGAACAGGGCCGGGAGCAGCCATGTGGCGAGCGCCGTGACGACCCAGACGATCATGGGCGCGACGACCCACGTCCACCAGGGGGCGCCGATGGTGAGCCCGGCGCCGGGGATGAGAACGACGACGAGCAGGGCGACGAAGGTCGACACGATCCCGATGCCTCCGAGGAGGGCGGGCGCGTTGCGGCGCGCGACGGTGGCCGCCCAAGGGGTCAGCACCGACTGCAGCACCGCGAAGATCACGACGGCCAGCACGAAGCCCCACCAGTTGGACCACTCGATGTGGAAACCGGGCAGCACGAGGTCGGCGACGATGAGTCCCACGGCCGCCGAGATCACGAAGATGACGGCGCGCAGCACGAAGTTGATCATGGGGCGAGAGTATCGCGCCGACCCACGCCACGACCGGACCGGCGCGCGTCCGTCATGGGGCCGTTGTCGTCCGGGGCAGCCCCGCTGAGACACGCGACGGCGATGATGCTCGGGACCGCTATGAGGCTCCTGGCCGTCACTCGGCCGCGAGGGCTGCGAGCCGCGCCTCTTCGTCGGCGATGATCGCCGACTCGACGATCGGCGCGAGTGCGCCGTCCATCACCTGGTCGAGGTTGTAGGCCTTGTAGCCGGTGCGGTGGTCCGCGATGCGGTTCTCGGGGAAGTTGTAGGTGCGGATCCGCTCGGAGCGGTCCATCCCGCGGATCTGCGAGCGCCGGGCGTCGGATGCCGCGGCATCCAACTCCTCCTGCTGCTTGGCGAGGAGGCGCGCACGCAGGACGCGCATGCCCGCCTCGCGGTTCTGCAGCTGCGACTTCTCGTTCTGCATCGACACGACGATGCCGGTCGGGAGGTGCGTGATGCGCACGGCCGAATCCGTCGTGTTGACGGACTGCCCGCCCGGACCCGACGAGCGATACACGTCGATGCGCAGATCGTTCGGGTCGATCTGCACCTCTTCGGGTTCGTCGACCTCGGGGAACACGAGCACGCCGGTGGTGGAGGTGTGGATGCGCCCCTGCGACTCGGTCGCGGGCACGCGCTGGACGCGGTGCACCCCGCCCTCGTACTTCAGGTGCGCCCACACACCCTGCGCGGGGTCGGTCGACGAGCCCTTGATCGCCATCTGGACGTCCTTGTAGCCGCCCAGGTCGCTCTCGTTGCGCTCGAGGAGCTCGGTCTTCCAGCCCATGGATGCCGCGTACTGCGCATACATGCGGAGGAGGTCCGCGGCGAACAGGGCCGACTCGGCGCCGCCCTCCCCCGCCTTGATCTCCATGATCACATCGCGCGCGTCGTCGGGGTCGCGCGGGATGAGCAGGCGCCGCAGCTTCTCCTGCGCTGCGGCGACCTGCTCTTCGAGCACCGGGACCTCCGCCGCGAAGGCGTCGTCCTCACCGGCCAGCTCCCGCGCGGCCTCGAGGTCGTCCGACGCGGCACGCCACGCGTCGTGCGCGGCCACGATCTTCGACAGCTCGGCGTAGCGCCGGTTGACACGCTTGGCGCGCGCCGCATCGGCGTGCACGGCGGGGTCGGAGAGCTCCTCCTGGACCGCCTTGTGCTCCTGGATGAGGCCGGCGACCGACTCGAACACGATCAGTCCCGACGCGCTCAGCGGATGTTGTTCTCGTGACCGTGGCTGCTGCCACCGGCAGCGGTCGGGATCGACTTCTGCATCTGCACGAGGAACTCCACGTTCGAGGAGGTCTCCTTGAGCTTGCCGAGGACGACCTCGAGGGCCTGCTGCGTGTCGAGGCCGGCGAGGGCGCGACGCAGCTTCCAGGTGATCTTCACCTCGTCGGGGCTCAGCAGCATCTCCTCGCGGCGCGTGGACGACGCGTTGACGTCGACCGCCGGGAAGATGCGCTTGTCGGCGAGCTGGCGCGACAGGCGCAGCTCGCTGTTGCCGGTGCCCTTGAACTCCTCGAAGATGACCTCGTCCATCTTGGAGCCGGTCTCCACGAGCGCGGTGGCGAGGATCGTGAGCGATCCGCCGTTCTCGATGTTGCGCGCCGCGCCGAAGAAGCGCTTGGGCGGGTAGAGCGCCGAGGCATCCACACCACCGGAGAGCACGCGACCGCTCGTCGGCGCCGAGATGTTGTATGCACGGCCGAGACGCGTGATCGAGTCGAGCAGGACGACGACGTCGCGACCGAGCTCCACGAGACGCTTCGCGCGCTCGATGGCGAGCTCGGCGACGGTCGTGTGGTCCTCGGCGGGGCGGTCGAAGGTCGACGCGATGACCTCGCCCTTGACGGTGCGCTGCATGTCGGTGACCTCTTCGGGGCGCTCGTCGACGAGCACGACCATGAGGTGGACCTCGGGGTTGTTCTGCGCGATCGCGTTCGCGATCTGCTGCAGCACGATCGTCTTTCCGGCCTTGGGCGGCGCGACGATGAGGCCGCGCTGACCCTTGCCGATCGGCGCGACGAGGTCGATGATGCGCTGCGTGAGCTTCTCCGGCGCCGTCTCGAGGCGCAGGCGCTCCTGCGGGTAGAGCGGGGTCAGCTTGCCGAACTCGACGCGGTTCGCGGCGTCGTCGACCGAGAGGCCGTTGATCGCATCGACCTTGACGAGCGCGTTGTACTTCTGGCGGCTCGACTGCTCGCCCTCGCGCGGCTGCTTGATCGCACCGACGACGGCGTCACCCTTGCGCAGGTTG
>MEEK01000056.1 GCA_001724425.1 Microbacterium sp. SCN 70-27
GTACTTGTTGACCTCGTCGGCACTGAGGGCGTTGCCCTCGAAGATGCCGCCCTTGATCACCAGAAGCGGGTTGGCCTTGGCGAAGTCACGAAGAGCCTTTGCGGTGGCGACGAAGTCGCCGTGCACGAAAGCGACGGCCGAGGGGCCCTTGAGGTCCTCGTCCAGCGCCGTGATCCCCGCGTTGTTCGCGGCGATCTTGGTCAGCGTGTTCTTCACCACGGCGTACGACGCGTCCTGACGGATGCTGTTGCGCAGCTGCTTGAGCTGGGCGACCGTCAGACCGCGGTACTCGGTCAGCAGAACGGCGTTCGAGTCCTCGAAGTTCTTCGTGAGCTCGGCAACCGATGCGTCCTTCTGCGCCATGGTCACTCCTTGATGTGTACGTGACGCCCCACGATGGCGAAGCGCCGCCTCCGTCCGCGTTGTCCGCCCTGACATGCGAAAAGCTCCGGCGCAAGCGCACGGAGCTTCTTTTCCGATCTCTCGGGAGTTCTGTGTCACCTGCGCGGGCCCCTGCGATGCAAGGCTTCGTCGACGTTCGCTTGCGCGCACGCCGAGACCAGCGGTCTTTGGCTCCGTCCACTTTACGTCACGACACGGAGCACGGCAAATCGCCGCGGAGGGCATGGGTAGTTCCCCCCCACTGCGACAATCGGCGCGCGCCTCCAGGGTTGTGTCCGACGACATGAGGGCGGGTCACCGACCGGCCGGGGAGGGCGCCATGCCAGATCTCAGGGTGGACACCGACGCGATCACGCGCAGCAAAGAGACGTTCTCCGACATCCGCGCCCGGCTGGAGGCGGCCGTCGCCGGTTTCGACTCGGTGTCGGGCGCTTCGGTGGCGCAGGAGCAGCTGCGGCACCGCCTCGACGAGCTCGGCTCGTCGTGGGGCGTCGGCATCAAGAAGCTGGGCGAATACGCCGAGGCCGCCACGGCCGCGCTCTCGGGCGTCGCGGATGCCTTCACCTCCGCCGACGACGAGCTCGCGAAGGCCCTCGAAGAACGCGCGGCGGGCGCCTCGGCATCCACTTCCGGCGGCGCGCACGGCGGGGCCCGCGGAGGGGTGACCGCGCAATGAGCGGGTTCGATGCGCTGGGGTTCGATCCGACGCCGGGCGATGTCGGGGTGTTGCGGGGCTTCGTCGCTCAACTCGACCACGGCGTCCAGAGCACCGCTGACGCGCTCTTCCTCATGGACGACGGCGCAGACACGTGGGAGGGGGCCGCGGCTGCGGCGTTCCGCGCGTCGCTCGACAGCGCCTTCCGGCCACAGCTGAGCGACGTCCACGACGCCTTCGTCACGTCGCGCAATGCGCTGTCGGGCTGGGCCGACGAACTCTCGGCGTTCCAGACCCGAGCACGCCAGCTCGAAGAAGAAGCGCGGCTCGCCGCCGGTTCGGTCGCGCGCCGCGCCTCCGAACTCACCCACGCGCGCAACGAGGCATTGGCCGACCCGATCGCCGCGGCCGGATCGTCCGAACTCGCCGACGCCGACCGGCGCGCACGGGCGGCGCAGGCGACCCTCGAAGACGTGCGTCGCCGAGCGCGCGCCCTGCAAGAAGAGGCGAACGGCCGCGCCAACGCCTGCGCGGGGCTGCTCGAGACGGGGATCGCCCGCATCGCCGCCTACGCCGGCAGCGGATGGGACCAGTTCACCTCGTGGCTCGGCGACGTGGGCTCGGCGATCGCCGACGGCTACGAGTGGTTCATGGACAACGTGATGCCGATCCTCGAGGACATCATCGACACCATCGGCCCGATCGTCGCCGTCGTCGCGCTGTTCGTCCCCGCGCTCGGGCCCCTCGCCCTGGGACTTGCGATCGCCTCGGTCGCCATCGACGGGCTGCAGGCGTTGCGTGGTGAGGACGGTGCGGCCGAAGAGTTCTTCATGGGGCTCGCCGGCCTGGCCCTGGGTGGGGCCCTCGGCAAGCTCGGCAAAGCCCTCGGCGACGGCACCCGTCAGGTGCTGGTGCCGACGATCCAAGGCGGTGGCGGAGCGCTGGCGATGGCCGGCGGCGGCACCTCTGCCGCGGCCGGATCGCTCAGCGTCGCCCTGCGCTTCAGTCCCCAGGCGCTCCAGGCCAATACGATGTGGATGGCGACGAAGATGACCGAGGCTCAGGTCGCCGGCAACGACCTCGTGTCGGCTCTCGCCCAGCCGGCCGTGAACCTGGTCGAACGCGGCCGCAACCTCATCCAGGGCAACGGCCCGCGCACCGACCAGGAGCTCGAAGATCGTGACGCAGACTGAGACCCCGGTCGTCTGGCAGCGGGTGCCGCAGGGCTGGATCGAGCTCGCCGCGTTCGCGAACGACGACATCGCCGAACGCTGGTGGCAGGCCTACCTCGCTCCCGCCATCGGCTCGGTCGACTCCGACACGATCGCGCTCATGACCCGCGCCTTCGCGAGCGCCCGCGAGGCGGTGCGCGACACCCCGTACGCGGTGGCGGGCATCTTCCCCTACCTCGTCGACGAGCCGACGGTGTTCTTCATCGGCACCGCGATCCTTCCGGCACCCGAAGACGCCCGTACGGCGCGGACCGTCTCGGGCCTCACCGGTCTCGTCCGATTCACCGACGACCCGCGCACCGAGCCGTTCATCGCCTTGGACGGGCGCGCCGGATCGGCGACGCTCGGCATCGCCGTGCTCGAGGACGGCACCAGCGTCGCCGCGGTCACGGGCGAAGTGCCCCTCGCCGTATCGCCAGCAACCTCGACCGCCGAGGCGACGCCGGCGGGGACCGTGTTCGTCGTCGCGCTGAGCCTCGATCCGAACCGCCTCGACGAGTTGGTGCCGTGCGCAGCGCTCGCCCTCGACTCGACACGGCTGCTGTCTGCCGACGAGATGCCCGCGCCCTACCCGCCCGAAGACCGGCTGGTCGCCACCGACGCGGAGGACTGACCCGGTGTATCGCATGATCCTCCCCGAGACGCTCCCCGACGTCGCGGCGGCCGAGGCGCACGCCGCGGCGAAGCCCGGCGGATCGGTGGATGTGCGAACGGTGGATGTGCGCGCGGTGGATGCCGATGCCGCCGCAGCACGGACCCGCGCCGACTACGGCCGCGTGTCGCGCTGGGCGCTCGGGCTTCTCGGAACCGCCGGCGCCGCGGTCGCCGTGCTCATCGCGGTCTTCCCGCTGTCGCTCGTGGGCACCGCCGGCACGGGACAGGTGGTCTTCGGTGCGGTCTTCGTCGCGATCGCCCTCGCGATCGGCATCCCGTCCGTCTGGCTGCTGTGGGCTCTGCACCGGTCGGGTCGACGCCTGTCGCGCGCGGCGGGCTACTGGGCCGGCCTGCCGTACCGGCAGGGTCGGCGCGCCCCCACGCGCGGCGACTGGTTCGCGGTGCGGTTCCTCGGGTTCTCGTCCGACCTGTTCCTGAGGCTCATCTGCTCGGCCCTGTCGGGGCTCGCCGCGATCTTCACCGTCGTCGGCGTCGTCCGCGGCATCGCCACCGGCGCGCCGCTGTGGGAAATCGCCCTCTGGCTCGGCTGGAGCATTCTGTTCCTCGCCGTCTGCGGCGGACAGTTCTGGGGCGTGCAGCGCGTGCAGAACGGCTACCTCGCGCGCGACCCGGCGAGCCTCACCCGCGGGCGCTGAGCGAAACCGCGTCGCGCCGGGTGTCGGCGCGCGAGCATCCGCGGCGCGGGTTAGCCTCGATGTCATGAGTCCGGAGGCGATCGCGCAGCTTGCACCGGAACTGGCCTCTCGCATCGTCGCCGACTCGCGCGATCGCGTCGGGTGGATGCGGGCTCGCTCCCGCGGCATCACCGCGACCGATGTCGCCCAGCTGACAAGCCATACCGCGATCTCGCGCGCCGCCGATGCGAAGCTCGGCGCGGGGCGCGGCTTCTCGGGGAACGCGTACACCGACCACGGCCGCCGCCGCGAGCCGGAGATCGCCGCGTGGGTGGCTGCGACGCATGGCATCCAGCCCTCGTCGGCCCTGTTCCACGCCGTCGTCGAGAAGCGTCACCTCGCGACCCCCGACGGCATCGCGGTGGATGCCGAGGGCCGCGTCACCCTCGCCGAGATCAAGACGACCAACAAGACCTGGCGCTCGATCCCCCGCACCTACCTGCGACAGGTGTGGTGGCAGCAGCACGTGCTCGGCGCCGAGCGCACCCTCGTGGTGTGGGAGGAGCACGACGGGTTCGTTCCCGTCGGCGATGAGCCGCGGTGCGCGTGGGTCGAGCGCGATGAACGGGAGATCGGGTCGCTCGTGCGCCTCGCGACGGAACTCATCGACGAGCTCTACCGACGCACGACACTGCGCCGCGCCGACGCGCCGGCCGCACGCGAACCGTACCGGGCGCTCGCCCTCTCCGACTGATCGCCTCCGCCCGGGAGGAGTCCGGGGGATGCGTCGCGGGGAATAGTTGACGGGAGTCAACGTTGTTCCTATAGTTGACCGGTCTCAACGATTGACAGAAATCAACTAACCTTCCGCAGAGGATGCCCATGACCACCACGCTTCCGGACGCGAAGCCGCGCATGACCCACCGCCAGGTGCTCGAGGCCCTCTCCGGCCTCCTCCTCGGCATGTTCGTGTCGATGCTCGCCTCGACCGTCGTCTCCACCTCGCTCCCCGTCATCATCCACGATCTCGACGGCAACCAGGCCGCCTTCACGTGGGTCGTGACGGCGACCCTCCTGACGACGGCGATCTCGACCCCGATCTGGGGCAAGCTCGCCGACCTCACCAACCGCAAGGCACTCTTCCAGCTCGCGATCGTGATCTTCGTGCTCGCGACCGCGGCGGCCGGCTTCTCGACGAGCCCCGAGATGCTCATCTCGTTCCGCGCCGTGCAGGGCATCGGCGCGGGCGGCCTCGCCGCGCTCAGCCAGGTGCTCATGGCCGACATCATCAGCCCCCGCGAGCGCGGCCGCTACATGGGCCTGTTCGGCGCGGTCATGGCCGTGGCCACGATCGGCGGCCCGCTCCTGGGTGGCGTCATCACCGACAGCTGGGGCTGGCGCTGGAACTTCTTCGTCGCGCTGCCGTTCGCCGTCCTCGCGCTGATCCTCGTGCAGACGACGCTGCACGTGCCCGCGCGCCCGAAGAAGAAGACGTCGATCGACTACCTCGGCATCGTGCTGCTGTCGGCCGCCGTGTCGCTCCTCCTCGTCTGGGTGACGAACGCCGGCACCACCACGACCGGCGACTGGGCCGACCTCGCGAACAACAACGACTGGTGGAGCCTCACGACCGTGCTCATGGTCGGGGGGTCACTCCTCGGAGCGCTCCTCTTCGTGATCGTCGAACTGCGCTCGTCCGAGCCCCTCATCCCCCTGACGCTCTTCCGCAACCTGACCTTCACCCTCTCCGTGATCGCCTCGATCGCGACCGGCATCGCCATGTTCGGCGCCTCGGTGTTCCTCAGCCAGTACATGCAGCTCGCCCGCGGCGCGACCCCCACCGAGGCCGGTCTCATGACGATCCCGATGATCGGCGGACTGCTCGTGGCATCCGTCGGCGTCGGCGCGCTCGTGACCCGGTACGGTCGCTGGAAGCCGTACCTCGTGGTCGGCGCGATCCTCCTCATCGCGGGTGCCACGCTGCTGTCGACGATCCACTACGACACCGACTTCTTCTTCGTGTCGATCTACATGTTCCTGCTCGGTGCGGGCGTCGGCATGACGATGCAGAACCTCGTCCTCGTCGTCCAGAACACCACGCGGCCCGAGCAGATCGGCGTCGCGAGCTCGGGAGTGACGTTCTTCCGGAGCCTCGGCGGCACGATCGGCGTCTCCGTCATGGGTGCGGCTCTCGCCGCGCGGGTGATCGACCTCGTCGGCGACCGGAAGGACGACATCACCGCCGCCATCATGGGGCTCGGCGACAAGGCGCAGTACTGGGGCGAACAGCTGCAGTCCGGCTCCCTGCCGAAGGTCTCGGCGATGCCCGAGAGCCTGCGGGTCATCTTCGAGGACATCTACGCCAACGGCATCTCGCACTCGTTCCTCATCGCCGTGCCGTTCGCCGTCATCTCGCTCATCGCGATCGTGTTCCTGCCGAACAAGCCGCTCACGACGATGACGACCACGGAGCGCATCCGCGCGAGCGAGGCGGACCTCGCGACCGTGTCGGCCCCTGAGGCGATGTCGTCGCTCACCGCGACGGAACCGCTGCGCGCCACGACGGATGCCTCGGCCGCCTCCGCTACCTCGCCGCACGGCGACGACTCGGCCGCCCGATAGGGTCGAGACGATGACCACCGACGAGCTCCAGGCCCGCACCGACGCGGTGCGGGCCCTGGAGGCGGAGTTCGCGGAGCTCCTCAATCGCGTCCGGCGGATCCTCACCGAGAACGCGCAGCGGGTCAGCCCCGGGATGATGCCCGGCGCCTACAAGGTGTTCACGACGATCGCGCGGCGCGGACCGATCGCGCAGTCGACGCTCGCCGAACTGCTCGTCGTCGACAAGGGGCAGCTCAGCCGCACCGTGCGCGAGCTCGAAGGCCTCGAGCTGATCCGACGCGACGCCGACCCCGACGACCGCCGCGCGAGCATCCTGATCGCGACGCCGCTCGGGCTCGAGCGCCTGGCCGCTGCACGCGCGCCGCAGGAGAACTCGCTCATCGAGACGCTCGAGGAGTGGTCGGTCCCCGACATCCACTCGCTCACACGGCTCCTGCACGCCCTCACGTCGGGGATCAGTCCGAGCTGACCGACCTTCTCCACGCGGTAGCACCGGCGTAACACGGTTGAGACAAACGCGAGGTTGACTGGGGGCACCCAGGCATCCTGCGGGGCGATGTCGACACGCGGAAGGACGCACCCATGAGATTCCGACCCCTGCGCGCGTCGTCCTCCCCCGCTCTCGTCCGCGACGGCCTCTCGGTGGTGCCGGAGCACATGAGCGCCGTCCTGTTCGACGCCACCGGCACAGCCGACGTGCTCCGGGTCGGCACCACGCCGACGCCGACGCCCATCCTCAGCGAGGTGCTCGTGCAGGTCGTCGCGGCAGGCGTCAATCCGATCGACGCGAAGACGCGCGCGGGCGCCGGCGTGAGCGGCTCGATCGAGCGGTTCCCGTCGACGCTCGGCTACGACTTCAGCGGCATCGTCGTGAAGTCCCCCTACGAAGCCCACCCCTTCCCCGTCGGTACCGAGGTGTTCGGGATGACCTCGTTCCCGCGGTCGGGCGGAAGCTATGCCGACTATGTCGTCGCGCCGACGCTCTCCCTCGCGCGGAAGCCCACGTCGCTGTCGCACGTCGAGGCCGCGGGGGTCCCGCTGGCCGCGCTCACCGCGTGGGGCCTCATCGTCGAGACGGCGCACGCGCACGAGGGGCAGCGCATCCTCATCCACGCCGGTGCGGGTGGGGTGGGCCACTTCGCCGTCCAGTTGGCGGCCTACTTCGGCGCGCACGTGACCGCCACCGGTTCGGGCGGCAACCTCGGGTGGCTGCGCGAGCTCGGGGCATCCGTCGTCATCGACCACACGACGATGCGCTTCGACGAGGTCGCGGGCGAGGTCGACGTCGTGATCGACCTCGTCGGCAACGCGCACGACGACACCGGGACCCGGTCGCTCCGGGCGCTTCGCCCGGGCGGGCTGTACGTGCTCGTGCCGACCGGTTCGTGGCCGGACTACGCCGAGGCCGCAGAGGCGGCGGGCGTGCGGGCGACGTCCTACAAGGTCATCCCCGACGGCGGCGTGCTCGCGACGATCGCGCGTCTTCTCGAATCCGGCGCGATCCAGGTCTACGTCGACCACGTGTTCCCGCTCGCCGACGTCGTCGACGCGCACCGCCAGCTCGAACGCGGCCATACTCGTGGCAAGATCGTGCTCGCCGTCGGCGAGGGCTGAGCTCAGCTCTCCAGGACCCGCCGGCCCTCCGCCACGATCTCGTCCGCCACGGCGTCGAGCAGTTCCGAGCGGAGGTTCCACTGCTGCCAGTACAGCGGCACGTCGATGCTCGGGCCGCCGAGGGCGACGAGTCGGCCGGCGGCGAGCGCGTCCGCGGACTGCAGCCGCGGCAGGAGCGCCCACCCGAGCCCGAGCTCGGTGGCGGCGGCGAAATCGTGCGACGCCGGAACCCGGTGACGCGGCGGCGCCGCGGGATCGACGCCGCGCGCCGTGAGCCACCGGCTCTGCAGGTCGTCGCGACGGTCGAAGTCGATGACGGGCGCGTGGCTGAATACGGCCGCGTCCGCTCCCCCGGCGAGCCACGCGTCGACGAAGGCGGGCGACGCCACCGCTTCGTATCGCAGGACACCCAGGGCCCGCACGTGGCAACCCGCGACGGGCTGCGCGCGCGAGGTGACGGCGCCCGTGACCGTGCCCTCCTCGAGCATGCCCGCCGTGAAGTCCTGGTCGTCGCGGTGCAGGTCGAAGACGACGGGATGCCGCGCCGCCAGCCGCGCGAGCGGCGCGAGGAACCACGTCGCGAGCGAGTCGGCGTTGACCGCGAGAGGGAGCGAGACGCGGGTGTCGCCGTCGCCGAACTCTCGGATGGCATCGTCTTCCAGGAGCGTGAGCCGGCGCGCATAGCGGACGATCGCGTGCGCGGCAGGGGTCGGGCGCGGCGGCTTGGAGCGCACCAGCAGCACGCGGCCCATGTCGTCTTCGAGTGCGCGGATGCGCTGGCTCACGGCCGACGGGCTCACGTGCAGCCGCTCCGCCGCGGCCTGCAGACTGCCCGCGTCGATGACGGCGGCGAGCGTCATGGCGCCGACGGCAGGAATCCTCATGTGAAGCATCCCTTCATCAGCGTAAGAATCTTGAGCTGGACTGTATCAGAGCGTCGCCCTAGCGTCGAGGGGTGCTCACCTCTCTGCTCGCCGGCGTCGGACTGGGCCTGTCGTTGATCGTCGCGATCGGGGCGCAGAACCTGTTCGTCCTGCGCCAGGGCATCCGTCGGGAGCACGCCGTCGCGGTCGCCCTCACGTGCGCCCTGTCGGATGCCGCGCTCATCGCGATCGGCGTCTCAGGACTCGGGGCGCTGCTGCACGCCGTGCCGTGGCTCATCGAGGCGGTGCGCTGGGGCGGCGCGGTCTTCCTCACCGTGTACGCCGTGCTCGCCGCCCGGCGTGCGCTCTGGCCGGCGCCGCTCGTCGCGGAGAGCGCGCTCGTCATCGAAGCGGATGCCGAGGCCGGGCCGTCCGAGTCGGGCACGGACGCCGGCTCCTCCGCCTCCGGCCGGTCGGTGATGACCCGCACGCGACTCGCCCCCGTCCTGCTGACCTGCCTCGCGCTCACGTGGCTGAACCCGCACGTCTACCTCGACACGGTGTTCCTGCTCGGGTCGGTCGCCGCCACGCACGGCGCGACGCGGTGGTGGTTCGCGGCGGGCGCGATGGCGGCATCCTTCGCCTGGTTCTTCGCGCTCGCGCTCGGGTCGCGTCACCTCGGCCGGTGGCTCTCCACGCCGCGTGCGTGGCGCATCCTCGATGCCGTGATCGCGGTCGTGATGCTGGCACTCGCGGTGAGCCTCGTCTGGCCGCGCTGACCCTTCGAGGGCCTACTCCTCGATCTGTGCCTTCCGCGCGGCGACGAGCGCACGGATCGTGTCATCCGGCAGCGGCTCCGTGAACCGGATCGTTCCCTTCGCATGATCGACACCGCCCAGCAGCGGGGCGATCTCGACGATCGCCGCGGGGCTGAACGGGTAGACGCCGAAGTGCTTCTTCGCCCGCATCACCGACAGCAGGGACCTGCCGCGGTAGACGAGAGCGGGCATGCCGTAGCCGAGGCCCTGTTCGGCCTCGGGCGCGACGCTCCGGGCGACCTCGTAGACGTGGGCGATGACCGCGGCGTCGGCGGGATCGAGCCCGGCGAGATAGTCGTCGATGGTTCCCATACCGGCATCCTTCCCGTTCGCACGGCCGCGCGACAAGATGGGGGCATGAGACGGGTGCGGGTGCTGGTCGGCGGCGAGGTGCAGGGCGTCGGCTACCGCTACACGCTGCAGCACGTCGCGCAGGGCGCGGGGGTGACGGGGTGGGTGCGGAACCTCCGCGACGGGCGCGTCGAGGCGGAGCTCGAAGGCGCGGATGCCGCGGTCGCCGCCGTCCTGGACTGGATGGGCACCGGCCCGCGCGGCGGGCGGGTCACGTCGGTGGAGCAGGACGACGTCACCCCGACCGGCGACGCGGGGTTCGAGATCCGCCGCGACGGGTGAGCGTCCCTCGGCTCGGGCGGGTGTGAGGGCCGGGCGCGTGCGATCGTGCGCGGGCGGGCACCCTCCCTGGCATCCGCAACGGCACAGGGCCCCACCCGAAGGTGGAGCCCTGTGCTCGGTTCGCTGCGCGTTCGCGTCAGACGAGAGTGTTGACGTCCAGCGGGATGCCGGGACCGAACGTGGTCGACACGGCACCCTTCTGGATGTAGCGACCCTTCGAGCTCGACGGCTTCAGGCGCACGATCTCCTCGAGCGCGGCCTTGAAGTTCTCGTCCAGCTGCTCGGCCGAGAACGACGCCTTGCCGACGACGAAGTGCACGTTGGCGTGCTTGTCGACGCGGAACTCGATCTTGCCGCCCTTGATCTCCTCGACGGCCTTGGCCGGGTTGGGGGTCACGGTGCCGGTCTTCGGGTTCGGCATGAGGCCACGGGGACCGAGGACCTTACCGAGGCGACCGACCTGGCCCATGAGCTCGGGCGTCGAGACGGCCGCGTCGAACGCGGTCCAGCCGCCGGCGACCTTCTCGATGAGCTCGGCGCCGCCGACCTCATCGGCACCCGCGGCGATGGCGGCCTCGGCGGCCGGGCCCGTCGCGAAGACGATGACGCGCGCGGTCTTACCCGTGCCGTGCGGCAGGATGACCGTGCCACGGACCATCTGGTCCGCCTTGCGCGGGTCGACGGCCAGCTTGAGCGCGACCTCGACGGTGGAGTCGAACTTGGTCGAGCCGGTCTCCTTCGCGAGGTTCACCGCCTCGGTGGACGTGTAGAACTTGTCGCGGTCGATCTTGGCCGCAGCTGCTTCGTAAACCTTGGACTTAGCCATTTTCCGTTCCCCCTCAGTCCTCGACCGTGATGCCCATGGAGCGGGCGGTGCCGGCGATGATCAGCGAGGCGGCCTCGATGTCGTTCGCGTTCAGGTCGGGCAT
>MEEK01000057.1 GCA_001724425.1 Microbacterium sp. SCN 70-27
CCCGCCTCGCGGGCGGTGAGGTGCAGCGTCATGACGCCGCGCTCGGCGACGCCCACCATCGCCGTCGGGACGCTCACGCCGGGGAGGACTCCGTCGACGACGGCGCCGCCCTCGTCGATGACGAGACCGGGTTCGACGCCTCGTTCGCGCAACAGCGCGACGATCGCCTGCGCACCTCCGCCCGCGGTCTCCTCGTTGTGCCCGAACGACAGATAGACGTCGTGCGCGGGGACGAAGCCTTCGCCCGCGAGCTGTTCGACGGCCTCGAGGATCGCGACGAGCGACCCCTTGTCGTCGATCGCCCCGCGGGCGTGGATCGCGGCATCCTCCCCCTCGCCGACGATCTCGGCGGCGAACGGCGCGTGCCCCCACTCCTCCTCGACGACCGGGACGACATCGAGGTGGGCCATGACCACGAGCGGGTCGGATGCCGATGCCCCGGGCCACCGGTACAGGAGCGAATGCCCGTCGACGACCTCACGCGCGAGCGTCGCGTGGAGGCGCGGATAGAGCCGTTCGACGGCGGCGTGGAAGTCGCTGAACGGCTGCCAGTCGATGAGGCTCTCGTCGGCGTGCGAGACCGTCGGTATGCGCAGCAGTTCGCGGAAGCGCGCGAGGGCTTCGTCGTGTGACGCGTCGAGATCGCTCATTCCTCCATCGTTCCACCCGCCGGGCTCGGGAGGGGAATCGTCGGCTCCCGTGATCGCGCTGCGTCGCCTCGTCCTCCCCGTCGTCCTCCCCCCTAGGCTCGTCCTATGACCGACATCCGATGGGGCATCCTCGCTCCCGGCAACATCGCCCACTCGTTCACCCAGGACCTGCGCACGGCGGGCCTCGACGTGGCCGCGGTCGGCTCTCGCCGCCTTGACGCCGCCCGCGCGTTCGCGGCGGAGTTCGACATTCCGAACGCCTACGGCTCGTACGAGGAACTCGTCGCGGACCCCGATGTCGACATCGTCTACGTGGCATCCCCGCACAGCCACCACCGCGACCAGGCGATCCTCGCGCTCGAGGCGGGCAAGCACGTCCTCATCGAGAAGGCCGTCACGCTCGACGCCGCCGAGGCCGCCGAGATCCGCGAGGCCGCGCGCAGGCGGGGCCTTCTCGCGATGGAGGCGATGTGGACGCGGTACCTGCCGCACATGATCCGCATCCGCGAGCTCATCGCGGAGGGGGCGATCGGTGACGTGCGCACGCTCTTCGCCGATCACACCCAGTCGCTCCCCACCGATCCCGGGCACCGACTCAACGCCCTCGAGTTGGGCGGCGGCGCGCTCCTCGACCTCGGTATCTACCCGGTGTCGTTCGCCGTCGACATCCTCGGCCACGTCGCCGACACACGCGCCACGGGGCGCCTCTCCGAGACCGGCGCCGACACCGAGGTCGCCATCTCCCTCGCGCACGACGGCGGCGCCGTCTCGTCGCTCGTCACGAGTTCACGCGCGCAGGGCCCCAACGTCGCGCACATCCTCGGTACGGACGGCCGCATCGAGATCGATCGTGTCTGGTACACCCCGACGTCGTTCCGCCTCATCGGGCGCGACGGCGCGGTCGCCCTCGACTATCGGTCGGAGGTCGAGGGACGTGGCATGCAGTTCCAGGCGCTGTACGCCGAGGACCTCATCCGTGCGGGCCGCACCGACAGCGACCTGCTGCCGTTCGACGAGTCCATCGCCATCATGGCGGTGCTCGACGACATCCGCGCCCAGGTCGGAGTCGTCTACCCGTCCGCGCGCTGATCGCGCCGGCTCAGCCCTCCGCGCTGTCCGCCGACCGCTCGCTGCGGCGGCGGGCGAGCTCGGCGCGCAGCCGCTCCTCCTCGATCTCCCGTTCGAGGTCGGCGAGCTGCTGCTCGGTCGAGCGCAGATCGCGTGGGCGCGTCTCCGGCGCGGGCGCGGGCGGCGTCGCCCAGGGCGCGAACGGCGGTGTTCGCGTCGCGGCGGACCGCGGCGCGTACTCCCGTCCGAGCGCGAACCAGAGGATCGTGCCGAGCATCGGCAGGAGGATCACGATGAACACCCACGTGACCTTCGGAAGGTGCCGCACCTGAGAGCTGTCGCGCATGATGATGTCGACGAGGGCGAAGATCATCGCGGCGAGCAGCAGCAGAGAGAAGATGTACGGCATGCCGCGAGTCTATGAGCCGGCGATGGCACGCGTCAGCCCGACCTGCCACACTTGAGGACGTGCCCGACCTGAAGAACGCCCGCGTCGCCGTCTACCTCGACTTCGACAACATCGTGATGAGCTGGTACGACCGCGTCCACGGTCGGAACGCCTACGCCGGTGACCGCCAGCGCATCATCGCCGACCCCGACGAGCCCGAGATCGCGCAGCGGCTCAAGGACGCGACGATCGACGTCGGTGCGATCATCGACTACGCGGCATCCTTCGGCACGCTCGTGCTGACGCGCGCCTACGCGGACTGGTCCTCACCCGTCAACGCCTTCTACCGCTCTCAGCTGGTCGCGCGCGCCGTCGATCTCGTGCAGCTGTTCCCGGCTGCGGCGTACGCCAAGAACGGCGCCGACATCCGGCTCGCCGTCGACACCGTCGAGGACATGTTCCGCCTCCCCGACCTCACCCACGTCGTCATCGTCGCCGGTGACAGCGACTATGTGCCGCTCGCGCAGCGCTGCAAGCGCCTCGGCCGGTTCGTCGTCGGTGTCGGCGTCGCGGGCTCGACGGCCAAGTCCCTCGCCGCCGCATGCGATCAGTTCGACGCGTACGACTCCCTTCCGGGTGTCGTTCCCCCCGCGGCGCCACCGACGAAGAAGGCGGATGCCACAGCAGCCAACGGGTCGAGCGCCTCTCGTCGCCGCAAGAGCACGGAGGATCCCGCCGGTGAGCTCCTCCGGCGTGCGCTGCGCCTCGAGCAGGAGCGCACCGACGACGAGTGGGTGCACCTGTCCGCCGTGAAGAACCTGCTCAAGCGCATGGACCCGTCCTTCAGTGAGAAGGCGCTCGGGCACCGCTCGTTCTCCGATTTCGTCAAGGCGCACCCGACCATCGCAGACATCGACGAGTCCACCAACATCGTCACGGTGCGGCTCCACGGTCAGGACGACACCGCCTCGTCTTGACCGTGTCAGTGGCGCGTCGACCAGAGCGCCCACAGCACGAGCAGCGGCTGGAAGAACAGACGCACGATGCGCGCCCGGTCGCTGTCGAGGCTGAACGCGCGGCGCCGGTCGATGGCCTGCGCGATGTTGCCGGGGAAGACGGCGACGAAGAACGCCGCGAGGATCGCACCGATCCGGCGCCGCTCCCGGGGCAGCGCAACGAGGGCAC
Source organism: Microbacterium sp. SCN 70-27 (assembly GCA_001724425.1). Taxonomy (GTDB): domain Bacteria; phylum Actinomycetota; class Actinomycetes; order Actinomycetales; family Microbacteriaceae; genus Microbacterium. The sequence goes on from MEEK01000057.1 coordinate 3,292, forward strand.
CACCCAGCATGATCTCCACGGCGCCCGACGCCACGACCACGCCGTCGGCATCGATTGGCAGCGCCGTCGTCACGAGCTCGGGCACCTGCGCCTGGAACTCCTTGCGGGCCCAGAACAGGTGGCTGAGCCCCGCGAACACCATCCCTGCGCCGAGCAGCCAGCGCGCGTACGTTCTCATGCCGCCATCCTGCACGCCCGGGCCCGAACTCCGATCCCCCTTGACAGCTCGCGCATCTCGTACCTGCCCGGCTCACCGAAGCGCCGCCGCGGGCGCCGGGTAGGCTGGCAGGGTGAGCGACGGCGCATCATCCCCCCTCCGCCGGATGCCCGACGGCACCGTCAAGCAGATCGGTCCCCTCACCGGGACCCGGGTGTGGACGGTGCCCGGACGAGCCCACCGACCGGTCGCGCTCCCGCGTGAGCACGTCCGCCGGCTGCAGCCCGGCGAGGATCGGCGGCTGTGCGCGTTCTGCGCCGACCGCTACCTGGAGACGACGCCGGAGAAGTCGCGGCTCGTGGGCCCGGACTTCACCGAACTGCGTCGCGTCCCCGCGCGCGACGTGGATGCCACGACCGCGCAGTTCCGCCGGTTCGGCAACCTCTTCGAGATCGTGTCGGCGGAGTACTGGCGTGAGAACCACGGCTTCCGCCAGCCGACGCCCGTCATCGAGTGGGCGCAGGAGTATCTCGCCGACCCCGTCGGCCGCGCGCACCTCACGGCCCTCGCCGAGATCCGCGAGCGCGCGTCGGGCGTGCAGACCTCCCTCGAGGAGGCGGCCCTCGACCTCCTCGGCGGGTCCCACGACGTCGTCGTCGCCCGCCGGCACGTCATCGACGGCGCCGAGACCGACGACGAACTCGCGTCGGCGGGAACCCTCACCCCCGACGAGCACGGCGCGTACTTCGCCTTCACGGTGCGCTCGCTCGCCGAGATCCAGGCGGCGCAGCCCAACGCGACGTACGTCGCCGTCTTCCAGAACTGGCTGCGCCCGGCGGGGGCGTCCTTCGACCACCTGCACAAGCAGCTCGTCGCGATCGACGAACAGGGCCCGCAGGTCGACCACGAACTGCGGCTCCTGTCGCATGATCACGACCTCTACCAGCGCGAGATCGCCGACCTCGCCGTGCGGGAGCGGCTCGTCGTGGCCGCGAACGACGGCGCGGTGGCGTTCGCCGGCGTCGGGCACCGCTACCCCGCGTTCGAGGTGTTCTCGACGTCTCCGGCGAACCTCCCGCAGGAGCATTCGGATGCCGGCATCCGTGCCGTCTCCGATCTCGTGCATGCGCTCCACGCCGCGACCGGCGTGCACGTGCCGACGAACGAGGAGTGGCACTACCGACCTCCGGGCGCCCCGTGGCCGATGCCGTGGCGCGTCGTCCTGAAGTGGCGCGTGTCGAACCCCGCCGGGTTCGAGGGCGGCACGAAGATCTACGTCAACACGATCGACCCGTGGGAGCTGCGCCGTCGCGCCGTCGACGAACTCGAGCGCCTCCGCGACGTGGGTGAGCTCGCGCCCGGCATCCGTATCGGCGACGAGTGCACGCCCGCCGACGCGCACCTGCGCTACGCGGAGCGGACCGGAGCAGCCGACCGGTGAGCGACGGCTCGTTCCCGTTCGACGCGCTGCGCCGCGCCCCCGACATCGAAGGCCCCGGACTCGTGGCGTCGGATGCCGCCGATCGCCTGATCCTCGACGAGTCCGCCGCCGCCCGCGCCGGTCTCGGCGACGGAGAGCTCGTCGTGATCGGCGACGCGTACGGCGCACTCTCCCTCGGCGCCGTCTGGGACGGCGCGCAGGGCGTGCGGGTGCACCAGGACGCCCTCGTCGGCGAGCGCGCGCTGGCTTCCAACGCCGAGCGGCTGGGACTCGACGACCGCGTCTTGTCCCTCGCGACGCAGGGCGAAGAGCTGCTGCGCGGCGCACGCGTGGTGCTCCTGCGACTGCCGCGCTCCCTCGACGCGCTTCGTGACATCGCGGCCCTCGTCGCACGCCACGCCGATCCGGAGGTCGTCGTCTTCGCGGGTGGGCGTCTCAAGCACATGAGCGTCGCGATGAACCATGCGCTCACGGCGGCGTTCGCACGGCTGGATGTCACGCACGCGCGCCAGAAGTCCCGCGTGCTCGTCGCCCGGGCGCCCCGCACCGACATCGCCGCGCCCACCCCCGGCGTCGGTCGCGACGAGGGCGTTGAGCTGCGGGCGTACGGCGGTACGTTCGGCGGAGCGCGTCTCGATCACGGCACCCGGCTGCTGCTCGCACACCTGCCGGCCGCTCCGGGTGGAGGAAGCGCGGACGACCCCTGGATCGACTTCGCGTGCGGCAACGGCGTCGTGGGCGCGTGGCTCGCCCTCCGGCATCCGGGTGCGTACGTATGGTCGAGCGATCAGTCCGCCGTCGCCGTCGCCTCGACCCGTGCGACCGTGGCCGCGAACGACGTCGCGGATCGCGTGCACGTCGCCCGGGACGACCTGCTCGGCCTGCGGGCGGATGCCTCGGCATCCTTCATCGCCCTGAACCCGCCGTTCCATTCGGGTGCGGCCGTCACGGACCAGCTCGCGCCACGGCTCTTCACGGATGCCGCCCGTGTCCTGCGCCCGGGCGGGCAGCTGTGGTGCGTCTGGAACTCGGCACTGCGATACCGCCCCGTGCTCGAGCGGGTGGTCGGGCCGACCGAGCAGATCGCCCGTGATGCGAAGTTCACCGTGACGGTGTCGACGCGGCGCTGACGATGCACGCGGGGGTAACGCCGCCGCGTTCAGTGCAGTCGACCAGGAGCGCGGTCCCGACGATGGTGGCGAGTCCGGCGACCACGACGAGTCGACGGGGCGAGGTCGTCAGGCGTCCCCTCAGACGATGCCTGCGCGGATGCCGTCCAGTGATGCGGCGACGTTGGGCAGCCGCTGGGCGAGCGCCCCGTCGAGTTCGAACAGCCGGTCGCGCGCAGCCTGCAGCACGCCGTCGCCCTTCTTCGTGACGTGAAGGTCGCTGGCCGCGCCGGCGTGCGACGTGGCATCCTCGACCAGTCCGTCGTCCACGAGGGTACGCACGGCGGTGTGGGCGGACTGCACCGTGATGTGGGAGCGGCGGGCGAGTTCGGAGAAGGAGATGCCGGGCTCGGCGTAGATGTGACCGAGCAGGCCGAACTTGCGAGTCGTGATGCCGAGATCCTTGAGGATCGCGGCGAGTTGCGCCTCCCACATCGCCGACACCGCGAGGAGCGCGATGACGGGGCTGAAACGCGGGGCTTCCTGACTCATAGGCACATGCTAGCGAGCGGCGCCGGAGTCGGCGGCGCGGCCCACCGTGACAACCCCGAGCGCCCCCACGATGGCCTCGTGAGATGCCGGGCCTGCCGTCAGGCCTTGCCGCCGGGAGGGCCGACGACGAGCAGCACCGCGAAGACGACGGCGACCACCACGGCCAGTCCCCCGAAGAGCACGGCCGGGCGCCGCAGGAACCAGGCGAGCGGACGGTCGTACCACCGGGCATCCTCATCGCGCGCGCTGACCTCGATGCGCCACGACCCGGCCAACAGCCCTCGGCGATGCAGCCACACCTCGGCGGGGATGGTCGCATACGGGACGATCGCCGAGATGAGCGCAAGCGAAGTGGGTCCGGGCTTCCACCGGTTGTTGAGCGCGACCAGCACCACGGTGGCGCCGTAGGAGAGGAAGACGAAGCCGTGGATGCCGCCGCCGATCGTGACGGCGGGCGCCCACCCCGTGAGCCCCCGGACGATGAGCGCTGCGATCAGCAGCGTCCACGACACCGCCTCGGCGATCGCGAGCGTGCGGAACAGTCGAAGCGGTGTGGCGAACATTCCTTCAGTGTAACTGAAGGAATGTTGCCACTTGGCCGCCCCGATCAGGCCACGTGCGCCGTGGTGGCAGACTTTCCACGCGGGCGCCGCGCCGGTGCGCAGCGGCAGTCGAGGCATGAGAGGGTGCGCGATGACACAGACGTGGGGCGATCTCGCGACGGCGCTGCGCATGTCACCCCTGACATGGAGTGTGCTCGTGGTGGATGCCTCCACGGGCGACGCCCTACTCGACGTCGGCTCGCACCGGCAGCTGAAGACCGCCAGCGGCGCGAAGATCCTCGTGCTCCTGGAGGCGGCCCGCCAGCTCGAGGCCGGATCACTGAGCGCGGCAGAGCTGCTGCCGCGGGACCCCGCTCTCGCCGCGGCGGATTCGGGGATCTGGCAGCACCTCAGCGTGCCGGAACTCCCCGTCGAGGATGTCGCGCGGCTTGTCGGCATGGTCAGCGACAACTGGGCGACCAACGTGCTCCTGCATCGTGTCGGTGGCCCGCAGCAGGTCGCCGACACCGCGCGGCGAGCCCGGCTCCACGAGGTGAACCTGCATGACCGCGTGCGCGACGAACGCGGCCCGGGACATCCTCCGACACTCAGCACAGGGTCGGCCGCCGGTTACGCCGACCTGCTCGTGCGACTGCACCGGGGCACGCTCCTCAGCCCCGCGGTGAGTGCCCGGGTGCGGGAATGGCTGCGCGACGGCGTCGATCTCAGCATGGTCGCCGCCGCCTTCGGGCTCGACCCCCTCGCACACACCCACCCCGATCGCCGGATCACGGTCGTGCACAAGACCGGGACCGACGCCGGCGTTCGCGTCGACGTCGGGATCGCGACCGGTCCGTCGCGATCCCTCGCCTACGCGTGCCTCGCGAACTGGACGTCCGAGCAAGACTTGGACCCGTGGCGAGACGAGGCGCTCGCCGCGATGCGCGCGATCGGGGACGCCGTCCGCGCCGAGATCGACTGGGCGACGTGATCGGGAGCGATCAGAAGTCCCAGTCGTCGTCCTCGGTCGCGACGGCCTTGCCGATGACGTACGACGAGCCCGACCCCGAGAAGAAGTCGTGGTTCTCGTCGGCGTTCGGCGACAGCGCCGACAGGATCGCCGGGTTCACGTTCGTCACCGTCGAGGGGAACATCGCCTCGTAGCCGAGGTTCATGAGGGCCTTGTTCGCGTTGTAGTGCAGGAACCGCTTGACGTCCTCGGTGAGGCCGATGCCGTCGTAGAGGTCCTGCGTGTACTGCACCTCGTTGTCGTAGAGCTCGTACAGCAGCGAGAACGTGTAGTCCTTGAGCTCTTCGCGCTCGGTCTGCGACAGCTGCTCGAGGCCCTTCTGGAACTTGTAGCCGATGTAGTACCCGTGCACGGCCTCGTCGCGGATGATGAGGCGGATGATGTCGGCCGTGTTCGTGAGCTTGGCCTTGCTCGACCAGTGCAGCGGCAGGTAGAAGCCCGAGTAGAACAGGAACGACTCCAGTAGCGTCGAGGCGACCTTGCGCTTCAGGGGCTCGTCGCCACGGTAGTAGTCCATGACGATGTGGGCCTTCTTCTGAAGGTTCGGGTTCTCCACCGACCAGCGGAACGCGTCATCGATCTCGGGCGTCGAGGCCAGCGTCGAGAAGATCGACGAGTAGCTCTTCGCGTGCACCGATTCCATGAACGCGATGTTCGTGTACACCGCCTCCTCGTGCGGGGTGATCGCGTCGGGGATGAGCGACACCGCGCCGACCGTCCCCTGGATCGTGTCGAGGAGCGTGAGCCCCGTGAACACGCGCATCGTGGTGGTCTGCTCCTCGGGGGTGAGCGTCGCCCACGACTGCACGTCGTTGGAGAGCGGCACCTTCTCGGGCAGCCAGAAGTTGTTCACGAGGCGATTCCACACCTCGAGGTCCTTCTCATCCTGAATGCGGTTCCAGTTGATCGCCTGCACGTGGTCGACGAGTTTGAGCGGTTCGGGAGTCATCTCTTCATCAGTCCTTGAGTCGAAACGCGGATCACAGCATGCAGCTGACGCAGTTCTCCACCTGCGTGCCGTCCAGCGCCATCTGCCGCAAGCGGATGTAGTACAGCGTCTTGATTCCCTTGCGCCAGGCGTAGATCTGCGCCCGGTTGACGTCGCGAGTGGTCGCGGTGTCCTTGAAGAACAGCGTCAGGCTCAACCCCTGATCCACATGCTGGGTGGCCGCTGCGTAGGTGTCGATGATCTTCTCGTAGCCGATCTCGTACGCGTCCTGGTAGTACTCCAGGTTGTCGTTGGTCATGTAGGGCGCCGGGTAGTAGACCCGGCCGATCTTGCCTTCCTTGCGGATCTCGACGCGCGCCACGATGGGGTGGATCGACGAGGTCGAGTGGTTGATGTAAGAGATCGACCCGGTCGGCGGAACGGCCTGCAGGTTCTGGTTGTAGATCCCGTGGGTCTGCACCGACTCCTTGAGCCGGCGCCAATCGTCCTGAGCCGGAATCCGAATGCCCGCATCGGCGAACAGCTGCCGGACCCGCTCCGTCTTGGGCTCCCACACCTGCTCGGTATACTTGTCGAAGAACTCCCCGGAGGCGTACTTGGAGTTCTCAAAGCCTACGAATGACGTACCCCGTTCCAGGGCAAGGCGATTCGACGCGCGCAGTGCGTGATCCAGCACCGTGTAGAAGTAGATGTTGGTGAAGTCGATGCCCTCTTCGGACCCGTAGAAGATCCGCTCTCGGGCCAGATACCCGTGCAGGTTCATCTGGCCCAGCCCGATGGCGTGCGACTGGTTGTTGCCCTGCTCGATCGACGGTACCGACCAGATGTGGGTCTGATCCGACACCGCGGTCAGCGCCCGAATGGCAACCTCGATGGTCTGACCGAAGTCGGGCGAGTCCATCGCCTTGGCGATGTTGAGCGAACCCAGGTTGCAGGAGATGTCCTTGCCGACCTTGGAGTACGACAGGTCGTCGTTGAACTCCGACGGGGTGGAGACCTGCAGGATCTCCGAGCACAGGTTCGAGTGGGTGATCTTGCCGGCGATCGGATTGGCCCGGTTCACCGTGTCCTCGAACATGACGTACGGGTAGCCGGATTCGAACTGCAGCTCGGCCAAAGTCTGGAAGAACTCGCGCGCCTTGATCTTGG
>MEEK01000058.1 GCA_001724425.1 Microbacterium sp. SCN 70-27
GGCCGGGGTCCCCCCATGGGTGGACCCCGGCCGCCGTTACCGTGACGAAAGTCTCAGGCCGCGTCGCGCTCCTGCACCGCGAGAGCGCGCTCGACGCCGGCGAGGTTCTCCTTCACGAGGCGGCGCAGGGCCGCCGGGACGTCGGGGTGGGCGTCGAGCCACGCGCGGGTCGCGTCGCGGAGCTCCGCACTCGCGAGCGGCGCGGGGTAGAGGCCGATGATGAGGTATTCGGCGATGTGGTACGTCCGGCTCTCCCAGATCGGCACCAGCATGTCGAAGTACGGCGCGACGAACGATCCGAGCGCGTCGACGCCGGCCGGGTGGACGAACCCGAGTGCCGACGAGCGGACCACCGTGTTCGGCAGGTCGGCCGAGTCGACGAGCGACGCCCACGCGACGCGCTTGGCCTCGACGGTCGGGAGCGCGGCCTTGGCCTGCGCCGCGAACTCGCCGCCCTTTGCGGTGTTGTCCGCCGCGAGGGCCGCGTCGATCTCGGAGGCCGTGACGAGACCGCCCGCCGCGAGCGAGACGAGCAGCGCCCACGACAGGTCGGCGTCGATCTCGAGGCCGGGGAGCGTCGTCTCGCCGTCGCGAAGCGCGCGCACCTGCTGCCACTGCGCAGGCGTCGCCGCCGCGCTCGCGAAGCCGGTGACGAACTGCAGCTGGCTGTCGCTGCCGGCCTCCGCCGCCTGGGCGAGGGACCAGAGCCCGTCGGCGACCTTCTCGCGGGTCTGCGCGCGGCGCTCCGGAGCGACATACGAGTTCGCCGCGAGCTGGAGCTGCGCGAGCGTCGTGCGGACGGTCGTCGACTCCGTCTCGGCGCCGATGTTGCGAAGGACGAGGTCGACGTAGTCGGATGCCGAGGCCTCCGCGTCACGGGTCTGATCCCACGCGGCGCCCCAGACGAGCGAGCGGGCGAGCGGGTCGCTGATGTCGCGCAGGTGCGCGATCGCGGTCTGCAGCGAGCGCTCGTCGAGACGGATCTTCGCGTAGGCGAGGTCTTCGTCGTTCAGGAGCACGAGGTCGGGCTGTGCGATCCCGACGAGCTCGGGCACCTCGGTGAGGTCACCGTCGACGTCGAGTTCGAGGTGGTGCGTGCGCACGAGCTCGTCGCCGACGAGGTCGTAGAAGCCGACGCCGAGGCGGTGCGGCCGGATCGTCGGGTAGTCGGCCGGGGCCGTCTGGACGATCGCGAAACGCGTGATGGCGCCCGAGGCATCCGTCTTGATCTCGGGGGCGAGCGTGTTCACGCCCGCCGTCTCGAGCCACTTCTTCGACCAGGTCGAGAGGTCCCGACCGCTCGTGGCCTCGAGCTCGGTGAGCAGGTCGCTGAGCTCCGTGTTGCCGTAGGCGTGCTTCTGGAAGTAGGCGGCGACGCCGGCGAAGAACTCGTCGATGCCGACCCACGAGGTCAGCTGCTTGAGGACCGACCCGCCCTTCGCGTACGTGATGCCGTCGAAGTTGACCTCGACGTCGTGCAGGTCGTTGATCTCCGCGACGACGGGGTGCGTCGAGGGAAGCTGGTCCTGGCGGTACGCCCAGGTCTTCTCCATCGCGTTGAACGTCGTCCAGGCGCCGTGCCACTCGGTGGCCTCCGCGGTCGAGATGGTCGAGGCCCACTCGGCGAACGACTCGTTGAGCCAGAGGTCGTTCCACCACTTCATCGTGACGAGGTCGCCGAACCACATGTGCGCGAGCTCGTGCAGGATCGTGACGACGCGACGCTCCTTGACCGCGTCGGTCACCTTGGAGCGGAAGACGTAGGTCTCCGTGAAGGTGACGGCTCCCGCGTTCTCCATCGCTCCCGCGTTGAACTCCGGCACGAAGAGCTGGTCGTACTTCGCGAACGGGTACGGGTAGCCGAACTTCTCCTCGTAGTACGCGAAGCCCTGACGGGTCTTCTCGAAGATGTAGTCGGCATCCAGGTGCTGCCAGAGGCTCTTGCGGCCGTACACGCCGAGCGGGATCACACGACCCGAGGCGCTCGTGAGCTCGGAGAACACCGACTCGTACGGGCCGGCGACGATCGCGGTGATGTAGGAGGAGATGCGCGGGGTCGGCTCAAACGTCCACGTCGCGGCATCGGCACCTGCAGGCACAGGCTCGGGGGTGGGGGAGTTGGAGACGACCTTCCACGCGGCCGGTGCGGTCACCGTGAACTGGAATGCGGCCTTCAGGTCGGGCTGCTCGAAGACCGCGAAGACTCGGCGGGAGTCGGGCACCTCGAACTGCGAGTACAGGTAGACCTCGCCGTCGACGGGGTCGACGAAGCGGTGCAGGCCCTCGCCGGTGTTCGTGTAGAGGCAGTCCGCGTCCACGACGAGTTCGTTCTCGGATGCCAGGTTCGAAAGCGCGATGCGCGAGTCGGCGAATGCGGAGAGATCGACGGGCGCGCCGTTGAGGGTGATCTCGCGGACGTCGCGGGCGATCAGGTCGATGAAGGTCGACGCGCCCTCGGTCGCGGTGAAGCGCACGACGGTGCGGGATCCGAAGACCTCGGCGCCCTTCGTCAGGTCGAGCGCGATCTCGTAGCTCTGCGTGTCGACGATCGCGCGGCGCTCCTGCGCCTCGGTGCGGGTGAGGTTCTTTCCAGGCACTGCGGACTCCCGTGGGTGAGGGGTGTGGGGTGTGACAGGGGAGCTGCTGGCATCCCCGATGACTCTGTCAGCCTACGCGGTCGTCGATTCGCGGCGCACGTGGCTGCGCGCGTGCTCGATCGCGGGGGGCAGCTCGCTGAACAGATGGTTGTGGTGTCGGAGCGCTCCGAGCGCGCCGACGGTGCGGAAGAGGTCTTCGTGTCGGGGCTGGACGCCCTTGATGAGCACGGTGATGCCCCGGCGCTCGAGCGCCTGCACGATGTCGCCGATCATGCGGGCGCCGGTGGCGTCGACGAGTTCCAGCTGACTCATTCGGAGGATCACGACCGACACGTCGCGGAGCCCGTCGACCTCGGCGAACACCCGGTCGGCGGCGGCGAAGAACAGCGGACCTTCGAAGCGGACGATCGCGATCCGCTCGTCGCCGGGCTGCACGTTCCCCGTGACCTGTTCGCGTCGCACGACCGAGGCCCGCGACATGCCGCGGAGGGCGATGACGCTCGCGAAGACCACACCGATGATCACCGCGACGATGAGATCGACGGAGACGGTGACGATCGCCGTCGCGACGAACGCGATCGCGTCGGCGCGGGTCGAGCGCACGATCGCGCGGACGGTCGCGGGGTGGACCATGCGGACGGCCGTGACCATGAGGACACCGGAGAGGGCGGCGAGCGGAATCTGGCCGACAGGCCCGGCAGCGATGAGCACGACACCGAGCAGGACGAGGGCGTGGATGATCGCCGCGAGTCTCGTGCGGGCGCCGGAGCGCACGTTCACGGCGGAGCGCGCGATCGCGCCCGTCGCAGGCATCCCGCCGAACAGCGACGACCCGATCGAGGCGAGGCCCTGGCCCACGAGCTCGCGATCGGGGTCGTACGGCCCCGTGTCGGCGAGGGTCGCGGCCACGCGTGCCGACAGGAGCGACTCGATCGCCGCCAGGGCGGCGACGGTCACGGCGGGGGCGAGGAGTGATCCGAGCATCGCGGGGTCGAGTGTGGGCAGAGCGGGGGAGGGCAGCTGCGCCGGGAGTGCGCCGATGCGGGCGAGACCGCTCGGAACGACGAGGCTGAGGAGGGTCACGACGACGATGCCGACGAGCGAGCCGGGGATCGCCCGGTGGATCCGCGGCGCGCCCCACATGCAGAGGGCGACGATCGCGACGGCGGCGAGCGCCCACACGAGGTATCCGGCATCGAGCCCTGCGAACGACTGGACGGCGGCGACGATCGCGTTGGAGCTGTGCTCGGAGGCCCCCGCTGTGTGCGGCGAGACGAGCGCGGGGATCTGCTGCGCGAAGATGATGACCGCGATGCCGAGCGTGAACCCTTCGATGACGGGCCACGGGATGAACGACACGGCCCGCCCGAGGCGCAGGATGCCCGCGACCAGCACGATCACGCCGGCGAGGACCGTCACGGCGGCGACGGCGCCGACGCCGTGGCTCGCCACGATCGGGACGAGGACGACCACCATGGCCCCGGTCGGGCCGGAGACCTGCACGTTCGACCCGCCGAAGACGGCGGCGATGACGCCGGCGACGATCGCGGTGATGAGCCCCGCCTCGGCGCTGAGGCCCGAGCTCACGCCGAACCCGAGGGCGAGGGGCAGCGCGACGATTCCGACCGTGAGCCCCGCGAGCACGTCGCCGCGCCAGGTGCGCCGGAGATCGCGGTAGTCCGAGCGGGACGGGAGGAGCGAGAGGATCCACGCGCCGATGCTGCGCTTCCCCTGCGGCAGCGTGAGCGGAGCGGTCGCGGTCACGACGCGGCCCCGATCGCCGGCAGGGAGCGCGCGTCGCGCAGGAGCGTGCCGTCGCCCGCGAGCACCTGGAGGAGGAGCGTCCGCGCCGCCGCGAGGAGGTCCGCGACGGCGGGGTCGCTGAGCCGGTAGTAGACGTGGCTCGCGCGCCGCTCGGACGTCACGAGGCGGTGCCGTCGCAGCACGGAGAGGTGCTGGGAGAGGTGGGATGCCTCGAGGCCCGTCGCGCCCTGGAGGTCGGCCACGCTCCGCTCGGGCGACTCCGCGAGGAGCTCCAGGATGCGGATGCGGAACGGGTGGGCGAGACCCTTGAAGAGGTTGGCCTTCACTTCGTACAGGGGGCGCTGTGCGGGAGTCAATGACATGATGGAACCATCATATCGATGCCGACACCGTGACTCCGCTCGTCCGTAGGATGGATGCCATGCGCATCCACATCGCGACCGATCACGCGGGCCTCGAGTTCTCCACGCAGCTGCAGCAGCACCTCACCGCGGCGGGTCACGAGGTCGTCGACCACGGACCCGTCGAGTACGACCCGCTCGACGACTACCCGGCCTTCTGCATCCGCGCCGCACAGGCCGTCGTTCGCGACCAGCGTGCCGGGGTCGAGACCCTCGGCGTCGTCTTCGGAGGCTCCGGGAACGGCGAGCAGATCGCCGCGAACAAGGTCGAGGGCATCCGTGCCGCGCTCGTCTGGAACACCTCGACCGCCGAGCTCGCGCGTGAGCACAACGACGCGAACGTCATCGCGATCGGCGCCCGCCAGCACACGTTCGAGGAGGCCGTCGGCTTCATCGACCGGTTCATCTCGACACCCTTCTCCGGTGAGGAGCGTCACGCCCGCCGCATCGCGCAGCTGGCTGCCTTCGAGCGCGACGGATCGCTGCTGCCGGATCCGCGCGCCACGGCGCCGCACGGCGGCGAGTCCGCGGACGCGCTCGACCCCGAAGCCGGCTGATGCCCGAGGGTCACTCCGTCCATCGGATCGCCCGACAGTTCGACCGCAACTTCGTGGGGCGTACCGTCACGGCATCCAGCCCGCAGGGCCGTTTCGCGGAGGGGGCCTCCGTCCTCGACGGCCGTGAAGTGGTCTCCGCGCGCGCGGTCGGCAAGCAGATGTTCCTCGAGTTCGACGGCGATCTGTGGCTTCGCGTCCACCTCGGCCTGTACGGGGCGTGGGACTTCGCCGGCGAGATCCTCGTCGACCCGACGATCGCCTCCGCGAATGGGCGGATGGGGCAGACGAACCAGCGTGGCACCGATCTCGATGCCACCGGCGACGTCGTGATGGATGCCGACGGGGAGAACTCGCTCGCGTCGATCGGCGCGCCGCGGCGCGCCCGCGGCCGTGTGCGCATGAGCGAGCAGACCCACGGGCTCGGCGGAGACACCGAGGAGTGGCCGCCGCCCGTCGCCGGGCAGGTGCGGCTGCGGCTCCTGTCGGCCGAGACCTGCGCGGATCTGCGTGGACCGACGGCGTGCGAACTGCAGACTCCCGACGAGGTCGCGGCGGCGATCGCCAAGCTCGGGCCCGACCCGCTCGTCGACGACGCGGCAGCAGGCGAAGAGCGGTTCACGGCGACGGTGCGGCGGAAGCCCACCTCCATCGGACTCTTGCTCATGGATCAGGGTGTCGTGAGCGGCATCGGGAACGTCTACCGGGCGGAGCTCCTGTACCGTGCCCTGCTCGATCCGCACACGCCGGGCAAGCTCGTTCCCGAGGAGATCGTCCGAGACATCTGGCGCGACTGGTCGCGGCTGCTCGTCATCGGCGTCGAGACCGGCCAGATGATGACGATGGACGACCTCGACTCCGAGGCGTACCGGCGCGCCATGGCGAGCCGCGACGACCGGCACTGGGTGTACCACCGCGCGGGGCTCCCGTGCCGGGTATGCGGCACCGAGATCGTCGTCGAGGAGATGGCGGCGCGGAAGCTCTACTGGTGCCCGTCGTGTCAGAAGTGAGGTCATCATGAGGCAGAACCCGAGCTTCGCCATGACGGATGTCGCGGAGCTGCGCCGCATGATCGACGCGAACCCGTGGATGACGCTCGTGAGCCAGGGCGAGGCGGGACTCGTGGCATCCCACTATGCGGTGCTACTCGACGAGGAGCGGGACGACCTCACGATCGTCAGCCACGTCGGAAAGCCCGACGATGCGATCCTCGGGCTCGGCGAGCGTGAGCTGCTCGTCATCGTGCAGGGCCCGCACGGGTACATCTCGCCCGGGTGGTACGGCGACGAGCCGGCCGTCCCGACCTGGAACTTCGTCTCGGTGCACTTGAGCGGTGTGCCCGAGATCCTGAGCCCCGACGAGAACCTCCGCGTGCTGGAGCGGCTCGTCGCGCGGTTCGAGGGCGCGATGCCGCAGCCGCGCCTCATGTGGCAGCCGCCCAACGACGAGGAGTATGTGCGCAGGCTCGAACGGGGGACCGTCGGGTTCCGCCTGACGCCGACGAAGGTCGTCGCGAAGCGGAAACTCAGCCAGAACCGCCCCGACGAGGTGGTCGACACGATCATCGCGGAGCTCGAGGCCGGCGGCTCGCCCTACGCCGACCCGCGCCTGCCGGCGGAGATGCGCCGCGCGCACGAGTCGATCCGCGCCGCGCGCCGCGCCGCGGTCTCGACGCCCGCTCCGGCCCCGGGTGCCGCCCCGGAGTCCGCCGCGGTTCCGGCGCCGGAGGCCGCCTCGGTCGCCGCCGGCTCCCCGCGCCGCGCGCCCGAACTCCTCCAATCTGCGCTCGAACCCCCGGAAACAGCCGGGTCTGAGCAGTTCGGGGTGAGGTCTTGAGGAGTTCGGGACAGCGGGGCGAGCGGCCCGCGGCGATCATGAACGCCCGACTCACCGGCGGCGGGCGGCTCGACCCGTTCGGCGACGCCCTCGTCGACCTGCATCTCGCGGGCGGTCTGATCACCGACATCGCCCCGGCGGGCGCCCTCGCCTCGCGCGGGCCGGTCGTGGACGCGTCCGGCGGGTGGGTCGTCCCGGGACTCTGGGACCACCATGTCCACACCGTGCAGTGGGCGCTGGTCGCACAGCGCGAGCCGCTCGGCACGGCGACCTCCGCAGCCGAGGCTGCCGCGCGCATGGGCCGCGCCCCGGTTCTCGACGACGGACGGCGCATTGGCACGGGCTTCCGCGATGCGCTGTGGTCGGATGCCCCGACGCTCGCCCTGCTCGATGCGGCGACCGGCGACATCCCGACATACCTCATCAACTCCGACGTGCACAGCGTCTGGCTGAACTCCGCCGCCCTGCGGCGCGAGGGGATGACGACGGATGCCACGGGATTCCTCCGCGAGGAACCGGCCTTCGAAGTCTCGCGGCGCCTCAACGCCGCCGATCCGCTCGTCGGCGACCTCCTCGTGCGCCGGGCGCTCGATGAGGCGGCCGCGCGGGGCGTCGTCGGGGTCGTCGACCTCGACATGGCGTGGAACGCAGAGGCGTGGGCGCGCCGACTCGACGCCGGGTTCGACGCGATGCGCATCCGGTTCGGCATCTACCCGCCGCAGCTCGAACGCGCGATCGCCGAGGGGCTCGAAACCGGTGACGCCCTCGACCCGGCGGGACTCGTCCGGGTCGGCTCGCTCAAGATCATCACCGACGGGTCGCTCGGCACCCGGACGGCGGCCTGCTCGCACGCGTACCCCGACGATCCGCACAACCACGGCGTGCTGACGGTGCCGCCGGACGAGCTCGTCGACCTCATGACCCGCGCCACGGGTGGCGGTCTCTCGTGCGCCGTGCACGCGATCGGCGATGTCGCGAACTCCCACGCCCTCGACGCGTTCGCGTCGACCGGTGCCACCGGCACGATCGAGCACGCTCAGCTGGTCGCCCATGCCGACATCCCGCGCTTCGCGCGTCTGGGCGTCGGAGCCAGCGTGCAGCCCGAGCACGCGATCGACGACCGCGACATGACCGACACGATCTGGGCGCAGCAGACGGGCATCGCCTACCCGCTGCGCGCCCTCGCGGATGCCGGTGCGAACCTGCTGTTCGGGTCGGATGCCCCGGTGTCCCCCCTCGATCCCTGGGCCGCGATGGCCGCGGCCGTGCACCGCACGCGCGACGGGCGGTCGCCGTGGCATCCGGAGCAGGCGCTCGACGCGGCGACAGCGCTCGCGGCATCCACCGCCGCAGGGTCGCTCGGGCGGGCGACGCTCCTGCCGGGGGACGTCGCCGACCTCGCCGTGATCGACCGTGATCCGCTCCATGCCGATGAGCCTGCGCTGCGGCAGACGCGTGCCCTCGCAACTCTCCTCGAAGGCCGACTGACGCACATCGCGTAGTCGGCGATCGCCGCGCAGACAGACGGATGCCCCGAGGCCGCAGCCCCAGGGCATCCGTCTGTCAGTGTCGGTGGATCACTCGGCGAGGTGCGCGGCGAGGAACCAGCGGTCCTTCTCGAGGCCCGCCTTGATCGCGATGGCGACGTCCTGGCTCGTGAGGTCGACCTCGTCGAGACCGTCGATCGCGGCCTGCGTGTCGGCGATCACGACATCCATGTCGGCGACGATCGCGCGCACGATGTCCTGCCACTGCGTGAACCCGGCGGGGACCGCCGTCGCGCCGTTCTTCTCGGCCACCGTCGCGATACGCGCGTCGATCGGCAGGCCGAGGGCGACGATACGCTCCGCGGCGAGGTCGGCGGAGCCCTGTGCGTTGGCGACGACCTGGTCGAGCAGCTCGTGGATCGCGATGAAGTTCGAGCCGCGCACGTTCCAGTGCGCCTGCTTGCCGTTGACGGCGAGGGCCTGAAGACCGAGCACGAGCGGAGCGAGGAACTGGGCCGTTCCGGAGGAGGCCTCGGGGCCCGCGGCGGTCATCGAGATGGTCTGCGTCTTGGTCATTGTGGTCTCCTCGTCCTCGGTGTGCGGGCGTTCAGCGCCCCATCGAATCCAACGCTACTCAGCGCGTGGCATTCCGCAAGCAAGACGAGGCTCGGCTTACCCGGCACCGCGGCGAGGCGTGCGGGCCGCCGGGTAGGGTCGGGACCATGACGATCGCCGATGACGCCTCGATCCTGTCCGTGTCCGGTCTCGCCCCACGCGTGCACGAGACCGCGTTCGTCGCCGCCGGTGCCCGGCTCGTCGGTGACGTGACGCTGGGGGAGGGCGCGAGCGTCTGGTACAACGCGGTCGCCCGCGGCGACAGCGCGGCGATCACCCTCGGCGCCGGCAGCAACCTGCAGGACAACGTGTCGGTGCATGTGGATGCCGGGCATCCGGTCGTCATCGGCGAGAGCGTCTCGGTCGGCCACAAC
Organism: Microbacterium sp. SCN 70-27; assembly: GCA_001724425.1. Lineage (GTDB taxonomy): Bacteria > Actinomycetota > Actinomycetes > Actinomycetales > Microbacteriaceae > Microbacterium. The sequence goes on from MEEK01000058.1 coordinate 9,629, forward strand.
GCTGTCGTGCACGGCTGCACGATCGGCGATGGGTCGCTCATCGGCATGGGGAGCGTCGTGCTCTCCGGCGCCGTGATCGGTGCCGGATGCCTCGTCGCCGGTGGCGCCGTCGTCCTGGAGGGAGCGGTCGTGCCGGACGGCTCGCTCGTGGCGGGAGTCCCCGCGAAGGTGCGTCGGGCGCTGACGGACGAAGAGCGCGCCGGGATCCTCCGCAACGCCGAGATCTACCGCACGCATTCGGCGAATCACGCCGCGGCCGTCGACGCGCGCTGAGGATGCTGACGCACCGTCGTGGCGTCGCTCTGGCCGAAGCATGGGAGCGAAAGGTGGAGGGGATGACGGGAATCGAACCCGCGCCGTCAGTTTGGAAGACTGAAGCTCTACCATTGAGCTACATCCCCGAGGCCGCGCGAAGCGGCATCCCGAAGAGTCTACAAGGTCGCGTCGGCTAGACTTGCCATCGGCCGTTTTTCGGCGCTCGCTCGCGTGCGCGCCCGGGGCGTAGCTCAGCTTGGTAGAGCGCCCGCTTTGGGAGCGGGAGGCCGCAGGTTCAAATCCTG
>MEEK01000059.1 GCA_001724425.1 Microbacterium sp. SCN 70-27
GCCGAGACGCAACTCCCCGCCCGAGAATCACCGGCGTCTCGGGCGGCAGGTTGCGTCTCGGTGGGAGAGGGCGCACTCGACGGGGAGAGCACCCCGGCGCGAGGGCGCACCCCGTGCCGACCGGCGGGGTCAGCGCGCGAACAGGCCGGGCCACCAGGCGGCGGCGAGGGGGTAGCCGACGAAGGCGATCACATCGATCAGGGTGTGGGCGATCACGAGCGGCATCACCCGGCCCCAGCGGGCGTATACCCAGCCGAAGACGACGCCCATCGCGACGTTTCCGACGATCGGGCCGAACCCCTGGTAGGCGTGGTACGCACCGCGCAGGGCGGCGGTCGAGAGGATGATCGTCCACGTGCCCCATCCGAGCCGGCGCAACCGGTCGAAGAGGTATCCGATGAAGATGACCTCTTCCGTGAGCCCCGCCCGCACGGCGGCGATCACCAGCAACGGGATCGTCCACCACGAGGAGTCGAGCGGCGAGGCATCCACCTGCACCGTGATCCCGAGCGCGCGCCCCGCGGCGTAGAGTCCGAGGCCGGGGATGCCGATGACGAGCACCAACAGCATGCCTGTGCCGACATCGCGCCCGAACACGCGGAAGTCGAGGCCGATCCGGCGGAACGCGGAACGGCCCGGCTCCCACAGCAGGTACACGGCGAGGGCGATCGGGGCGAGGGCGAAGAACTGGCCGACGAACTGGTACAGCACGTCCCAGAACTGCTGCGCGTTGGCGCCCGGGTTGAGAGACGTCGACTGGTCGCCGAGTGATTCGGTTCGTGTCAGCGCCTGAACCAGGGACAGCACCGAGTACGCCGCGGACCGGCCGACGGACAACGCGAGGACGATCGCGATCTCCCACCACAACCGCGCGCGCCCGCCCGCGGTACTGGGCGATTCGGCGGTCGGAAGAACGCTCATCTGGTCAGATTGCCACATGCCGTTCAGATTGAGTTAAGGGTATGTAACGTTTTGTCGAGTGGTTTGGATCGGGGGCCCCCACGTATTTAGGGTTGCGGGTATCCGCGGGCTCACTGACGGCCTCGTCCGTCAGCGCGTTCCGCATCTGATCCCTGCACAGGAGGAAAACAGTGTCTGCACAGACATGGCGCAAGCGCGCCCTCGTCGCGGGAGCGGGGCTGGTCGTCAGCGCCATCGCTCTCTCGGCATGCTCGGCCCCGGGCGGCACCGGCGGTCCGACGTCGGACGCCCCCGTCACCGACGCGACCGTCACGATCGCCGAAATCAACGAGTTCACGAGCGTCAACAGCGCCAGCGCGAACGGCAACCTCGACATCAACGGCAAGGTCAACTACCTGACCCGCGCCGGCTTCTACTACGTCAACGACAAGTACGAGGTCGTTCCCGACAAGTCGTTCGGCACCTACGAGGTCACCAACGAAGACCCGCTCGAGGTCACCTACACGCTCAACAAGGGCCTGCAGTGGTCCGACGGCGAGCCCATCACGACCGACGACCTGATCTTCGGCTGGGCCGCGACCTCCGGCGCGCTCGACGACGCGACGCTCGACCCCGAGTCGGGCGACGTCACCTCCGGCACGCAGTACTTCCAGTACGCCGGCTCCACGGAGGGCGTCAAGACCTCGACGATCTCGAACGTCTCCGACGACAAGCTCTCGCTGACGCTCAAGTACGACACCCCCTTCGTCGACTGGAACATCGTCGGACTGATCGACCAGCCTGTGCACGTCGTCGCCGAGAAGGCCGGCGTCGACAAGGACGCGCTCGTCAAGGCGATCCTCGACCAGCCCCGCGGTGACGCGGCCAAGCCGGCCGCCCCGAACGAGACCATCAAGAAGGCGGCGGACTTCTGGAACACGGGCTTCGACATGACGTCGCTGCCGACCGACAAGTCGCTGTACCTGTCGAGCGGTCCGTGGGTCATCGACTCGTGGGAGCCCACGCAGTCCATGACGCTGAAGCTCAACGACAAGTACACGGGTGACCTCAAGCCCAAGTTCTCCACGCTCGTCATCCGCTTCATCGGTGACTCGCAGGCACAGGTGACGGCTCTTCAGAACGGCGAGGTCGACCTCATTGTCCCGCAGGTCACCGGTGACACGCTCGAGTCGCTGAAGGCGCTGCCGAACGTCGAGATCGAGCAGGGTAACCAGCTGCTGTACGACCACCTCGACCTCACCTTCGCCGGCGTGTTCGCCGACAAGAACGTGCGCGAGGCGTTCCTGAAGACGATCCCGCGCAAGCAGATCGTCGACACGCTGATCAAGCCGGTCGTCCCGGATGCCACGCCGCTCGACTCGCAGCTGTTCATCCCGGCGCAGGCCGCCTACAAGGATGCGGTCAAGGCCAACGGCTCGGACGCGTACGCCGACGTCGACATCGAGGGTGCCAAGAAGCTGCTCGCCGGCGCCACCCCGACCGTGCGACTGATGTACAACATCAACAACCCGAACCGCGTCGCGTCGTTCGAGGCCATCCAGGCTTCGGCTGCGAAGGCCGGCTTCAACGTGGTGGATGCCGGTAGCGACAAGTGGAGCGCGAAGCTCGGCTCCGACGAGTACGACGCCGTCATCTTCGGCTGGATCAGCCCCGGTGTCGGCAACGGCACCATCCCGCAGATCTTCGCCTCCTTCGGTGGATCGAACTTCAACAAGTACAAGAACGACACCGTCGACAAGATCGCCAAGGAGATCCCGGTCACCCTTGACACGGACAAGATCGACAAGCTGACGATCGAGGCCGACACGGAGCTCTTCAAGGACGCCTATGGTCTGCCCCTGTTCCAGAGCCCGGGTGTGGACGCCTACGCCGACCGCCTGAGCGGGATCACCTACATGGGCAACCAGACCGGCCCGATCTGGAACTTCTGGGAGTGGCAGGTTTCGGAGTAATCCTCCGAGACTGACGATTCTCGAAGTGCGGGGGCGGTGGACCTTCGGGTCCACCGCCCCTTCCGCTTGCATGACAATCCATCCCGCCGAACCGGGCGGGGTAACGTAGACAGGTCAGCGGGCCCGACCGGCTCCGCTGCCCGCAGCTACGTTGTTTTCTCGATCTTGTGAAAGGGGCACCGTTCCCTTGCTCTCGTATGTCCTTCGGCGCATCGGTGTGTCAGTGCTGATCCTCATCGCGGCGTCGTTCCTCATGTACGTCCTGGTGGCGTGGTCCCGCGACCCGCTCCAGGAGCTCTACGCGTCCAACAGCCCGAACAAGGATCAGCTGATCGCCCAGCGGATCGCCTGGCTCAACCTCAATCAGCCGATCCCCGTGCGCTGGTTCAACTGGGTCGTCGGTGCCGCCCGGTGCGTCGTCCCCGGTCTCGGGTGCAACCTCGGCGTCACCATCCAGAACCAGCCCGTCGACATCCTTCTCGGCCGCGCCATGGGCTCGACGCTGCAGTTGGTCACCGCCTCGACGGTCCTCGCCATCGTCCTCGGCATCCTCGTCGGCATCGTGTCGGCGCTTCGTCAGTACAGCGCGGTCGACTACACGTTCACCTTCGCGAGCTTCTTCTTCTACTCGCTGCCCTCGTTCGTGATGGGTGTCCTGCTGAAGGTCTACGTCGCGCTCGGCTTCAACAACTGGCTGAAGGATCCCGTCTTCAACTGGGCGACGATCATCATCATCTCCCTCCTCTCCGCGGGTCTGTGGCAGGCGCTCATCGGGGGGCCTCGAAAGCGTCGGCTCGCCGTCGCCGGCGTGTCGCTCGTCGTCACCGGCGCCATGTTCTACTTCTTCTCGGTCACCGAGTGGTTCCTCGATCCGAGCCTCGGCCCCGTCGTCGGTCCGCTCCTGATCATCGCCCTGTCGGCCGCGATGGTGCTCATCATCGCCGGGCCCCATGCGCGCTACGCCTGGCGGACGGCCGGCAGCGTCGCGATCGTCATGGTGATCGGCTACTTCGTCCTCCAGCCGGTGCTCGCAGGCCTCGGCCTGTGGGGGGTCGTGCTGATGTTCGCGCTCGCGATCGCCGTCGGCCTCGCCGCAGGCTGGTTCTTCGGTGAGCACGACCGGGGCGAGGCGATGCGCATCGGCGCTCTCGCGGGCTTCCTGTCCATGGGCGTCATCGTGCTCGAGCAGTTCCTGCGCAACTGGAACGCGTACCTGACGAACCCCCGGGTCAAGGGACGCCCCATCGCGACGGTCGGATCTTCCACCCCCAACCTGCAGGGCGACTTCTGGATCACGAGCATCGACAGCTTCACGCACCTGCTGCTGCCCACGATCAGCCTCATGCTCATCTCGTTCGCCGGATACACGCGGTATGCGCGCGGCGGCATGCTGGAGACGCTGAACCAGGACTTCATCCGCACGGCGCGGGCGAAGGGTCTTCCCGAGCGCATCGTCGTCGGCCGGCACGCGTTCCGGAACTCCCTGATCCCGATCACGACGATCGTGGCGGCCGACGTGGGTGGTCTCATCGGTGGCGCGATCATCACGGAGCGGATCTTCGCCTTCTCGGGAATGGGAACCCTGTTCTCGCAGGGGCTGAATGCGGGAGATCCGAACCCCGTGATGGCGTACTTCCTCATCGTCGCCATCTTCGCGATCACGTTCAACTTCCTCGCCGATCTCAGTTACTCGGCGCTTGACCCGAGAGTGAGGGCCAAGTGATGTCGGTTCCCATCAACGAGCAGCAGCCTCCCGCGGCGCCGGAGGCCGGCGGTCCCGCCGTTCTCACGAGTGAGGAGAAGGGCGTCAGCCAGGGCCGCCTGGTGCTGCGCCGCTTCCTCGCGCACAAGCCCGCTCTCGTCAGCATCGTGCTGTTCCTCGCCGTCGTGATCTTCGCGATCAGCGCGAGCGGTGCATTCGGCATCCCGGGCTGGTGGTCGAAGGACTACGCGAGCCTCTACCCGATCCACAACGGCGGCAAGCCGACTCTGACGCTGTGGCCCTTCTCGCTCGGTGAGCACCCGTTCGGGCAGAACACCCCCGGCAAGGACTACTTCGCGATGGTGATGCGCGGCATCGTCAACACGTCGTACGTGATGTTCATCATCGGTCTCACGGGCGCGTTCGTGGGCGTCGTCATCGGCGCGATCGCGGGCTACTACCGCGGCTGGGTGGATGCCGTGCTGATGCGCATCACCGACATCGTCATCGTCATCCCCGTCATCGTCATCGGTGCCGTCGTCGGTACGGCCGTCGGTGGCCTCGGACCGCTGACGCTCGCGCTGTTCCTCGGTCTCGTGGTCTGGACGGGTATCGCGCGTCTCGTGCGTGCGGAGTTCCTGTCGCTGCGCGAGCGGGAGTTCGTCGACGCGGCGCGTGTCGCGGGGGCATCCGACCTCCGGATCATCTTCAAGCACATCCTCCCGAACGCGATGGGCGTCGTGATCGTCTCGACGACGCTCCTGATCGCAGCGGCGATCATCCTCGAGACGTCGCTGTCGTTCCTCGGCTTCGGCGTGAAGTCGCCCGAGGTGTCGCTGGGGCTCCTCATCAGCGCGAACGAGTCCGCCTTCCAGACCCGCCCGTGGCTGTTCTGGTGGCCGGCCGTGTTCATCGTGGGCCTGTCCCTCCTCGTCAATTTCATCGGTGACGGCCTGCGCGACGCGTTCGACCCGCGGCAGAAGCGCGTCATCTTCCGGCGCGTCAAGGAACTGCCGGCGGATGCCACGGTCGTCGGGTCCTCCGAGGTGACGGTCGACGTTCCCGAGGAGCCGTTCTCCGAGCGCGACGGCACGGTCTCGGAGGTGAGCGGCGACGAGCCGCGGCCAGAGTCGGAGCCCGGCCGATGACGAGCTCAGCTCGTCGCGACCAGCGCCCACACGGTGAGTGCCGTGAGGGCCAGCAGTCCGCCGATCACGACGGTGTCCCACCGACGACGGACGGTGATGTCGTCGGCGGTTCCGCCCAGCACACCGCCGGACTCGACGAGCGCACGCCAGCGCTCGCGCACGATGAGCGCCGCGTCGCCGGATTCGGTGCCGATGAGATCTCCGACGCGCAGTCGGGAATCGCCGGCGGCCTGCGCCTCGCGGTTTCCGTCGCGTCGGCGCGCGCGCAGCGCCGTGAGGAAGCCCGGGGCGGGCGCCGCCCACGCGGCGAAGGCGTGGCGCGGCGTGCGCAGGGTGAGCGCGTAGCGCGTCTCGACCTGGATCAGCGCGGCCCACGGTACGAGGACGCTGTGCGTCACGTTCCGGAGGGTGACACCCTCCCCGTCGATGCGGACGTACGGACGCCACAGCGCGGCCCAGGCGACGAACGCCAGCAGTGCCGCGCCCGGGTACGCCGGCAGCAGCCGCAGATCACCCGAGGTCGCCGCCGCGACCACCGCCAGGATGCTCAGCACCCCCAGCACGATCGCCATGATGCGGTTGAAGCGCGAGGGCAGCGTGACAGCGGGCATCCGTCTATTGTCCCCTCTCTTCACGTCAGGACCGATCGATGAACAACCCGACAGAACTCCGAGACTCGGCGCAGCCGCTGCTCGAGGTGGACGGCCTGTCCGTCGACTTCGCCGTGGACAACTACTGGGTGCCGGCCGCGAAGGACCTGAACTACTTCGTCGAGGCCGGAAAGTGCCTCGCGATCGTCGGCGAGTCCGGCTCCGGCAAGAGCGCGAGCTCCATGGCGATGCTGGGCCTGCTTCCCAAGACCGCGCGGGTGCGCGGCAGTGTGAAGCTCGCCGGTCGCGAGATCCTGGGCCTCAAGCCCGATGAGCTGCAGCGCGTGCGCGGCAGTGAGGTCGCCGTGATCTTCCAGGAACCGATGACGGCGCTGAACCCGGTCTTCACGGTCGGGTTCCAGATCATCGAGACGCTGCGCACCCACTTCGGTATCACGCCCGCGGAGGCCAAGAAGCGCGCGCTCGAACTTCTCGAGCTCGTCGAGCTGCCCGACCCGGAGAAGGCGTTCAACTCCTACCCGCACCAGCTGTCCGGCGGTCAGCGCCAGCGCGCGATGATCGCACAGTCGGTGTCGTGCGACCCGGCGGTGCTCATCGCCGACGAGCCGACGACGGCGCTCGACGTCACGGTGCAGGCCGAGATCCTCGACCTGATGCGCGACCTGGGGCACCGTCTCGGCTCGGCGATCCTCCTCATCACCCACGACATGGGCGTCGTCGCCGACCTCGCCGACGACATCATCGTGATGCGCAACGGCGAGATCGTCGAGCGCGGTACCGTCGAGGGCGTCTTCTCCGACCCGCAGCACCCGTACACGAAGCAGCTGCTCGCCGCGGTGCCGCGCATCGGCGACACGGGGGAGGACGGCGAGGTCATCGACACGACCGCCGCCCTCGCCGGTGACACCGCCACGATCCGACTCGCCGAGGTCGCCGCGCGCGAGGACGCCGACCGCCGCTCGGGCCTCGGGGCGCCGGTGCTGCAGTTCGAGGACGTTGCGATCGACTACCCGTCCAAGGGACGCGTGCCCGCGTTCCGCGCCGTCGAGCACGCGAACTTCACGATCTACCCGGGTGAGGTCACGGGGCTCGTGGGTGAGTCCGGGTCCGGCAAGTCCACGATCGGCCGTGCGGCGATCGGCCTCCTCCCGATCGCCGAGGGGAAGGCGTCCGTCGTGGGCGTCGACATCTCGCACGCCAACCGTCGCCTTCTGCACACCGTGCACAAGGACGTCGGCATCGTCTTCCAGGATCCGTCGTCGTCCCTGAACCCGCGCCTTCCGGTCGGGCAGTCGATCGGCGAGCCGCTGCTGCTCGCAAAGCAGGCGAAGGGCGCCGCGCTCGAGACCCGCGTCAAGCAGCTGCTGGATGCCGTCGAGCTGCCCCGCTCGTACAGCTCGCGCTACCCGCACGAGCTCTCCGGCGGACAGAAGCAGCGCATCGGCATCGCCCGTGCGCTCGCGCTCGAGCCGAAGCTCCTGATCGCCGACGAGCCGACCTCGGCGCTCGACGTCTCGGTGCAGGCGAAGGTGCTCGAGCTCCTGCAGCGACTGCAGCGCGACCTCGGATTCGCCTGCCTGTTCATCAGCCACGACCTGGCCGTCGTCGACACGCTCGCCGACCGCATCATCGTGATGAGCCACGGCGAGATCGTCGAGCAGGGTGCGACCGGTCAGATCCTCCGTGCCCCGAAGCAGGCGTACACGCAACGCCTCATCGCGGCCGTGCCCGTGCCCGACCCGGCCGAGCAGCGGGCCCGCCGCGAGGCGCGTGCCGCGCTCCTCGCAGAGCACGACCTCTGACCCTCATCAGGGCTTTCGACGGATGCCACCGCATCCGCGGGTAGAATGGGGAGCGCTCCGCTCGGAGCGCTCCCCATTTTCTTCTCCATCCGAGGACTCTTCATGGCGCACGCCCTCCGTCCGGACCTTCGCAACGTCGCAATCGTGGCGCACGTCGACCACGGCAAGACGACGCTCGTCGACGCCATGCTCCGCCAGACGGGATCGTTCGGCGAGCACGCGCACGTCGAGGAGCGCGCGATGGACTCGAACGACCTCGAGCGTGAGAAGGGCATCACGATCCTCGCCAAGAACACGGCGATCACCTACAACGGCGCGCACACCGACGAGCCCATCACGATCAACGTGATCGACACCCCCGGCCACGCCGACTTCGGTGGTGAGGTCGAGCGCGGACTGTCGATGGTCGACGGCGTCGTCCTCCTCGTGGACGCGTCGGAGGGCCCGCTCCCGCAGACCCGCTTCGTGCTGCGCAAGGCGCTCGAGGCGAAGCTGCCGGTCATCCTGCTCGTCAACAAGACGGACCGCCCCGACGCGCGCATCGCCGAGGTCGAGGAGGAGGCGCACGACCTGCTGCTGGGTCTTGCCGGCGACCTCGTCGACGACGTTCCCGACCTCGACATCGACGCTCTGCTCGATGTCCCGGTCGTCTACGCGTCCGGCCGCGCCGGCGCGGCATCCCGCAACCGTCCGGCCAACGGCGAGCTGCCCGACAACGCCGACCTCGAGCCGCTTTTCGAGGCGATCCTCGAGCACGTGCCCGCGCCGTCGTACGACGACGAGGCGCCGCTGCAGGCGTGGGTCACGAACCTCGACTCGAGCCCGTTCCTCGGTCGCCTCGCCCTCCTGCGCGTCTTCAACGGCACGCTCAAGAAGGGGCAGACGGTCGCCTGGGTGCGCCACGACGGCTCGCACTCGAACGCACGCATCACGGAACTGCTGAAGACGAAGGCGCTCGAGCGCTTCCCGGCGGAGTCCGCCGGCCCCGGCGACATCGTCGCGATCGCGGGCATCGAGGAGATCACGATCGGCGAGACGATCGCCGACCCCGAGGACGTCCGGCCGCTGCCGGCCATCACGGTCGACGACCCCGCCATCTCGATGACGATCGGCACGAACACGTCGCCGCTCATGGGCAAGGTCAAGGGGCACAAGCTCACCGCCCGCATGGTCAAGGACCGCCTCGACCGCGAACTCATCGGCAACGTCTCGCTCAAGGTCGTCGACATCGGCCGCCCGGATGCCTGGGAGGTGCAGGGCCGCGGTGAGCTCGCCCTCGCGATCCTCGTCGAGAACATGCGCCGGGAGGGCTTCGAGCTCACCGTCGGCAAGCCCCAGGTCGTCACCAAGCGCGTCGACGGCAAGCTGCAGGAGCCGTTCGAGCACCTCACGATCGATGCGCCCGAGGAGCACCTCGGCGCGATCACGCAGCTCATGGCGGCGCGCAAGGGACGCATGGAGACGATGACCAACCACGGCACCGGATGGGTGCGGATGGAGTTCGTCGTCCCCTCGCGCGGCCTCATCGGCTTCCGCAGCGAGTTCCTGACGATCACGCGCGGCACCGGCATCGCGAACGCGATCTCGCACGGCTACGACGACTGGGCGGGCCAGATCACGACCCGTCAGAACGGGTCGATCGTCGCGGACCGCTCCGGCGTCGTGACCCCCTTCGCGATGATCGCCCTGCAGGAGCGCATGTCGTTCTTCGTGCAGCCCACCGAAGAGGTCTACGAGGGCATGGTCATCGGCGAGAACTCGCGCGCCGACGACATGGACGTCAACATCACGAAGGAGAAGAAG
>MEEK01000060.1 GCA_001724425.1 Microbacterium sp. SCN 70-27
CATGCTTTTTGAGGTTGGCGAGACGGTCGTCTATCCGCACCACGGCGCCGCGACGATCATCGAGGTCAAAGACCGGATCATCAAGGGCGAGACCAAGAAGTACCTGAAGCTGAACGTCACGCAGGGAGACCTCATCATCGAGGTCCCGGCGGACAACGTCGATCTGGTCGGCGTTCGCGACGTGATCGGCAAGGAAGGTCTCGAGCGCGTGTTCGACGTGCTCCGCGCCGCCTTCACGGAGGAGCCGACCAACTGGTCGCGCCGCTACAAGGCGAACCTCGAGAAGCTCGCCTCGGGCGATGTCATCAAGGTCTCCGAGGTCGTGCGCGACCTGTGGCGCCGCGATCAGGACCGCGGTCTGTCCGCCGGTGAGAAGCGCATGCTCGCGAAGGCACGCCAGATCCTCGTCTCCGAGATCGCGCTCGCGCTGAAGGCCGACGAAGAGCACGCCTCGGGTGTGCTGGACGACGTCCTCGCCAGCTGACAATCCGGCATCCGTGCCACGGCACGCGATGATGGGGGGCATGAGCGCTGTCTCCGCCCCTGCAGTGCGCCCGGATCTGTCCGGTCGTGACCTGACCCTCGATCTCGCGCGCGTCGTGTGCGTGCTGTTCGTGATCGTCGTGCACCTACTGCAGGTCGGCATCGGGCCCGGGCCGGACGGAGCGCTCGTCGCATCGCGCCCCGCCGAGCAGCAGCCGTGGTTCACCACGGCGACCTGGATCGGCCAGATCATGCCGCTCTTCTTCGTCGTGGGCGGCTTCGCGTCGGCGGCCGGGTGGGCGTCGTGGACGAAGCGCGGCGGCGATGCCACGGGCTTCATCCGCGGGAGGACCGTGCGGCTCGCGCAGCCGGCGCTCCCGCTGTTCGTGTTCTTCGCGGTCGTGCTCGGTGCGGCTGCGCTGCTCCAACTCGCGCCCGAACTCGTCTCGGCGGCGGCGGTGGGCGCGGGGTCGCCGCTGTGGTTCCTCGCTGCATACCTCATCTGTCAGGAGCTCGTCCCGGTGCTGGTGCGCTGGCACGAGCGGGCCCCGTGGGCGACCGTCGCGGTGCTGTTCGCCGGAGTCGTCCTCGTCGACGTCGCCCGGTACTCGACGGGCGTAACCGAGATCGGACTGCTGAACCTGCTGTTCGTCTGGCCGCTCGCGCAGCAGTTCGGCTTCTGGTACCGCGACGGCTGGTTCGACCGGCGGTCGGTGCCGACGCTCCTCGCGATCGCCGCGGCCTGCTACGTCGTGCTGTGGGTGCTGACGAGCTGGGGACCGTACCCGGCATCCATGCTCGAAGGACTCAACCCGCCGGCTTTGCCGCTCGTGATCCTCGGGCTCGCGCAGGCGTGTCTCCTGCGGGTGCTGAAGCCGGCGCTGACGAGACTCATGGCGCTGCGCCCCGTGCAGGGGTTCGTCTTCCTCATGGGGACGCGGCTCATGACCGTGTACCTCTGGCACCTTCCGGTCATCCTGATCGTCACGGGCGTCACGCTCCTCATCCCGGGTGCCGCACCGACCCCGGCATCCGAGGCGTGGTGGTGGTCACGTCCGATCATGTTCGTCGCCGTCCTGCTCGTCGTGTTCGCGCTGTCGCTGCTGCTCGTGCGGTGGGAGCGCGTCGGCGCGCTCGGCCCCGCACCGTCGACCGCGATCGTCGCGCTCGCGTGGGTGTGTGCGTTCATCCCGCCGTTCGCCGTCATGCAGTGGTTCCTCGGCCTCTGGATCGCCGTGGGCGGGTCGCTGCTGCTCGCGGCATCCGTGCTGCTCCTGCGGCATCGCGGGTTCGCGGGGCCTGTGGGGTCTACCGGTTCTGCGCCCGGGGCGTCGTCTGGCGCTGCTTCGTAGTCTGGGTCGTTGCCTGGTTCGCTCTGTTCGCTTGCCTCGTCGTCCGGCCGCGGGGCGCTCGGTAGTCTCGGAGGCATGACCCACACCCCGCCGCCGCTTCTCCCGGTGCCGACGATCGCCGTCATCGTGGTCGCGGCCGGCTCAGGACAGCGGCTGGGAGCGGGCGCACCGAAGGCGTTCGTCGGACTCGACGGGCGGACGATCCTCCGGCACGCCCTCGAGCAGGTGTTCGCCGGGCCGCTCGCTCAGGTTGTCGTCGTCGCTCCCGCCGACCGCGTCGGCGACGCGCGCACTGACGCAGAGTTGGCCGCGGGGGAGCGGCACGACCTCGTCAGTGTCGTCGCGGGTGGGCAGTCGCGTCAGGCGTCCGTCGCAGCGGGGCTCGCCGCCGTGTGGCCCGACGTCGAGTATGTGCTCGTGCACGATGCGGCGCGGGCGCTCACGCCCCCTGCCGTCTTCGGGCGCGTCGTCGCGGCGCTCGAAGCCGGGGCCGCGGCCGCTCTGCCGGTGCTGCCCGTGATCGACACGATCAAGCGCGTCGCCGACGGCGTGGTCGTCGAGGCCGTCGACCGGTCGGTGCTCGCCGCGGCGCAGACACCGCAGGGGTTCCGGCGGAGCGTGCTCGATGCCGCATATGCGTCCGCCGACGCGGACCACACCGACGACGCGGCGCTCGTGCAGGCATCCGGGGGAGTGATCGTGACCGTCCCCGGCGACGACCACGCCTTCAAGATCACGACGCCCGCCGATCTCGAGCGTGCGCGGGGCATCGTGGCGGGGGCATCCGGAGCGGCGTCGGCCTCGCCGCTGGCCCTGCCGCGCGTCGGGATCGGCACGGACGTGCACGCGTTCGGCGGCGACGGTGACCTGTGGCTCGCCGGCCTCGAATGGCCGGGCGAGCCCGCGCTGCACGGGCACTCGGATGGGGACGCCGTCGCGCACGCGATCGTCGATGCTGTGCTCGCGGCCGCGGGTCTCGGCGACATCGGAACGCACTTCGGCACGTCGGCGCCCGAGTACGCCGGCGCCCACGCGGGGGCGTTCCTCGCCCGCACGCGCCAACTCGTCGAGCGCGCCGGATTCCGGATCGGGAATGTCTCTGTGCAGGTGCAGGCGAACCGCCCGCGCTTCGCCGCACGCCGCGCCGAGGCCGAGGCCGTGCTGAGCGCCGCCCTGGGCGCCCCCGTCGCCGTGTCGGCCACGACCACGGACGGCCTCGGCTTCACAGGTGCCGGCGAAGGCGTCTCCGCCTTCGCCGTCGCCCTCGTCGTCCCCGCGGGGGTCCCCGAGGCGTAGGCCACCCCCGCGCGCCAGCCCTGCGCGCCGGCCGTCCGGTCGCGACCGTTACCGCCGTGACCGTTCCCGTCCTGGGTTCAGGCCTCGACGGCGTAGGGCACGGGGTCGCGGCGGCGCCGAGAGCCCCACGCGAGGAGCCCGAGGCCCAGTGCGAGCACCACGAGGCCGGCGACAGCGAGCGGGGACAGTCGTTCGCCGAGCACGGTGACCCCGAGAACCGCGGCGGTCAGCGGCTCGCCGAGCGTTAGCGTCGCGGCGGTAGCCGCCGAAAGTCCCTGCAGGCCCCAGGTGAACAGGACGTACGCGACCGAGATCGTCGCCAGCCCGAGCCACAGCGCCATCGTGAGCCCTCGCGGCTCGCGCAGCCAGCTCACGTCGATGAACGGGAGCGCGGCGGCGCTCACGAGCGCGGCACTGGCGCCCATCGCGCCGACGACCGTGAAGGGGTCCCATCCGTCGTCGAGCAGGCGACGCTGCACGTTGGCGATCACGGCGAACGACGCGCCCGCACCGACGGCTCCCGCGACGCCGACGAGGTCCGTTCCCCCTACGCCGGTCGCGCCGCCCACGCCGAGCAGGGCGACTCCAGCCGTCGCGAGCGCGGTCGCACCGATCCACGTGGGTGAGGGAAGACGTCGGGTGAGCGCCCACTCCAGCAGCCCCGCGAGCACCGGCGCCGAGCCGAGTGCGATGACCGTGCTGACCGCGACGCCGTTGCGCGCCGTGCCGAGGAAGAAGAGCGGCTGATACACCGCGAGGCATACGCCCGTCAGCGCCATGAGAAGCACGGGGCGGATGCCGAGACGCGGGCGATCCGTCAGCGGCCGCCTCTTGGCGTGCCGGCGTGCGAGCGCGAACGCGAGGATGGCGAGGCCCGTGCCGCCGATCACCATGCGCATGACCCCGACCGAGAGCGGCGTCGTCCCGTCCGGACCGAGGGCCTGCGACGTCCCGGTCGTGCCGAACAGCACCGCGGCGGCGAGGACGGCGATCACGTGCAGCACTCCACTGTTCTACCGCACCGTCACTCCAGCCCACCCGATCCGCTACCGCCCGCGACCCGCCCCGCACCGTCCCAGGGGTGCCCCCGGTAGGCTGGACCGGTGACGGTCCGGCTCTACGACACCAAGGCTCAGGCCCTGCGCGACTTCGCGCCCCTCGATCCCCGGAACGTCACGATGTACGTCTGCGGCCCGACCGTGCAGTCGGCACCGCACATCGGGCACATCCGCGCCGCGCTCAGCTTCGACCTGCTGCGCCGCTGGCTCCAGCGCACGTACGGGCGCGTCACGTTCGTGCGGAACGTGACCGATATCGACGACAAGGTGCTCCAGAACGCGACGGATGCCGAGCCGTGGTGGGCCCTCGCCTACCGCGTCGAGCGCGAGTTCACGGCGGCGTACGAGGCGGTCGGCGTCCTGCCGCCGACGTACGAGCCGCGCGCGACGGCATCCATCCCGCAGATGCAGGAGCTCATCTCACGCCTCATCGACGCGGGCCACGCCTACGCCGCGGACGGCAGCGTGTACTTCGACGTGCGCTCGTGGCAGGACTACGGCGCCCTCACCCACCAGCGCCCCGACGCGATGGAGTCCTCGCCCGACACCGACGGCGGCAAGCGCGACCCGCTGGACTTCGCCCTTTGGAAGGCCGCCAAGGCCGACGAGCCCGAGGATGCCTCGTGGGCGTCGCCGTGGGGTGCCGGGCGGCCGGGCTGGCACATCGAGTGCTCCGCGATGAGCCGCCGCTACCTCGGGCCCGAGTTCGACATCCACGGCGGCGGGCTCGACCTGCGCTTCCCGCATCACGAGAACGAGCTCGCCCAGTCCACCGCCGCGGGGGACGCCTTCGCGCGCTACTGGGTGCACAACGGCCTCATCACCGTCGGCGGGCAGAAGATGGCGAAGTCGCTCGGCAACTCCGTGTTCGCCCTCGACGTCCTCCGCGACAACGACCCGCTCGTCGTGCGTTACGCGCTCGCCGCCGCGCACTACCGCTCGAGCCTCGACATCACCCCGTCGACGTTCGCCGAGGCGGAGTCCGCGCTCGCCCGCATCCGCACGTTCCAGGAGCGCGCCGCCCGAGCCCTGGGCACGACGAACCCGCTCGTCGTCGCCGATGTGCCGGCCGCGTTCGCCGCCGCCCTCGACGACGACCTCGGCGTCCCGCAGGCGCTCGCCGTCGTCCACGAGACCGTGCGCGCGGGGAACGCCGCGCTGGATGCCGGTGACACGGATGCCGCAGCGCGCGCCCTCGTCGAGGTCGGCCGCATGACCGGCATCCTCGGACTCAACCCGGCCGACCCCACCTGGCGAGACGATGCGGCGGGCGGGGCCGAGCACGACGCGCTCGACGCCCTGGTCGGAGCGCTCATCGCCGACCGCGCACAGGCGCGGGTCGACAAGGACTGGACCGCAGCCGACCGCATCCGCGATGCGATCGCGGCGGCGGGCATCACTCTGGAGGACACTCCGGACGGAACGCATTGGAGTATCGATGGCTAAGCCAGGACGTCCCGGCGCCGCGAAGGGCGGCAAGGGTCCCACGAAGGGCAGCGGAGGCAAGGGCCGGCGCTCGCTCGAGGGCAAGGGCCCGACCCCGAAGGCCGAAGACCGTGCGTGGCACCCCGCGGGCAAGCGCAAGGCCGCGGCCGAGCGCTACGCCGCGGCCGGCGGCAAGCCCGCGCAGAAGCCCGCGAACATCAACCGCGCGCCGAAGGCGAAGGCCGGTGACGACACCGAGAACGTGACGGGCCGCAACTCCGTGCTGGAGGCGCTGCGCGCGAAGATCCCGGCGACGGCGTTCTACATCGCCCAGCGCGTCGAGATGGACGACCGCGTGAAGGAGATGCTGTCGATCGCGACGCAGCGGGGCATCCCCGTCATGGAGGTCACGCGCCCCGAGCTCGACCGCATGGCCGGGTTCGACGGTGTGCATCAGGGCGTCGCGCTGAAGGTGCCGCCGTACGAGTACGCGCACCCGCAGGACCTCCTCGAGAACGTCCTGGAGAAGGGCGACACGCCGCTCCTGGTCGCCCTCGACGGCGTCACCGACCCGCGGAACCTCGGCGCGATCATCCGCTCCACGGCGGCGTTCGGCGGGCAGGGCCTCATCATCCCGCAGCGGCGTTCCGCGGGCGTCAACTCCGCCGCGTGGAAGACGAGCGCGGGGGCCGCGGCGCGCATCCCCGTCGCGATGGCGTCGAACCTCACGACGACGCTAAAGGAGTTCAAGAAGCAGGGCGTTTTCGTCCTCGGCCTCGACGGCGGCGGCGACGTGTCGCTGCCCGCGCTGGAGCTCGCCGACCGACCCGTCGTCATCGTCGTCGGCTCGGAGGGCAAGGGCCTCTCGCGTCTCGTCACCGAGACGTGCGACCAGATCGTGTCGATCCCGATCTCGTCGGCCACCGAGTCCCTGAACGCCGGCATCGCGGCATCCGTCGCGCTATACCAGGTCGCGACGATCCGCGCGGCCGCGGAGTGACCGCGACACGGATGCCGCACACGCACGAGGTCGCGCGCCGCGCGCCCCGTCACGCATAACCCACGAAAGGACCCGCATGTCGATCATCGCCGTCATCGGAGGGACCGGGTACGCCGGTCGCCACATCGTCGCCGAGGCCGCCGACCGCGGCCACACCGTGCTGTCGGTCGCACGCAAGGTCGCCGCGGACCGTGTCGCCGGCGTCACCTACGTGGAGGGGACGCTCCTCGACGTGCCGAGCCTCCTCGCGGAGCTGCAGGGTGTGGACGTCGTCGTCGTCGCGGTCGCGCCGCGCGGTGACATGCAGGGGCTCGTGCGTCCGAACGTCGAGGCGCTCAACAACACCCTTCCCGAGAACGTGCGACTCGGCGTCGTCGGCGGTGCGGGCGGGTCGCTCGTCGCGCCCGGCGGGCCGCGCGTCGTCGACGCCGGATTCCCGGAGGAGTTCAAGGCCGAGGCGCTGGAGGCGATCGGTGAGCTCGAAGACCTGCAGGCCGAGCAGACCGGTCGCGACTGGTTCTTCATCCACCCCGCGGGCGGCTTCGGAGCGTGGAACCCGGGGGAGCGCACGGGCGTGTACCGCGACGGCGGCGACGTCATCGTCACCGACGACAAGGGCGAGTCGTTCATCTCCGGTGCCGACCTCGCGGTGGCTGTCGTCGATGAGATCGAGAACCCGAAGCACTCCCGCGAGCGCTTCACGGTCGGGTACTGACGGACCCCGTCAGACCAGGTCGCGCCAGTCGATCTCGTCGTCCCCGTCGTCCCCTTCGGCGTCGTCCGAGATGATCGGGATCGACACCGTCTCGGTGGGCGGTCCCATGAGCGTCGCCTCGTCGCGGCGGTGGCGCAGCACCGTGTCGATGTAGGACGAGAGCACCTCGGCGATCGGCACGGACTTGCCGCGCGCCTGCGACATGTACCACCGGTGCTCGAGCACCTGGTGGAACACCTCGGCCGGCTCGAGCTTGGAGCGCAGATCCCAGGGGATCGCCTTCACGACCGGCTCGAACACGCGGGTGAGCCATTCGTGGGCGACCATGTCCTCGTCGGAGCCGAGGCGCGAGACGCGAGCGCGGAACTCGTCCATGTCGTTGAGCAGGCGCCGCGCCTGGTTCTCCTCCACGTCGAGACCCGTGAGGCGGATGAGGCGGCGCTGGTGGTGGCCGGCGTCGACGACCTTGGGGCGGATCGACACGTTCGTGCCGTCGGGCGTCGTGTCGATCGACATCTCGCCGATGTCGAAGCCGAGGTCGTTGAGGCGCTGCACCCGCTCGGTGATGTGCCACGCCTCGTTGGCGGCGAACGTCTCCTTCTCGGTGAGTGCGGCCCACAGCGCGTGATAGGACGACATGATGCCGTCGGCGATCGCGACGGCATCCACGCCCCGCTCGAGGCGTCCACCGGCTTCGAGGTCCATGATCTCGCCGGCGATGTTCGTGCGGGCGACGTCGAGGTCGTGCTCGCGCTGGCCGCGGGTCAGGCCGCCCTCGTGCAGTTCGCCGGTCTCGGCGTCGACGAGATAGGCGGCGAACGCCCCGGCATCCCGCCGGAACAGCGTGTTCGACAGCGACACGTCGCCCCAGAAGAACCCGACCGTGTGGAGGCGCACGAGCAGGGCCGCGAGCGCGTCGACGAGCCGGTCGGCGGTGTCGGGGCGAAGGGTCTGGGTGAACAGAGCGCGGTAGGGGAGCGAGAACTTCAGGTGCGCCGTGACGAGCGCCGCGGGTAGGGGCTCGCCCTTTGCGGTGCGCCGACCGTCGATGACGGCGACGCGCTCGACGCACGGCACGTCGAGCCGCCCCAGCATGCCGAGCATCTCGTACTCGCGGCGGGCCATCTCGCCGGTCGTCTCCTTGACGGCGACGACCCGGCCGGACAGGTTCGCGAAGCGCACGAGGTGGCGGGAGAGACCCTTGGGGAGCGACACGATGTGATCGCTCTTCCACTCATCGAGGGGCAGCGCCCACGGGAGGGCGAGCAGGCCGGCGTCGATGCTCGAGGCGGTGATGCTCAGGGATTCGACCACGTGGGCTCCGTATCCGTGGGGCGCCGATACGACGCGGCGCGGGGGTCCGGAGACCCGCCGCGCCGCGTCAGGGATCGATCAGGCCGAGGCGATGGCCTTCTTGGTGAGGCGCTCGCCCGACTCGATGTCGAACGCGTGCACGTGGTGCGGCACGGGGGCCAGCACGACGGTCTCGCCCGCGTTCGGGTGGTTGCGTCCGTCGACGCGCGCGACGATGTCGGTGCGCTTGCCGGAGATCTCGGTGTGGCCGTACAGGTAGCCGTCCGCGCCGAGCTCCTCGACGAGGTCGACCGTGACCGACAGGCCCTTGCCGTCGGCGGGGTTCACCACGATGTCCTCGGGGCGCACACCGGCGGTGACCTGCGTGGCGTTCGTCGGACGGTCGATGTCGGCCTCGACGACGGCGTTGCCGAACTGGATGCCGCCTTCGGCGAGGTCGACGGGGAACAGGTTCATCGCGGGCGAGCCGATGAAGCCGGCGACGAACACGTTGTTCGGCTTCTCGTACAGGTCGCGCGGCGTGCCGACCTGCTGGAGCAGACCGTCCTTGAGGACCGCGATGCGGTCACCCATCGTGAGGGCCTCGGTCTGGTCGTGCGTGACGTAGACCGTGGTAACGCCGAGGCGGCGCTGCAGCGACGCGATCTGCGTACGCGTCTGGACGCGGAGCTTGGCGTCGAGGTTCGACAGCGGCTCGTCCATGAGGAACACCTGCGGCTGGCGGACGATGGCGCGACCCATCGCGACACGCTGACGCTGACCGCCCGAGAGGGCCTTCGGCTTGCGGGTCAGGTACTCCTCGAGGTCGAGGAGCTTGGCGGCCTCGAGGACGCGCTGAGCGCGCTCTTCCTTGCCGACGCCGGCGATCTTCAGGGCGAAGCCCATGTTCTCGGCGACCGTCATGTGCGGGTAGAGGGCGTAGTTCTGGAACACCATCGCGATGTCGCGGTCCTTCGGCGGGATGTCCGTGACATCGCGGTCGCCGATGAGGATGCGGCCCGAGTTGACCTCTTCGAGGCCGGCGAGCATGCGCAGCGAGGTGGACTTACCGCAACCGGAGGGGCCGACCAGGACCAGGAACTCGCCGTCGGCGACCTCGAGGTTCAGCTTGTCGACCGCGGGGCGGGTGCCTCCGGGGGCGCCATCTGCGGCTTGTCCGCTGCGGCACCGACGGCCCACGCGACGGCGACGCCGAGCACGGCGACGGCCGCGACGGCCCCGGTGAGC
>MEEK01000061.1 GCA_001724425.1 Microbacterium sp. SCN 70-27
AGGCGCACCTTGCGGCGGTCCTGGGACTTCGTAGCCACGAAGTTCTCCTTCTGCTGACGCGGCCGTGGCTGTCACGGCTCGCGGACGTATCTCCCGCTCCTCGCCCTCATCGGACTGCACGCCGGGGCACGCCGAGAGGTCTTCACCAGAAGAGGGGGATGCCCGAAAACTGGGTTTCGAGCCGATCAAGCCTATCAGATCGCGAGTTCCAGAGCGCCCACGGGGTAGAACGGCATCCTCGATGCGCTCAGCGTGTCGATCCGGTGCCACGCGACGGTCGTGTCGGCGTCCTGCACCGGCAGGCGCTGGGCGAGAGGCAGCGACTCGAGCGCCGCCGATCGCACCCGATACACGTAGACGATCTCGTGGCCGCGCTTGTCGCGGGCGTCGAAGATGTTCTCCGTGACGCCGAGGAGCCGAGCCTCGTCGACGGTCGCACCCAGCTCTTCCTGGAACTCGCGCCGGATGGCCCGGTCGGCGCTCTCCCCGAATTCCACACCGCCCCCCGGCGCGCGCAGGAACGGACGGTTGCCACCCTCGCCGCCGTATTCCTCGGCGAGCACCCAGCCGTCGCGGATGACGATGCCGACCGCGATGACACGGACCCGGTCGGGCGCCGTGATCTCCTCGGCCTGGCGATCGAGGTCGTCCTCGTGCGCGGGGAGGTAGGGCGACAGCGTCTGCAGTGCGGTGCGCAGCGCGGCAGCGGGCTTGCCGTCGCTGAACTGGGCGAGTGCGTAGTACGCGCGCGCGGCGTCCGCGGCGGGGTCGGTCGGGTCGATGCCCTGCAGGATGGCCATCGCGCCGGAGGGATCACCCGTGCTGCGCAGCGCGTTCGCGAGCTGGATGAGCGTCGCGGTGCGCAGCGACGCATCGAGGCCGTGATCGAGCGCCGCCCGGTACAGTGGCGCGGCCTGCGCATACTCGCCGAGGGTGGCGTGCAGCGATGCCCGGTGGAAGAGGGCCTCCGGATCGGTTGCCGGGGTGTCGGCGAGGACCGCCTCCAGGCGGGCGTGGGCGCCTGCGGGATCGCTCCGGTCGAGGTTCTCCCAGAACTCGTCGAGGCGGGCGGACATCGTGGACGAACTCATGCGTCGATCCTCTCACCGTGGCCCGGCACCAGTCCGACTCCCCCGGCTCACTCCCCCAGGATCTTGCGGATCTTCTCCAAGCGCGCCGCGATGTCGCGCTCGAGGCCGCGGCCGGTCGGCTCGTAGTAGTGCCTCCCGCGCAGTTCGTCGGGGAGGTACTGCTGCGTCGCGACACCCACCTCGAGATCGTGCGGGTAGACGTAGCCCTTGCCGTGACCGAGGCGCTTCGCGCCGGGATAGTGCGCGTCCCGCAGATGCGTCGGCACACGTCCGAACCCGCCCGCGCGGACGTCTGCGATGGCCTGATCGATCGCGATGTATGCCGCGTTCGACTTCGCGGTCGTCGCGAGGTAGGCGGTCGCCTCGGCGAGAGGGATCCGGCCCTCCGGCATCCCGATGAAGGCGACCGCGTCGGCGGCGGCGGTCGCGATGACGAGCGCTTGCGGGTCGGCCAGGCCGATGTCCTCGGATGCCGAGATGACGAGCCGGCGCGCGATGAAGCGCGGGTCCTCCCCCGCCTCGATCATGCGCGCGAGGTAGTGGATCGCGGCATCCACGTCGGAACCGCGGATCGACTTGATGAACGCGCTGATGACGTCGTAGTGCTCGTCGCCCTGCCGGTCGTAGCGCAGCAGCGCCCGGTCGACCGCTTGAGCGACCTGCACGGCGGTGATGACGGGGCCGCCCTCCGCGGAGTCCTCGGACTCGGACGACTCCGCGGATTCGACCATCGAGGCGGCGGCCTCGAGCGACGTCAGCGCCCGGCGTGCATCGCCGGAGGCGAGCTGGATGAGCGCCGCGCGCGCCGCCGGATCGAGGGTGACGGCGCCGCCGAGCCCGCGGGCGTCCTCGACGGCCCGGTCGATCAGCGTGCCGAGGTCGTCGTCGGTGAGGGGCTGCAGCGTCAGCAGCAGCGAGCGCGACAGCAGCGGAGAGATGACCGAGAAGGAGGGGTTCTCCGTCGTCGCGGCGATGAGGATGACCCAGCCGTTCTCGACGCCCGGCAGCAGGGCATCCTGCTGTGCCTTCGTGAACCGGTGGATCTCGTCGAGGAAGAGGATCGTCGAGATGCCGTAGAGATCGCGCTGGGTCATCGCCTCCTGCATGACCTCGCGCACGTCCTTGACGCCCGCCGTCACAGCGGACAGCTCCACGAACCGGCGCCCCGACGTCCGCGCGATCGCCTGCGCGAGCGTCGTCTTGCCCGTGCCGGGCGGGCCCCACAGGATCACCGAGACGGCCGTCTTCGCGCTCCCGGCAGGGTCCGCGAGCGCGACGAGCGGCGACCCCGGACGCAGCAGATGCCCCTGCCCGGCCACCTCGTCGAGGGACGTCGGGCGCATGCGGACGGCGAGCGGCGTCTGCCCTTGGAAGAGCGCGCTCGAGTGCCCCGCGGATGCCTGTGCCACCTGTCCAGGCTAGTCGCCGCCTCCGACACGGGCGGCGGCCCGGCATGAGGGGGCGGCGACGTGCGGGATAGGATGCATGCGGCCCGGACCACCGGGAATCGAGGGAGGTTCCCGTGGCGACGGGTGCAGGAAAGAAGCAGTCGCGCGAGGCGCGCGAGCGTACGCGGAAGTACAACGCGCGGCAGGAGTTCCACGCGGGACTCGTGGCGCGGCGGCGTCGCGACAACCTCATCGCCGGCATCGGCGGCGGCGCGCTGATCCTCGCGATCGTCGGCGGGCAGATCGCCTATTACACGATGGGCCCCGGAACTCCGGTGCCCGAGCCGACGCCCACCCCCACGACGAGTTCGAGCCCCTCGGACGGGGTCGTGCCCGAGGTGACGCCGAGCGACGCGCCCGAGCCCACCCCGACCCCCTGACCGCGACGAGCCCCGCCCGAGCGGTCACCGCAGGCTAGGCTTGGCCCGACCGAAACCACCATGCGGCGCGAGCCGCGACGGAGCACACACCGTGACTGACGCCACCTCCTCCTCGTCCGACGAGACCGCCCCCGCGGATGCCGCAGATGAGACGCTCGTGACCGACGCCATCGAGTCGGCCGCACAGCCCACCGAAGACGACCAGACCGCCGAGTCGCCCGACGCACCGGCTGTGGACGACGCACCGGCTGCGGACGACGCCGCGGCGACCGACGCGCCCGCAGACGAAGCGCCCGCGCCCGCGGTGCCGACACCGGGCCGCATCCCCGTGCCGCGCCCGCCCGCGCGCCGCGCCCCGGTCGCGCCCGCAGCGGCGGCCCCCGCACCCTCCTTCGGCCGCGTCGACGACGACGGCACCGTCTCGGTGCGAGAGGGCGACGACTGGCGCGTCGTCGGCCAGTACCCGGACGGCACGCCCGCCGAGGCGCTCGCCTACTTCGAGCGCAAGTACGCCGACCTCGCCGGCGAGGTGACGCTCCTCGAGACGCGTCACCGCAGCGGTGGCGCCTCCGCGTCCGACCTCCGCGGAACCTCCAAGACCGTACGCGAGCGCGTCGTCGGCGCGGCCGCGGTCGGCGACCTCGCCGCCCTCGTGACGCGCCTGGATGCCTTGGACGCCGTGCTGAGCGAGGCATCCGCGGAGCAGGCTCAGGCGCAGCGCGAGGCGGTCGACGCCGCCGTCGCCGAGCGCACCGCGCTCGTCGAGAAGGTCGAGGCTCTCGCCGCCCGCGACCCCAAGTCGATCCAGTGGAAGCAGACGACCGCCGAGGTGCAGTCGCTCTTCGACCAGTGGCAGGCGCACCAGGCGACCGGTCCGCGGCTCCCCAAGAGCACCGGGCAGCAGCTCTGGAAGCGATTCCGCGACGCGCGGGCCACTCTCGACAAGCACCGCCGTGAGTTCTACGCCGGGCTCGATGAGCAGCACAAGTCGGCGCGCGATTCGAAGGCGCGCCTCGTCGAGCGCGCCGAGGCCCTCGCGAGCAAGGGCGAGGACGGCATCAGCGCGTACCGCTCGCTTCTCGACGAGTGGAAGACCTCCGGCCGGGCCGGCAAGAAGGCCGATGACGCCCTGTGGGCGCGGTTCAAGGCCGCCGGTGACGCACTGTACGCCGCACGGTCGGACCGTGAGGCCGCCGACGCCGAGGCGTCGAAGGAGAAGATCGAGGCGAAGCGTGCGCTTCTCGTCGACGCGGCCGCCGTCGCCAAGGAGAAGGACAACGCCAAGGCGCGCACGATCCTCACGGGCATCCAGCGCTCGTGGGATGAGATCGGTCGCATCTTCCCGCGCGAGGCCGAGCGTGGTCTCGACGACGACCTGCGCAAGATCGAGCAGGCGCTGAAGGCCCGCGAGGACGCCGACTGGAAGTCGAACAACCCCGAGACCAAGGCGCGCCAGAACGACATGACGAGCCAGCTGCGCGATGCGATCGCGGGCCTCGAGGCGGACCTCGAGAAGGCGAAGGCGTCGAAGGACAAGGCGGCGATCGCGAAGGCGACGGACGCGCTCGAGGCGCGCAAGGGCTGGCTCAAGGCGCTCGGCGGCTGACCGCGCTTCTCTCCACAGCGCGCGGATCGGCCCTTCCCTCCACAGGTGGGCCTTCGACGCGGTGTCAGGCGTCTGTGCGCTGACACACTGTCGGCATGTCGTGGCCGTTTCTGTACGTCGCCGGGGATCGCCTCTCCGAGGTCGAGCTGCGTTGCGCGCGGCTCGACGGTGACGTCGTCGAGGTCGGCGACGCGTACATGCCGGCGGACGCGGTCGAAACCCGTGAGCTCCGTGCGGCGTCGTTGCGGACGTACGTCGACGACGGCATCGCGGTGACGCACGAGAGCGCCGCGTGGGTGCACGGTGCCCGGGATGCCCCGCCGCGGCGCCACACGGTACAGCGTCGCTCCCCGACGCGCCGCGGGGCTGCGATCGACGGGCGCGTGCGGTTCCGGGATCAGGAGCTCCCCGCCGACGCGGCGACGCTGATCGCGGGGGTCTGGGTCACCACGCCCGCCCGCACGCTCGCCGATCTCGTACGCGCGCTCCACTCAGGCGACGACGTCGCCGACGAGGTGGACGCTCTCCTGGCATCCCGCCCGGGCATCGCGCAAGAAGCCGTCGCGGCGCTGGAGCGGGCGGGCTCGGTCCATCACAAGCGGCCCGCGCTCGTGTTCCTCCGCGAGCGCGTCGCGTGGGGAGAGGAGGTCAGGACGACGTGACGCGATAGACGTCGTAGACGGCATCGATGCGGCGCACGGCGTTCAGCACACGGTCGAGGTGCACGATGTCGCCCATCTCGAACACGTAGCGGCTGAGCGCGAGCCGGTCGTTCGTCGTCTGCACCGACGCCGACAGGATGTTGACGTGATGCTCGCTGAGCACCCGGGTGATGTCGCTGAGGAGCCCCGAGCGGTCGAGTGCCTCGACCTGGATGTGCACGAGGAAGACGCTCTTCGTCGTCGGCGCCCAGGAGACCTCGATCATGCGCTCCGGGTCGTCGAGCAGAGACTTCACGTTGGTGCAGTCGGCGCGGTGCACGGACACGCCGCTCCCCCGCGTCACGAACCCGACGATCTCGTCGCCCGGGACGGGCGTGCAGCACTTCGAGAGCTTCACGAGGATGTCCGGCGCTCCGCGCACGAGGACACCCGAGTCGCCGCCGCGCGGCGCGCGCGACCGGCCGACACGCGGAATGTCGATCGGGCCGGTGGAGGTGTCCTCCTGCGAGCTGACGAGCGCCGTCACCTTCTCGATGACGGACTGCGTCGAGACGTGCCCCTCGCCGACGGCCGCGTACAGGGCCGTGACGTCCTCGTAGCGCAGCTGCTGGGCGACCTCGCTGAAGGAGTCCTGGTTCATCAGTCGCTGCAACGGCAGGTTCTGCCGGCGCATCGCTCGCGCGATGGCGTCCTTGCCCTGCTCGACGGCCTCCTCGCGGCGCTCCTTCGTGAACCAGCCGCGGATCTTGCTACGTGCGCGCGTCGACTTCACGAAAGTGAGCCAGTCCTGGCTCGGGCCCGCGTCGGGGTTCTTCGAAGTGAACACCTCGACGACGTCGCCGGAGTTCAGCGGGGTCTCCAGCGGCACGAGGCGCCCGTTGACCTTCGCGCCCATCGTCCGGTGCCCGACCTCGGTGTGCACGGCGTACGCGAAGTCGACCGGGGTGCCGCCGGCGGGGAGGCCGATGACCCGCCCCTTCGGGGTGAAGACGTAGACCTCCTTCGCGCCGATCTCGAACCGGAGCGAATCGAGGAACTCGCCCGGATCGGCCGTTTCGGCCTGCCAGTCGGAGATGTGCGCGAGCCACGCCATGTCGGCGTCGACCGACTTGGCATCCGGGCTCTTGCCCGCCATCTGCTCCTTGTACTTCCAGTGCGCGGCGACACCGTACTCCGCCTGCTGGTGCATCTCGTTCGTACGGATCTGGATCTCGACCGTGCGCCCGCCGGGCCCGATCACCGTCGTGTGCAGCGACTGGTACAGGTTGAACTTCGGCGTCGCGATGTAGTCCTTGAAGCGCCCCGGGATCGGCGTCCAGCGTGCGTGGATCGACCCGAGCACGCCGTAGCAGTCGCGGACGGTGTTCACGAGCACGCGGATGCCGATGAGGTCGTAGATGTCGTCGAACTCCCGACCGCGCACGACCATCTTCTGGTAGACGGAGTACAGCTGCTTCGGCCGGCCCATGACGCGCCCACGGATGCGGAGTTCGCGGAGGTCGGATTCGACGGCGTCGATGACGGTGTGGACGTACTCTTCGCGCTGCGGCGTGCGCTGCTTCACGAGGCTGTCGATCTCGACGTAGAGCTTCGGGTGCAGCACCGCGAAAGAGAGATCCTCGAGCTCGCTCTTGACGGCCTGGATGCCGAGGCGGTGCGCGAGCGGTGCGTAGATCTCGAGTGTCTCCGTCGCCTTCTTCGCAGCCTTCTCGGGTGGGACGAACCCCCACGTCCGCGCGTTGTGCAGGCGGTCGGCGAGCTTGATGAGAAGAACCCGGATGTCCTTCGACATCGCGACGATCATCTTCCGCACCGTCTCCGCCTGCGCGGCGTCGCCGTACTTGACCTTGTCGAGCTTCGTGACACCGTCGACGAGCATCGCGACCTCGTCGCCGAAGTCGGCGGTCAGCTGGTCGAGGCGGTAGTCGGTGTCTTCGACCGTGTCATGCAGGAGCGCCGCGGCGATCGCCCGCGGGCCGAGGCCGAGATCGGCGAGGATCTGCGCGACGGCGAGCGGATGGGTGATGTAGGGCTCGCCGCTCTGACGCTTCTGCGTCGCGTGGGCCTTGGCCGCGACCTGGTAGGCGCGCTCGATGATCGCGGAGTCGCCCTTGGGGTGGTGGGTGCGGACGGTACGGACGAGCTGCTCGACACCGTCACGCGACGGTGCCCGTGAGAAGATGCGCGGCACGAGCCGGCGCAGCGAAGAACCCTGCGGGGCCGATGCGGGCCCAGGCGCGGGCGCTGTTTCGGTCATGCGCTCACCTCCGGCCTGGACAACCCTACAATCCTATGCCCGGGCGAGCCCCTCGATCGTCAGACGCTGACCGCGGCGCGCTCGCGCGCGGCCAGGATGCGCGCGTCGCGGGCCTTGATCTCCGGCTCGCTCTCACGCAGCAGCGAATACAGCGGCGCTGCGACGAACAGCGTCGAGTAGGCCGCGACGATCGTTCCGACGAAGATCGACAGCGAGATGTCGGTCAGCGTCTGCGCGCCGAGCCACAGCGCACCGATGAACAGGATCGCGCCCGTCGGGATCGCCGCGACGACCGTCGTGTTGATCGAGCGGATGAGCGTCTGATTCACCGCGAGGTTGACCGACTCGCCGAACGTGCGCCCGGAGCCCTCTCCGTCGTCGCGGGTGTTCTCCCTGATCTTGTCGAAGACGACGGTCGTGTCGTACAGCGAGTACGACAGGATCGTCAGGAAGCCGATGACCGCGGCGGGTGAGATCTCGAAGCCGAAGAGGGCGTAGATCCCGACCGTGATCACCAGCACGTCGACGAGACCGATGATGGCGGCGACGGACATCTTCCACGTGCGGAAGTAGACCGCCAGGATGATGAACGTCAGCGCGAGGAAGATCGCGAGACCCCACAGGGACTGACGCGTGACGTCCTCGCCCCAGCTCGGGCCGATGAACGACGAGCTGACCTCGTCGGCACCGACACCGAACGACTGCGCGAGCGCGGCGCTCACCGCCCGCGTCTGCTCATCGCTCATCTGGTCGGTCTGCACGCGGATCGACTGCTCGCCGCCCGCGGATCCGATCGTGGTGACCTTCGTCGTGGCATCCGGGACCACGGTGTGCACTGCGGCCGTGGCCTGAGCCTGGTCGGGATTCGACACACCGCTGACGGTGAATTGCGACCCGCCGGTGAACTCGATCGACAGCTCGATCGGGCGGAAGAGCGGGACGAGCGCCGCACCGATCACGAGAAGGGCGGCGATGATGAACCACAGCCGGCGCCTGCCGACGAACGGGAACGAGGTCTTGCCGGTGTACAGGTCGTTGCCGAGCTGATTCATGGAACGCATCAGTCGTCTCCCTCCGTGGTCGAGCGGCTCCCGGAGGAGAGCCCCGCCTGCTTGCGTTCCGCAATCGTCTGTCGTCGCTCCGCCTCACCGCGCGAGCGTCCGGTGCGGCGTGCGGCCGAACCCTTGACGGTCGTCGTGTCGACGGCGGTGCGGAACTGCGCGCGCCCGCGGTAGACGGCACCGAGAGCTTCGGGGTCGAGGCCCGACAGCGGGTGACCGCTGCCGAAGAAGCGCGTGCGCGCGAGGAGCTGCATCACGGGGTGCGTGAACAGGATGAAGATCAGGATGTCGATGAGCGTCGTGAGCCCGAGCGTGAACGCGAAGCCCTTCACCGTGGCATCCGCCAGGATGTACAGCACGACGGCGGCGAGGATGTTGATCGACTTCGAGATGTAGATCGTGCGCTTC
>MEEK01000062.1 GCA_001724425.1 Microbacterium sp. SCN 70-27
GATCGCCGACCAGCTGATGGAGCTGCCCGAGCGCACCCGCTACCAGATCGTCGCGCCGGTCGTCACGCAGAAGAAGGGCGAGTTCGTCGACCTCTTCAAGGAGCTCTCCGCGAAGGGCTACGCGCGCGCGGTCGTCGACGGAGACCTCATCCAGCTCGCCGAACCGCCCGTGCTCAAGAAGAGCTACAAGCACGACATCGCCGTCGTCGTCGACCGCCTCGTCGCGGCGCCCGACATCCTCGGACGCGTGACGGACTCGGTCGAGACCGCCCTCGGGCTCGCCGGCGGGATCATGCAGGTGAACTTCGTCGACGAGGAGGGCGATGACGCGTGGCAGAGCTTCAGCGAGAAGCTCGCCTGCCCGAACGGGCACCCGCTCCAGCTCACCGAGATCGAACCGCGCACGTTCTCCTTCAACGCGCCCTTCGGCGCCTGCCCCGCCTGCTCGGGGCTCGGCACGCGCATGTCCGTCGACGTCGAACTCATGCTGGGCGACGAGGACCTCTCGATCAACGAGGGCGTCATCATCCCCTGGACGACCCAGGGCAAGGGCCTCTTCCAGTACTACGAGCGGCTTCTCGTCGGTCTCGCCGACGACCTGGCCTTCTCCCTGGACACGCCGTGGCGCGACCTCGACGAGTCCGTGCGCGAGGCGATCCTCCGCGGCGAGAACTACAAGGTCACGGTCAAGTGGAAGAACCGCTACGGCCGCGAGATGCGGTACTCCTCGGGGTTCGAGGGCGTCGTCCCGTACATCGAGCGGCAGTACACGCAGGCCGAGACCGATTCGCAGCGGCAGCGCTGGTCCGAGTACCTCCGCGAGGTGCCGTGCCCCGTCTGCCACGGCGATCGTCTGAAGCCCGAGGTGCTCGCCGTGCAGGTGCACGGCCACTCGATCGCGGATGCCTCGCGCATGAGCCTCGGTGACGCCCAGGCGTACTTCGCCGACCTCGAACTCACCGACCGTGAGGCGAAGATCGCCGCGGCCGTGCTGCGCGAGATCCGTGCGCGCCTCGACTTCCTGATCCAGGTCGGCCTCAACTATCTGAGCCTCGGCCGGGCCGCGGGCTCGCTGTCGGGCGGCGAGGCGCAGCGCATCCGGCTCGCGACGCAGATCGGCTCGGGCCTGACCGGCGTGCTGTACGTGCTCGACGAGCCCTCCATCGGGCTGCATCAGCGCGACAACCGTCGCCTCATCGAGACGCTCGTGCACCTGAAGAGCCTCGGCAACACGCTCATCGTCGTGGAGCACGACGAGGAGACCGTGCACGCCGCCGACTGGATCGTCGACATCGGTCCGCGCGCCGGCGTCCACGGTGGCGAAGTCGTGCACTCCGGCCCTCTCGCGTCGCTCCTCACCGAGGATCGCTCTCTCACCGGCGCCTACCTCAGCGGCCGGCGTTCGATCGAGACGCCGACCACGCGCCGCAAGATCGACAAGAAGCGCATGGTGACGGTCGTCGGGGCGCGCGAGAACAACCTCAAGAACGTCACGGCGGAGTTCCCCCTCGGCGTCCTCACCGCCGTCACCGGCGTGAGCGGTTCGGGCAAGTCGTCGCTCGTCAACGGCATCCTGTACGAAGTCCTCGCGACACGCCTGAACGGCGCGCGCCGCGTCGCCGGGAAGCACACCCGCGTCACGGGCCTCGACAACCTCGACAAGGTCGTGCACGTCGACCAGGCCCCGATCGGCCGCACGCCGCGCTCGAACCCGGCGACGTATACGGGCGTCTTCGATCGGATCCGGACCCTGTTCAGCGAGACGAGCGAGGCGAAGGTGCGCGGGTATCAGCCCGGCCGCTTCAGCTTCAACGTCAAGGGCGGCCGCTGCGAAGCCTGCTCCGGCGACGGCACGATCAAGATCGAGATGAACTTCCTCCCCGACGTCTACGTCGACTGCGAGGTGTGCCACGGCAAGCGCTACAACCGCGACACCCTGAGTGTCCACTACAAGGGCAAGAACATCGCCGAAGTGCTCGAGATGCCGATCTCCGAGGCCGCGGACTTCTTCGAGCCGATCCAGGCGATCCACCGGTACCTCAAGACCCTCGTCGACGTCGGCCTCGGCTACGTGCGGCTCGGCCAGTCGGCGACGACACTCTCGGGCGGGGAGGCGCAGCGCGTCAAGCTCGCGACAGAACTGCAGCGCCGCTCCAACGGGCGGAGCGTGTACGTGCTCGACGAGCCGACGACGGGTCTGCACTTCGAGGACGTCGCACGGCTGCTCGAAGTCCTCGGCGGACTCGTCGACAAGGGCAACACCGTCATCGTCATCGAGCACAACCTTGACGTCATCAAGTCGGCGGACTGGATCATCGACCTCGGACCCGAGGGCGGTTCGGGCGGCGGCGAGATCGTCGCCACGGGCACACCCGAGCAGGTCGCGATGGTGCAGGGCAGCCACACGGGCGCGTTCCTCGCGGAGGTGCTCGCGGCCCAGCCGGCGCGCAAGGCGGGCTGAGATGGCGAACGCGCTTCCCTACAAGCCGAAACCCGGCGAGATCCCGACCCAGCCCGGGGTGTATCGCTTCCGGGATGCCGATGGGCGTGTGCTGTACGTCGGAAAGGCGAAGAACCTCCGGGCGCGGCTGTCGAACTACTTCGCGCCCCTGCACACGCTGCACGAGCGCACCCGCCGCATGGTGACGACGGCGACGTCGGTCGAGTGGACCGTCGTCGCGAGCGACGTCGAGTCGCTGCAGCTCGAGTACATGTGGATCCAGGAGTTCTCGCCACCGTTCAACGTGCGGTACAAGGACGACAAGTCGTATCCGTACATGGCGATCACGCTCGCCGACGAGGCTCCCCGCGTCATCGTGACCCGCAACCGCCGCATCCCCGGTGCGCGGTACTTCGGCCCGTACCCCAAGATCTGGGCCGTCCACGACACGATCGACCTGATGATCAAGGTCTTCCCGATCCGGACGTGCTCGGATGCCTCGTACAAGAAGGCCATGGCGACGGGCCGCCCGTGCTTCCCCGGCCAGATCGGGCGCTGCGGCGGCCCTTGCTCGATGAGGGTCACGGTCGAGGAGCACCGCGCGATGGTCGACGACTTCGTCGCTTTCATGGCAGGCGGTGACGCACGGTTCACGCGCCAGCTCACGGCGCGCATGCGCGAGGCATCCGCGGCGATGGACTACGAGTCGGCCGCGGTCTACCGCGACCGCCTGCAGGCGATCGACGCCGTCCTGAGCCGCAGTTCGCTCGTGCTCTCCGACGACACCGATGCCGACCTTTTCGGCATCGCGGAGGACGAGCTCTCCGCGGCGGTGCAACATTTCGTCGTGCGCGGCGGCCGCGTGCGGGGTGTCCGGGCGACGACGATCGACAAGGAACTCGACATCGCGGGTGCGGACCTCGTCGACCAGGTGCTACAGCGCACCTACGGGTCGGCGGCGGGCGACGAGATCCCGCGGCAGGTGCTCGTCCCGTCGCTCCCCGACGATGCGGCGGAGCTCGAGCAGTGGCTGCAAGAGCGCCGCGGCAAGCGCGTGACGCTCCAGGTCGCCCAGCGCGGGCGGAAGGCCGATCTGCTGCGGACGGCGACCCTCAATGCGCAGCAGGCGCTGCTCCTGCACAAGACCCGGCGCACCTCCGACTACACGGCGCGTACGAAGGCCCTCACCGACCTGCAGGTCGCACTGGGCCTCGACGAGGCGCCGCTGCGCATCGAGTGCTATGACATCTCCCACCTGTCGGGCACGAACGTCGTGGCATCCATGGTCGTATTCGAAGACGGCCTGCCGCGGAAGGACCAGTACCGATCCTTCGGCGTCGCGGAGACGACCGACGACACCGACTCGATGTACCAGGTGCTCATGCGCCGCCTCGCGCACGTCGACCGCGATGACGCCCCCGCGCCGGCCGTCGCCGGCGACGCCACCGCCACCGCCGACACCGGCGAGGAGCCCGTGGTCACGGAGCGCAAGCGCCCGCGCTTCGCCTACCGTCCGCAGCTGCTCGTCGTCGACGGCGGCGCTCCGCAGGTCGCCGCCGCGGCGCGCGCCCTCGCCGATGCGGGTCATCCCGAGATCGCCCTCTGCGGCATCGCGAAGCGCCTCGAGGAGATCTGGCTGCCGGGGGAGGACTTCCCGGTTATCCTGCCTCGCACGTCCGAAGCGCTCTACCTGCTGCAGCGGTTGCGCGACGAGGCGCACCGCTTCGCGATCACGCACCAGCGCAGTCGGCGCAAACGCGACATCACGACCGTGCTGAGCGAAGTGCCCGGCCTCGGCGAGGTGCGGATCAAGGCGCTCCTCAAGCATTTCGGCTCGGTCGCGGCACTGAGCCGCGCGAGCGCCGACGAGATCACCGAGCTCCCCGGGATCGGGCCAAAGCTCGCCGCCGTGATCGAACAGCGCCTCGCGAATCGATAGTCTGTTCACAAAGCCTGGGGAGGACACGTGACCGAGGATCAGTCACCCGGTGAGGTCCTGATCGTCACCGGCATGTCCGGCGCCGGGAGGACCACCGCCGCCAACGCTCTGGAGGACCTCGACTGGTACGTCGTCGACAATCTGCCGCCGCAGATGCTGCGCCCGCTGCTCGAGCTCACCGAGCTCGCCGGGGGAGCGCTGCCGAAGATCGCGGCGGTCGTGGACGTGCGCGGCCGCGATCTGTTCCGGGAGCTCCCCGCCATCACGACGGCGCTGCGCGACGGGCGGCACCTCCGGGTGCTCTTCCTGGATGCCTCGGACGATGTCCTCGTGCGCCGGTTCGAGTCGGTGCGTCGACCGCATCCGCTGCAGGGCGAGGGCACGATCCTCGACGGCATCCGCACCGAGCGTGAGCGGGTGAGCGCGATCCGCGAGTCCGCCGACGTCATCATCGACACGAGCGACCTCAACATCCACCAGCTCGCGACGAGGGTCGTCGACCTCTTCAGCGAAGAGGGCGAGGCCCGGCACACCGTGACGGTCATGAGCTTCGGCTTCAAGTACGGGCTCCCCACCGATGTCGACCTCGTGGCGGACATGCGGTTCCTGCCGAACCCGTTCTGGATCACCGAGCTGAAGGGCCGCACGGGGGAGGAGGAGACGGTGCGCGAGTTCGTCCTGTCCCAGCCCGGGGCGCTCGAGTTCATCGACGCCTATGCGGCTGCCCTGCGCCCCGTCCTGGAGGGCTATCAGCGCGAGAACAAGCGGCATTCGGTCGTCGCGATCGGCTGCACGGGCGGCAAACACCGCTCCGTCGTGACCGCGATCGAGCTCGCCGGACGGCTCGCGGAGGTGCCCGGTGTCGCCGTTCGGGTGAAGCACCGCGACCTCGGACGCGAGTAGGCTGGACGCTCGTCCCCCCGCCTCACGACCGAAGGATCGCCGTGTCTCCTACCCCCGACGTGAAGACCGAGCTGGCCGCCGTCCGCGACCCTCGTGCCACGGCCCGGGTGGCTGAGCTCACCGCGATCCTGCGTTTTTCCGGCGGTCTGCACTCGATCGCCGGGCGCGTCGCCGTCGAGGCGGAACTCGATTCGGACCTTCTCGCACGCCGCGTCGCCCGCGACATCATGGAGCTCTACGGGGTGCGCCCGGAACTTCACCGTGTGCAGGCATCCGGAGGTCGCACGGGCGGCTCGTTCGCGGTGCGCGTGATCGACGGGGGAGAGACCCTGGCGCGGCAGACGGGCCTTCTCGACCAGCGTCGCCGCCCCGTCCGCGGGCTGCCGAACAAGCTCACGACGGGTGCCCGTCATGACCTCGCCGCCGTCTGGCGGGGGGCCTTCCTCGCGGCGGGGACCCTGTCGGACCCGGGCCGCTCCGCCGCCCTCGAGATCTCCTGCCCGTCGGGTGAGGCCGCGATGGCGCTCGTCGGCGCCGCGCACCGCATCGGGATCGCCGCGAAGGCGCGCGAAGTCCGCGGGGTCCCGCGCGTCGTCGTGCGCGACGGCGAGGCGATCCGGGTCGCCCTCGCCGAGATGGGTGCCGTACACACCGCGCAGGCGTGGGAGGAGCTCCGCCAGCGTCGCGAGGTGCGCGCGGGGGTCAACCGCCTCGTGAATTTCGACGACGCGAACCTGCGCCGCTCGGCTCAGGCCGCCGTCGCCGCGTGCGCGCGCGTCGAGCGTGCGCTCGAGATCCTCGCCGACGAGGTGCCGGAGCATCTGCGTGAAGCGGGCGAGCTCCGCCTCGCCCACCGCGACGCGAGCCTCGACGAGCTCGGTCACCACGCCG
Organism: Microbacterium sp. SCN 70-27; assembly: GCA_001724425.1. Lineage (GTDB taxonomy): Bacteria > Actinomycetota > Actinomycetes > Actinomycetales > Microbacteriaceae > Microbacterium. Next base: position 6,174 of record MEEK01000062.1, read on the forward strand.
ACCCGCCGCTGACGAAGGACGCCGTGGCCGGGCGCATCCGTCGCCTTCTCGCGATGGCCGACAAGAAGGCGACGGCCGAGGGCATCCCGGGCACGGAGTCCGCCGTTCCCGAGGGCTACGAGGACTGACCCTTCCTCCGCCTCGTCGCGCAGCCTGCCGCGAACGGGCGATGGACGCCCCGTTACCTGTGGATGCCCGTGGGAACAACCCCCTGCCCGCGGCGTTGCATCTCAATAGGATGAGATCGTCCCCTCGTCGCGCCTCGCGCGCGGCGCGAACAGGAAGAAGAGAAGATGGCGACGTACACACTGCCGGACCTGCCGTACGACTACGCGGCACTCGAGCCCTATATCAGCGGCAAGATCATGCAGCTGCATCACGACAAGCACCACCAGGCCTACGTGACCGGTGCGAACACGGCACTCGAGCAGCTCGCCGAGGCCCGTGAGTCGGGGAACCTCGCGAACGTCAACAAGCTCGAGAAGGACCTCGCGTTCAACCTCGGTGGCCACGTGAACCACTCGATCTTCTGGACGAATCTCGCTCCCGCCACGGACGGCGGCGGCGGCCAGCCCGAGGGTGAGCTGAAGGCCGCGATCGACGAGTTCTTCGGCGGCTTCGAGAAGTTCCAGGCGCACTTCACTGCGGCCGCGACGGGCATCCAGGGTTCGGGCTGGGCCGTGCTCAGCTGGGACCCGATCGGCGAGCAGCTCATCATCCAGCAGCTGTTCGATCAGCAGTCGAACACGGCGCAGGGCACCGTGCCGATCTTCCAGCTCGACATGTGGGAGCACGCGTTCTACCTCGACTACCTCAATGTCAAGGCCGACTACATCAAGGCGGTCTGGAACATCGCGAACTGGGGCAACGTCGCCGAGCGTTTTTCGACGGCGCGCGAGAAGACGGCCGGCCTGCTCAAGTAGTAGTGTCGTGACCAGGTGAGGATGCCGGGTCCCTCCCGGCGACCGGGGAGACCCGGCATCCTTTTCCATTTGAAGAGATCGTGATCGCGGTTCGTCCAGTTGGCGACACCGGCACGACAAGAACCGGGAGACAACGTGTCTGTCAAGATCGGAATCAACGGCTTCGGCCGCATCGGACGTAACTTCCTCCGCGCGGCTCTCGAGCAGGGTGCG
>MEEK01000063.1 GCA_001724425.1 Microbacterium sp. SCN 70-27
GCGACCCTCACGACGGAAGAACGAACCGGGGATCTTGCCCGCCGCGTACGAACGCTCTTCGACGTCGACGGTCAGCGGGAAGAAGTCGAAGCCCTCGCGGGGGTGCTTGCCGGCGCTCGTGGCCGACAGGAGCATCGTCTCCTCGTCGAGATAGGCGGCGACCGCACCCTGCGCCTGCTGGGCGAGGCGTCCGGTCTCGAAGCGGATCGTACGGGTGCCGAAGCGGCCGTTGTCGAGAACGGCCTCGGCGGCCGTGATTTCAGGACCTTCCAAGAGGTCTCTCCTTCTTTGTTTAGACTCGCACGCGCGTTTCGCGCGCGAGATCGTGCGAAGGAGCAGGGAGAGGCATTCCGGGCGCGCGATGACTCGCATCGGGCCCCCACGCTGGCCACCAGTAGAAAGCCACCGTTCGGGACGGGAACCCACCACAGGGGACCAGCTTCGTGCCGGCCTGCTCCGGCGGCCGCGGAAGCTCCACGACAGCCCTCACAACCCTACCAGCAGCCCGCCGACGTGCGTAGGGTGGACGGTATGAGCACCGATGACACGACCGCATCCGATGAGATGAAGCGCAAGTTCAAAGAGGCGCTCGACAAGAAGAACGCACAGCACCGCAAGGGTGAGGCGCACCTCGACGGAGATTCGTCGGTCCACGGCACGCACGGCGCGGTGACCAAGCGGGAGTTCCGTCGCAAGAGCGGCTGAGCGCCGCACTGAGCGCTCGTCAGCGCACATCCTGGCGCGAGGTCGCCGATCCCCCCGCGGGGATCTCGACGTACGCGTCGTGCTTCGCGGCCAGTCCGTCGCCCGCCGTCCGGCCGCGCAGGCGCCGCCACGCCCACGGCAACGCGTCGCGCGTGATCCACAGGCCCGCGACGGGGCGGTCCTCGTCGGCGTGCAGGGCCGCCTCGAGCGCCCCGACGGCTTCTGCGTCGGGGATGCCGAGGGCTTCCGCCGCGCGGTAGGCGAGGAGGCGATGGCCGCCCGAGGTCAGGTGGACCCGGTCGTGCGCCCAGTGCTCCGGCTGCCCGATGGGGTCGCCGGCGCCGATGTCGACGAGCCGCGCGCCGTGGATGCCGGCGATGCGCCGCAGCTCGTCGGCGTACGCCGCGAACCGCCGCGTGAACACGGCCGCGAGGCGGCGCTGCGGCAGGAACGGGGTGACGAGCAGCACGTCGGCGCCCTGCGCGCGCAGCCGTGCGACGACGTCCTCGATGCGCGCACCGAGCGCGACCGGGTCGGGCCGGTGCAGCATCAGGTCGTTCGCGCCGATGAGGATCGACACGAGGTCGGGGCGGAGCTCGAGCGCCAGAGTGACCTGCTCCTCGGCGACGTTCTCGACGCGGCGGCTGCGCACCGCGAGGTTCGCGTACTGGAGCGGTTCGCGCGAACGCTGCGCGAGCAGCATCGCGAGGCGGTCGGCCCACCCGCGGTACTGGCCCTCGGGCATCCGGGAGGTGTCGCACAGTCCCTCGGTGATCGAGTCGCCGAGCGCGACGAAACGCCGCCACGGACGGGGCGCGGGCACCGAGACATCGATCGTCGCCGCGCCGGCGGGAGCCGAGTCGGCGTCGGTGCGGGTCGGGGCGGCATCCGCTGCCGTCTCGGCCGGGGCGGCGTGGATGCGGCGGGCCTCGTCGTAGTGCTCCGCGAGGCGGCTCACGAGCGCCGGCCACGTGCGCTCCTCGACACGCGCGCGGGCCGCGGCACCGAAGGCGCGGCGCTTGGTCTCGTCGCCCGCGAGGTCGACGACGCGCCCCCGCAGGTCGTCGAGATCGCCCGGCCGGTACAGCCAGCCGTCGACGCTGGAGCGCACGAGGTCGACCGGGCCGCCGACGCCGGTCGCGACGACGGGCACACCGCTCGCGTGCGCCTCCTGCAGCGTCTGCCCGAACGTCTCGCTCTCGCCGGGGTGGACGAACACGTCGAAGCACGCCATCGCCTGGGCGAGCTCGGCCCCGCCGAGATGCCCGAGGAACGACGCGTCTGGCATCCGCCGCTCGAGCTGCGCACGTGACGGGCCGTCGCCGACGATGACGACCTGGATGCCGGGGATGTCCGACAGCGCGGCGAGATCCTCGACCTGCTTCTCGGGCGCGAGCCGACCGACGTAGCCGACGATGACCTTGCCGGGGGCGATCCAGTCACGCCACGCGTCGCTGCGCCGGCCCGGGTGGAACCGCTCGGTGTCGACACCGCGACCCCACATGTGCACGCGCTCGACGCCGAGGGCGGTCAACTGCTCCCGCGCCGTCGACGAGGGGGCGAGGGTCACGGTCGCGCGACGGTGGAGGCGCGCGACGTGCGCCGCGGTGAGGCGCGCCGCACGCGGCACCCCGTAGCGGCGCATGTAGGCGATGACGTCGGTCTGGTACACGGCGACGGTCGGCACGCCCAGGCTCTCGGCGGCCGTGAGCCCGCGCCATCCGAGGAGGAACGGCGACGCGAGATGGACGACGTCGGGCGCGAAGTCGCGCAGGATGCCCGTGACCCGGCCCGCCCGCGCGAGCGCGACCCGCACCTGCGGGTAGCCCGGCAGGGGAATGGACGGGAGGAAGGTGGCGCCATCGGCGGGGGTCCGACGCGCCCCCGGCGCGATGACGAGGGTCTCGTGGCCGAGCGCGGTGAGATGGCGCACGGACTGGAGGACGGAGCCGGTGACCCCGTTCATGTGAGGAAGGAACGACTCGGTGACGATCGCGACTCTCATGCGTACAGATTCCCGCCGCTGCGCGCCCCGGTCGGACGCGAACGGCCCTGAGCGTCAAGTCTTCGGCGAGCGCTCCCCCGCGCGTCACCGGCGCGTCATCCTGGCGCGATCCGTTCGGGAGCCGTTCACCGCGGCCTGGTACATCCGAGGGATGGTCGAGGAGTGGCTGGCGGCCCTCGCGGCGAGCCCGTGGGCGCTGCCGGCGATGGCGGTGCTCGTCGTCGGCGACGCGTTCCTCGTCGTCCTCCCGGGTGAAGCGGCCGTGACGACTTTCGGCGCCCTCGCGGTGTCCGAGGGCACCCCTCCGCTCGTCCTCGTGATCCTCGTCGCGGCGGCGGCCGCCCTCGCGGGAGATGTGGCCTGCTACACGGTGGGGCGCGCCGTCGGCATCCGGCGATGGCGGTGGATGCGCGCGGAGCGCGTGCAGACCGCCTTCGCGTGGGCCGGGACGGCGCTTCATCGCCGCGGGGCATCCGTCATGTTCACGGCGCGGTTCATCCCGTTCGCGCGCCTCGCCGTCAACCTCGTGGCCGGCTCGTCCCGGCTGCCGCTGCCGCGTTACCTGCCGATCGCGGGCGGCGCCGCACTCGCGTGGGCGACCTATCAGGCGGTGCTCGGCGCCGTCGTCGCCGCACTCGTGCCCGGCGGCACGGCGGTGGCCGTGATCGTCTCGATCGTCGTCGCGCTCGCGCTCGGCGCCGCCGCCGACGTCGTCATCGCGCGCGTGCGCCGCCGCTCCGCTTCTCCCCCGGTGGTGTCGGAGCAGGAGCGGAGCGACGGCGCGATCTGACTGAGGCGCACGGGTCACCTCGAACCCACCCCGTTGCCACAACCGGCGACGATGGAGGCACAATCGATCCGTGCCGGATGCCATCGACGACTACGCCCTGCTCAGCAATGCCCGCACGGCGGCGCTCGTGTCGCGCACAGGTTCGATCGACTGGCTGTGTCTGCCGCGGTTCGACGCTCCCTCCGTGTTCGCAGCTCTCCTCGGCGGCGAGGCTCAGGGCCACTGGCTCCTGCGCCCCTCAGACCCGGGTGCCACGGCGTCCCGCCGGTACGACGGCGACACGTTCACGCTCCTCACCCGATGGGAGAGCGCCACCGGCGTCGCCGAGGTCCACGACTGCCTCGTCGTCGACACCCGGCGGCACGACCTGGACCGGCGCGTCGACCTCGTCCGCCGCGTCGTCGGGGTGACCGGCTCCGTCGAGTTCGCCCAGTCGGTGCGCCTGCGCTTCGACTACGCGCGCGCCGTGCCGTGGGTGCGCCAGACCGGCACCGAGACCGAGCCCGAACTCGTCGCGATCGCGGGGCCCGATGCCGTCGTCCTCCGTGGCGCCGCGCTCACGGCGGAGGACCACGTGCACCGCGGCCGGTTCACGGTGGATGCCGGTGAGACGCGCGATCTCACGCTGACGCGGCATCCCTCGCACCGACCCGCACCGCACCCGATCGACGTGGGCGCGGCCCTTCTCGACACCGGCCGGTGGTGGAGCGAGTGGGCGTCGCACATCCGCACGCACGAGGTGCACCGGGACGAGGTCGTCCGCTCCCTCCTCACGCTGCGCGCGCTGACGCACCACGACACGGGAGGGATCATCGCGGCACCGACGACGTCGCTGCCGGAGGAGTTCGGCGGCGAGCGCAACTGGGACTACCGCTACGTGTGGCTGCGCGACGCGTCCCTCACGATCGAGGTGCTGCTGGCGCACGGGTTCGCACACGTCGTCGAGCATTGGCGCCGCTGGCTGCTGCGCTCGATCGCGGGCGACCCCGACCAGCTGCAGATCGTCTACGGCGTCACGGGCGAGCGTGATCTCGCCGAGCGGACGATGACGTCCCTCCCGGGCTACGGGGGCGCGATGCCCGTCCGCGTCGGGAACGGGGCGGCGCAGCAGTTCCAGGCCGATGTCACCGGCGAGGTGATGACGGCCCTGTTCGCCGCACGCGAGTCGGGCGTGCCCGAATCGGAGCTGTCGTGGCCGCTCGAGCGGGCGCTCCTGCGCCGAGCCGAGCGCCGCATCGACGAGCCCGACCGCGGCATCTGGGAGATCCGCGGCGAACCGCAGATGTTCACCCACTCCCGAGCGATGGTGTGGGCCGCGTTCGACCGCGGCATCCGCTCCGTACGCGAACACGGACTGCCGGGCCCGGTCGAGACGTGGGAGCGCCACCGCGACCGGGTGCGCGCCCGGATCGATGCGCGGGGCGTGAGCGCCGCGGGACACTTCACGCAGCACGAGGGCACGGATGCCGTCGACGCGTCGCTCCTGCTGCTGCCGACGGTCGGCTTCTGCGCCCCCGACGACCCGCGCATGCTCGCGACCGTCGCCGAGATCGAGCGCACGCTGCTCTCCGACGGCCTCGTGCTGCGTTACCGCACCGAGTCGGGCGTCGACGGGCTGGCCGGGCGCGAGAACCCGTTCCTCGCCTGCTCCTTCTGGCTCGTGGAGCAGTATGCCGCGACCGAACGCCTCGCCGACGCGCACGCCCTCATGGACCGCGCCTGCGGGGTCGCGAACGACCTGGGGCTGCTGTCGGAGGAATACGACACCGACGCCGGACGCCAGGCCGGCAACACCCCGCAGGCGCTGTCGCACCTCGCCCTCGTGCGAGCGGCGGATGCGTTGGCGCGCGCGGACTACTCCCCCGCGAGCCCGCCCAGCAGGTGACCGAACGAGCGGCCCTCACCGAGGTAGTTCGCCGGATCGAACGGGTCGCCGTCGGTGGCCGGCTCGCGCCGCAGCACGGCCTCCGCGAGTTCGCGGGCGCCCCGCTCGACGCGGCTGCTGAGCGGCGCCACCTGGTCGGCGGACGACCCCCAGTCGCTGGATGCCGCGAACACGCCCGTCGAGACGGCGTCGGCGTGCAGGTAGGCGAACAGCGGACGGATCGCGTAGTCGATCGCGAGCGAGTGGCGGGCGGTGCCCGCGTTCGCCCCGATCAGCACGGGCATGCCGGTGAGGGCATCCGGGTCGAGCACGTCGATGAACGACTTGAACAGACCCGAGTAGCTCGTGGAGAAGATCGGCGTCACGACGATGAGCGCGTCGGCGGAGACCACGGTGTTGATCGCGGACTCGAGCGCGGGCGGCGCGAAGCCGGTCAGGAGGTTGTTGGTGATGTCGTGCGCGAGGTCGCGCAGTTCGATCGTGTCGACGGATGCCGGGGTCTCCCGCTCGGCGAGCTGGGCGACGGTCGCCGCAGCGAGCCGATCGGCGAGCATGCGCGTCGAGGAGGGGTTCGACAGGCCGGCGGAGACGACGGCGATGCGGCGGGGTGCCGTGCTGTTCATGATGGTGCGTCCCTTCTCGCTCAACGGCTGCCGACACCGAAGGCGGCACCGGCCGGAGCCGGGGCGTCCTGGTAGGGCGAGGGTCCGGACAGGTTGTCGCCGCGGTTGGCGCGGGGCGTCGCCTGACGCGACGGGCCGTCGCCGTAGGTCGCCTTCACGAGGGCGGCGTGCGTCGGGGCATCCGGCACGTTCTCCGGACGGTTCTGGGCGAGCTCCTTGCGGAGGACCGGCACGACCTCGCCGCCGAGGAAGTCGAGCTGCTCGAGCACGGTCTTCAGCGGCAGGCCCGCGTGGTCCATGAGGAACAGCTGGCGCTGGTAGTCCCCGAAGAGGTCGCGCATGCCGGCGTAGCGGTCGATGACCAGCTGCGGCGAGCCGACCGTGAGCGGCGTCATCTCGCTGAAGTCCTCGAGGCTCGGGCCGTGGCCGTAGACCGGTGCGTTGTCGAAGTACGGGCGGAACTGGTTGACGGCATCCTGCGAGTTCTTCGCCATGAATGCCTGGCCGCCGAGGCCGACGATCGCCGTCTCGGGCGCGCCGTGGCCGTAGTGCTCCCAGCGCTGGCGGTACAGGCCGATGAGGCGCTGGTAGTGCTCGGCGGGC
>MEEK01000064.1 GCA_001724425.1 Microbacterium sp. SCN 70-27
CGTTGTCAAACGTGACGGATGCCATTTGTTCTTCTCCTTCACCGGCAGGTACGTGCCGGACGATCCGTAGTGATGGAATAGCGGGGCTTCCCCCGCGCGCCCTTCATCGGGCGTACAGCCAGTATCGCACGTGCGCCCGACATATCAGCACGTCGATGCGGGACGATTGTCTGGGCATTTCCCAGGGTGGCGTTCTAGCATCGTGGAGGTTGCCGATCCCGACGCGACCCCCGCAGTTTTCCGAGAGGTCCCATGCCCACCGACGACTCCCCGCGGCCAGAGAGCCCGCGGCCCGACGGATCCTCGTCGACCGAGGTCACCGATACGTCGAGCACCCCCACGATCGGCGCCCGCCGTGACGCGGTGCGCGAGAAGGCGTCGCAGGTCCAGGCGCAGCAGTCGCGGGCGCGGGTCATCCGTCGGGTGAGCCTGCTCACCGGGGCCGTCGCGGCCGTCGCCGTGCTCGGCGTCGCCGTCGCGTGGGCCGTCGGTGCCGCAGCGGACAAGCCGCAGATGGCGCCCCCGGAGGCCGATCGCCGCGACCACCCAGATGGCGCCGGGCGATGTGGCGACCCCCACGCCCGCCCCCACCGAGACTCCTGCCGCCGAGGCGGCGCCGACGCCGGCTCCCACGGCGACGACCACGGCACCCGTCGACATCCACGTCTACGTCGACTACCTCTCGCCCCTCGCGCGTGACTGGCAGCTGGCCAACGCGTCGCAACTGTCCTCCTGGCTCTCCGAAGGAGCCGCAACGCTGACCTATCACCCGGTCTCGATGCTCACCGCCAAGTCGAACGGCACGAAGTACTCGCTGCGTGCGGCGGGCGCAGCGGCCTGCGTCGCGACCTTCTCGCCCGCATCGTTCTTCTCGTTCAACGACGACCTGCTCAAGCGCCAGCCCGCGGTCGATTCCGACGGCCTGTCCGACAAGGAACTGGCGGACATCGCCCTCGCCAACGGCAGCGATGAGCCGAAGAAGCTCCGCGAATGCATCGAGACCGAGGCGTTCTCGACGTGGGTGAAGGCGGCGACGGAGCGCGCCATCGCCGGTGCCGACGGCCCGCCGCTCACCGGAATCTCGATGGTGACCGTCAACGGCGAGGCATACGTGGGCGACCCGACGGACGCGGCCGAGTTCTCCCAGTTCGTGCTGACGACGGCGAGCGGCAAGTCGGCGAAGGGCCAATCGCCCTCGCCCACGCCGTCGGCATCCGTCACGCCCTGATCCGGACGCGGCGCCGTCGCGCCCTAGACTGGATGCCGCCCCGCCGGCTTGGCGCAATTGGTAGCGCACCGTACTTGTAATACGGGGGTTGCAGGTTCAAGTCCTGTAGCCGGCACCTTCTCAGAGGTAGCTTCATCCCGTGTTACCGCGGAAACAGGCGGAAAAGGGGAAGCACTCGTGGAAGCCCATCAGTCGACGCTCGGCGTGATCACACCGCTTGGTGTCGATGCGGCACGCAGAGGCTCCCTACTTCGACCCGTCGCGGCAGGAAGGGACGATCGGGGACGCAGGAAGCCATCGGGACCCCGCGGATACCGTGCATGTGCTCTCCATGAGCGAAGACGTCAGTACCGTCAGCCCCCTGGAAACGATGGACTCCGAGCAGTTGCGCGCGCTGCTGCACGTCTCGATGCGCATTCTCAAGAGGTGGCGTCGGACAGGCGAGGGCTCACCGTTCATGGTGGGGATGCGCACCGCACCTCACCAGCGCGATGGGAAGCGCAAGGCGGGCCACGGCGTCATCTACAGGCTCCTCATCTTGCTGACCACTCGTGAGTCGTTGGCTTTCGCGGTCGTGAACGGGGCGATGCCCTCGAACCCGGCGCGCGACATCTAGTTGACGCGTCCTGCCCAGACTGCGGGAACGACATCGGAACCCGGCTGGAAGGGATTGTTGAGAGGAGTCCTCATGGTGATAAATTTTATCGAGTTCTCTGATCTTGTGGGAAGGGCCCAGGCCCGGCGGACGATTTTCCCGGCGAGGGGCCACGCTGGCGCCGAGGCATCCACGTAGATTCGACATCGTGGACGAGCCGCACCCTGCCCCCGAGCCCGACGCGATCACCGAGGCGATCTGCATTCTCGGCTACGACTGAGCGCGATCCGCGCGGCTAGGCTCGGTCGTTATGACGACCACCGAGCCTGCGCACCTGCCGGTCGGGGTGGCCCTCGGTGGGGCGGTGCTCGTCGGCGTGCTCACCGCGATCCAGGCGCGGATCAACGGACAGCTCGGTCTGCGCCTCGATGACGGCTTCGTCGCCGCCGCGATCTCGTTCGGCTCCGGCCTCGCCGTGCTCGTGCTGCTGTCGATCGTGCTGCCGGCGGGGCGACGCGGGTACCGTGCCCTCGTCAGCGGTGTGCGTCATCGCACGATTCCCTGGTGGATGCTCCTGGGCGGCGCCGCCGGGGCGTTCACCGTCGCGACGCAGGGCCTCGCCGTCGCGATCATCGGCGTCTCGCTGTTCACGGTCGGAGTCGTGGCAGGCCAGACCCTCTCGGGTCTCATCCTCGACCGCATCGGCTACGGACCCGCCGGCGTCGTCGCGGTGACGATGCCGCGCGTCGCCGGCGGCGCGCTCGCCCTGATCGCGGTCGGCATCTCGCTGCAGGGCGGCGTGCTCGAGCGCGTGCCGTGGTGGATGCTGGCGATGCCGGTCGTCGCGGGCATCGGCATCGCCTGGCAACAGGCGACCAACGGGAGGCTGCGTCAACGGGTGGGCACGCCGCTCACGGCGACGTTCGTCAACTTCCTCGGCGGCACCGTGCTCCTCGTCGCCGCGGCGGCGATCCATGTCGGGGTCGTCGGTGCGCCCGACCCGCTCCCCGTCGAGCCGTGGCTGTACCTCGGCGGCGTCCTCGGCGTGACGTATATCTTCCTGTCGGCGGCACTCGTCGTGCACACGGGAGTGCTCCTGCTCGGCCTCGGCACGGTCGCGGGGCAGCTCGTCACGGCGTTCGCCCTGGACGTGCTGTGGCCGACTGCGGCAGGTCCGGGATGGCTCATCGGACTTGCGATGGTCGCCGTCGCCGGGCTCGGCGTGGTCGTCGCCGCAGCGCCCGCCTGGCGACGCGGCTGACGCGCGCGCCGCTCAGTCGCCAGAGGTGACGCGTTCGAGGTCGGCGCGCGTGCGCGCCCGCTCCGCATTCGCGGCGCGCTTCTGCGCCTTCTTCGCCGCGTGGCGGGCCTTCTTCTCCGCCTTCTCGGCCTTCGCGACCCAGTCCGTGGGCTTCTTGACCTTCTTGCCGGGAGCCTTCGCGGCCTGCTTCTTCGACTTCTTCGCGTTCTTCGCGGAGGACTTCTCACGCCAGTGGACGAGTTCGTCGGGGAGGGCATCCGAACCGGGCATCCGGTCGAGGTGGGGCCTTGCGTCCAGATCCTTGCGCCTCTCGGGTCGGGTGCGCTCGGGCTTACCGCCCACGTACAGCCAGCCCAGGAGCTCCTCGTTCTCGGCGAGGCCGTGCGCCTTCGCGACGGCCTTGCTGCGGGTGTAGTGACCCGTCCGCCAGATCACGCCCCAGCCGGCCTCGTCGAGCAGCAGGCTCAGCGCGTGGGCGACGCCCGAGGCCACCGCCTCCTGCTCCCAGCGCGGCACCTTGTCGCTCTTGCGGTAGGTCGCGACGATCGCGAGGAGCAGCGGTGCCCGGAGCGGCTTCGTCGAGGGCTTGTCATCGCCTTCGGCCTTCGCGATCGCGGAGCCGAGCACGCGGCGGTCATCGCCGCGCAGCTCGATGATGCGCCATGGGCGCAGCGACGAGTGGTCCGCAACGCGGCCCGCCGCCGAGACGAGGGTGAGGATCTCCGCGCGGGTGGGCGCGGCATCCGTCACCTTCGACCACGATCGGCGCGCCCGGACGGCGTCGAGAGCGGGGTGTGCGGAGGGCATGACAGGCGCGAGGTCGGTCACGGCTGCGGTCACTTCTCCGGCGCGAACGACAGCGACAGCGAGTTCATGCAGTAGCGGTCGCCTGTCGGCGTGCCGAAGCCGTCGGGGAAGACGTGACCGAGGTGCGAGCCGCAGTTCGCGCAGCGCACCTCCGTGCGGACCATGCCGTGCGTGCGGTCCTCGATGAGCTCGACCGCCTCGGGGCGCACCGACTCGTAGAAGCTCGGCCAGCCGCAGTGCGAGTCGAACTTGGTCCCGCTGCGGAACAACTCCGCCCCGCAGGCGGCACAGGTGTAGAGGCCCGCGCGGCTCTCGTCGAGGAGCTCACCGGTCCACGCGCGCTCTGTTCCCGCCTGACGCAGCACCGCGTACTGCTCGGGGCTGAGCTCCGCCCGCCACTGCTCGTCGGTCTTCTGAACGTTGTACGACATGGGTTGTCCCTTCTCCTACTCTATTCAACCGGACCCGACCGGAGACTGTTCCGTTTCTCGGCGAGAATGGAGCAATGGATGCCGAGGCCGCCGCCGTCGCGGACCGCTACGCACGATTCGCGCGCGACGAGGCTCCCGGCCGCTCGGAGCTGTACGGTGCGTGGGCGCAGCTCGTGGCATCCGACCGCGACGTGCAGGAGGTGCTCGCACGCATTGCTCCGCAGCGCCGCCAACCCCCGCTTGTGTTCGCGGTGACGCGACTGCTCGGCGTCGGCGAGCCGGATGCCGCGACGTGGCGCGACTGGCTGCTCGCCCACGCCGACGCGGTCGTCGCCGAGTGCGGGCGCCGCTCGCTGCAGACGAATGAGCCGCTGCGGTGCGCGGCGCTCCTGCCGGCGTTGAGCCTCATCGAGGGGCCGATCGCCCTGCTCGAAGTCGGCGCGAGCGCGGGGCTGTGCCTGTACCCCGACCGCTACTCATACCGCTACCGCGGTGCGGGTGCGGAGGTCGTGCTCGATCCGCCGGACGGACCTTCGGCGGTCGTGCTGGAATGCGAGGTCCGCTCCGAACGGATGCCCGCGGTGCGCTCGCCCGAGATCGTCTGGCGGGCGGGGATCGACCTCGCCCCGCTCGACCCTCGCGAGCCCGACACGGAGGCCTGGCTGACCGGGCTCGTCTGGCCGGGGGAGACCGGCCGCGCCGAGCGCGTCCGCTCGGCCCTCGCGATCGCGGCGGCCGATCCGGCGCTGCGCGTCGCGGGCGACGGCGTGGACCTCGTCGTGGAGGTCGCCTCAGCCGCACCACGCGATGCGACCCTCGTCGTGCAGACCCCGGGCGTGCTCGCGCACATACCCTGGGTACGTCGGGGGCAGCTCATCTCGGCGGCGCGTGCGGCCGGCCGCTGGATCACCCTGGATGCGCCGAGCCTCCACGACGGCTGGGGCGAGTCCGACCTGGCCGACGGCTGGCCGGGCGGGTTCGCGCTCGCGCTCGACGGGCGCGTGCTCGCCGCCGCCGACCCGCTCGGCGGGTGGATCGCGCTGCGCTGAAGCGTGTGCGCTCGCGCACGGCCCGCGCTGAGTGCGGCTCGGTCCGCGCACGGCCACGCCCGTGCGATCGGCGGCGTCCCGGCGGGCGCACCGCCACGATCCCGGCGACCTCGCGCGCGGGCGTGGCGAGCGGGCGACGGGTCCGCGCGTGCGTAGCCTGGGTGAGTGAGCCTCTCCGACCGCGACCGCACCCTGCTGGACTTCGAGTCCCGCTGGCACGGGCACGGTGCGGCCAAGGAAGAGGCGATCGTCCACGAGTTGGCCATGACGCCGGCGCGCTACTACCAGTTGCTCGGTCGTCTCGTCGATCGCGCGGATGCCGTGGCTTACGACGCGATGCTCGTGCACCGCCTGCGGCGGATGCGCGACGGCCGTAGCGTCGACCGCTCCTCGCGTTCAGCTTTTCGCACAGGTGCGGCCGGGTAGCATTCTCTGGTGTCCAAGACCCCCCCGACCACGGACCGCTTCGACGAGCTTCCCGCCGACGGCGGCCGCATCGGTGCCCATCGCGCGGAGAATCCCCGCCTGCGCGGAGGCGTCGTCCTTCTCTGGGTCGCCGCGGCGACGGTCGTGCTGGTCGCGCTCGGTGTGTTCGGCAGCCTGCTCGCGACAGGGCGCATCAGCTTCGCGCCGAAGCCCGGGGTCACTCCCGTGGTCCAGCAGACGGCGGACCCGGTCGTCGACACGTCCTACCGTGTGCTGATCCTCAACGCGAGCGGGCAGAAGGGACTGGCGGGCGCGCTCCGCGGGGTCGTGCTCGCCGCCGGGTGGTCAGCGGATTCGGTGACGGAGGGCGATGCGGGCGCGAGCGACTTCCCCGCGACGACCGTCTACTACGCGGCGTCGGGGGACGAGGGCGCCGCGCGCGGACTCGCGCAGGCGATCGGCGGAGCCGACGTGCAGCTCAACGACTTCTATCAGCCCGTCGACGACCCCGACACGGCGGACGTCGACGAGAGCGCCCTGAAGCAGCTGGTCATCGTGATCGGTGCCGACCGCGCGGGCGGCGCAACAAGCACGAGCGCGCCCTGACGGAGGCTGTGTTTCGCGCGTGTGAACTCTTCGATGCGCGCATGTCAACAGTGCGCGGATCCGCAGCTCCGCGGCATCCGTGCTGGTTAGCATGGCGAGGTTCCCCCGCAGCATCAGGAGATTCGCATGGCCCAGGGCACCGTCAAATGGTTCAACGCCGAGAAGGGTTTCGGCTTCATCACGGTGGACGGTGGTCAGGATGTCTTCGTCCACTACTCCAACATCGACATGACCGGCTTCCGCGTGTTGGAGGAGGGCCAGGCGGTCGAGTTCACCGTCGGCACCGGTGCGAAGGGCCCGCAGGCCGAATCCGTCCGCGTCGTCGCCTGATCTCCGGGCGCCCGATCCGCTGAGCCGTTTCGGCTCGTGTCGCACTCCCGCCCGCGTGGCTTGCACTCGTCATGCCCGAGTGCCAGAATGAGTTAGCACTCCATCATGTCGAGTGCTAAAGACTCATCCTCACGTCCGGGAGGGACGACACACTTATGGCAAAGATCATCGCTTTCGACGAGGAGGCCCGCCGTGGCCTCGAGCGCGG
>MEEK01000065.1 GCA_001724425.1 Microbacterium sp. SCN 70-27
CCACACCCGGCACCCCCGGTCGTTGAGCGAGCCGCGCAGCGGCGAGTCGAAACGGGGATCGCCACAGACGTTTCCACTCGCTCCGCTCGGTCAACGACCGCGGGCATCACACCCGACACGCCCCGGGCGTTGAGCGAGCCGCACAGCGGCGAGTCGAAACGGCAACGGCCACAGACGTTTCCACTCGCTCCGCTCGGTCAACGACCGGGGGGCAGCACGCCCGACACGCCCCGGACGTTGAGCGAGCCGCACAGCGGCGAGTCGAAACCGGGACCGCGGCGCGGGGCGTTTCCACTCGCTTCGCTCGGTCAACGACCGGGGGCAGCACGCCCGACACGCCCCGGGCGTTGAGCGAGCGGCGCAGCGGCGAGTCGAACGTCGCGCGTCACAGACGTTTCCACTCGCTCCGCTCGGTCAACGACCGGAGGGGCGCGGTCGGTCAACGACCGGAGGGGCGCGGTCGGTCAACGACCGGGGGCGCGGTCTACGAGCGGGGCGGCGGCCGGGGGAGGTCGGGAGGACGGGGGAGAAGTAGACTTCCCCTCGTGCTTTCCTCTGCCTCCGTCGTCGCGTCGATTCCGAGCCCGCCGATCAGCTCGTTCCCGCTCGGACCGCTGACGATCCACTTCTACGCGCTGTGCATCCTCACCGGGATCATCATCGCGGCGTTCATGACCAACCACCGCCTCACCAAGCGCGGTGCGGAGCCGTGGGTCGTCATCGACATCTGCCTCATCGCGGTGCCCCTGGCGATCATCGGGGCACGCCTGTTCCACGTGTTCACCCACTGGAGCTTCTACTTCGACCAGGGCCGCGACTGGTGGAACCCGTTCGTGAAGGACGCGATCTGGAACGTCTGGGACGGCGGCATCGCGATCTTCGGCGCCCTCATCGGCGGTGCGATCGGCGCATGGCTCGGCTGCAAGTGGACGGGCATCCGCTTCTGGTCCTTCGCCGACGCGCTCGCGCCGGGCCTGCTGCTCGCGCAGGCCATCGGTCGCTTCGGCAACTGGTTCAACCAGGAGCTGTTCGGCACGCCGACCGACCTGCCGTGGGGCCTGCAGATCGACTACCCGAACCCCGCATGGCCGACGGGCCTGCCCGAGGGCACCCTCTTCCACCCCACATTCCTGTACGAGGTCATCTGGAACACCCTCGGCGTGATCTTCCTCCTGTGGGTGGGCAAGCGCTTCACCCTCCAGTGGGGGCGCCTGTTCGCCCTGTACCTCGTCTGGTACAGCGCCGGCCGGATCGTGTGGGAGAACATCCGCATCGATCCGAGCGAAGTGTTCTTCGGCCTCCGCACCAATGTCTGGGCCGCGATCTTCGGCGTCATCGTCGGCATCGTGATCTTCTTCGTGCAGAAGCGGCGTCATCCGGGACTCGAACCTTCGCCCTATCAGCGTGGGCGCGAACGGTCCGGCGGCGCCAATGTACAATCACAGAACACCGAGGACTTCGTCGACGTCAGCGCACCCCCCACGTCCGATGTCCTTGCGGACGCCGCCACAAGCGCAGTCGCCTCTAAGTAACATCCCGCTAGACATCCGGGCCGACGTCGTCCCTTTCCAGCAAGAGCATTGAGGACGGTAGTCATGGCTTCGAGCCTCCGTCGTGAACCGACCACCCGGACAGGGCTCGCCCTGCCCGCCAAGCAGGGCATGTACAACCCGGCATTCGAGAAGGATGCCTGTGGCCTGGCCATGGTCGCGACGCTCCGCGGCGAGCCGGGACACGACATCGTGTCACTGGCACTCGAGGCCCTCCGGAACCTCGAGCACCGTGGGGCGATCGGCTCCGACTCCGGCACCGGTGACGGCGCGGGCATCCTCACGCAGATGCCGGACGCCTTCCTGCGCGCGGTCGTCGACTTCGATCTGCCGCCGGTCGGCGAGTACGCCGCGGGCCTCGCATTCCTGCCGCTGGACGCCGAGGAGCGCGCCACCGTCAAGGCCGGCGTGGAGCAGATCGCCGCGAGCGAAGGACTCACCGTCCTCGGCTGGCGCCAAGTGCCGACCGACGAGGAGCACCTCGGCAAGCTCGCGCACGCTGCCCGCCCCTCTTTCGAGCAGCTTTTCGTCTCGCACCCGGCCGTCGGCGACGCCCCGGCGCTCTCGGGCATCGCACTCGACCGGCGCGTGTTCCGCCTCCGCAAGCGCGCCCGCCACGAGCACGAGGCGTATTTCGTCTCGCTGAGCGCCCGCACGCTCGGTTACAAGGGCATGGTCACGACGCTTCAGCTCGAGCCGTTCTACCCCGACCTCTCCGACGAGCGCTTTGCGTCGGAGCTCGCGGTCGTGCACTCGCGCTACTCGACGAACACGTTCCCGTCGTGGCCGCTCGCGCAGCCCCTGCGCATGCTCGCGCACAACGGCGAGATCAACACCGTCGGCGCGAACCGCAACTGGATGCGCGCGCGCCAGTCGCAGCTCGAGTCGGAGCTTGTGGGGGACATCCGCCCGCTCCTGCCGATCTGCTCCGAGGGGGCGAGCGACTCGGCATCCTTCGATGAGGTCCTCGAGCTGCTCACCCTGACGGGCCGCAGCCTGCCGCACGCCATCACCATGATGGTGCCGGAGGCGTACGAGAAGCAGGCCGACATCTCTCCCGACCTGCGCGCCTTCTACGAGTACCACTCGATGCAGATGGAGCCTTGGGACGGCCCTGCCGCGCTCATCTTCACCGACGGCACGGTCGTCGGCGCGACCCTCGACCGCAACGGCCTGCGCCCGGGCCGGTGGACCGAGACCACTGACGGCCTCGTCGTTATCGGCTCGGAGACGGGCGTCCTCGACTTCGCCCCCGAGCGCATCAAGCGCCGCGGGCGCCTGCGCCCCGGCCGCATGTTCCTCGTCGACACGGCGCAGCGCCGCATCCTCGAAGACGACGAGGTCAAGCGCGACCTCGCGTCCCTCGAGCCGTGGCAGGAGTGGCTGGATGCCGGTCGCGTGCGCCTCAAGGACCTGCCCGAGCGCGAGCACATCGTCCACCCGATCGCCTCCATCACGCGCCGCCAGCGCACCTTCGGCTACACGGAGGAGGAGGTGCGCATCCTCCTCACCCCGATGGGTCAGAACGGCGCCGAGCCGCTCGGCGCGATGGGGTCGGATGCCCCGATCGCAGTCCTCAGCAAGCGCCCGCGCCTGCTGTTCGACTACTTCGTGCAGCAGTTTGCGCAGGTGACGAACCCGCCGCTGGACTCGATCCGCGAAGAAGTCGTCACGTCGCTGTCGCTCGGGCTCGGACCGGAGCGGAACCTCCTTGCCTGGGGCCCCGACCACACGCGCACGATCACGCTCGACTTCCCCGTCATCGACAACGACGAGCTCGCCAAGCTCCAGAACATCGACAAGGCGCTGCCCGGGCGACGTTCGGTGACGATCCGCGGGCTCTACCACTTCGACCAGGGCGAGGATGCGCTCGAGGAGCGCCTCGAGGCGATGTGCGCCGAGGTCGACGAAGCGATCGAGCAGGGCGCGGAGTTCATCATCCTGAGCGACCGCGACTCGAACAAGGACCTCGTCCCGATCCCGTCGCTCCTGATGGTCTCCGCCGTCCACCACCACCTGATCCGCCGCGAGAACCGCATGAAGGTCGGGCTCGTCGTCGAGGCGGGCGATGTGCGTGAGGTCCACCATGTCGCGACCCTCATCGGCTACGGCGCCTCCGCGGTGAACCCGTACCTCGCGATGGAGACCGTCGAGTACCTCGTGCGCGCGGGCTTCATCACGGGCGTCGCTCCCGAGAAGGCCGTCAAGAACCTCATCTACGCGCTCGGCAAGGGCGTGCTGAAGATCATGTCGAAGATGGGCATCTCGACCGTCTCGTCCTATGCCGGTTCGCAGGTCTTCGAGGCGGTGGGCCTGTCGGAGGAGTTCGTCGAGAAGTACTTCACGGGCACCGAGACGAAGCTCGGCGGCATCGGCGTGCGCGAGATCGCGGTCGAGAACCAGGCGCGTCACGACTACGCCTACCCCGAGGACGAAGCGGCGCGCGCCCACGAGCGCCTGTGGACCGGCGGCGAGTACCAGTGGCGCCGCGACGGCGCACCGCACCTGTTCAACCCCGACACGATCTTCCGCCTGCAGCACTCGACGCGCGAGCGGCGCTACGACGTGTTCCGCGAGTACACGAGGCTCGTCGACGACCAGGCGGCGGAGCTCAAGACCCTGCGCGGCATGTTCCGCCTCAAGACGGGGGAGCGGCCCGCCGTCCCGATCGACGAGGTCGAACCCGTCGAGTCGATCGTCAAGCGTTTCTCCACCGGTGCGATGAGTTACGGCTCGATCTCCAAGGAGGCGCACGAGACCCTCGCGATCGCGATGAACTCGATCGGCGCGAAGTCGAACACGGGCGAGGGCGGCGAGGACGTCGAACGCCTCCTCGACCCCGAGCGTCGCAGTGCGATCAAGCAGGTGGCATCCGGCCGCTTCGGTGTGACGAGCATGTACCTGACGCACGCGGATGACATCCAGATCAAGCTCGCGCAGGGTGCGAAGCCGGGCGAGGGCGGCCAGCTGCCTCCCGGCAAGGTGTACCCGTGGATCGCGCGCACACGCGGGGGAACGCCGGGTGTCGGCCTCATCTCGCCGCCGCCGCACCACGACATCTACTCGATCGAAGACCTCAAGCAGCTGATCTTCGACCTGAAGCGCGCCAACCCGGCCGCGCGCGTGCACGTGAAGCTCGTGAGCCAGTCCGGCATCGGAGCGGTCGCGGCGGGGACGGCGAAGGCCCTCGCCGACGTCATCCTCGTCTCCGGCCATGACGGCGGTACGGGCGCGAGCCCGCTGAACTCGCTCAAGCACGCCGGTACGCCGTGGGAGCTGGGTCTCGCCGAGACGCAGCAGACGCTTATGCTCAACGACATGCGCGACCGCGTCGTGGTGCAGGCCGACGGCCAGTTGAAGACGGGCCGTGACGTCATCGTGGCGGCGCTCCTCGGCGCCGAGGAGTTCGGCTTCGCGACGACGGCGCTCGTCGTCGAGGGCTGCATCATGATGCGGGTATGCCACCTCGACACGTGCCCGGTCGGCGTCGCGACGCAGAACCCCGTGCTGCGCAGCCGCTTCAGCGGCAAGCCGGAGTTCGTCGTGAACTTCATGCAGTTCCTCGCGCAGGAGGTGCGTGAGTACCTCGCGGAGTTGGGCTTCCGTTCTCTCGACGAGGCGATCGGCCGAAGCGACCTGCTGGATGTCAACGGCGCGATCGAGCACTGGAAGGCGAGCGGCCTCGACCTCGCGCCGATCCTGGACGGCCCCGCCTTCGGCGCAGACGTCCCGCGACGACACCTGCGCAACCAGGACCACGAGCTCGAGAAGCACTTCGACGTGCAGCTCATCGAGCGCGCACAGGACGTCGTCGCGCACGGCGGCCACATCGCCATCGACCTCCCGATCCGCAACACGGAGCGCGCCGTCGGGACGATGCTCGGCAACCGCGTCACGCTCGCCCACGGCGAGCACGGGCTCCCCGCCGGTAGCATCGAGGTGAACCTCACGGGCTCGGCGGGTCAGTCCTTCGGCGCGTTCCTGCCCGCGGGCATCACGCTGCGCCTCGAGGGCGATTCGAACGACTACGTCGGCAAGGGGCTCTCGGGCGGTCAGATCGTCGTCCGCCCGCCGCGGGATGCCTCGTTCGACGCCTCGGCCAACGTCATCGCCGGCAACGTCATCGGCTACGGCGCGACGCAGGGCAGCATGTTCCTGCGCGGCGTCGTCGGCGAGCGGTTCCTCGTCCGCAACTCCGGCGCGACCGCCGTCGTCGAAGGCGTCGGCGACCACGCCCTGGAGTACATGACGGGCGGACTCGCGGTGATCCTCGGCAAGACCGGGCGGAACCTCGGCGCGGGCATGTCGGGCGGGGCGGCGTACGTCTACAAACTCGACACGGCGCTCGTGAACCGCGAGTCGCTCGCGAGCGGCGAGCTCGAACTCCTCGAGCTGGGCTCGGGCGACGTCGAGATCCTCCGCGACCTGCTCGAGCGTCACGTCGCGGAGACCGGCTCGACGCTGGCCGCCGCTCTTCTGGACGACTTCGAGGCCGAGGCCGCGAACTTCGTCCGTGTCCTGCCGCGTGACTACGCGGCGGTTCTGCAGACCCGAAAGGACGCCGCAGCCGAGGGGCTCGACCCTGATGGCGACGTCGTCTGGACCCGCATCCTGGAGGTGACCGGTGGCTGACCCGAAGGGCTTCCTGAAGACCACCGAGCGCGAGCTCCCGGCGCGCCGGCCGGTT
>MEEK01000066.1 GCA_001724425.1 Microbacterium sp. SCN 70-27
AGCGCAAGCCGTGGGTCAAGACGACGCTCGGCCCCGGCTCGAAGGTCGTCACCGACTACTACGAGAAGTCGGGCCTCGACAAGGCGCTCGAGGGCCTCGACTTCTACACCGTCGGCTACGGCTGCACGATCTGCATCGGCAACTCCGGCCCCCTCATCGAGGAGGTCTCCGCGGCGATCAACGAGAACGACCTCGCCGTGACGGCCGTCCTCTCGGGTAACCGCAACTTCGAGGGCCGCATCAGCCCCGACGTGAAGATGAACTACCTGGCATCCCCGCCGCTGGTGGTCGCCTACGCGCTGGCCGGGTCGATGAACTTCGACTTCGAGACCGACGCCCTCGGCAAGGACCAGAACGGCGACGACGTCTTCCTGAAGGACATCTGGCCCGCGCCCGACCAGGTGCAGACGATCATCGACGCGTCGATCTCGCGCGAGCAGTTCATCCAGCAGTACGCCACCGTCTTCGAGGGCGACGAGCGCTGGAAGAACCTGCCCACCCCGACCGGCCCGATCTTCGAGTGGGATGCCGATTCGACCTACGTCCGCAAGGCGCCCTACTTCGACGGCATGTCGATGGAGCCCTCGCCGGTCACCGACATCAGCGGTGCGCGCGTCATGGCCGCCCTCGGCGACTCGGTCACGACCGACCACATCAGCCCGGCCGGCAACATCAAGGCGGGCACCCCCGCCGCGCAGTACCTGACCGAGCACGGCGTCGCGCAGAAGGACTTCAACTCCTACGGCTCGCGTCGCGGCAACCACGAGGTGATGATCCGCGGCACGTTCGCGAACATCCGTCTGAAGAACGAGCTCACCGCGGCCGTCAACGACGGCAAGGTCGTCGAGGGCGGGTACACCCGCGACTTCACGCAGCCCGGCGGCCCGCAGTCGTACATCTTCGACGCGAGCCAGAACTACCAGGCGCAGGGCACCCCGCTCGTGATCTTCGGCGGCAAGGAGTACGGCTCCGGCTCGTCGCGCGACTGGGCGGCCAAGGGCACGAACCTGCTCGGCGTGAAGGCCGTGATCACCGAGAGCTTCGAGCGCATCCACCGCTCGAACCTCATCGGCATGGGCGTCGTCCCGCTGCAGTTCCCGGCCGGCGAGAGCTGGAAGTCGCTGGGTCTGGACGGCACCGAGATCGTCTCGATCGAGGGTCTCGAACAGCTCAACGAGGGCGTGACGCCGAAGACGGTGAAGGTCACGGCCGAGCCGAGCGAGTTCTCGCCCGAGGGCAAGCAGACCGTGACGTTCGACGCCGTGGTCCGCATCGACACCCCCGGTGAGGCCGACTACTACCGCAACGGCGGCATCCTGCAGTACGTGCTGCGTTCGCTCGTCTGATCCCGCCTCGACCGCGCCCCGGGGAGCTTCGGCCCCCGGGGCGCTGTCGCGTTTTCCGACACCATGGATCGCTCGCTGGCAAGCCATTGTCGGGCCCGCTCGAGGTGCCGAGACTAGAATCGACAGACGCGCAGGCCACTGCGCGCACCGCACGAGAGGAGTCGTATGGCTCTCCTACCCGGCATCCACGGTCCCCGTGATCTCGACGCACTGACACCCGACGAACTGCGGCAGCTCGCGGCCGAGATCCGCTCGTTCCTCGTCGAGAACGTCGCCCGCACCGGCGGCCACCTCGGTCCGAACCTCGGCGTCGTCGAGCTGACGATCGCCCTGCACAAGGTCTTCGACTCACCCGAAGACCCGATCATCTTCGACACCGGGCACCAGTCGTACGTCCACAAGATCCTCACCGGGCGCCAGGATTTCGCGCAGCTGCGCTCACGCGGGGGCCTCGCCGGATACCCGCAGCGCTCCGAGAGCGAGCACGACATCGTCGAGTCCTCTCACGCGTCGAGCTCGCTGAGCTGGGCCGACGGCGTCTCTCGGGCGTTCTCGCGCACCGGCCGCAAGGACCGGCACGTCATCGCCGTCGTGGGCGACGGCGCCCTCACCGGCGGCATGACGTGGGAGGCGCTGAACAACATCAGCGACGACAACGACCGGAACCTCGTCATCGTCGTGAACGACAACGGTCGCTCCTACGCGCCCACGATCGGCGGCATGGCGCGCTACCTGAACCGCGTGCGCACGAACGAGGCCTACCGGCATCTCCACCGCAGTTCCGACACGCTGTTCCGGCGGCTCGGTCCCGCGGCGCGCGCCGTCTACCGGGGCGTCCGGGGCGGCACCCACGGCTTCCTCTCCCGCTTCACCAACAACGAGGCGCTGTACAGCAATCTCGACATCAAGTACCTGGGGCCGATCGACGGACACGACTTCGAGTCGCTCATCGAGACGCTCGAGCTCGCGAAGTCGTACGGCGCCCCGGTCATCGTGCACGCGATCACCGACAAGGGCAGCGGATACGCCCCCGCCCTCAGCGACACCGCCGACCAGTTCCATGCCGTCGGCAAGATCGACCCGATCACGGGCGAGGCCCTCGGCTCGGGCGGCGGTCCGCAGTGGACCGACGTGTTCGCCGAGGAACTCACCGCGGTGGGCGCGGAACGCGACGACGTCATCGCGATGACCGCGGCGATGCTGCGGCCCACGGGCCTGCAGTCCTTCGCGGAACGCTTCCCCGAGCGCGTCTACGACGTCGGTATCGCCGAGCAGCACGCGGTCGCCTCGGCCGCGGGCCTGGCCTTCGGCGGCCTGCACCCGGTCGTCGCGATCTACGCGACCTTCATGAACCGCGCGTTCGACCAGGTCATGATGGATGTGGCCCTGCACAAGGCCGGCGTCACGTTCGTGCTCGACCGCGCCGGTGTGACCGGCCCCGACGGTCCGAGCCACCACGGCATCTGGGATCTGGCGATGCTGCAGCTGGTCCCCGGCATCCGGATCGCCGCTCCGCGCGATGCGACGCGGCTCCGCGAGGAGTTCCGTGAGGCGGTTGCCGTCGGCGACGCCCCGACGGTGGTGCGCTACCCGAAGGGCGGTGTCCCGGCCGACCTCGACGCGATCGAGCGCCTGCCCGACGGCGTCGACGTCCTCGCCCGCGGCACGTCCGATGACGTGCTCCTGGTGGGCATCGGCCCGATGGTCCACCTCGCGATGGAGGTCGCCGAACGCCTGCGCGCGCAGGGCATCGGAGCGACGGTCGTCGACCCGCGCTGGGCGATCCCCGTGCAGCCGTCGATCGTCGACCTCGCCCGCGAGCACCGTCTGGTGATCACGATCGAGGACGGCATCCGCGTCGGCGGCGTCGGCACCCGTGTGCGCCAGGTCCTGCGTGAGGCCGGGGTCGACACGGCGGTCGACGAGCTCGGCATCCCGGACGAGTTCATCGATCACGCCACGCGCGAGCAGATCCTCGAGGATGCCGGGCTCACGGCATCCAAGATCGCCCACGACGTCGTGGCCCAGGTGCTCGGGACGCGCATTCCGATGGCGCGTCAGACGCCCACCGGCTCGATCCCGACGCTGGACGAGTGGGAGAAGTCCCGCCCCTAAGTGGTGACGGAACGGCTCGGCGTTCGAGAACAGGAGATCGTGCGGGAACAGACCGCGGCGTCCCCGCGTCGACCTGTTCTCGACGGATCTCCTGTTCTCGTGCGCGTACAGAACGACGGCGGCGCCGCCCCCTCGGGGACGGCGCCGCTGTCGTGCGGGCGGCTCTCAGCCGCCGATACCGCGGATCGGCGGGTGGTGGAACGTGTCGCCGAAGGCGCGCTCCGACGCCCCCTCGCGGTCGAGGTAGGGCGAGGCTCCGCCGTCGATGAACGGCCATCCGGCGCCGAGGATGAGGCACAGGTCGATGTCCTGCACCTCGGGGACCACGCCCTCCTCGAGCATGATCTTGATCTCCTGCGCGAGACCGTCCTGCACGCGGGCGAGGATCGTCTCGGGTGCGACCGGAGTCGTGCCGGTGACGAGCACCTTCTGCGCGGCCTTGGTCCAGCCGGTGACGCGGCCGCCCTTGTCCTTCTCGACGACCTCGGGGAGTGCCGCGAGCTCGTGGAAGTTCTCGGATGCGAAGAAGCGGTCGGGGAAGGCGTGCGCCATCGTGTCCTGCACGTGGGCGGCGACCTTCCAACCGACGAGGTCGATGAGCTGGAACGGCCCCATCGGCAGGCCGAGCGGCGCGAACGCCTTCTCGACGACCGTGATCGGCGTTCCCTCGTACACCGCGCGCGCGGCCTCGCCCATGACCTTGGCGAGCAGGCGGTTGACGACGAACCCGGGCGCGTCGGCGGTCAGCACCGCGTTCTTCCCCAGGCCCTTGGCCACGACGAACGCCGTCGACAGCGCGGCGTCGGAGGTGGCATCCGTTCTCACGACCTCGATGAGCGGCATGACCGCAACGGGGTTGAAGAAGTGGAAACCGACGAGACGCTCGGGATTCTGCAGCACCGACCCGATCTCGGCGACCGAGAGCGACGAGGTGTTGGTGGCGAGGATCGTGTCTTCGGCGACGATCTTCTCGATCGCGGAGAACACCTCCTGCTTGACACCGACCTCTTCGAAGACGGCCTCGATGACGAAGTCGCAGTCGGCGAACTCACCGCGGTCGGTCGTCCCGTGCACGAGCGCGCGCAGCTGGTTGGCGGTGTCGGCGTCGAGCCGGCCCTTCGCCTCGAGCTTCCCGATCTCCTCGCGGATGGATGCCACGCCCTTGTCGACGCGTCCCTGGTCGAGGTCGGTGATGATCACGGGCACGCGCAGCTTCCGCACGAACAGCAGGGCGAACTGCGAGGCCATGAGGCCTGCGCCGATGACGCCGACCTTCGTGACCTTCTTCGCCAGCGCCTTGTCGGGCGCCCCGACGGGCCGCTTCGCGCGCTTCTGCACGAGATCGAAGGCGTACATGGATGCCGCGAACTGGTCGCCCGCGATGAGGTCGGCGAGAGCCTCGTCCTCGCGCGCGAAGCCCTCCGCCTTCGTGCCGCTCCTGGCCTTGTCGAGGAGATCCAGTGCGACGTAGGGGGAGCGCGGGACGGTGCCGATCTTGGACTCGAGCATGTTGCGCGCGACCTTGATCGCGATCGGCCACTTGGTGAGGCGCTCGATCTTGCCCGGCTCGTTCTTCCGCTCGACGCGGACGCGACCGGTCAGCACGCCGTCGGCCCACCGCAGCGAGTCCTCGAGGTAGCTGGCCGCGGGGAAGATGGCATCCATGATCCCGAGGTCGAAGGCCTGCTGGGGTTTGAGCATGCGGTTCTGCTTGAGGGGGTTCGACACCACCACCTCGAGCGCGTTCTCGATGCCGATGAGGTTCGGCAGCAGGTACGCGCCACCCCACCCGGGGATGATGCCGAGGAACACCTCGGGCAGGGCGATCGCGGCCGCGGAGGCGTCCACGGTGCGGTACGTCGAGTTCAGCGCGATCTCGAGACCGCCGCCCAGGGCGAGGCCGTTGACGAACGCGAACGACGGGACGCCGAGCTCGGACAGCGAGCCGAGCACCTGGTGCCCGCGCTGGGCGATCAGACGCGCGATGTCCTTCGACGGCAGGTTCGCCACCTCGGAGAGGTCGGCGCCGGCGGCCAGGATGTACTGCTTGCCGGTGATCGCGACGGCGTGGATCTCGCCGGCGGCCGCCCGCTGCTTCAGCGTCTCGAGCGTCCGGCCGAGCTCCGCGAGGGTCGCCGGGCCCAGGGTGTTCGGCCGGGTGTGGTCGCGGCCGTTGTCGAGCGTGATCAGCGCGACGACGTTGCCCGAGGGCAGCCGTACGTCGCGGACGGGGGAGTGCGTCACGACCTCGTCGGCGCTGAGTCCGTCGAGGGGCGAGAAGTCGATGGAGGCGTAGTCGGTCACTTGCGCTTCTTCTTTCCGTCGAAGAACGGGTTCTCCCAGATCACGGAGCCGCCCTGGCCGAGACCGACGCACATGGCCGTGAGGCCGTAACGCACGTCGGGACGCTCGGCGAAGTGCGCCGCGAGCTGGATCATGAGACGGACACCGGATGCCGCGAGCGGGTGGCCCAGGGCGATGGCGCCGCCCCACGGGTTGACGCGCGGGTCGTCGTCGGCGATGCCGAAATGGTCGAGCAGCGAGATGACCTGGATCGCGAAGGCCTCGTTGAGTTCGAACAGACCGATGTCGTCGATCGTCAGACCGGCCTTCTTCAGCGCCTTCTCGGTCGAGGGGATCGGACCGATGCCCATG
>MEEK01000067.1 GCA_001724425.1 Microbacterium sp. SCN 70-27
TTCGAGGGTGGGCAGATGCCCCTCCACATGCGTACGCCGAAGCTGCGCGGGTTCAAGAACCCGTTCCGCGTCGAGTACCAGGTGGTCAACCTCGACAAGCTCGCCGAGCTGTACCCGACCGGTGGCGACGTCACCGTCGGCGACCTCGTCGCCAAGGGCGCGGTCCGCAAGAACGAGAAGGTCAAGGTGCTCGGCACCGGCGACATCTCGGTCAAGCTGACCGTCGCCGTCGACAAGGTCTCGGGTTCGGCCGAGCAGAAGATCGTCGCCGCCGGCGGCTCGATCAAGTAAGTCCACGGCAGGGGCCGGAGGGTCGCTCGAGAACTCGAGAGACGACCCTCCGGCCCCTGTTGCCGTACTCTGGTACACGGTGTGCCGATCCCGATCGCGCACACCCGTACGTCCACTGGAGGAAATCCCTTGTTCAGCGCCATCGCGCGGGTCTTCCGCACCCCTGATCTGCGGCGGAAGATCGGCTTCACCCTGGCGATCATCGCCATCTACCGACTTGGCGCGCACGTCCCGACGCCGTTCGTGAGCTATCCGAACGTCCAGGACTGCCTCCGCGAGAGCGGTTCGGCGAACGAGGGCCTGCTCTCTCTCGTGAACCTGTTCTCCGGCGGCGCGCTCCTGCAGCTGTCGATCTTCGCGCTGGGTGTCATGCCCTACATCACCGCGACGATCATCGTGCAGCTCCTGCGCGTCGTCATCCCGCACTTCGAGACCCTGTACAAGGAGGGTCAGGCGGGCCAGGCCAAGCTCACGCAGTACACGCGGTACCTGACCATCGCGCTCGCGCTCCTGCAGTCGACGACCCTCGTCACGGTCGCCCGCTCGGGGCAGCTGTTCGGCACGACGTCGATCGCGTCCTGCAACGCGCTGCTGACGAACGACGCCTGGTGGGCGCAGCTGCTCATGATCATCACGCTGACGGCCGGTACGGGTCTCATCATGTGGTTCGCCGAGCTCGTCACCGAGCGCGGTGTCGGCAACGGCATGTCGATCCTCATCTTCACCTCGATCGCGGCGACCTTCCCGGCCGCCATGTGGTCGATCGCCCAGGCGCGCAGCTTCGAGGTCTTCCTGCTGGTGCTCGCGATCTCGATCGTCGTCGTCGCCCTCGTCGTCTTCGTCGAGCAGTCGCAGCGGCGCATTCCGGTGCAGTACGCGAAGCGCATGGTGGGGCGCCGGACGCTGGGCGGCACGAACACGTACATCCCGATCAAGGTGAACATGGCCGGCGTTGTGCCCGTCATCTTCGCCTCGTCGCTCCTGTACATCCCGGCGCTCATCGCGCAGTTCAACCAGACGCCGGATGCCCAGGGCAACGTGCCCGGGTGGGTGACGTGGATCAACAACTACCTCACCAAGGGCGATCACCCGCTGTACATGCTGCTGTACTTCCTCCTGATCGTCGGCTTCACCTACTTCTACGTCGCGATCACGTTCAACCCGGTCGAGGTCGCCGACAACATGAAGAAGTACGGCGGCTTCATCCCCGGCATCCGTGCCGGTCGCCCGACCGCCGAGTACCTCGACTACGTGCTGACGCGCATCACGCTCCCGGGCGCGATCTACCTCGGCCTCATCGCCTTGCTCCCGCTCGTGGCGCTGGCGACCGTCAGCGCGAACCAGAACTTCCCGTTCGGCGGCGCCTCGATCCTCATCATCGTCGGTGTGGGTCTTGAGACCGTGAAGCAGATCGACGCGCAGCTGCAGCAGCGCCACTACGAAGGGCTCCTGCGATGACCGCCGCTCGACTGCTCATCATCGGCCCGCAGGGCTCCGGCAAGGGCACGCAGGGCGAGCGCATCGCGCTCACCTATGGTGTGCCGGCCGTATCGACCGGGGATGTCTTCCGCGCGAACGTCAAGGAGGGCACGCCCCTCGGGCTCCAGGTGAAGGCGATCATCGACGCCGGCGACCTCGTCCCGGACGAGCTGACCGGCGCGATCGTCCGGGACCGCCTCGCTCAGGACGACGCGGCGGCGGGCTTCCTGCTCGACGGCTACCCGCGGAACCTCGGCCAGGTCGCCGACCTCGACGCCTTCCTCGACGAGCGCGACGAGCCGCTCACCGCCGTGATCGAGCTGTCCGTCCCGCGTGACGAGTCCATCCGCCGTATCGCGCTGCGTGCCGTGGAGCAGGGTCGCGCCGACGACAACGAGGAGTCGATCGCGAAGCGACTGTCGATCTACGAGTCAGAGACCGCCCCGATCCTCGACGTGTACCGCGAACGCGGCATCGTCGACGCGGTCGACGGAGTCGGCACGCTCGACGAGGTCTTCGAACGCATTGTCGTCGCGCTGACCGCGCGCGGCATCGTCGCGGGCTGAGGCCGCTCGTGGGGCTTCGCCGCTCGCTGTACAAGACCCCCGCCCAACTGCGCGGGATGGTCGAGCCCGGACTGATCACGGCCGATGCGCTCGACGCCGTCCGCGCGCTCGTCGCGCCGGGCGTCACGACGGAGGAGCTGGACGCCGCGGCATCCGCCCTCATCACCTCGCGCGGCGCGGAGTCGAACTTCCAACTCGTCCGCGGCTACCGTCACACGACCTGCATCTCGGTGAACGACGAAGTGGTGCACGGCATCCCGGGGGAGCGTGTGCTCGCGGCGGGCGATATCGTCTCGATCGACGCCGGCGCGCAGTTCCGCGGGTGGAACGGCGACTCGGCGATCACGATCGTCGTGCCGGACGCCGAGCGCCCTGACGTCGTCGCCGCACGCCAGCGCCTGTCGGAGGTCACCGAGGGATCGCTCTGGGCCGGTATCGCGGCGCTCGCATCCGCGCGCCGCGTCGGCGAGATCGGCGACGCCGTGCAGGGCTACATCGAGCGCGCCGCAGCCGCCGACGGCGTCGAGTACGGGATCCTCCGCGACTACGTCGGGCATGGCATCGGCCGGAAGATGCACGAGGGCCCGACCGTGTTCAACTACCGCGTGCCCGACCTCGGGCCCGAGGTGCGTCCGGGGCTCTGCCTCGCGATCGAGCCCATGGTGACGTCGGGCTCGGATGAGACGTTCGTCGAAGACGACGACTGGACCGTCACGACGGTCGACGGTTCGGACGGATGCCACTGGGAGCACAGCGTCGCGGTGCACGACGGCGGCATCTGGGTGCTGACCGCCCACGACGGCGGCGCCGCCGGCCTCGCACCCTACGGCGTCGTCCCCGCGCCCATCGCCTGAGCCCCGCCCGAGCGGCCCCGTGGCTCACGGGCGATGCATAGGTGCACTTGCGAGAAAATAGACACTGGTGCGGCGGACGCCGCGGAGATGAGGCGATCACGATGGCGCAGGCAGCAGCGAACAGGACGAACTGGTTCGCGATCTGGGTGAGTGTGGCGGTCGTCGCCGTCGTCGCCGTGGTGATCGCGCTCGTCGTGTGGATGAACAACAGTGCCACGTCGCCGGGCACGCCTCCGAGCGGCTCCGGCATCGACCAGTCCACGGGCGCCGTCGTCGTCGGCTCGGGCGAGCAGACCCTCGACACGTACGTCGACTTCATGTGCCCCATCTGCAACCAGTTCGAGAAGACCTACGGTCCCGAGATCCTCGACCTCGTGAACAAGGGCACCATCACCCTCAACATCCACCCGATCGCGATCCTCGACCGCTACTCGCAGGGTGCGCAGTTCTCCACGCGCTCCGCCAACGCGATGTACTGCGTCGCCGAGAAGTCCCCGGATGCCGCGGTGCCGTTCATGCAGGCGATGTTCGCGAAGCAGCCGCAGGAGAACTCGCCCGGACTCACCGACGCCGAGATCCTCGACATCGCGAAGAGCGTGGGGGTGACCGGCATCGACTCGTGCGTCAACGACCAGACCTACAAGCAGTTCGTCGCGTCGATGACCGACATGACGCCCGTCCAGCCCGGGCAGACCGGCATCGCGACGCCGACGATCGCCATCAACGGCGAGACCATCGCGAACAGCAAGATCCCCGCCGCGGGCTCGTTCGCCTCCCTTTTCAAGTAAGCCGGGAGTCGGCCCGCGGGTTTGCCGCGGGCCGACATATCACGTACACTGAATCTTTGGTGCCTTGCGCCTTCATTGGCGTGTCGCCGCACCGAATCCACCACCCACCGCAGACCGACCGGTCTGCACGAGCGTCAGCGAGGCTATGGCTAAGAAAGACGGTGTCATCGAGATCGAGGGTGTGATCTCCGAGGCTCTGCCCAACGCGATGTTCCGCGTCGAGCTGAGCAACGGTCACAAGGTCCTCGCCACGATCTCCGGAAAGATGCGGCAGAACTACATCCGCATCATCCCCGAAGACCGCGTCGTCGTGGAGCTCTCGCCCTACGACCTCACGCGCGGACGCATCGTCTACCGCTACCGCTAGACCGGTCGAGAAGTAACGAGCGGACGGATGCCCCGGCATCCGGTCGACTCGAAGACAGCGCCAAGGAAAGAACAATGAAGGTCAACCCCTCCGTCAAGCCCATCTGCGATCACTGCAAGGTGATCCGCCGCCACGGGCGCGTGATGGTCATCTGCAAGTCCAACCCGCGCCACAAGCAGCGCCAGGGTTGAGCCGGAGCGGATCACGGCGGCGAAGCCGCCTTGATGCGCTCCCGGCTCAAGGTTGAGCAAGGGCCGCAGGCCCGCGTCGAAACCTCCGCACGAACCACAACTCAATACCGCGAACGGCGCGTTTCGACTCGCTGCGCTCGCTCAACGACCGGGCACTGCGTTTCGACTCGCTGCCCTCGCTCAACGACGGGGCACTGCGTTTCGACTCGCTGCGCTCGCTCAACGACCGGGTGCACGGCGCTCGTTCGACGACCGGAGACGGTCATCTCAGGCAGATCAGAACCTCGCAAGAGGGGACACCCCGGGCGGAGGCCCGGGCACCGATCCTGCTCCACACCTCCACTACCTCCTAGGAGACATCGCATGGCACGTCTTGCCGGCGTTGACATCCCGCGCGACAAGCGCGTGGTGATCGCCCTCACCTACATCTACGGCATCGGCCGTACCCGTTCGGTCGAGATCCTCAAGTCCACCGAGATCGACGAGTCGATCCGCGTCAAGGACCTCACCGACGACCAGCTGGTCGCCCTGCGCGACTACATCGAAGGCAACTACAAGGTGGAGGGTGACCTGCGCCGCGAGGTCGCCGCAGACATCCGCCGCAAGGTCGAGATCGGCTCGTACGAGGGTCTCCGCCACCGCAAGGGCCTCCCGGTCCGCGGTCAGCGCACGAAGACCAACGCGCGCACCCGCAAGGGCCCGAAGCGCACCGTCGCCGGCAAGAAGAAGGCGCGCTAAGGCGCGGTCCCAGGTTTAGGAGAAACTCATGGCACAGGCCAAGACCGCCGCGCGCAAGCCGCGCCGCAAGGAGAAGAAGAACATCGCGCTGGGCCACGCCCACATCAAGTCGACGTTCAACAACACGATCGTCTCGATCACCGACCCCTCGGGCGCCGTCATCAGCTGGGCGTCCTCGGGTGGCGTGGGATTCAAGGGCTCGCGCAAGTCGACCCCCTACGCCGCCGGCATGGCCGCCGAGTCGGCCGCCCGCCAGGCCGCCGAGCACGGCGTCAAGAAGGTGGACGTCTTCGTGAAGGGTCCGGGCTCGGGCCGCGAGACCGCGATCCGCTCGCTCCAGGCCGCCGGCCTCGAGGTCGGCTCGATCAACGACGTGACGCCGCAGGCCCACAACGGCTGCCGTCCGCCGAAGCGCCGCCGCGTCTGATCCGAGAGCGGATGCCACGCATGCCGTGGCATCCGGCTCTCGTCGTCCTTCCCACAACTCAACACCTCTTGTAATCGCACGTGTCATATAGCGGGCACGTGACGGAAAGGAACACATAGTGCTCATCGCACAGCGTCCCACTCTGACCGAGGAGAAGATCGGCGAGTTCCGCAGCCGCTTCGTCATCGA
>MEEK01000068.1 GCA_001724425.1 Microbacterium sp. SCN 70-27
CGACGAGAACGGCGAGTACAAGTACCCCGAGGGCTTCGACCCCGAGTCGGGTGCCTGGCTCGAGGGCTTCGACGCTCAGCGCGAGAAGTGGGAGCAGGAATACGCGGCTGCCCAGGCTCGCTGGGAGGCCCACAAGGTCGCCGTCGCGAAGGCGCTCGAGGCCGAGGCTGCCGCTCCGGTCGAGACCGGCGCGTCGAGCTTCTCGTCCGAGTCGAGCGCCGGCGGCACGCTGGCCGACGACGAGGCTCTCGCCGCTCTCCGCGAGAAGCTGTCGGGTCGCTGATCCGCTGATCACGCACTGATCCACGTGCGAAGGGCCGTCACCGCGAGGTGGCGGCCCTTCGTCGTCGCCTAGGCTCAGAGCCATGCCCTTGATCGCACTCACCGGCGGCATCGCGTCAGGCAAGTCCACGATCGCCCGGCGGCTGACCGAGCACGGCGCTGTCGTCGTCGACGCCGACGCGATCGTGCGCGAGGTCCAGCAACCCGGCTCTCCGGTGCTGGATGCCATCGCCGAGACCTTCGGCGCGGGGGTGATCGCTCCCGACGGGTCGCTCGACCGCGCGGCCCTTGGGCAGCGCGTCTTCGGCGACGAGGCCGCGCTTACCCGCCTCAATGCGATCGTGCACCCCGCCGTGCGGGAGGAGTCCGCGGCACGGTTCTCCGCCGCCTTCGCCGCCGATCCCGGTGCCGTCGTCGTCTACGACGTGCCCCTGCTCGTCGAGGCGCGGGTCGACGACCCGTGGGACCTGATCGTCGTCGCCGACGCGCCCGCGGACGTGCGCGCACGACGGCTCGTGGAGCTGCGCGGGCTCAGCGCGGGCGAGGCATCCGCGCGCATCGCCGCCCAGGTGAGCGACGAGCGGCGGCGGGAGATCGCCGACATCGTGATCGACACGTCGGGCTCGATCGACGAGACCGTCGCGGCGACCGACGCATTGTGGGAGCGGCTTCAGGCGCGCGGCTGAGCGGCTTTCGACAGACGCCGGCGGCGGCGCAGCAGAGCGATGATCATGACGATCAGTCCGACGAGAAGCACCGCCGCGACGATCGGAACCACCACGGCGGTGATCGCCAGGGCGAAGGACGACAGGTCTTCGGCCGTCGAGAGCGCCGGCGCCGCGATGCCCGCGGTCGCGACATTCGCGACGGGGCGGACCGTCGCCTTCGCGGCATGCACGGCCAGCGCGATCACGATGCCGACCGCGATCGGCACCCACGCGCCGTTCTCGAACAGGTGGGTGGGGTCGGTCGCCGCTTCGGCACTCGCGCCCGCGCCGAAGGCGATGCCGCCGGATGCCGGTCGGATGACCGTCTGGACGACGTCGTTGATCGAGTCGACCGCGGGGATCTTGTCGGCGACGATCTCGACGACGAGCAGCACACCGACGATCCACAGGGCGGCGTCGCTGGAGAGCCACGCCCAACCCGCAGGCAGATCGAACCCCGGGAGGAAGCGGTCCACCATGCCGAGCACGAACAGCGGCATCCAGGCGTTGAGGCCCGCGGCCGCCGCGAGGCTCGACCCGACGAGGAACTCCAGCATGTCCCCAGCGTAGGGACATCGAGCCGATATGCCGGTGCAACAGCGCGTTCACAGGGCGCGGTTAGCCTTCCGGTATGAGCGACCCGGACTTCGAATGGGACGACTTCGCGACCGGCGACTTCGAATCCGGTGACGACGAAGCGGTCTGAACGCGCCGTCGGCGAACACCCGACCCGGTGTCGGTGGTGCCGCCTACGCTGGAGTGATGCAGCCCACGCGATCCGTCCGCCCCTTCGAGGTCGTCAGCGAATACGCCCCGAGCGGCGACCAGCCGCAGGCGATCGCCGAGCTCGCGGCGCGCATCAACGCCGGTGAGACCGACGTCGTGCTCCTGGGCGCCACGGGTACGGGAAAGTCGGCGACGACCGCCTGGCTCGTCGAGCAGATGCAGCGCCCGACCCTCGTGCTGGCGCACAACAAGACCCTCGCCGCCCAGCTCGCGAACGAGTTCCGCGAACTGATGCCCCACAACGCCGTCGAGTACTTCGTCAGCTACTACGACTATTACCAGCCCGAGGCGTACGTGCCGCAGACGGACACCTTCATCGAGAAGGACTCGTCGATCAACGCCGAGGTGGAGCGGCTGCGCCATTCCACGACGAACGCGCTGCTGAGTCGGCGTGATGTCGTGGTGGTGTCGACCGTGTCGTGCATCTACGGTCTCGGCGCACCCGAGGAGTACCTGCGCGCCATGGTGGCGCTGCAGGTGGGGGAGCGGTACGACCGTGACGCCCTCATCCGCAAGTTCATCGCGATGCAGTACAACCGCAACGACGTCGACTTCTCGCGCGGCAACTTCCGTGTGCGGGGCGACACGATCGAGATCATCCCGGTGTACGAGGAGTACGCCGTGCGGATCGAGCTGTTCGGCGACGAGATCGAAGCGCTCTACATGCTGCACCCGCTCACGGGCGACATCGTGCAGAAGCTCGACAGCGTGCCGATCTTCCCGGCATCCCACTACGTCGCCGGCACCGACACCGTCCACCGCGCGATCGGGACGATCGAGACGGAGCTCGGCGAGCGGCTGAAGGAGCTGGAGGGGCAGGGCAAGCTGCTCGAGGCGCAGCGGCTGCGCATGCGCACCACGTTCGACCTCGAGATGCTCCAGCAGCTCGGATTCTGTTCGGGCATCGAGAACTACTCGCGCCACCTGGACGGCCGAGAGGCGGGGGAGCCGCCGCACACGCTGCTCGACTTCTTCCCCGACGACTTCCTCCTCGTCATCGACGAGTCGCACGTGACGGTGCCGCAGATCGGTGCGATGTACGAGGGGGATGCCTCGCGCAAGCGCACGCTCGTCGACCACGGCTTCCGGCTGCCGAGCGCCATGGACAACCGGCCGCTCCGGTTCGACGAGTTCAAGGAGCGCATCGGCCAGACGGTGTATCTCTCGGCGACGCCCGGGCGCTACGAGATGGGCATCGCCGACGGCGTCGTCGAGCAGATCATCCGCCCGACCGGCCTCGTCGACCCGCACATCGTCGTCAAGCCGTCGAAGGGGCAGATCGACGATCTGCTCGAAGAGATCCGCCTGCGCGTCGAGCGCGACGAGCGCGTGCTCGTGACGACGCTCACGAAGAAGATGGCGGAGGAGCTCACCGACTTCCTCGGCGAGCACGGCGTGCGCGTGCGCTACCTGCACTCCGACGTCGACACGCTGCGTCGCGTGGAACTGCTCACGGAGCTGCGCCAGGGAGTCTACGACGTGCTCGTCGGCATCAACCTGCTCCGCGAAGGTCTCGACCTACCGGAGGTGTCGCTCGTCGCGATCCTCGACGCCGACAAGGAGGGCTTCCTGCGCAGCGGCACGTCGCTTATCCAGACGATCGGGCGTGCGGCGCGAAACGTCTCCGGTGAAGTCCACATGTACGCCGACAACATGACCGACTCGATGCGGCTCGCGATCGAGGAGACCGATCGGCGCCGCGAGAAGCAGATCGCCTACAACACGGCCCACGGCATCGACCCGCAGCCGCTGCGCAAGAAGATCGCTGATATCACCGACGCGCTCGCGCGCGAGGCCTCCGACACGCAGGACCTGCTGTCGAAGAAGACGAAGTCGGGCAAGGGGAAGTCCCCGACCCCGCAGCTGCGCCGAGAAGGCATCGCCGCAGAGGGCGCCCGACAGATCGAGGCGACGATCGAGGACCTGACCGCGCAGATGCTTGCGGCGGCGGGGGAGCTGAAGTTCGAGCTCGCCGGCCGGCTGCGCGATGAGGTGCAGGACCTCAAGAAGGAGCTGCGGGCCATGGAGCGCGCCGGTCACGCCTGATCGGCGGCGGCGACGCGCGGCGGACGTGGGTGCCCCCGGGTGAGGGTGGTCAGCGCCGTGCGCGCTTACGGGCAGTGCATGAGGGGCTTCGGCCCCGTGCGGTCGAACTCGTGCTCCGACATGGGGTGGCCGCACAGCGGGCACGCACGCTCGGTGCGGGTCGGCTCCGGTGCGGTGTCGTAGGGGCCGACCGAGGCCGGTCCGGCGAAACGGATCAGGCGGGTGTTGAGGTAGCTGTACCAGCCGCCGGCAGCGCGGACGCGCTCACGCAGTGAAGGTCGCTCAGGCATAGCTTCATTCATAATCATTAGTGTACTAAATAATCGATAGGATGGGCTCATGCTCCGCATCGACGATCCCCGCGACCAGATGCTGAAGCTGGAGAACCAGCTCTGCTTCGCGCTCGTGACCGCCGCACGCAACGTCGTGGCGATCTACCGGCCGATCCTCGAGCCGCTGGGCCTCACCCATCCGCAGTACCTCGTGATGCTCGCCCTGTGGGAGCATGCGCCGCGTGCTCTCGGCGAGTTGGCGGAAGAACTGGCGATGGAGCCGGCGACCCTGTCGCCGCTCGTCAAGCGACTCGAGGCGCAGGGGCTCGTCACCCGCACACGCAGCACGGCGGACGAGCGGGTGCTGGAGCTCGGGCTCACCACCGAGGGAGCAGCCCTGCGGGAACGCGCGCTCGACGTGCCCCTGCAGGTCATGGCAGCGACGGGGATGAGCGTGCAGCAGATCGCCGCCGTCCGTGACGGTCTCGCGCCGTTCGCCGGCCCCAAGAGCACGTCGCAGCGTCGCACCGCCTGACCCTCAGCCGCCCGCGACGGCTGCCTCGATCGCGGCGATGTCGATCTTCCGCATCGTCATCATCGCCTCGAAGGCCCGGGCGGCGACGGCGCCTCCCGCCGCCATCGCGTCCGTCAGAGCACGCGGTGTGATCTGCCAGTTCACTCCCCAGGCATCCCGGCACCACCCGCACATGCTCTCTTCGCCGCCGGTCGAGACGATGGCATCCCACAGGCGGTCGGTCTCCTCCTGATCGTCGGTGGCTATCTGGAACGAGAAGGCCTCGGACTGCGGGAACTGCGGGCTGCCGTTGAGCCCGATGCAGGGGATGCCGCACACCGTGAAGTCCACGGTCAGGACATCGCCGGACTTGCCGTCCGGGTAGTCTCCGGGGGCGCGATGGATGCCGCCGACGCTGCTGTCGGGGAATGTCTCGGCGTAGAAGCGGGCCGCCTCCTCGGCGCCCCCGTCGTACCACAGGCAGATCGTGTTCTTCGAGGTCATGGGATCCTCCTTCGGACCGCGGCGCCCCTCGGTGAAGCGCGCACGCACGGCACGCTAGTCCGCTTGCGGCTCTTACGACAGGGCCCCGGCACTTCGCCCAGAGCGCACGTCGAGGCCAGTGTCGGAGGCCCCACCTAGACTTGATCGGTGCCTATCATCCCCGTCGCCAGCTCGAAGCTCAGCGTCCGCGGAGCCCGCGTTCACAACCTCAAGAACGTGGATCTCGACATCCCGCGCGACTCCCTCGTCGTCTTCACGGGACTGTCCGGATCGGGCAAGTCGTCGCTCGCCTTCGACACGATCTTCGCCGAGGGGCAGCGCCGCTACGTCGAGTCGCTGAGCGCCTACGCGCGCCAGTTCCTGGGGCAGGTCGACCGTCCCGACGTCGACTTCATCGAGGGTCTGTCACCCGCCGTGTCGATCGACCAGAAGTCGACGAACCGCAATCCGCGCTCGACCGTCGGCACGATCACCGAGATCCACGACTACATGCGCCTGCTCTGGGCGCGCATCGGCGTGCCGCACTGCCCCGAATGCGGTGCGCAGATCCAGCGTCAGACGGTCCAGCAGATCGCCGACCAGCTGATGGAGCTGCCCGAGCGCACCCGCTACCAGATCGTCGCGCCGGTCGTCACGCAGAAGAAGGGCGAGTTCGTCGACCTC
>MEEK01000069.1 GCA_001724425.1 Microbacterium sp. SCN 70-27
TTCCGGTCGTTGAGCGAGGCCCGCAGGGCCGAGTCGAAACGGTGTCGGGCGCAGCGCGTTTCGACTCGCTGCGCTCGCTCAACGACCGGGGGGGCACGGGGGCGGGACGTTGAGCGAGGCCCGGAGGGCCGAGTCGAAACGTCGTGCGCGGGGGGTCAGGCGCCGAGGGCGCGGCCCAGCTTGGAGGCGGAGGCGGCAGGGCATCCGCCGGCGGCGGCCACGAGGCGATCGGCTTCGGCGAACAGCGCCGCGCGTTCGGCATCGGATGCCGGGGCCACCGGCCCGAGTTCGAGCTCCCACTCGCGCCAGACCGTCTCGACGCCGCGACGCACGTCGGTCGCAGTCACGTGATCGTCGACGAACTCGGCGATGATCCCGCCCGCAGCGTCGATCAGAGCGTAAGCATCCCGGGCGTTCCGGATGCGGGCGATCGCCGTGAACGGCGGCGCGGCGACACCCGCCAGCTCCGCGACGATCTCGGCCGGCACGACAGGATCACCGGAGCCAGAGTCAGAGCCCGAGTCACCGAGGGGCCAATGCGTCTCGAGCTTTCCCTCGGGCGTGGCCTGCTTGATGTGCCAACCGGCATCCGGGCCGCCGGTGCGGCGTCGGAGCGCCGTCGCCGCCTGCGCCAAACGGCCGTCCACGGTGTCGAAGTACCGGGCGTCGAGCTCCCGCCGCTCCGGACCGACGACCTCCGCGACCCCCGGCAGACGCTCCCAGTCCGGCAGCACCGCCGTGGCATCCACGTCGTACTTGCGCTCGATCTCGAGCGAGCGTGTCGGCCCGTCGTGCTCCGGTGCGGTCACTCGTCCCGACCGTCGAGGTCGGGGTTGATGTCGTCCTCCGCCTCGACGAAGTAGAAGTCGCCGGACGTCGGACCGTCGCCTTCGCCGGTGTTCTCGAGGCCGCCGCGGCGCGTGTAGACGACCTGCGTCTCGCTGTACGGCATGACGAGCGAATCCTGGCTCTCGTCATCCAGGGGCAGGACCTGCCCGTCGAGCGGGCCGCCGTGCAGTCGTGCGATCGCCATGTCAACCTCCATGTCGTGGGATGCCGCCAGCCTAGCCCGCCCCCGCCGGCGGCACCCCAGCTGACTCAGTGCGTCGGGAATCCGAGGCTGATCTGGCTCTCGCTCGGCTCCGGCCACCGGGTCGTGACGACCTTGCGGCGCGTGTAGAAGTTGAACGCCTCCGGTCCGTACATGTGCGTGTCCCCGAACAGCGAGTCCTTCCAGCCGCCGAACGAGAATGCCCCGATCGGCACGGGGATCGGCACGTTGACGCCGACCATGCCGACCTCGATGTCGAACTCGAACTGGCGCGCGGTCTTGCCGTCGCGCGTGAAGATCGCGGTGCCGTTGGCGTACCGGTTGCCGTTGATGAGTGCGACCGCGTCGTCGTACGTGGCGACGCGGACGACCGACAGGACGGGTCCGAAGATCTCCTCGTCGTACACGCGCATACCGGGCCGCACGTCGTCGACGAGCGAGGGCCCGATGAAGAAGCCGTCCTCGCCGATTTCGAGCTCACGGCCGTCGACGACGACGCGGGCGCCCTCGCCCTCGGCGCCCGCGACGAAGCCCGTCACCCGGTCGAGTGCGTCGCGCGTGATGAGCGGCCCCATCTCGATGCCCGGCTGCGTCCCGTCGCCGACGGTGACCGCCGGCATCCGCTCGGCGACCTTCGCGACGAGGTCGTCGGCGACGGCTCCGACCGCGACGACGACCGAGACGGCCATGCACCGCTCCCCCGCCGAACCGAACCCGGCGGAGATCGCGGCGTCCGCGGCGGAGTCGAGGTCGGCATCGGGCATGACGATCATGTGGTTCTTCGCACCGCCGAGCGCCTGCACGCGCTTGCCGTTCTCGGCCGCGCGCGTGTAGATGTACTTCGCGATCGGCGTCGACCCGACGAACGAGACGGCACGGATGATCTCGTCGTCGAGGATCGCATCGACCGCCTCCCTGTCGCCGTGGACGACGTTGAGGATGCCTGCAGGCAGCCCCGCCTCGGCGAACGCCTCGGCGATCCAGACGGCCGCCGAGGGGTCGCGCTCGCTGGGCTTGAGGATGACGGCGTTGCCGGCGGCGATCGCCGTCGTGACCATCCACAGCGGCACCATCGCGGGGAAGTTGAACGGCGTGATGCACGCGACGACCCCGATCGGCTGGCGCACCTGGTGCACATCCACGCCGGATGCGACCTGCTCGGAGTACTCCCCCTTCAGGTGGTGCATGAGGCTCGTGCAGAACTCGACGTTCTCGAGCCCGCGGGCGACCTCGCCGAGCGCGTCGGGCACGGTCTTGCCGTGCTCGGCGGTGATGATGCGGGCGAGCTCTTCGGCTCGCGCCGTTACGATCTCGCGCAGGCGGAACATCACCTGCTGGCGCTTGCCGAGGCCGGTCTCGCGCCAGCCGCGCTGCGCGGCGGCGGCGACGCGGGCGACCTCGTGGACGACGTCGGCGGATGCCAGCGCCACTTCGCCCGTCTGGGCGCCGGTCGCAGGGTTGAAGACGCGGCCCGTGCGTCCGTCGCCGGTGACGCGGGCGCCGCCGATGACGTGCGGGATCGAGGTGAGGGCTGGGGTGTCGATCGTGGGGGTGCTCATGGCGGAGTCCTTCGGGTCGGGTCGGGTCGATCAGGCGGTCAAGGAGGAGGCGGTGTCCGCAGCGGGGTCGTATCCGCGCAGGGTGCCATCGGGAGAGGCGAGCTTCGCGACGAGGGTACAGTCCTTGCCGCCGAGGCCCTCGGCGATGAGCTCGTCGAGCTGCGCCAGCGCCAGCTGCGCGGCCGGGAGGTGCACACCGGTCGCCTCGCCGGCCTGGACGGCGAGACCGCAGTCCTTCCGCGCGAGGTCGACGGAGAACGTGGGGTCGAAATTGTTGTTCGCGGCCGACTTCTCGAGAACGCCCGGCACGGGGTACCAGGTGCGCAGCGGCCAGGAGTCGCCGGAGGAGACGCGCGCGACGTCCCAGAACGTCTTGGCATCCAGTCCCAACCGCTCGGCGAGCTGCGACCCCTCGGACATCGCCATGACACCGATGAACAGCATCATGTTGTTCACGAGCTTCGCGGCGATGCCGGCACCCGCCGCACCGCACGAGATGACGTTCCCCGCCATGGGACCGACGTACTCGTGGGCACGTGCGACGTCGGCATCCCGCCCGCCGAGCATGAACGTGAGGGTCGCCGCCTCGGCACCGGCGGTGCCGCCGGAGATCGGGGCATCGACGAAGGTGAGGCCACGCTCCTCGGCCTCCGCGTGGCACCAGCGCGACGTCTCGACGTCGACGGTCGAGGTGTCCATGAGGAGCGTCGACGGTTCGGCGTGGGCGAAGATGCCGTCGGGCCCGCCATACGCCCCGCGCACGTGCTCGGGCTTCGGGAGCGACGTGAATGCCGCGTCGGCGCCGCGCAGGGCGTCGGCGATCGAGTCCGCGATCTGGATGCCCCGTTCCGCGGCGGCGGCCGCCGCGACGGGATTGATCTCGACGCCTCGGACCGTGTGTCCTACCGCGACGAGGTGGGCGGCCATGGGGGCGCCCATGCGCCCGAGTCCGATGAAGGCGATTGTCGACATGCTGATGCTCCCTGCGTCGTCGAAGGTCTCAGGCCCACTCGACGATGAGTGCGGCCTCCTGTCACTGTAGGCACGCGGGTGCATGCATATCAATGCACGAGCGCGCGACAAAGTTGCACCCACACTGTGCATCGGTGCACACTGAATCGATGCCGACTTCCGCACCCGAGCCGCCCCTCGACGCGCTCATGACGTTCCTCTCCGTCGCCCGGCTCGGCCGCTACACCGCCGCCGCCGAA
The DNA here is from genome assembly GCA_001724425.1 of Microbacterium sp. SCN 70-27. Taxonomy (GTDB): domain Bacteria; phylum Actinomycetota; class Actinomycetes; order Actinomycetales; family Microbacteriaceae; genus Microbacterium. Next base: position 3,822 of record MEEK01000069.1, read on the forward strand.
GTGCTCGGCGTCAATCACTCCACCGTGTCGCGCCGCATCGCCGCGCTCGAGTCGGCGATGGGCGGGCGCGTCCTCGTCCGCACCACGGGCGGGTGGGAGGTCACCTCCCTCGGCCGGCGTGCCGTCGCGATCGCCGAGCGCATCGAGGCATCCGTGCGCGAACTGGTCCAGGGAGAGGACACCGATGCCGTGCACGGCATGGTGCGCGTCTCCGCCCCGGATGCCTTCACCTCCGTCTTCCTCGCCCCCGCGATGACCGCTCTGCGCCGCGAGCACCCGCAGCTCGCCGTCGAGCTCCTGTCGGCGACGCAGCGCGTGCGGCAGAACCGCTCGGGCGTCGACCTCGAGATCGTCGTCGGGCGCCCCCAGGTGCTTCGCGCGTACGCGACGCAGATCTGCTCGTACGCGCTGCGGCTGTACGCGACGCCGGGCTACCTCGCGGCCGAAGGCGTGCCAGCGACGGTGGCGGAGCTGTCGGGGCATCCGCTCGTGTACTACGTCGAGTCGTCGCTGCAGGTCGACGAACTGGACCGCGCGCTGCAGGAACTGCCCGCCTCTCCCCCGTCGGTGCGGTCGACGAGCGTGTTCGCGCACGTCGAGGCGACGGCCGCCGGTGCCGGCATCGGGATCCTCCCCGACTTCCTCGGCGACGCCGACCCACGGCTCGTGCGCGTGCTCGACGGGGCCTGGGCACACCCGCTCGCCTACTGGGCGGTCGCCCGCGACGAAGGTCCACGCAACCCCGCGGTCGCCGCGACCCTGCAGGCGATCACCGAGCACATCGCGGCGGCACAGAACGACTCGGAGGGTGCACGATGAAGCCGTTCCTGCTGCTCGCCACGCGTGCCGAAGACCTTCCCGCCGATGAGGAGTACGCGCTGTTCCTGCGCTTCACGGGTCTCGCCGAGCACCAGCTCGTGCGGCGGCGGCTCGAGGCGGAGCCGCTCGGCGAGATCGACCTCGACGACTGGTCGGGGATCTTCGTCGGTGGCGGGCCGTTCAACGCGTCCGACCCGGTCGAGAGGAAGTCCGCCGTGCAGCAGCGCGTCGAGGCGGAGATTTCCGCCCTGCTCGACGAGGTGGTCGCGCGCGACTTCCCCTTCTTCGGGGCGTGCTACGGCATCGGCACCGTCGGCGCGCATGAGGGCGCGGTCATCGATGGGACCCACCGCGAGCCGATCAGCGTCATCGAGGTCACCCGCACGCCGGAGGGCGCGGTCGACCCGCTCCTGCGGAGCCTGCCGGATGCCTTCACCGCCTTCGTCGGGCACAAGGAGGCGATCACGGTGCTGCCGCCCTCCGCGACGCTCCTCGTGCGCGGCGAGGCCTGTCCCGTGCAGATGTTCCGCGTCGGTCAGAACGTGTATGCGACGCAGTTCCACCCGGAGCTCGATGTGGACGGCATCACGACCCGCATCCTCGCGTACGCCGACCACGGGTACTTCGCGGCGGATGAGCTGGACCTGACGCTGGCCGCCGTGCGGCGGCTCCCGGTGACGCACACGGGTGCGATCCTGCGGGCGTTCACCGAGCGCTACACGCGCTGACGCGTCCCACCCGGCCACGTTTCGACTCGGCCCTACGGGCCTCGCTCAACGACCGGAACAGGGCAACCCTCCCCGGTCGTTGAGCGAGCGCAGCGAGTCGAAACGCGTCGCCCCGCCCCCGTTTCGACTCGGCCCTACGGGCCTCGCTCAACGACCGGAACAGGGCATCCCCCGGTCGTTGAGCGAGCGCAGCGAGTC